>NZ_CAMCWT010000022.1:0-41147 GCF_945882885.1 Sandarakinorhabdus limnophila DSM 17366
AGTTCAGGTTCCGCTGCAGCGGCGTCCCTTGGGGGCGCATGGTCAAGGCGGTATGTGAATGTGACTGGACTTGCCGATGCCGGCCCTGCTTGAATCTGCTGACGGCCCCCGCCTCGGCACCGCCGCCCGAAGCCGGATGCACCCATCCCAGCAGCGTCGCGCGCCAGCCTATGGCGCGCTTGATCTGGGCACCAACAATTGCCGATTGCTGATCGCCCGGCCATCGCCCGATGGCTTCACCGTGGTGGATGCCTATAGCCGCGTGGTGCGGTTGGGGGAGGGGCTGCTGGAAGCCGGTCGGCTGTCCGATGCCGCGATGGACCGCACGCTGGCCGCACTTTCGGCCTGCTCCGAAAAACTGGCACGCCGTGATGTGCGGTTGACCCGTAATGTCGCCACCGAAGCCTGCCGACGCGCCAGCAATGGCCTGGCCTTCGTGGAGCGAGTCTATCAGGAAACCGGCATCGCGCTGGATGTGATCAGCGCTGCCGAAGAGGCACGGCTGGCGGTGCTGGGCTGCCATGTGCTGATTGATGGCGATGGTCCGCCTGCGCTGGTGTTCGATATCGGCGGCGGTTCGACCGAATTGATGCTGGTAGCGCCTTCGGGAGTAGGCGACGCGCCCCCGGCCATTATCGAGTGGATTTCAATGCCGTGGGGCGTGGTGTCTCTGGCCGAAACCGAACCGCAATGGCCGCAGGTTGCCGATCGCGTTGACGCCTACGACCGAATGCTGGCCGAGATGTGGCCCAGGCTTGACCGGTTTGCCGTGAAGCTGGCAGCGCGCGGCGTGAGCGAGGTGCAGTTGCTGGGCACATCTGGCACCATCACCACGCTGGCCAGCGTGCAGCTGGGCCTCCCCGGCTATGATCGGCGGCGGGTGGATGGCTGTGCGGTGGATACGGCGGCGCTGGCGGCATTGTGCCGGTCGATTGGGCACAGCAGCGTGGCTGAACGCGCCCGCATCGCCTGTGTGGGGCCGGATCGCGCCGAATTGATCGTGGCCGGCTGCGCCATATTGGAAGCCATTCTTACCCGCTGGCCGGGCGGGCAGGTGCGGGTGGCCGATCGCGGCATCCGCGAAGGCATATTGCGCACTTTGATGACGCGCGACGGCGTATGGGCGGCTGGCAAATGAGTGGTGCAGGACCCAGTGGCCCCGGCAGCCGCTCGCGTGGCGGCAAGGTGAGGGTGAAAACCGCGCGCAAGCGCACGCCGCAATCAGCGGCCTGGCTGGAACGGCACCTGAACGATCCCTATGTTGCGGCTGCCAAGGCGCAGGGCTATCGCAGCCGCGCCGCCTTCAAGCTGAAGGAACTGGATGAACAGTTCGGCCTGCTGGCCGGCGTTGATCGCGTGGTCGATCTGGGCGCCGCGCCCGGTGGCTGGTGCCAGGTGGTGAAGCAGAAACGGCCAAAGGCGCGGGTGGTGGGCATGGATCTGCTGGCCATCGAGCCGCTGGCCGGCGTCGATCTGTTCCAGAAAGACATTACCGATGACGACAGCGAAGCGCTGATCCTCAGCGTACTGGGTGGCCCAGCCGATCTGGTGATGAGCGATATGGCCGCCAATACCGTGGGGCACAAGCAGACCGACCATCTGCGTACCATGGGCTTGATCGAGGTTGGGCTGGACATGGCCACGCGGCTGTTGCGGCCAGGCGGCAGTTTCCTGGCCAAGGTGCTGGCCGGCGGCGGCGATGGCCAGTTGACCGCGCTGCTGAAACGGCATTTCACCACGGTGAAACATGTGAAGCCACCCGCCAGCCGCAAGGGATCGAGCGAATGGTATGTGGTGGCGCAGGGTTTCAAGCCGCCCACCGACGCAGGCTCTGCCTGAGGCCAAGGGTCGCACTTCGCAGTTGCCAGCACCGTAATTGGCTGGCAATCAATCGCGACAGCAACAGGTTAGGCCGGTTCATCCCCGCGAGTGAAAAGCGAGGCATGAGTGGGCTATGGCAAGTGGGAGCGTGGGAACGACATGACGGCGCGACAACCGGCAGAATGGGCTGCCCACGCCGCCACTTGGACGGCATTTCCGTCCCATGCGGAGCTGTGGGAGGATGATCTCGCCGCGGCACAAGCGGAAGTCGCCGCGATGGTGCGCGCCATTGCCAAGGGCGAGCGCGTCGAACTGCTGGTGGCCAATGATGAAGCCATGGCCGTGGCCCGCGACATGCTGGGCGATGTGGATGTGCGGCTGCATGCCTATGGTTTTGGCGATATCTGGCTGCGCGATACCGGGCCCTTGTTTCTGCAATCGCCGCACGGCATGGCGGCGGCCGGCTTCCGCTTCAATTTCTGGGGCGGCAAATATGATCTGCCCGGCGATGAGGGCGTTGCCGCCTTTGTTGCCAATATGACGAAAACGCCGCTGGCAAAACGCGGCTGGGTTCTTGAAGGCGGCGCTATCGATGTGGATGGCACTGGGCTGGTGGTGACCACCGAGCAATGCCTGTTCAATCCCAACCGCAACCCCAAGATGGACCGGGTGGAGGTGGAAAGCCATCTGCGCCGCGATCTTGGCCTGGATCGAGTGTTGTGGCTGGGCGAGGGGCTGCTGAACGATCACACCGATGGCCATGTCGACAATCTTGCGCGTTTCGTGGCGCCGGGCCGGCTGGCGCTTCCGGTGGCGGCGGGCAAGGATGACCCCAACAAGGATATCTATGAAGACGCCTGGGATCGTGCGCGCGATTTCGGGTTGGAGATCGTTCCGATCCCTTCGCCGGGCAAGGTGCTGCGCGATGGCGAGATCATCCCGGCCAGCCACATGAATTTCTACATCGCCAATGCCGTGGTGGTGGTGCCGCTTTATGGCGCCGCCAGCGATGATGACGCGGTAAAGGCGATCGCCGCGCTGTTCCCCGATCGGGAGGTGATTGGCATGCGCGCCGATCATATTCTCACCGGCGGCGGCAGTTTTCACTGCATCACCCAGCAGCAGCCGAAATAGGCCAAGACTGGAGGGCATCTTTCGCCCGCCACATTCGTGCACTAGGGGCGAAAACATGACCCGCTTGATCACCGTCGCCGGCCTGCAACTGGCCTTTTCTGGCAATCGCGATGCCGATATTGCCATGACCGCCGCTGCTGCCCGGGCCGCCGCTGACGGCGTGGACGTCGTGCTGCCGCCCGAATTGTTCGAAGGCCATTATTTCTGTCGGCACGAAGACGAAGGCCTGTTCGTCAATGCGCTGCCACTGGACAAGCATCCGGCCGTCGCCGCGATGCGCGAAGTAGCGCTGGAAACGAAGACGTACATTCCCTGTTCCTTCTTCGAGAAGGACGGCCACCATCATTACAACAGCCTGGCCATGATCGATAATGGCGGCAACGTGATGGGTGTCTATCGCAAGAGCCACATTCCCGATGGGCCGGGCTATGAGGAAAAATTCTATTTCCGCCCCGGCAACACCGGTTTCAAGGTGTGGAACACAAAGAAGGGCGTGATCGGCGTCGGCATCTGCTGGGACCAATGGTATCCCGAAACCGCCCGCGCGATGATGCTGATGGGCGCCGAAGTGCTGCTCTATCCGACCGCCATCGGCACCGAGCCGCATGATCCCGACCTCGATACCCGCCGGTTGTGGCGCCGGGCGATGGTGGGCCATGCCGTATCGAACGTCGTGCCGGTGTTGGCCTGCAACCGCATCGGCACCGAGGAGGCCGGGACACCCCACGCCCAGACCTTTTATGGCACCAGCTTCGCTTGCGATCAGCGCGGCGACATTGTCGATGATCTGGATGACGTGACGCCCGGCGTGGTGAAGGCGACCTTCAACCTCGACCTCGCCGCCCGCCTCCGCGCCGCCTTCGGCTTTTTTAGGGACCGCCGGCCCGAACTCTATGGGCGGCTGGCGCAGGACATCTGAAGCTCAGCCTCTTTAGGCGAGGGTCGATTCGAGCGCGGCCTTGAACATGTCCGGCGTCAATAGGCCGGTATTGGTGTTCAGTCGGCTGCAATGGTAGCTGTCCACGAGCACCACGCCCGAAGGCAGCTTGTGCGCCACGCCGTGGCCGAAGCGATACTTGGGCAGCTTGCCGCCGACCGCCTTGATCGCGGCCTGGTGTGCGGTTTCGCCCAAAGCCACCACCACTTTCAAGGCGGGCAGGGCGGCCAGTTGTTCGGCGAGATAGGACCGGCAGTTATGTTTCTCCGCCGTTTCGGGCAGGTTTCCTGGCGGCGCGCAGGCCACGGCGTTGGTGATGAACAGGCCCGGCGCATCCCAGCCATCGGGTGTTTCGGTGGCCAGTCCCAGTTCGGCCAGCGTGCCAAACAGCATCTTGCCGGCTTCGTCACCATGGAACGGCTTGCCGGTGCGGTTGGCGCCCTTCAGGCCGGGTGCGAGACCGACGATGGCGAGCCAAGCCGAGGCATCACCAAGCGGCGGCACTGGGGCGTTCCACCAGCCGGAATGGCGCGCCACCTGCTCGGTACGATAGGCGGCCAGGCGCGGGCACAAGGCGCAATCCTTTGGCGGGGTTCCGGGGTGCAGGGTCTCGTCAGTCATCCCCCTTGCCTGTAGGGGCTCAGGATAATATGGCAATCATACTTGTCGCGCTGGGATCGAACCGCTGCCACGGCCGCCATGGCCGGCCGGCGGGCGTGGTACGCGCGGCGCTGGTGGCATTGGCGGGGCTGGGGCTGCTGGAGCGCGTATCGCCCATCTTCATGACGGCCCCGATCGGTCCGGGCAGCCGCCGTTATGCCAATGCGGTGGCAGCTTTGGAGTGGGGTGGCAGCCTGCCTGAACTTCTGCGTGCGCTGAAAGATATCGAGCGGAACTTTGGCCGCAGGCGCGGGCAACGCTGGGGGGATCGGGTGCTGGATCTCGATATTCTTGGCGCCGGCGCTACTCAGCTGCGTCTGCCCGACCTTGCCGTGCCGCACCCGCGCCTTGCTGAACGGCGTTTCGTCCTTGATCCTCTGGTGATGGTCGCGCCTGATTGGCGGCATCCGGTGACGGGGCATAGTGCAAGACAGTTGCACGCCCGCGCGCTTCGCCCTAAAGGCCTGCCCCGCGCCTGATGCGCGCCCAATGCTGCCAGCGGCTTTTGGGGGTCCTTAGCTCAATCGGTTAGAGCGCCCGCCTTTTAAGCGGTAGGTTTCGGGTTCAAGTCCCGAAGGACCCACCAAGCCGCAGTACGGCTTGGTGGCTGTGGGAGGCGCAGGCACCAGAACTCGCGCAAGGCCGGCCGGGCCCGTCACGACCGCACCTTGCCAACCTGCAGCCCCCATCGCACTGTCCGAACAGGGGGAACCAGCCATGCCATTATCCGATTACAGCCTCACCGATTTCACCGCCGGCCCGTACACCCGCCCCGTTTATCGCCGCGGCAGCGGTCCGGCCGTGATCGTCATCCATGAAGTTCCGGCGTTGCACACCCTGGTGATTGATTTTGCCGACCGGCTGGCGGTGGCCGGCATGACCGTGATTTGCCCCAGCCTGTTCGGCACGCCCGGTTCGGTGCCCACGAAAGCCGCGGCGGTGAAGCAATTGTTCCTCAACATCTGCATCCGCCGCGAGTTTTCGGCCTGGTCCGACGGCCGCTCCAGTCCGATTGTCGATTGGCTGCGGGCGCTGGCGAAACAGGCTCATGAAGAATGCGGCGGGCCGGGCGTGGGGGCGGTGGGCATGTGCTTCACCGGCGGTTTCGCGCTGGCGATGATGACTGAACCCAGCGTCATCGCCCCGGTCTTGAGCCAGCCCAGCCTGCCCATCCGCGGCGCCAAGACTGGCGGCATCGATGCGGCTCCGGCCGAGATCGCCTGCGCGCGGGCGCGGTTCGAGAAGGAGGATCTGTCGCTCCTCGCGCTGCGCTACCGGTCTGATGCGCTGGTGCCCGATGCCCGCTTCCGCCGCTATGAGCGCGAGTTCCCCGGTCGGGTCGAAACCATCGAACTGGCTGATGAACATGCCCGAACCGGCACCGGCATGGCCCCGCACAGCGTTCTGACCGTGCATCTGCCCGACGATGGCCCCGGCAAAGCGGCGGAAACCCGGGTGATTGGCTTTCTGCGACAGCGACTTGGGATTGGTGACGCTGTGCCCTCTTGATTGCCAGCGCAACTGCGGCCACATCGCTGTTGCACTGCAACTACAGGAATTTTCCCATGTCTGCCGCCACCATTGCCGCTCTGGCTGCCTCTGTCGCTACCATGACGGCCACCACAGCCGCCGCACAACAGGCGGTGCTGCCCGGCGGCACTAAGGTGACCGAGGTCAAGGCCGGTAGCGGCGCCCTCGCCGAACCGGGCCGTGCCGTGGCGGTGCATTACACCGGCTGGCTTTATGTGGACGGCGGAAAGGGCACGAAATTCGATACCTCGCGCGATCGTGGCCAGCCCTTCATCTTCACGCTGGGCCTGGGCGAAGTGATCATGGGCTGGGATGAAGGCGTGGCCGGCATGAAGGTTGGCGGCCAGCGCACGCTGATCGTGCCTCCGGAAGCCGGCTATGGCGATCGCGGTGCCGGCGGCGTGATCCCGCCCGGCGCGACGCTGATGTTCGACGTCGAACTGCTGGCGGTGCAGTAATGGCTTTCGCAGCGCCCGCTGATCTGGCGATTACGCCGCGCAACCTGCGTTTTGGCCGCGATGAAGTGCGCGGCCGCTGGTGGCTGGGCGGCGATGCTGTTGCCACTGCCTGGCACAATGCGCTTTCGGCCAGTTTCCCGGCCGGCGAAGCCTTTTTCATCGAAACCGTGCGGCGGTTCCGGGATCAGGTGCCAGCGGAGCTTGCCGCGCAGATCGACCAGTTCGTGAAACAGGAAGCCCACCACACCCGCGAGCATGTTGCCTTCAACCGGCAGGTGACGGGTGCCGGTTACGACATCGCCGCCATCGACAAGCGCATCGCCGACAGCCTGGTCCAGGCGCGCACCACCCACCCGGTGGCACAATTACTGGTGACGGTGAGCCTGGAACATTTCACCGCTATCTTCGCCCACGCCATGTTGGCGCGCGGCGGCCAGCAGTTTGCCGGCGCGTCGGCCGAAACCCGCGCGATGTGGATCTGGCACGCCATCGAGGAGATCGAGCACAAGGGTGTCGCCTTCGATACCTATATGCACATCACCCGCAGCCTGAAGCCGGCGAAACGCTGGGCGATCCGCAGCCTGGTATTCTTTCGCGTCTCGCGCAATTTCATCGCGAACCGGGTGAATGATGCGCTGGCCTTGCTGACGCAAGACGGCATCACCGGATGGCGGGCCAAGGCGCGGCTGTGGTGGTATCTGCTGGGCACGCCCGGCGTGCTGCGCGAGGTGGCGCTGCCGTGGGCCAGCTATTTCCGCCCCGAATTTCATCCGTGGGACCATGATGATCGCGCGCTGATCGCTGCACACGAAACGGCGCCAACGCCAGTTCTGGCCTGATCCACAGGCGTGGCCACCATCCCAGCCTTGCCCGGTATGCCGGTGCTGGTGCTGCAGGGTGGCGGTGCTCTGGGGAGCTATCAGGCCGGCGTGTTCGCGGGCTTGGACGATATGGGCTATTGCCCCAAGGCTGTGGCCGGGATTTCGATCGGGGCCATCAACGGCGCGCTGATCGCCGGCAATCCGCCCGAACGCCGCCGCGAACGGCTGATGACCTTCTGGGAACGGGTGACGGGTGGCCCGGGACTCGATTTCCTGTTTCCACCCGGCATCATGATGCTCGAAATGCTGCGGCACCAATGGGCTGCGGCCGGCTCCGCACTGTGGGGTGCGCCGGGCTTTTTCCGACCACGCCGACCGTGGGACAATGCCAGCCAGACCGCGCTTTATGACACCACGCCGCTGCGTGACAGCCTTACCGAACTGGTGGATTGGGATTACCTCAATAACGGGCCGGTGCGCTTGGCAGTGGGAGCGGTGAATGTTGAAACCGGCAACTTCCGCTATTTCTGTTCAGCGCGAGAGCGGCTGGACGTGCGCCATGTGATGGCATCGGGCGCGCTGCCGCCCGGCCTGCCGCCGGTGGAGATCGACGGCCAATACTGGTGGGATGGCGGACTGGTGTCAAACACGCCGCTCGATCATGTGCTCGACGATCATGAAGATTGCGATCTGGCGATCTTCCAGGTCGATCTTTTCCCCGCCCGCGGTCAACTGCCGGCCACGTTTGCCGATGTCGAAGAACGCGCGGCAGACATCCGCTTTTCCAGCCGCACCCGCTTCACCACCGATGCCCAGGCCCGTCTGAACGGCCCGCGCGAGGCCTGGGCGCGGCTGGCGGCTAAACTGCCGCCCGAATTGCGCGACAGTGCAGAAGCGCATTTGCTTGACCGACTGGCGCGCGGGCGCCGCGCTGTGGTGGCACAGCTCGTCTATCGCGATCAGCCGTGGCAGGGCGCCGCGAAGGGCCGTGAGTTCAGCCGCGCCACCATGGAAACACACTGGCGCCACGGTGAGGCCGATGTTGCTGCCATGCTGGCGCGGGGCGGCTGGGCCGGGTTGCCTGGCGGGCCGGGTGTGTGGAGCTTTGACGCCACCGCCCAACCCTGAATCTGCGCCCTCTTTGCCGCCGCCATATTTCTGATACGATCCCCCTTGCGCGGCGAACGGCCGTGCAGGGATGGAGGTTGGCGCCACGCAGCGACCGGCCCGCACCGGGGGGAGAAGGCGCATGGGCGCAGGCGATCATGTCGATCTGAATGGCTTCATCGCAGGGGTGAAGCGCCGCAATCCGGGCCAAGATGAATTTGTGCAGGCCGTGACCGAGGTGGCCGAAGACATCTTCGACTTCATCGGCGACAAGCCGAAATATCACGAGGCCCAGATATTGCGCCGCATCGCCGAGCCGGATCGGGTCGTGTCCTTCCGCGTGTGCTGGGAGGATGACAACAACAATATCCGCGTGCAGCGCGGCTGGCGGGTGCAGAACAACAACGCCATCGGGCCGTACAAGGGTGGCATCCGTTTCCACCCGTCGGTGACGGAAAGCGTGCTGAAGTTCCTGGCGTTCGAGCAGACCTTCAAGAACGCGCTCACCGGCCTGCCGATGGGCGGCGGCAAGGGCGGCTCCAACTTCAACCCCAAGGGCAAGAGCGTGAATGAAATCATGCGCTTCTGCCAGAGTTTCATGACCGAGCTGTATCGCCATATCGGAGCGGATGTTGACGTGCCGGCCGGCGACATCGGCGTGGGCGGGCGCGAGATCGGCTTCATGTTCGGCCAGTACAAGCGCATCACCAACCATTTCACCGGCGTGCTAACCGGCAAGGGGCTGGAATGGGGCGGCAGCCTGATCCGCACCGAGGCGACCGGCTATGGCGCCGTCTATTTCCTGCAGAACATGCTGAAATCAAAAGGCATGGACGTCGCCGGCAAGACAGCGGTGATCTCCGGATCGGGCAATGTGGCGACCCATGCCGCCGAAAAGATCGTGCAATTGGGCGGCAAGGTGCTGACCCTGTCAGACAGCGAGGGCTTCATCCACGATCCCGATGGCATCACCCAGGACAAGATCGACTGGGTGAAGACCCACAAGACCCGCCGCCGCGGCCGCATTTCGGAATATGCAACCGAGTTCAAGGGCTCCACCTTCCACGGTGGCGGCGCCAGGCCGTGGGGCGTGCCCTGTGATCTGGCCTTGCCCTGCGCCACCCAGAATGAACTGAACGGCGAGGAAGCGCGGACGCTTATGCAGAATAGCTGCATCGCCGTGGCCGAAGGCGCCAACATGCCCACCGATCTGGAAGGCGTGCATATCTTCAAGGCCGCAAAGATCCTTTATGCCCCTGGCAAGGCGTCCAACGCTGGCGGTGTTGCCGTGTCTGGCCTGGAAATGAGCCAGAATTCGGCGCGCATGAGCTGGAAGGAAGAGGAATTGCAGGCGATGCTGAAGGACATCATGTCCAGCATCCATGACCGCTGCCTGGAATATGGCCGCTCCGCCGATGGCCACACCGATTATGTGAAGGGCGCCAATATCGCTGGCTTCAAGAAGGTGGCGGACGCCATGCTGGCGTTCGGCGTCGTGTAATGGCCGGCATCATCGACCGCCGCATCAACCGAGTATGGAAAGTGGGCAGTTGGTTGCCCACCTTTAGTGCGATGAGGCCAAAGATCGCTGAGCTGTCGCGCAAGCCGGAACTGGGCATGCTGCACAACCGCACCCACTTCGGTTTTCCGGCGACGATGCTGGTGCAGTATTGGCGCAGCCTCGCTCATCTGCAGGCCTTTGCGGCGTCGCGCGATCAGCTGCACCTGTCGGCCTGGACACGCTTCAACAAGGCGGTGGGCTCCAACGGTGATGTCGGAATCTGGCACGAGACCTATCTGATCGAACCCGGCCAGTATGAGAATGTCTACAACAACATGCCGGCCAATGGACTGGCGGCGGCGGGCACGATCCACGATGCCACCGGCCCACGCGCCCGTGCAGATGGCCGCCGCGAGGCACAGATTTCAGGAGTGTGAGCGATGACCAAGGCCTCTGATCTGCTGGTGCAATGCCTTGAGGCAGAGGGCTGTGAATATGTGTTCGGCGTGCCCGGCGAGGAGAATCTGGATTTTCTCGACAGCCTGCAACGTTCGACCAGGATACGCCTGATCCTGACGCGCCATGAACAGGGCGCCGGCTTCATGGCCGCCACCTATGGCCGTCATACTGGCAAGGCCGGGGTGTGCGTCGCCACGCTCGGGCCCGGCGCGACAAATTTCGTGACGGCGGCGGCCTATGCCTTTCTGGGCGGCATGCCGATGTTGATGATCACCGGCCAGAAACCGATCAAGAAGAGCAAGCAGGGCCGGTTCCAGATCCTCGATGTGGTCGACATGATGCGGCCTATCACCAAATACACCCACCAATTGGCCAGCGCCGACAACATCCCGGCCCGCACCCGCGAAGCCTTCCGGCTGGCACAGGAGGAAAAGCCCGGTGCCACCCATCTGGAGCTGCCGGAGGATATCGCCCACGATCCCACCGATGCCGTGCCCTTCAAGCCGAGCTATGCCCGCCGGCCCTTGGCGGACTCCAAAGCGGTGCTGGCCGCGGTGCGCGCCATCGAGGCGGCGAAATCGCCGATCCTGGTGATCGGCGCCGGGGCGAACCGCACCATGACCAGCAAGATGCTGCTGGAGTTCGTGGAAAAGACCGGTATCCCGTTCCTGACCACGCAACTGGGCAAGGGCGTGATTGACGAGCGCCACCCGCAGTTCCTGGGCTGTGCGGCGCTTTCGGCCGGGGATTTCGTCCACGCCGCGATCCGCCGCGCCGATGTGATCGTTAACATCGGGCATGATGTGATTGAAAAGCCGCCCTTTTTCATGAGCGGCGACGCCACCGCCGTCATCCACATGAGTTTCCGTTCGGCGGAGGTGGACCCGGTCTATTATCCGCAGATCGAGGTGATCGGTGATATTGCCAACGCGGTGTGGCAGTTGAAGGAGGCGATCCGTGTCCAGCCACACTGGGATTTTGCCGCCATGCTGGCCGCGCGTGCCGCCGAAGTGGCCCACCGTGACGCCGCTGTGGCGGATTTGCGCTTCCCGATCTACCCGCAGTATCTGGTGAGCGAGATCAGGAAGGCGATGCCAGAAGACGGCATTATTGCGCTCGATAACGGCGTCTACAAGATCTGGTTCGCCCGCAACTACACCGCCTATCGCCCCAACACCGTGCTGCTTGATAACGCGCTTGCCACGATGGGTGCCGGCCTGCCCAGCGCGATGGCGTCGAACATGGTCTATCCAGATCGCAAGGTGATGGCGATCTGCGGCGACGGCGGCTTCATGATGAACAGCCAAGAGATGGAAACAGCGGTTCGCCTCGGCCTCAACCTCACCGTGCTGGTCCTGAACGACGGCAGTTACGGCATGATCCGCTGGAAACAGGCCAACATGGGCTTCAAGGATTGGGGTCTTACCTATGGCAACCCGGATTTCGTTGCCTATGCAGAGGCTTATGGCGCCCGCGGCCACCGGGTGACCAATGCGGAGATGCTGCCGGGCCTGATGGCGCATTGCCTGAACACGCCGGGCGTCCACCTGATCGATTGCCCGGTGGATTATAGCGACAACGACCGCATATTGAACAAGGACATCAAGGAACTGAGCGCCAATCTGTAATGGCTGGGGAAATTTGCCCTGCGTAACAACACCCCGTTGACCGCTCGGCCGCCACTCGGCACGGCGGTTCAATGGAGCCCGCGCCGCACCCGCCCGAACCTGCCCGCCCATTGGGCCGGGTGTGGCTGGTGGCCAACCGCGCCAGCCGCTCGACCGATGAAGGGCGCATCGCTGCGCTGGAGGCGGCCTTACAGTCAGCTGGCGCAACCATCGCCGGCAGCAGCAATTTCCCGCTTGAGCCAGCTCCGGAAGCTGCAGCTTTGGCCGGCATCGACACGCTGGGCGCGGCCAGTGCGGCGGCCACGGGCTGGGATGGCCAGTTTCTCGCCATACCAGGCGGCACCATGAACTTGTTGCCCAAGGCGCTGCACGGAGACGCCAGCCTTGAGGCCGTCGTGGCGGTGACCGGGCAGGGGGTGCTGACCCATGTGCCGGTGGTGCGCGCCGCTGGTCACACCAGTTACTGCCGTATCATCATCGGGCCGCTCACCCGCTGGGCGCGGGCGCGCGAAAACGAACGCCATGGCCGCATCTGGCGGGCAAGCCCGGCCGCAACCCCGGCGTGCTGGTGATGCCGGGCGAACAGGGCGTGGAAGTGGCGCTGTTTTCCGGTCGCTGGCTGGCCGATGCTATGGCGGCGGCAGTGAACTGGCTGCTGAATGATTGGCGCGCCGCTGCCAGCGTGACGGCGTCCACGGCGCCTGAACTGGTGGTGGGCCGCCGCCGCACGGTGCGATGCCTGTTCGATGGCGAACTGCGCCGCCTGTCGCCGCCGATACGATCCGTGCCTGGCTGGTCCGATCTGCGCTACATCCGCACCCTGGCCTAGCCGGCCAACTTGCGCGTCACCGCGAAGAAACTTTCGGTTCGCGCCGGCGTTGCATCGCGGATGGTGCCGACCACTTTCATGTGCGTCACCTTCATGCCGACGAAATTCAGGATCTGCCGACGCAGCACATTGAGCCAGCCGTTGCGATAGCCCAGCCACAGATACCAGGGCGGTGTATCGGCGGTGATCAGCACGCGGGCGGTGCGGCCTTCAAAGAGCTTTTTGGGGAAATGCCCGTCGCCTTCATAGGCAAAGGCGATGCCTGGCAGGAAAACACGGTCGATCAGGCCCTTCAGCTTGGCCGGCGCCGCGCCCCACCACAAGGGGTGCACTAGGATGAACGTGTCGCACCAACGCACGGCATCAAGAAATTCCTGTAGGTCAGTCTCATGGTCTTGCCGTTGCTTGTAGCCGTGAGCGAGATTGGGATCGAACTGCATTGCCGACAGGTGCAGCAGCTTCACCTCCGCGCCGCGCGCCCGCGCCGTTTCGGCGGCGGCAGAGGCCAGTGCGCTGCACAAGGATGTGCCGTCGGGGTGGCCATCCAGCACCAGCACGCACGAACTTGGGGCGGCCATCAGCGATCCTTTTGAAATTGCCCGGGGTCTCTACCAGCGTTCCGCGGCGTCGTCGTCGATGCCATTTGCCTCAACCCAGCGCGTCGTCCCGTCGGCCCATTCCTCGCGCTTCCAGAACGGGGCCTTGATTTTAAGCCAGTCCATCAGGAACTGCGCGGCGGCGAAGGCGTGTGCGCGGTGGGGGGAGGCGGTGACGACCAGCACGATGCTATCGCCGGGCAAGAGGCGCCCGTGGCGATGGATGATGGTGCCAATGGTATCGGGCCAGCGGCTGGCGGCATCGGCGGCGATGGCCTGCATCTGGGCCAGCGTCATTGCCGGATAATGTTCAAGGGTCAAGGCAACAAGGCCCTCATCGGCGCGCACCAGCCCGGTGAAGGCGATAGCGGCGCCGAGATCGGTGCGGCCGGCCAGCAGCGCGGCCTGTACGATGGCGGTGTCGAAGGGCTCGCTCTGGAGCCGCGCGGCAATCATCCGCCTGTCACCGGCGGGAAGATGGCAATTTCGCGCGGGTTGTTCAGCGGCGTGGCGGAGGTGGCGAAGCCCTGATCTACCGCGATGCGGATGCGGCTGCGATCGGCCAGGGCGGCGGCATGGCCGGGGCTGCGGGCGGCGAGCCAATCCAGCAGGGCGGCGACCGTGGTGATGTCGGCGGGCAGGGTGATCGTCTCGCTGTCCGTGCCCACCATTTCGCGCACCCAGGCAAAGTACAGCAGCTGCACCATCACATGTGCTTCAGGCCGACGCGCAGATAATCATAGCCGGTGATGAGCGTGAGGATGGCGGCTATCCAAAGCGTGACAAGCCCGATTATCTCGGCCGGCAGCCAGGGCATGATCGGCACCGCGCCAACCAGGATCAGCGCCCCCAGTGCCACCAGTTGGGCCGTGGTCTTCCACTTGGCGAGCTGGCTGACCGGCACCGAGACCTGCACCCCGGCCAGATATTCGCGCAGGCCCGAAACGAACATCTCCCGCAGCAGGATGATCAGGCCTGCAATCACGCTCCAACCATGCAGGATCTGGGCATCGACCAGCATCAGGATGACGGCGGCGACCATGATCTTGTCCGCAACCGGATCAAGAAACTGGCCGATTTTCGAGACCGTGCCCCACGACCGCGCCAGATAGCCATCGAAATAATCCGTGATCGCCGCCAGCGTGTAAAGGCCGAACGCCACCAGCCATTGCCAAGGGTTGGGCCCCCACATCAAGGCAACAAGGCCTGGCACCGCAAGGATGCGCGAAAGGGTGAGCAGATTGGGGAGGCTGGACAACACCAGCCCTTCATAGGCAATCCAGCGCCAAGTGCAAAGTTACCGAAAGGCTTGCTCATGAAGGTTTCTGATGCCGTGCTGTCGCGCCGTTCGGTGCGGGGCTTTTTGCCGACGCCAGTCGATGGTGACGTGATCCGCCGCGTGGTGGAAAAGGCGGCGTGGGCGCCTTCGGGTGGCAATCTGCAGCCCTGGCACATCGATGTGGTGGGCGGCGAAAAACTGGATGAACTGAAACGTATCATGCTGGGCAAGCTGATGGGCGGCGGCCAAATGGAGCCGACCGAGTATGACATCTATCCCAAGGAACTGCCCGAACCGCACAACTCTTACCGGTTTGCCGTGGGCGAGGAGCTCTACAGCCGGCTCGGCATCCCACGTGAGGACAAGGCCGGGCGCCGCATGTGGTTTGCGCGCAATTTTCAGTTCTTTGGTGCGCCGGTTGCCTTGTTCTGCTCGGTCGATCGCCGCATGGGGCCGCCGCAGTGGAGCGACCTTGGCATGTATCTGCAGTCGCTGATGCTGCTGCTGAAGGAAGAAGGGCTGGATAGCTGCCCGCAGGAATGCTGGGCGATCTATCCGAAAACCATCGGGGAGTTCATCGGCATTCCGGAAGAACGCATGTTGTTCACCGGCATGGCGATCGGTTTCATCGATCCGGATGACAAGGCCAATCTCTCCCGCCCGAGCCGCGCACCGATGAGCGACTGGGCCGCTTTCCACGGCCTTTGATTCCCGCATCGGCCCTTGCCGCCACCTTGCTGTCGGCGCTGATCCACGCCGGGTGGAATCTGTTCCTGAAGGGCAGCGCCGGGGATCGGCTGGTGGACTTGGCAGTTCTGGGTCTGGGCGGCTCGCTGTTCGGCTGTGTGCTGATCGCCCTGTTCGGCGCTCCGGTGGCCGGGGCATGGCCGTTCATTCTCGCTTCCAGCGCCATTTACCTCGTCTATTGGACGGCGCTCACCAAGGGTTATGCCGACGGCGACATGAGCCATGTTTATACGATTGCCCGCGGGATCGCTCCGGCGCTGGTGACGCTGGGGGCTGTGATCTTCGCCGCTGAAATGCCGGGCGTGTGGCAGGGGCTGGGGGTCGCAGCCATCAGCATCGGTGTGATGCTGGTCGGCGTGAACCGTCACGCGCCGTTGGCGGCGACAGCCTGGGCACTGCTCACCGGAGCCATGATTGCCGGCTATTCTTTGGTTGATGCGATGGGCGTGCGGGTAAATGGCGACGTGTTCAGTTACAAGGGCTGGGGCGCGGTATTCACCTTCCTGCCGATCAGCCTGTTTGTCATCGCCCGGCGCGGCCCGGCGGGCTTTGCAGCGGCCGCAGCCGGACGCTGGCGGCAGGGGGTGTTCGCCGGCGGTCTTTCCAGCGCGGGCTTCATGCTGGTGCTGTGGGCCCAACTGCGCGCGCCCATCGGCCCGATCACGGCGCTGCGCGAAACCAGTGTGCTCTTCGGCGCAGCACTGGCGGCGCTGTTGTTGAAGGAAAGGGTAACGCCCAGGCGCTGGGCCGGCGCGCTTGTGGTGTGTGCCGGGGCGATGCTGATCGGCTTTTCGGGTTAAGCTTCCCTGGCCCCCAGCCCGAGCAATTTCTTCGTCCGTGCGATGAAGGCGGTGTTGTCGCCGCCGTCCTGCACCGGCGAGACTTCCGGTACCTTCAGCCCGCGCTGTACGGCGGGGCGGGCGGCGATGGCGTCGACCCAGCGGGACAGGTGCGGTAAGGGCGCCAGGTCCACCCCGGTCCAACCCGCGGTGCGCACCCAGCAGAAATGCGCGATGTCGGCGATGCTGTAGTCCCCGGCCAGATAGTCGCGATCCGAAAGCCTGGCATCGAGGATGGTGAACAGCCGCTTCACCTCGCCCAGGTAACGCGCCTGCACCGCCGGCAGTTTTTCCGGCCAATAATGGCCGAAGAGATTGGCCTGGCCCATCATCGGCCCCAGTCCGCCCACCTGCAGCATCAGCCATTGCAAAGCTTCCGAACGGCCTTGGCGGTGGCTGGGTAGCAATTGCCCGGATTTTTCCGCCAGCCAGAGCAGAATGGCGCCCGATTCCATCACGGCAAAGTCATCGTCGATCAGGCACGGGACCTTGCCGTTGGGGTTCAATTTCAGGAACTCCGCCCGCTTCTGCTCCCCCTTGGTCAGATCGAGCGGCTGCACGGTATAGCCCAGGCCCATCTCCTCCAGCGCGATGGAAACCTTGTAACCATCGGGCGTGGGCGCGGTGAAGAGGATCAGGCACATGGACGCAGCCTACGCCGCTAACCGTTCGGGTGGAAGTGCTGCCAGATCGCCAGTGCCATGTGGCTGGAAATGCCGGGCGCGCGTTCCAGATCCTCCAGCGTGGCGCCCTTCACGGCGCGGCTGGTGCCGAAGTGCATCAGCAGCGCCTTCTTGCGGGCCGGGCCGATGCCGGGCACTTCGTCCAGTGGGCTTTGCGTGACGGATTTGGCGCGCTTCGCCCGGTGTGCGCCGATGGCAAATCTGTGCGCCTCGTCGCGCAGGCGCTGCAGGAAGAACATCACCGGGGCATTTGGCGGCAGCGTGAACTCGCGGCCCGACGGCAGATAGAAGGTCTCGCGGCCAGCGTTGCGGTCCGGCCCCTTGGCGACGCCGACGATCGGCACATCCACGCCCAGCTCAGCCAATGCGCTCATCACCGCCGAAACCTGGCCCTTGCCGCCATCGATCAGGCACAGATCGGGCCATGTGCCGCTCTCGCGGTCAGGGTCTTCGGCTTCCAGTCGGGCAAAGCGCCGGTGCAGCATCGCCTTCATCATGGCGAAATCGTCGCCGGGCGTGATGCTTTCATCCTTCATGTTGAACTTGCGATACTGGCTCTTCTGGAAACCGTCCGGTCCGGCGACGACCATGGCGCCCAGCGCATTCGTGCCCTGGATATGGCTGTTGTCGTAAATTTCGATTCGCGCCGGCGGGGCATCGAGTTCGAAGATCTCCGCCAGTTCTCGCAGCAGCTTGCCCTGCGTCGTCGTTTCGGCGCGGCGGCGCTGGATGGCTTCCTCGGCATTGCGCTGCGCCTGTTCCACCAGCCTCTTTGCCGGCCCGCGCTGGGCGTGGCGCAGGCTGACCTTGCGCCCGGCCTTCACGCTGAGCGCCAGCGCCAGCAGTTCCGCTTCCGGCAAAGTCCGATCGAGCAACAGCTCGCGCGGCGGCGGCAGCTCCTCGTACAACTGGGCGAGGAAGCTCTGGAGCACTTCGGCCTCATCCACGCCTTCGGTGTGGCCGGGGAAGAAGCTGCGGTGGCCCCAGTTCTGGCCGCCGCGGATGAAGAAGATCTGCACGCACATGGCGCCGCCATCGGTGGCCATGGCGATCACGTCGGCTTCGCTGGTGGCGCCTTCGGCATTGATGGCCTGGCTGCCCTGAATGAAGGTCAGCGCCTTCAGCCGGTCACGCAGCACCGCCGCTGTCTCGAAGTCCATGGCTTCCGCCGCCGATTGCATCGCCTCGGCCAGCTTCTTCTGAGCCTCTTGCGTGCGGCCCGACAGGAAGCCCTTGGCGTCCTCCACCAGTTCTGCGTAGCCGACGTCATCGATGCGGCCCACACACGGCGCCGAGCAGCGCTTGATCTGGTAGAGCAGGCAGGGCCGCGAACGATTGGTGAAGA
The DNA here is from genome assembly GCF_945882885.1 of Sandarakinorhabdus limnophila DSM 17366. Taxonomy (GTDB): domain Bacteria; phylum Pseudomonadota; class Alphaproteobacteria; order Sphingomonadales; family Sphingomonadaceae; genus Sandarakinorhabdus; species Sandarakinorhabdus limnophila_A. Next base: position 18,375 of record NZ_CAMCWT010000022.1, read on the forward strand.
AGCTGTCCGTACAGCTCCTGAGCAGGAACACCTTCTGCAGCGCGTTCAGCGTGGCATTCACCGCGCCGGCGCTGGCGAACGGGCCATAATAGCTGCCCTTGGCCGCCCGCGCGCCGCGATGCTTGGAAATGCGAGGGAAATCATGATCTTCGCGCAGCAGGATGAAGGGGAAACTCTTGTCGTCGCGCAGCAGCACGTTGTACGCCGGGCGATAGCGCTTGATCAGCTGGGCTTCCAGCAACAGCGCTTCGGCCTCGCTGTTGGTGGTCACGATCTCCATGGCGCGGGTCTGCGCCACCATGCGCTGCAAGCGGCGGGGCAGGCGGGTGACCTGGGTATAGTTGGTCACCCGCTGCTTCAGCGTGCGCGCCTTGCCAATATAGAGCACGTCGCCACTGGCATCGAGCATGCGATAGACGCCGGGCTTCAGTGGCAGGGTCTTCACCACGCGCCTTATGGTGGCGACACCCAGATCAAGATCAGGCGCCTCCGTACCGCGCACCGTGTAGGTCTGCGCTTCCTCGGAAAAACGGTCGGGCGTATCGGTCATGCTGTGCAGCCGATAGCCGCGGCGGGCCTGTCATGGCAAATGCCCACAAGGCTGCTATCGATCAGCTCATGCCGATTCTACGCCTCTTCGCCGGCCTCCTGGCCCTTGCTCTGTCTGCCTGCGCGTCGAACACCCCGCCGCCGGCAACCGCCGCCGCCGTGAGACGGCTCGCGCACCCGGTCATCCTCATCTCCGTTGATGGCCTGCGCGCCGATTATCTGCGCCGCGGGGTGAGCCCCAACATCACGGCGCTGGCTGCGCGCGGTGTCACTACCAACGCGATGCGACCAAGCTTCCCGTCGCTCACCTTCCCCAATCACTATACGCTAGTGACAGGCCTGCGGCCGGATCGCCACGGCGTCGTCAACAACACGATGCGGGACGCCGAGCTTGGCGCCTTTTCGATGGGGATCCGCAGCGCGGTGGAGGATGGCCGCTGGTGGAACGATGCCGAACCGATCTGGGTGACCGCTGAACAGGCCGGCATCCCCACCGCCACCATGTTCTGGCCGGGCAGCGAAGCGGCGGTGCGCGGCGTGCGCCCGTGCCGCTGGCTGAAGTTCGATGGCGACATGCCGGAAGCGGCGCGAGTCGATCAGCTGCTGGCCTGGCTGGATGAACGGCCCCAAGAACGGCCAAGCCTCGGCTTTGCCACGCTCTATTTCGACACTGTTGATCACGATGGCCATGAATTTGGTCCGGATTCGCCGCAGGTGAACACGGCACTGGCCCGGGTTGATGCCCAGATCGGCCGGCTGCTGGCTGGCCTGCAGCAGCGCGGGATCGAAGCCAACATCGTGCTGGTGGCCGATCATGGCATGGCTCAGGTGAGCAATGATCGCCGTATCCTGCTGGATACGCTGCTCGATCCGGCCTCGGTGCAACTCGTGGTCGGCGGCGCCATCGCCAGCCTGAACCCGCAGCCGGGGCAAGAGGTGGCCGTGAAGGCCGCCCTGCTGCGGCCGCACCCGCACATGGCCTGCCACGAAAAGGCCAATCTGCCCGCCCGTCTGCATTATGGCCGCCACCGCCGGGTACCGGCGATCATCTGCATTGCCGAAGTCGGCTGGATGATCTGGCTGTCGGCGCCGCCGGCCAGCCAGACGCAGCGGCCGCTGGGCGGTATGCACGGCTATGATCCAGCCCATCCCGATATGGCCGCCAGCTTCGTCGCCGCCGGGCCGGCCTTCCGCGCCGGGGTGGTCATGCCGCCGTTCGACAATGTCGATGTCCACCCGCTGCTGCTGCGCCTGCTCGGCCTGCCGGCGATGGCAACCGACGGCGACGGCAAAGTGCTGGCAAAGGCCCTGCGCTGAACTGCACGTTGCGCAGCCGCCCGCAAAGGCTTAGGCGGCGCGCACCATGACGGCACAGCCAACACGAACTGCCATCATCACCGGCGGTGCCAAGCGCATTGGCGGCGCCATCACGCGCGCACTCGCCGCCGATGGCTGGTACGTGCTGATCCACTGCAACCAGAGCCGCGCCGAAGCCGAGGCGCTGGCGACGGAGCTGGGAAATGCCAGCGTGGTCGCGGCCGATCTGGCCAATCCGGCTGCGGCAGACATCATCATGGCGGCCTGCGCCGGCTTGCCGCCGGCCCGACTGCTGGTGAACAGCGCCAGCCGTTTCGTTTATGACCGGATCGCGGATTTCAGCCCCGCCGAATTCGACATCCACATGGCGGTGAACCTGCGCGCGCCGGCGCTGCTCAGCCGCGCCTTTGCCGCCGCATTGCCCGATACGCTCGATGATCCGGCACTGGTGGTCAACCTGCTCGATGCCAAGCTGGCCAGCCTCAACCCGGATTACTTCACCTACACATTGTCCAAGATCGGATTCGAGGGGCTGACCGAGCTGACCGCGCGCTCCTATGCGCCGCGCTTGCGCTGTGTGGGCATCGCGCCAGCGGTGACGCTGGTATCGGGGCCACAGGCGCGCGAGAATTTCGAAGCCGTGCACGGGCTCAACCCGCTGGGCCGCGGCGTTACGGTGGATGATATCCTCACCGCGCTGCGCTTCATCATCGCCACCCCCACCTTCAACGCGCAAACCATCGTCCTGGATGGTGGGCAGCGCCTGCTTGGCCTGCCCCGCGACGTTGCCCACATGGTAGAAAAATGATGCCCGATAACGTGCCGCCGCCCACCTTCATCGAACCGATGGCGCCCGGCATGGTGCCGCGTCATCTGGCGATCCGCTCCCGCAAGCTGTTTCTGCAGGATTTCGATCTGCCAGTGGATATCGGCTTCCACGCATTTGAGGTTGGCAGCCCGCAAACACTGCGCCTGAACATCGAAGTGTGGGTGGATGCCGATCATTTCCCGCGCTGCGATACGGTGGCCGAAGCCTGGGACTATGACTTCCTGCGCAATGCCGTGCTTGGCCTGGTGGAGGGCCGTCGCTTCAACCTGCAGGAAACCGTGGCGCACGCCATTTACGATATGGTGGCCGCACGCGCCGGCGTCGTGGGCCTGCGCGTTTCGACGCGCAAGCCGGACGTCTATCCCGATTGCGAAGCTGTCGGCGTGGAGCTGTCCAGCTACTAGTTGGTCTTGCCGCAAGGGCCCAGGCTGGTGAGCGCATCGCGCCAGTCCTTGGCCAGCGCCGGATCAGCGCCGCCGGCTGAGGCGGGCAGGCGGGCGGGGAGGAAGCAGGCCAGGCGGTACCAGAGCAGGGTGCCCGGCCGCACCCGCTCAGCTGATTCGTCGATGATGTCGCCGCGCGCCACCAGCACCCGCTGCACCTCGCCGGGCCGTTTCTGCACCACCAGAGCCGCGGGCTTGCCATCGGTCGTGGCAAGGAAGAACTGGCTCTCGCTTTCACCCGGCACCGTGCCATCGGCGCGAAAGCCATTGGAAACGCTGCGGATAATCGGCACCTTGCCGGATCGCTGCTCGGCCACGACGGCGCGCACCGTGTCAGCCAGCGCCGAATCCCATGGCTGCTGGGCGCGGCGCGAGATCAGCCTGGTGCTACCGGTTTCTTTCGTCGAATCAAGAAAGGCCAATATATCCAGTCCCTTGGCCTGAGGTGCCCGCCCGCGCGAATCCAGTGGTGCATCCCACAGATATTGCAAGGTGCCGCCCAAAGCGCCAGGAGCAACCAGCACATTGGACACGCTGGCGGTCACCAACAGCCGTGCCCGGCCGGCCGCGACATCAGGTGCAGCCTTGCTAGAAAGTCGGGTGGCGCGGGTGATGGTGGCGCGCACGATCACCGGGGCAGCCAGGGCCAGTTCGGCGGTATCGGCAAAGCCTGTAAGGCGGTCGTTCGGGATCGTTGTTGGAGCCGGTGCCTGTGCAGCAGCCGGCGCAATAACTACCAGAATCAGGCAGATGGTCAGAATCGAACGCGTCATGGCCATTATCGTACGGGCGAGGGGCCCGTGCCGGCAACCCGCTGTAGGGTCACACGGCAATCCCCAGCAAAATGGCAGGGAACAAACCCGGATTCTGAGGTGGTGAAACAACGTATCAAAACCGAATTCGGCGGGATTGTGGCAAAAAGCCGGTTGCGGCGCCAAGCGGCTTGCGGCTAGAGGAGCACTCATAGGGTTCGGCGCAGGGTTTGAGGGGGGTCCTCTGCTCGCGGCGTTCCACAGATTTTAGGGAGTGCCAAACCAGCCATGTCTTACATGGACGCACCTGCGATGAGCAAGAATCGGCAGATCGCGCTGGTCTCGGTCGCCATTCTGCACGTCCTGCTCGGCTATGCCATCGTGTCCGGTTTCGCCATTTCGGTGGTGAAGAAGATCGTTGAGCCACTCGAAGCGGTGAACGTGAAGGAAGAGGCACCGCCGCCGGACGAACCGCCGCCGCCGCCGCCAAAGGAAATCGAGATCCCGCCGTACGTGCCGCCGCCCGAAGTCTCGGTCGCGTCGGATGCGCCCACGAACTCGATCACCACGCAGTCGACCGTGGCTCGGCCGGACCCGCCCGTCGTGGCTCCCCCGGCGCCAGCCCCGCCGGCCCCGCCGGCTGTGGCACCGTCGCCGGCAACGCCGCGCGGCCGCAACAACGTGTTCTCGGATGATGATTATCCCAGCGCTTCTCGCGCTGCCGAGGAAGAAGGCTCGACCCGTGTGTCCTACGTGGTGGGCACGGATGGCCGCGTAACCCAGTGCGAGGTCGTGCAGTCTAGCGGCTTCAAGCGACTTGATGATGCGACCTGCTCCATCATCCAGCGCCGCTACCGGTTCAATCCGGCGACCCGTGACGGGCAGCCGGTGCCGGAACGCAAGACCCAGCCGGTGCGCTGGCGCCTGACCAACTGATCAACTCATCAATCTGGGTCTGGCCTTGGTGCCGGGGTCCCGCAACGATCACCGAGGGAAAAAGACAATGCAGACCGAAGCCGCAGAAAACCCCTATGGCCTGATGGCCGCTCTGGAGCAGGGGGGCATCATCGCCTGGGCCGTGTTCGGCCTCCTAGTATTCATGTCGCTGTACAGCTGGTTCATCATCATCACCAAGTATCTGGATCAGAGGAAAGTTTTGGCGGAAGCCGCTGAACTGGAAAACAAATTCTGGAACGCCAGCGACCTGAAGACCGGTGCCGCGAAGCTGGAAAAGAACTCGCCGTTCCGTCAGATCGTCGATGACGGCCTGCGCGCCTCGGATCACCACGAAGGCCGCCTTACTGACAAGATCGATCAGCACGAGTGGGTGACGATGGCTCTGAACCGCTCGGTCGGCCTGATCAACGGCAAGCTGACCACCGGTTTCTCGTTCCTCGCCTCGGTCGGTTCGACATCGCCGTTCGTCGGCCTGTTCGGCACCGTCGTCGGCATCTATCGTGCTTTGATCAACATCGGCCTCGCTGGCCAGGCGTCGATCGACAAGGTTGCTGGTCCGGTCGGCGAAGCACTGATTATGACCGCGCTGGGTCTGGCCGTGGCCGTGCCCGCCGTGCTTGGCTACAACTGGCTGATCAGCCGCAACAAGGACATTGCCACCCGCCTGAACAACTTCTCGTCTGATGTGCATGGTGCTCTGGTATCCGGCGCCCGCATCCAGCGTCCAGTTGCTGCTGCCCCGGCCGCTTCTGTTCCTGCCGCCAAGAAGTGATCGGTTTCATCGCCGCACAGGGAGATTGACCGATGGCAATGAGTATCGGTAAGGACACGTCGGACGAAAATGCGCCGATGAACGAAATCAACACGACGCCGCTCGTCGACGTCATGTTGGTGCTGCTCATCATCTTCCTGATCACGGTGCCTGTTGTCATCCAGACCGTGCCGCTCACGCTGCCGACGGTGACCAACCTCCCCACCACCACCAAGCCGGAAAACGTGCTGATCTCGGTGGATGGGAATTGCGACACTTACTGGGCTCAGACCCGGGTCGACACAAAGCAGGAACTGCTCGACCGCGGCGTGAAGGCACTGAAGGATGAGATCAAGCGCCAGGAAGCCCTGGGCGGCAAGATCGAGCTGCCGGAAGTGCATATCCGTGGCGACAAGGACGTGGCCTATCGTTGTATTGGTGGGGTTGTATTCACCATGCAGCGGGCTGGGTTCCTGAAGGTTGGGTTCATTTCCGAGCCCATCCCGGGCTTCGTCTCGCGCGATTGATCAGGCAATGATGGCGGCCGGTTTTTCCCCGCAGGAGAACGAACCGGCCGCATCCTATAACGGGAGTTTGGCCGATGGCCATGTCAGTTGGTAAAGAGGGTAGTGACGACAACCCGATGGTGGAAATGAATACGACGCCGTTGATCGACGTCATGCTCGTTCTGCTCATCATGTTCATCATCACCATCCCGGTGCAGACCCACGCTGTGAAGCTGGATCTGCCGCCGCCGAATCCGAACCCGAGCAATGTTGATCCGGTGTTCAACCAGATCGATATCGATTTTCTCGGCAACATCTACTGGAACAAGACCGAAGTCGATCTGCCAACGCTGAAGGGGTACCTGAAGCAGGCCTCGGCGTTGCCGGAACAGCCGGAGCTGCGCATGCGACCGGAAGCGGAAGCCAAGTATGTCATCGTCGACCAAGTGATGGCTGCGGCCCAGCAGGCTCGCATAGAGAAAATGGGCTTTGTCGGGAACGAGGCTTACGCGAACTGATCGCAGCGGGGCGCGTGGATAACGCTGAGCGTTATTCCCCAGCTCCGGAAAGATCGGCCAGCAGGTAGAAAAGGGCGGCCTCAACAGGCCGCCCTTTTCTTGCCTGTCTGACGGCGTGGCTCCGCCGCTGGCCGCGCCCAATGGGCTACCGCCTCAGACCGCCCGGCGCCTCGACAAACGAGACATTCCACACCCCGCAATCCCCCCAGTATCGCTGCCCCCTGAACCAGCCTAGCCTCTTCGCAATCAGGAGAGGATCACGACATGGCACGACTTTCAGGCAAGGTGGCTCTGGTTACAGGTGCGGCTTCGGGATTGGGCGCGGCAACCGCGCGGCGGCTGGCCAAGGATGGCGCGGCGGTATTGTTGACCGATCGTGATCTGGCCGGCGAGGATATTGCTGCCAGCATCACGGCCGCTGGCGGTCAGGCCGCATTCCGCCTGCACGACGTGACCAGCCATCCCGATTGGGCCGCCGCTGTTGAGCATGCCGTTCATGATTTCGGCCGGCTTGATATCCTGGTCAACAATGCCGGTGTGGCCGGCGGCCGTTACGAACTGATGGACCACAGCTATGATGCCTGGCGTCAGATCCTCGCCGTCAATCTCGATGGCGTGTTCCTCGGCCTGCGCCACGCCGGCCCGCGCATTGCCGCGTCAGGCGGTGGCAGCGTGATCAACCTCAGTTCCATCCTTGGCAAGGTCGGGATGGCCGGGGCCGCGGCCTATTGTGCGTCAAAGGGTGGGGTAACGTTGCTCACCAAGGCGGCGGCGTTGGAATGGGCGCCGCTGGGCATCAGGGTGAACAGCGTGCATCCCGGCTTCATCGACACGCCGATGGTGAGCAATGCGCTGGCCGATCGGGAAGATGGCAACGAGATGCGCGTGGCGCTGATGAACGCCCATCCGATCGGCCGCTTTGGCGTGCCGCGCGAGATTGCCGATGCCATCGCTTTCCTGGCCAGCGATGATGCCAGTTTCATCACCGGCGCCGAACTGGTGGTGGACGGCGGCTTTACCGCCCAATAACGCGCCTCAAGCCGCCAACTGGTCGAACTGCAGCCGGGCAAGGCGGGCATAGAGCCCGCCGCCGGCCATCAGGCTGTCGTGCGTGCCCTCGGCCACGATCCTGCCCTTGTCGAGCACAACGATGCGATCGGCATCGCGCACGGTGGCGAGACGGTGGGCAATCACCAACGTAGTTCGCTGCTTCATAAGTCCGTCGAGCGCTTCCTGGACCAGCTGCTCGCTTTCGGCATCGAGCGCGCTGGTGGCTTCATCGAGCAGCAGGATTGGCGCGTTGCGCAAGATGGCGCGCGCGATCGCCACGCGCTGGCGCTGGCCGCCGGAAAGCCTGGTACCGCTTTCGCCCAGGAAGCTGTGGATGCCTTCGGGCAGGTCTTTCAGGAAGCCATCGGCATGGGCGGCTTCGGCCGCGGCCCACACTTCGGCTTCGGTCGCCTCCGGGCGGCCATAGCGGATATTTTCCAGTGCGCTGGTGGCAAAGATCACCGTCTCCTGGGGGACCACGGCGATGCGTTCGCGGATCTGGTGCGGATCAGCGTCGCGATAGGCAACGCCGTCGATCCGCAACTCGCCGGCTTCCGGATCATAGAAACGCTGCACCAGCTGAAACAGGGTGGATTTGCCTGCGCCCGACGGTCCGACGACGGCCACCGTTTCGCCCGGCGCCACCTTAAGGGTGAAGCCATTCAGCGCCGGGGCATCGGGTTTGGACGGATAATGGAAATGCACATCCACCAGTTCCAGTTCGCCCCGCGATGCGGGCAGGGCGACCGGATCGGCCGGGGCGCGGACCAGCGGCCGCGCGGCGAGCAGTTCCTCCATGCGGCCGGATGCGCCGGCCGCGCGCATGAAATCGCCATACACCTCGGTGAGTGTGCCGAACGCGCCGGCAACGATGGCGGCAGCGAACACGAAGGCGGCGATGGCGCCGCCCGAAAGCCGGCCCGAAATCACGTCGAGCGCGCCTTGCCACAGCACCAGCGTGATGGCGCCGAACACGAGGGTGATTACCAGCGCCGTCATCACCGCACGCAGGCGGATGCGGCGCTTGGCGGTATCGAAGCTGCTTTCCACCGCGGCGCCGAAGCGCTTCGCTTCGCGGCCTTCCTGGGTGAAGGCCTGCACGATACGGATGGCGCCCAGCACTTCGGAAACCATAGTGCCCATATCGGCGACCCGATCCTGGCTGGTGCGGCTGATTTCGCGCACCTTGCGGCCGAGCACGAAGATCGGAACGATGGTGAGCGGGATCACCAGCAGCATCATCAAGGTGAGGCGCGGGCTGACCCAGAACATATAACCAATGCCGCCGATGCCCATCACCGTGTTGCGCAGCGCCAGGCTGGCCGAGGTGCCGACCACCTGTTCGATGATCGCGGTGTCAGACGTGATGCGGCTGGCGATTTCGGCTGGGCGGTTTTCTTCGAAGAACACCGGATCAAGGGTGACGAGGTGGCGCTGCACGGCGGTGCGCAGATCGGCCACCACGCGCTCGCCGATCCACGAGACGAAGAAGAAACGCACGGCCGTGGCCAGCCCGAGCAGCAGGACGAGCCCGAGGAAGCCCACGAAGAAGGGCGCGATATCGGTGGGATCACTGCCGCGGGCGAAGCCATTGTCCACCACGGTTTTCAGCCCCTGGGGGATGGCCAGCGTGGTCAGCGCGGCGACGCACAGCGCGGCGAGCGCTGCCGATAGCTGCAGCGGATAGGCGCGGGCAAACCGCCACAGCAAGGCGAGGCGGGAAAGCTTGCGCTCGGCGGGCGGGGGCAGTGGCGGTTTGGGCGGTCTGGAAGCCATGCGGGCTGATAGCAGGGCCTTGAGCCGCACTCAATGGCAAGCACTTGCCAGCACCTGCGACAGTTCCGGGGGCTGCGGCCGTTACAATAATGTTGCACTGCAGCATAATAATTCACCGCGACGCTCATTTCCGGTTTATGCTGCATGTGCGATATGGCAGTGCATTGAATGCGCAGCCGCGCCGGAAGGATGTTTGATGCTGTACACTGCCTTTGAGATGCAGAAAGCCTGGTTGGCAGGGGTGGGCTTGGCGGCCCAATCCAGTTCCGATTGGTTGCTCAGCTTTGCCAACCCGGTGGCCTGGTCGCGCACGGCGCCATCGATGGCGCGGGCTCTGGAAGTGTTTGCCCACACCGTGGAAGTGCGCGGCAAGCCGGCATTTGATCTGCATACCACCATCGTTGATGGCGTATCGGTGTCGGTGAGTGAAACCGTGGTGTTGAGGAAGCCCTTTGGCCAGCTCAAGTATTTTCAGCGCGACGTGACCGGAAGGCGTGATCCGCGCATCCTGATTGTGGCGCCAATGTCGGGCCATTATGCCACGCTGCTGCGCGGCACGGTGGAGCGGTTGCTGCCCGATCACGAGGTATACATCACCGATTGGCGCGACGCCCGCCTGGTGCCGACCAGTGAAGGCCGCTTCGACCTCAACGACTATGTCGATTATCTGATCGAGTTCCTCGAAGCACTGGGCCAGGATACGCACATGCTGGCGGTGTGCCAGCCGTCGGTGCCGGCGCTGGCCGCTGTGGCGTTGATGAACGAGGATGATCATCCCTGCACCCCGCCGAGCCTGACGATGATGGGCGGGCCTGTGGACACGCGCAAGGCGCCGACATCGGTGAATGATCTGGCCTTCAAACGGCCCTACGCGTGGTTTGAACACACGGTGATCCAGGATGTGCCGCCAATCTATCCGGGTGCGGGCCGCAAGGTGTATCCCGGCTATCTGCAATTGTCGGGTTTCATGTCCATGAACCTCGCCAACCACATGAAATCGCACTGGGAAATGTTCAAGCATCTGGTGGATGGCGACGAGGAGTCAGCGGATTCCACCAAGGCTTTCTATGACGAATATCGTGCCGTCTGCGACATGACCGCGGAATTCTACCTGCAGACTATCGATCTGGTATTCCAGCGCCAGGCACTGGCCACGGGCCAGTTCGAACATCGAGGCCGCATTGCCGATCCGGCCAAGATCACCCACACGGCGCTGCTGGCCATCGAAGGCGAGCGCGACGATATCTCGGGCATCGGCCAGACGCGGGCGGCGCTGGATCTGGCGGTGAACCTGCCCGACGCCAAGAAGCAATATCACATGGCTGTTGGCGCCGGCCATTATGGCATCTTCAACGGCCGCAAGTGGCGCGAGGTGGTTGCGCCGGTGATGGAGCAGTTCGTGCGCGCGCACGATACCCGCCGTGTGGCCCCGGCCCCCCCTGCGGGTTGTGCTGCCCAGCCATATCGAGCCGGACGTGCCGCCGGGCGTTGAAGTCGCCTGAGATGGAGCTTGCTGGCCGGCTGCCGCTTCAGCCTGCCAGTTGCTCTTCCATCTGCGCCAATTCCAGCCAGCGCAGTTCCGCGGCTTCCAGTGTTTCGCGTAAGGAATCCAGTTCGGTGGTGAGCGCGGCAAAACGCGGCGGGTTCTTCGCGTAGAGATCGGGATCGGCCAGCGCCGTCTCGTGAGCGGCGATATCCTTGCCCAACGCAGCGATGCGGGCAGGCAGTTCGGCCAGTTCGCGGGCATCCTTGTAACTGAGCTTGCCGGCCTTGCGGGGCGCGCTGGCTGGGGTTGCGGCGCTGATCCGGCCGCCCTTGGTTGCTGCCGCTGTCGGTGCCTGACGTGCCACCCAGTCGCTCCAGCCGCCCACGCTCACTTCGACCTTGCCGGTGCCATCGAGCGCAACAATCATGGTCACCACCCGATCAAGGAAAGCGCGATCGTGGCTGACCAGCACCACGGTGCCGGCATAATCGCCGATCACCTCCTCGATCAGATCGAGCGTTTCCATGTCGAGATCGTTGGTCGGCTCATCCAGCACCATCAGGTTCGATGGCGTGGCGAACTCGCGTGCCAGCAAAAGGCGGGACTGTTCGCCGCCTGACAGGGTTTCGGCCGCCGCATCAATCACGCCGGGATCGAACAGATATTCCTTCAGATAGCCGGCGATATGCTTTTTGGAACCGTTCACCTCGATCCACTCGCCGCCATCGGCCAGCACTTCGCGCACGGTGCGGCCTTTCAACCGCTTGCGATGCTGATCGATGATGGTGGGAGCCAGCGCGGCGCTGCGGGTTATGGTGCCGCTGTCGGGTGCGATCTGCCCGAGCAGCAGCTTGATCAGTGTCGATTTGCCGGCACCATTGGGGCCGACGATGCCGATGCGATCACCCTTGCGGATGCGCAAGGAGAAATCATTGAGGATGGCGCGATCACCGAACGCCAGCGATATGCCCTTGGCGTCGATCAGGATCTTTGAGCCGGGATCGCTGGATTCGGTGGCGATCCGCGCTGATGTCGGCCCACGATCCAGGCTGCGGCGGGTTTCGCGCAGGTCCATCAGCTTGGAAAGCCGGCCCATGTTGCGCTTGCGCCGGGCGGTCACGCCGCGCTGCAGCCAATGTTCTTCGGCGCGCAATTTCGTGTCGAGCCGCTGGGCGGTGCGCTCTTCCTCGGCGGCCACCGCTTCGGACCAGGCATCGAACCCACCAAAACCCACTTCGGCGCGGCGCAGCATGCCGCGATCAAGCCACAGGCAATTCTTCGTCAACCGGGTGAGGAAGGCGCGATCATGGCTGATGACGACCAGTGCGCAACGGCTGCGATCAAGCCAGTTCTCGAGCCATTCGATGGCGCCGATATCCAGATGGTTGGTTGGCTCATCCAGCAGCAGCAGGTCGGGCGCTTCGGCCAGCACACGCACCAGCGCGGCGCGGCGACGTTCGCCGCCCGATGCCGTAGCAGCGGGGCGGGCGAGATCGAGCCCGATCTGATCGGCCAGCGCCGCCACTTCGTGCGGCTGCGCGCCGCCGGCCAACACATAGTCTTCCAGAGCTTCGAAGTCGCCCATCGGCGGATCCTGTTCCAGCCGGCCGATCTTCAGGCGGCCGGCGAGGGCGCGCCGGCCCTGATCAGGCTCGATACTGCCGTCGATGATCTTCAGCAGCGTGGATTTGCCGGCGCCGTTGCGGCCGATCAGGGCGACACGGTCGCGTGCATCAAGGGTGAGCGACAGGCCCTGGAACAGCCAACCGGCGCCGTTCTTCAGTCCGATCGATTCAAGAGTGAAAATGGGTTCGGGCCGGGGAGGGGACATGGGGGAGGCAGTGGCCTGTCCCGCTGCGGCTGGCAATAGGCAGCGGTTGCACTGATGGCGGCGATGCGGCACTAGATCACCAGATGCGGTCGGCCAAAATCCTGTTCATGTTCAGGGCGGGTTCAATCGGCAGCGGGCAGATGGGTGTTGTCGGAACCGGCGCTGAAGCCTGTTCAGCGCGGTTGATAAACGGGATCATGCGTGTGCGTAACCTCTTGTTCTTCTTGTCAGGCTTGGCCCTGTTGACTGCGGCACCGGCCTTCGCTGGCCCCAATGACGTGCACAACATGGTGCGGGCTGGGGAGATCATGCCGCTGGAAGCGATCCAGCACCGTGTGATGCAGGAAAACCGGGGTGATTATGTTGGCGTGCAGTTTGATCAGTCCAGCCGCACGTACCGGTTTCGGTTCTTGAAGGATGGCAATCTGATCAATGTTGATGTGGATGCCCGTACTGGCGCCCCCGTTCGGCGCCGGCAGAGTTTTTGAGAACCGCCAGGGAGGCGCGGGCAGCGCCGCCAACCGGACAGGAGCCGGTTTGATCGTGCCAAGCATTTTCGTGGACAGGGGCCAATGCGAATACTGATCGTCGAAGACGAACCCAATCTGCGTCGCCAGCTGAAGAATGCGCTGGAACAGGCAGGCTATGCCGTGGACGCCGCCGGTGATGGCGAAGAGGGCCATTATTTGGGCGCCAACGAAGCCTATGACGCGGTGATCCTCGATCTCGGCCTGCCGGGCCTTGACGGGTTGACTGTGCTTGACCGCTGGCGCCGCGAAGGCCGGGTGATGCCCGTTCTGGTGCTGACCGCGCGCGACAGCTGGTCAGACAAGGTGGCCGGGCTGGATGCCGGCGCCGATGACTATCTGGCCAAGCCCTTCCAGATCGAGGAACTGGTCGCCCGGCTGCGGGCCATCATTCGGCGGGCGGCAGGGCAGGCGACGTCGGAATTGACCGCCGGCGGCGTGCGCCTGGATGGCCGCTCGGGTCGGGTGACGCTGAACGGCGAACCGGTGAAGTTGACCGCGCAGGAGTTCAAGCTGCTGTCCTACCTGATGCACCACAAGGGCAAGGTGGTGAGCCGCACCGAACTGATCGAACATATCTATGACCAGGATTTCGATCGCGATTCCAATATTATCGAAGTGTTCATCACCCGCATCCGCAAGAAATTGGGTGCCGATCTGATCATGACCACGCGCGGCCTTGGCTACAGTCTCAACGATCAGCTCTGAGCCGGCAGCGGTAAGCACGCGCCGCTCGTTGCAGCGGCGCATGGTGCTGATCGCTGCGGTGTGGATCACCATGTTGTTGGGTGTGGGCGGCCTGGCACTGGTGCAGGTGCTGGATGAGACGCTCACCGCCAGCTTCGACGAGCAGCTGGCCAATAACCTCAATGCGATGATCAATGCGGCCGAGCTGGACGAAGTGGGCGATGTGCGCCTGCTGCGTCCGCTGGGCGATCAGCGGTTTGCGGAGCCTTATTCCGGGCTCTACTGGCAGGTATCGGGCGGCGGCCATGCGCCGTTTCCATCGCGCAGCCTGTGGGATCGCCAGCTGGCGCTGCCGCCGGGCAATCAGGATTGCCGCACGCCCTGCAAGTTTGAAAGCACGCAGTTCCCCAGCGAGACGCTGCGGGTAATTGCGCGCAGCGTGCGTCTGCCCGGCGCCGCGCAACCCTTTCTGTTCCAAGTGGCCCAGTCCAGCCGCGATCTTGATCGGCAGAAGGCGCGCACCCGCACCGTTGTCGGCTGGAGCTTGGGGGTGCTGGGCATCGGCCTGATCGTCATGGTCGGCATCCAATCCATCTATGGCCTGGCGCCGCTCCGGCGGGTGTCAAAGGCGATTGCCGCCATCCGTTCCGGCGAGGCGCGGCGGGTTGAAGCGCAATTCCCGGTGGAGGTGGAACCGCTGGTGGCGGAAATCAACGAGTTGCTGGCGCATGGCGAAGCCCAGTCGGAAGCGGCGCGCCGCCATGCCGGCAATCTTGCCCATGCGCTGAAAACGCCCATGAGCGTGCTGATCGGCGAAGCGCGTGGCCGCGACGATCCGCTGGCCCGCACCATCGAAGCCCAGGTGCAGGTGATGCGCCGCCATGTTGATCATCAGCTGGCCCGCGCCCGCGCCGCTGGCCGCCGGGCGGCCTCCACCGCCCGCACGCCCGTGTGGCCGTCGCTGGAAGCCATCGCGCGCACCGTGGGGCGCATCCACCAGGGCAAGGTGCTGATCGATCTGGCCGGCGACCGCGAGGCATCCTTTCGCGGTGAACAGCAGGATCTTGAGGAAATGCTGGGCAATCTGATCGACAATGCCGCCCTGCATGGCGGCGGCCGGGTGTTCATCACCGTGGAGGCCGACGCCGATCAGGTGCGGGTGCTGGTGGAAGATGACGGCAAGGGCATCGCACCCGACCAGCGCAGCCGGCTGTTCGAGCGCGGCGAGCGGCTGGACACCGACAAGCCGGGCACCGGCTTGGGCCTTGCCATCGTCAAGGATGTCGCCGAACTTTATGGCGGCAGCGTTGCGCTCGACAGTTCGGAGGATCTGGGCGGTCTGTTAATGACGCTCACCCTGCCGCTTGTCGCCTGAGCCGGCGTCAGGCCCGCGCCGCCTGATGGTGGCGGATCACCTCGTCGATGACGAAGCGCAGGAATTTCTCGGAAAACTCTGGATCCAGATTGGCGCTGGCGGCGAGCGCACGCAGGCGGGCAATCTGCTCGGTCTCGCGGCCGGGATCGGCGGGCGGCAAGCCGGTTTCCGCCTTGTAGCGACCTACTGACTGGGTGATCTTGAAGCGTTCGGCCAGCATGAACACCAGGGCGGCATCGATATTGTCGATGCTTTCACGATAAGCCTGCAACACCGGATCGCTCACGCTGTGTCCCCCATCTGGCCCGTAATGGCCACATTGTCCTTTTGCGGCACAGCAGCGCGGGGAGCAAGGCCGCGCTTGCACGAGCCGTTACTTGCGTTAAGAAAAACGTCGTGACAGCTACCGTCCATACCCTCCGCCGCGAGCCGTCGATCCAGGCGTTGATGAACCTGACCGCGCCGGGTCTCAAAGCGGTAAATCATGTGATCCTCGATCGCATGCAATCGCCAGTGGCGCTGATTCCGGAACTGGCCGGCCACCTGATTGCCGGCGGGGGCAAGCGGCTGCGGCCGATGCTCACCCTGGGCTGCGCCAGCCTGCTGGGTTATGAAGGCACCCGCCATTACAAGCTGGCGGCCGCTGTCGAGTTCATCCACACCGCAACGTTGCTGCATGATGATGTGGTTGATGCGTCAGGGCTTCGGCGCGGCAAGGTCACGGCCAATTCGCTCTATGGCAATCCGGCCAGCGTGCTGGTGGGCGATTTCCTGTTCAGCCGCGCGTTTGAACTCATGGTCGAAGATGGGTCGCTCAGGGTGCTCAAGATCCTTTCGCGTGCATCAGCCGTGATTGCGGAAGGCGAGGTGGCCCAGCTCACCGCCGCGCGCGATGTGACCACCACCGAAGATCGTTACCTCGACATCATCAGTGCCAAGACGGCCGCGTTGTTCGCCGCCGCCTGTCAGATTGCCGGCGTGGTTGCCGAGCGTGATGAAAAGGGCGAGGAGGCACTGGCCAGCTATGGCCGCTATCTCGGCATCGCCTTCCAGCTGGTGGACGACGCCATCGATTATGTGTCGGACGCCGAAACCATGGGCAAGAATGCCGGCGATGATTTCCGCGATGGCAAGATCACCCTGCCGGTGATCCTGGCCTACGCCCGCGGCAACGAGGATGATCGCGAATTCTGGCGCCGTGCAATGACCGGTAGAGCCAATGGTGATGCGGAACTGGCCCGCGCCGGCGAATTGCTGCGCACCACCAACGCCGTGGCCGATACCATGGCCCGCGCCCGCCATTATGGCCAGCGCGCCATCGATGTGCTGGGCAGTTTTGCCAAGGGCCCGGCGCGCGACGCGCTCACCGAAACGGTCGAGTTCGCGATCGCCCGCGCCTACTGACCTCAGGTCGATTCGGCCTCGCCTTCCACCAGGCCCACGTTCCGTTCCGTGATGCCGAGTACCACAAACTGCGCCCGCCATTGCGCCAGGTGCGGCGTCGCGAAATGCGCTGTCAGCGCCGCGCGGTCGCGCTAGCGTTCGACAACATGGATCAGCGTTGGATCAAGCAGGTCCTGCGCATAGGCGTAGGCGATGCAGCCTGGCTCGGCGCGGCTGGCGGCCACCATCGCAGACATGGCAGGCAGGGCGCGGGCTAGGCCATCGGCGGGCAATCTGAAGGTTCCAGTCAGCATGATCATTCTTCCCTCTTGCCTGCGGCTGCTGCTCGCGGCAAGGGGGGGGCATGCACGCTCGCCTCTATCAGCGCCCTAAGCCTGCCACCCAGTCCGGCCGTGCCCATACCGGTGAATGGCTGCTGGAATTCGAACGCGATGATCGCATGCGCGCTGATCCGCTGACCGGCTGGACCGGCAGCGGCTTCACCGCCGGTCAGGTGCAACTGCGCTTTGCCAGCCAAGAGGCGGCAATGGCCTATGCCACGGCCAACGGGCTTGAGGTGGAGATCCTGCCGCTGGGTCCGCGCCGGCTGAAGATCCAGGCCTACGCCGACAATTTCCGCTGATGCGTTCGACCTTCGCCACGGCGACGGTGCGACTCTATCGGCTTGATGACGGCGATCCGGTGGCTGAAACCCTGTTTTATGGCCCGCTTGATGAAGCACTGGCCATCGCTGCCGCCCAGAGCGACGACGTGCAGGCCAGCCTGTGGATCGCCACCGATAACGACGTCGCCCCCTATCTTGATCTGGCGGACGAGTAACGCTGGATTTTCCCGGATTTCCGCTGCATTTGCAGCGCCACGCGCCCGTAGCTCAACTGGATAGAGCACGTGATTTCTACTCTCGGGGTTGCAGGTTCGAGTCCTGCCGGGCGCGCCATTATAATTATCGATGTATACGGATCTCAATCGGAAAGGGTTCTTGGCATTTCCCACAAGAAAATAGATCAGCGGGGCCGAGAAAAGCGGCGCGTATCGGCAGGCAGCGGGCCAGTGTCTGGCAGGGTGAAAATGCGCACCGTGCCGGTCGGGCGATCAATGGCGAAGATGCGCTTTGCATGGCTGGGATCAAAGGCGAAGGCTTGGCCCGCCGCATCGAGCGCGATGGTGGCGACATGCACCAGTTCCGCCCCCGATGCGGGCCGCGCCAGCACGTAAAGCTCCGGCAGCGTGTGGCCGAAAAGATAGAGCAGGCCATCCGGGCCGATGGCGCCGCCGGACGCGGCTTGCGGTGCCATGCGCGCGCGGATCGATGGCGGAATCACCCAGGCCTCGCGCCGCCGCCATTCGGCATCGACGGCGATCAGTTGCGAGAAATCATGGCCCTTGAACGGCACGCCGGTTTCATCGGAATAATGCGCAAAGCCCAGCAACCAGCCATCGGCTATCGGCTCGACGATGGTGAGCGAGCCTTCGTCGCGGTTGCCCAAGCTGATGCTGGCCTTGTGGGCGAGCGTTGCGCTGTCCCAGATCTCTACCGACGATGCGTGCGGTACTTCGGGGTGGTTGCTGTGGGCGCAGACGAGATCGGCGCGGACGATGGTGCAGCTGTTGAGATGGCGGATGAAGCCACCACGCGGCCCCGCCCAGCGCGTCACCAGTTTGCCGGTGTCACGGGCATATTTGCCGATCACGGTGTTGACGATGGCATAGAAATGCATGGCATCGGCGGCAACGCCCTGGCGGGCTTCTTGCGCGGTGTAGATGCGTTCAAGGCTGGCTTTCAATTGGGCAACCGGACGCTTGGCCAGCGCCGGCATCACGCCGTCCGGGCGGCCGCTAATGCCATCCACGAACACGCCGACATGATTGGCCACCGGGCGTTCGCGCCCCGGCACGCCGGTGTGGATCGGCCGGCTGAGCAGCAGCGGCCCGGCCGGACCACGTGCCGCCATGGTGGCCGAGCCGCCGCCATCTAGGCTGATGGCGTCACTGGCGCCGAGATTGCGGAACAGATCGATCAGCGCTTCGTGGCCAAGGCCCATGCTCCAGTCCGGCTGGCGGCCGTCGGCCACGACGATCCACAGCTTGGTGCCGGTGGCATCGATGCCCAATGCGGTGCGCGGGCCGCCGCCCCCTGCTGCTGCTCCAGGCGGAGGGGCAATCGCGGGAGGGGCTTCAGCCGGCCGTGTCGCACCGCGGAACGGGCCATCGGGGCCGAGGCGCGGGCGCGGCAGCACCGTTCCGGCGGCGATCAAGCGCGGGCCGGCGGCGACGCCTTCGGCAAAGCCATCCGGGCAGCTTTGGCCCGGCACGATTTGTGCGCGGCTGGCGCCGAAACAGGCCATGCCATCAACCCGGGCGTCGATGTCGTCGGCCGGTGAGGCCAGCGCGCCGCCGGACAGCACCGCGCCCGATGCCGCTGCGGCACCGCCGGCCACCGGCACGAAGTCATTGCCGCCGCGGCTACCGCCGACGAACGGCAGGAAATAGCTGGCGTTCACCGCCAGCACGGCCCCGCTGTGCGCTAGATAGTAGCTGGTGGTTTGCGCGCGATATTCAAGGCCCCCGCTGCGATCCGGCGGCGTGGTGCGCACGGCCAGCCCCGGCGTGGCGAGATCGATCTCGGCGACATGCACCACCAGCGGCTTGTCCCCGGCCTTGCGAATCATCCGGTAGCGCGTGCCCGGCGCGATCTGGCACGGCTCCACGCTGGCGACACAGGCCTCTGCCCCCACCGGCCCGGTCGGCTGGATCGTTTCGGGAACGCCGACCGCAGCTTGCAGGGCAAAGGCGAGAGCAATCAGCATGAGCTTCCTTACATCGTAAACGCAGCACCCAGCCAGAATTGCCGGCCAAAGCGGTTGATGTCGCGGGCGATATCCTGGTTGGGGCCGGTCAGCACCAGGCGGGCAGCGTTGGTGAGGTTGCGCGCTTCGGCGATGATTTCCACCTGGCGGCCAAGCTTCAGGCGTGCCTGGAAATCCAGCTGATTGTAAGGCGCCGTCGTCTGGTCGGACGCCGGGGTGGCTGCGTTGACCGTGCTGCGGAAGCGGCCGACATGCGAATAGGTGAGGCGGGCGCGCACACCGCCGCTTTCATAAAAGACTGCGGCATTGGCCAGGAAGCTGGCCTGGCCGGGCAATTCATCGAGCGCACGGCGTACGGTGCCGTTCGTGACGGTGATGCGGCCTTCCAGCACGGTGATGTTGCCGGAAATCCCGAAATCCGCCAGCGGCCCCGGCAGGAACGCCAGTCGGTTCAACACGACATTGGCTTCGAGGCCGGCGATGGTGGCGCCTTCGGCGTTGCGCGGCTGGTTGACCACCCGGTTGACGCCGTCGACCACTTCGTTGGCCGAGAAGGTGTAGATTTCGCCGCGGACCCATTTCTTGAAGCTGCCGACCGACAATATGCCCAGATCTTCGGGCAGATAATATTCCAGCGCGGCTTCGATACTGTCGGCGCGGCGCGGTGCCAGATCGGGATTGGACCGGCTGATTGATTCATCGGCGTTGATCAGTTCCTGGCCGGCCACCTGGTTGGGATTGGGGCGGCCCACCGCCTGGAAGAAGGCGCCGCGCAGCCGCACGCCGGTGGCCAAATCATAATATCCGGTGGCCGACAGCAACCAATCATCATAGCGGTCGGCGCGCGCCACCGGGGTGAAGCGGTCGACCCCGGCCGTGGTGCGGCGCTGGATGCCTTTGGTTGCGACGCTGGTGTTTTCATAGCGCACACCGGCGATGAAATTGTGGCGCGGGCCATGGTGGCGCAGCAAGGCATAGCCAGCCCCGACATCTTCCTGGAAGCGCCAGTCGCCGCCGATCGACTGGCGATCGGTGTTGACCGCGTCGCGGGTGAAGCTGTTGGGATTGGCAGTGAAGAAATCCTGGAACTTCTGGAAATCGATGAAGATCTGGTTGAAATTGGCCAGGATCGGTTGATACTGCACGCCCTGATCGAACGGCGTCAGGCGCAGATCGACGCCGGTGGCCGGGTTGAAGAAGGTCTGCGTGCGCCCGTTGTCACGCGTGGTGCGGCGGAATTTGGCACCACTGCCAAAGCCGATGCCGTCATCGCCGCGCTGGTTGTTCCAGCCATAATCCAGCTGGGCTTCCTTCACGGTGTCGGTAGAATCATCCTCATAGGGCCGGTACTGGGTGAAGCGATACTCGGCCGGGTTGGCTATGCGCGGCGTGACATTGCTCAATGCCGGATTGACGCCATCGAGCGCCAGATCGAAGGTCGCTGCCGGCGCGATCAGGTTGAACACCAGTTCGTTCGACGGCTCAAGGAAAGTGGCTTCAGACCAGGACCCACGCAGCGCCAGATGATGCCCGCTGTCGCCATCCCAGCGCAACCCGGCCTGGCCATAATGCAGCGGCTTGCGGATCGGGAAATCGTTGAAGCGCACGAAGCTGCCACCCGACGTATTGAGCAGTTGCAGCGAATGGCGCAGCTCCTGATCATCCTGCGCGAAATAGGTGTAGGCGACAAAGGCCTCGACGCCGGGGGCCGGGCGCGCTTCCAGCTTGACGGTGCCGCCATAGCGATCGACTGAGTTGGGATAGGTCGACCACAACAGATTGGTGCCCGCTCCGGCCGGTGCCGGCGTGGCGGTGGTGGTCACCGGCACGGATTGCGGCAACAGGCGTTCCTGATCGCGGCGCTTGCGGCTGAAGCTGCCCGACACCATGATGCCGAACATGTCGTCAGGGCCAAAGCGCGTGCTCAGCGTCAGGTCGGCGCGGACATTCGGGCCGTTGTCGCTGTTGCGGCCAAAGCCCCGGCCCGGCACGGCTTGCGAATCCGAAATACCCAGCAGCGCACTGCCGAACAGAAACAGGCCCGGCTTGTCGAAGGCCGAACGGGTGACGAGGTTGATCGAGCCGCCGATGGCATTGCCTTCGATATCCGGCGTGCGCGATTTCAGCACTTCCAGGCTGGACACCGCGGTCGACGGAATCGCCTCCAGATTGAGCTGGCGGTTGCCGCGTTCGGCGGTCGCCATGGTGCCGCCATCCAGGCTGCCGATCGTGTAGCTGGGGTTGAGCCCGCGCACGGCAATGTAGCGGCCTTCATCTTCATCGAACACCGTCTGCACGCCGGGCAGGCGGCGGAAGCTGTCGGCGATGTTGTAATCCGGCTGCTGGCCGATATCGTCGGATTTCAGAAAGTCGGCGATGATTTCCGATTGGCGCTTGGCATCGATGGCAAGCCGGTTCTGGGCGCGAAAGCCGGTGACGACAATTTCTCCATCTTCGGCTGCAACAACTGCGATCTTGCCAGACTGCCCAGACGATTGGGCCAAAGCGGCAAAAGGATGTGCCGAGGCAACCAGCGCGGCAATCATAGCCGCGCCCGACCGTAGTCGCCGATGAACGATCATCATTCCAATCATATAGCCCTCGCCTGTCGGATGTCCGCTAGTGGGTGACCACCAAGTGCGAAATTTTGGTAGAGCCCCTCCGTGACAGTCATGTGTCAGTTATACGAAATAGGAATGAAATCGACCAAGGTGCCGGGCAACTCTGACGTGCACCCCAGGTTGATACCGTTGAAAAGCATAGTGCTTTGCATTGATAACCGATGGTTAGCTTGAAGCTGTGGAGAGTGGGGTATGCCTCTGACCCCGATAGGCGGTGATATTAGTGGCTATCCATGGGAATAACTTCACTTGCGGGCAGTGATGACTGCAATCAGCTGCAGGGCTACACGAGGGGAGTTCATTAAAACATAGATAAATCAATTTCATAAGTGTTATCGCCTTCATTCTGTCCGGCGCACCACAAATCCCCGCTTAGTCTCAACGACTTGGTGGGGATTTCTGTTTCTGGCGACAACGATGGGCTTGGCCTAGGTTGGCCGCTGGGTCTCAGATAGGCATCAGGCGACTCTAATTCGTGGCCATGGATGGGGATCATACCATCCCGCTAGAAGGCGCAAACAAAGGGCCCAGTTGGCCTTCCCAAGCAGCCGCCAAGCATATTCAGCAGCGCGCCTGCTACCCCCCCC
>NZ_CAMCWT010000023.1:0-40235 GCF_945882885.1 Sandarakinorhabdus limnophila DSM 17366
TGATAGGATACTTCAGCAAATACCTCGATATTGTTGCTGATCTCGTAAGTGAGGCGACCGAAGCCGCTGTAGCGGTTGATAGGTGTTGCTCCGACCTGTTCACCAATACCGTTTAATCCATCGCCGCCAATCATCGAACCAGCGGAAACTTGCGTACCAAAGGTGAACGGAATAGCCGTACCTTGATCAGAAAACTGTATGCCGCGCAGCGTGCCGGGCAGCAGATTAATGTTGGTGATTGTCGAGCCAAAGCCGGGAAGGAACGTCGCCCCGCTTATGACACCGTTGCGGGTCACGTTGCTGCTGCGAATGCCGCCATCGACGACGAAAAACCGAGGTTGCTCAGGCGAGCCCAAACCGCCATTCCCCGCTGCTGGGTTTGCGAGCAATCCTGGACCGCGTGCACTCCATTTGCGGTCAAACAAGCGTGCGATGCCGCTGTTGTCGGAAAATTCAGCGCCAACGACCAGGTGCATACGTTGACCGATTTTGGTTCCCGCCGCTACCGATATAAGGGCTTGGCGGAAGTCGCCTTCCTCCGCCATGCCGCCTTGCAGGGTCGCGCGGATGCCCTCAAGGCGCGAATCAATGCGCAGGTTCACAACGCCGGCCACCGCATCAGCACCATAGGCTGCGGAAGCGCCGCCGGTAACGATGTCGACCCGGTTGATCAGTGCCTGCGGAATATTATTGATGTTGATCGCGCCCGTGGGGTTTGAGGGCACGTAACGGCGGCCATCCAACAACACCATCGTGCGCGAGAAACCCAGGCCGCGCAGGTCAAGATAGTTGCCGCCGACCTGAGTGCCGCCGCCGGCATTGACTGCGCTGGTGGGCGTCAATGACGGGCGCAATGCCGGCATCTGGTTCAAGACGTCGGCGATATTCGGAGCAGAAACGCGCTGGATATCGCCAAGCCCGATCACGGTAAGCGGAGTGGGGGCGCCGAACCCGTTTCGAGAGACCAGTGAGCCCGTGACAACGATCTCCTTATCGGCGGCCTCGTCTTTTTCCAGCGCAGCTTGCGCGGTCTGTGCCAAGCTTGGCGATGCCACCAACATGGCTGCCGTCATGAGAAGAAACCGGCGGGCATTTTGTGCAAACCGGATTGTCGTTTGCTTCGTTCCAAGCGTCATAATTGCCTCACCCAACCTAATTAATTAATTATGCTATCAGTTGCATGTTTGACGCTCGCTATACAAATCATTTGGAATTCCATAGTCGCAGGTTATGGAATTTGTGTAGGACTGTACGGACTTGCGGCACAGCATGATCCAACCGCCCTAGCGTCCCCAAAAGCGCGAGAAGCCGGGCACACTGTAACGGTCCAGCAGCGGCGCCCACACGAATTTGAACTTCGGGAGCAGCGCAACACAGGCGAAAAAGCCGATTATGACGATGTCCACGCCGTGCCGCGCCAGACGCAGGGTCAGCACGGCATTGAACATGTAAAAGGGCAATCCAGCCGAAAAGCCGAGCATGAGATAGAGCCTGAGCAGCCGCGCAGGTGCACCAGTCATGGGAATGGCGTCAGCCGTGATCTGGACCATTCGCCCCCGATCCAATCAAGACGCTTTTGCCCCGATGAGGGTCAATAGGTGGAACCAAGCCACCCGGTCAAACGCCTTCGTCGGGCAATAAAATGGCTGAATATCGCACTTCATCGCCAGAGGGCACGCCCCCAGCCCAATGCACCATCTGCAGATACTCGAAATCGAGCCAGACCGCATAGACAACAGTTTTGGGCCGAAATTCGCGACAAAGGCAGGCGCAAAAGACGGCGCGAACCTTGCCATTGCGTATTGGGCAGGAGCGATCAATGATGACCGCCATGGCACCCCGATTGCCCTTTTTGATATCCGCAAGGTGCTAAGTCTCCGGCACATAGAAGTCTTTCATGCCGTTTACACAGCCGGGTCGGTAAGCGGCGCGGCGCGAACGCTGAATTGTTCGCAGCCTTCCGTCACTAAGGTGTTGCAGCATGCGGAACAAGCGTTCGGATTTCCGCTGTTCCACCGGACAAGAGGGCGGCTGGTGGCGACCGAGGATGCCCAAAACCTTTTCGCAACAGTCGCCGGCATTCAGGACCAGCTGCAAAGTCTTCGCCAAGCAAGTCTCAACCTCAAGCAGAGACGAGGTAGCTTGCTGAGCATTTCGACCGTGCCATCGCTGGGGTTGGAGGCGGTTCCAACAACCGTAGCTGCATTTTTAAAAACCCGCCGAGATGTGTTTTTCGACCTTCAAACAATTCATCACGAGGAAATGGCCCGCAAGCTCATCGAGCGCGAGACCGATCTTGTTATCGGATATGCCGTGCCGGCAACGGCGCCACTGGAAAGCCACTGGCTGGCCGAGGGCGAACTCGTGATCCTTTACAGCGAGATGGACATGCCGGGAGCAGCAGCACGCCTTCCTCTATCCTGCCTGACTGGCAAGCCGTTCGTAAGCCTCATTCAAAGCGGGCCAATCGGGCAAATCCTTTCAACCGAACTAGCACGCACGGGCGTATCGCTTGACGAAGTGGTTTCGGCACGGACATTCTATATTGCCGCCGGCCTCGTCCGCGCCGGCGTCGGCGTTACGGTTGTGGACAATTTTACAGCGGCTGCAAACAAGTTGCCGGGCATTTCCTTCCGTCCGCTTCAGCCGGCGCTCACGTTCGATGTGTATGCTATATATCTGGAAAATATGAGGCCATCGCAGTTGGCGCGAGATTTCCTGGAATTGCTGCGGACCACCATCGAGGCGATTTAAGAGAATGGAGGAAGCTGCCTATAGGCAGCGGCTATAGCTGTGTTTCATTTTTCTATTCGACGGCTTTGTACAGGCAGCGATAACTTAAAAACAACGTCCAAACGAGCGGGGAAGTCGCTAATGGTTCCGGGTCCCTATCTTTTATATCTGGGCAGCAGTCGCGACGAAGTGGGAATCAAAACCTCACGCGGTCTGGCGGTTTTCCGCGCTGAAGATTGCGTCGGTGAGTTTCGGCGCGATGATTGTCCGCTGACACTGGGTCTGGCCCGGCTCGGATTTGCGGATGCTGTTGGGGCCGGGGCGAATACTCTTGTCTTAGGGATCGTCAATGCCGGCGGCCGGCTAGCACCACAACTGGTTGATGATGCCGAAGCCGCCTTGGCCGCTGGGCTGCACGTGGCATCGGGCCTGCATCACAGGTTGAAGGATGAACCGAGATTGGTTGCAGCGGCTCAGCGCCATGGTCGAACGCTGTTCGACGTCCGTGAGCCGCCGGCTGACCTTTCGGTCGGCAACGGCGCACCGCGCGCCGGTCTTCGCCTGTTGACCGTTGGCACCGATTGCTCGGTTGGCAAAATGTACACGACGCTGGCGCTCGAAAAGGAACTGCGCGCACGCAGTATCAAGGCCGATTTTCGCGCGACCGGTCAAACCGGTATCCTGATCTCTGGGAGCGGGGTGCCGCTGGATGCCGTCATCGCCGACTTCATCTCCGGCGCCATCGAAATGATATCGCCGCCGCGTCATGACGGTGGCTGGGATCTTATCGAGGGCCAGGGTTCATTGTTTCACCCCTCATTTGCGGGCGTTTCGACGGGATTGCTACATGGTGCACAGCCAGATGCGTTGGTGATCTGCCATGATCCAGTTCGGGCGCATATGCGCGGCGTGCCACACTTCAGGCTGCCCGATATTGGTGCCTGTCTAGAGGCCAACATAAAGGTGGCACAGCTCACCAACCCCGCTGTTCAGGCGGTCGGCATCGCGCTCAATACTTCCATGCTGCCACGGGGCGAAGCGGCAGCACTCTGCGCCGAAACCAGTGTTCAGCTAGGCCTGCCTTGCACAGATCCCATTGCCTTTGGCGTCACCTCCATCATAGATCGGCTCTTGCAATGCTTCGCACCATTAGCGCCTGGCCAGACCGCTTTGTCCTGAAAACGCCCTTCCGTATATCGCGAGGGGTCAAGACTGCAGCCGACGTCATTACGGTGGAAATCCGCCAAGGCGAGGCAGTAGGGCGCGGAGAGGCCGTGCCGTATCCGCGATACGGGGAGAGCATCGAGGCTGCGCTTTCGGCGGTCGGGAATGCAACGCTGGCGCTTGCCGGCGGCGCCGACAGAGACGCGATCTTGCACCTGATGCCCGCGGGCGCGGCGCGAAACGCAGTCGATTGTGCGTTATGGGATCTGGAAGCGCAGCTTTCCGGAAAGACTGTCTGGACACTGGCCGGGGTCGTGCCACCGGCAAGACTGGAAACGGCTGTGACCATCGGGCTTGACGCACCGGAACGGATGGCGGCTGCGGCAGTCTTGTTGGCAGACGTGCCGCTGTTGAAGGTAAAAGTTGATGCCACTGCGCCCGAGGAGCAACTGCGCGCCGTGCGCGAAGCCGCGCCGTTGCCGAAACTGATTGTCGATCCCAACGAGAGCTGGACCATGGCCGAGGTTGAACGGCTTCAGCAGCTGCTTGCCGAAATTCGATGCGACCTGCTGGAACAGCCGTTGCCAGCCAGTGCCGATGATAGTTTGCGTGGCTTTCGGTCACTAATACCGGTTTGTGCCGATGAATCGGCCCATGTGGCCGCCGACATTGCGGTGCTGGCCGACCGGTACAGTCATGTAAATATCAAGCTGGACAAGACTGGCGGGCTGACTGGTGCCCTGGCATTGCTGGCGGAAGCGCGCGCCGCCGGCTTGGGTGTCATGACCGGCTGCATGATCTCGTCGTCGCTTTCGATCGCCGCCGCACTGGTCGTGGCAGCACAATCAGACTTTGCGGATCTGGACGGGCCATTGTGGCTGTCCGAAGACCGTCCTGGAGGCGTTAGTGAGGATCGGGGCTGGCTGCTCCCACCGGCGCAAGGTTTTTGGGGCGGAGCATAGTTTGTGTCCATGGCGAAGCAATGTGATCGCCCCCGGCCTTTCCCTTGGTCGCAAGACAATGCAAACATAGTAAACGGGTCGTATCCGGGGATGATGGGGATAGCAGGATGATATCGCATAACGGGGGCTCGCCCTGTTCCAACACTGGAAGCTGCAGAGACCGCGGGGTGCGCGGCGCTTGAAGATTTATGCCGCCTGGTCTCGGGTGCCGTTGTGGCAGCGCGTGCTTTTCGGGCTCGCGTTGGGTGTAGCCTTCGGCATGTTCTGGCCCGCAGGAGCACCGGCAGTCGCTTTTATGGGCGACATCTTCGTTCGGTTGATCCGCATGCTCGTGGTGCCGCTTGTTCTGGTCATGATCGCGGCTGGCGTCACTTCATTGGGAGATCCACGCCGCCTCGGCTCTCTTGGCGGCAGGACGTTAATGATGTTTGCTGGCACCACGGCGGCCGGCGTCAGCATCGGGATCGCGGTAGGGTTGGTCATGCAGCCGGGTGCGGGCGCCGATCTTGCCGCCGCAGCGCCGCAGGCGCTGGGAGAGGTCAGGTCCGCCTATGACCAGCTTATCGGTATCGTTCCGCTCAACATCTTCGATTCGATGACACGCGGCGACATGCTGGCGATCATTTTCTTCTCGTTGATTACAGGCATCGGCACGTTGGCCGCCGGCGAAGACGGGAAGCCGATGGCGGCGCTTCTGCAATCCGCTTCCAACGTTCTGCTGCAAGTTGTTCGGATCGTTATGGAATTCACGCCCTTTGGCGTTTTCGCGCTGATCGCCGGTGCGGTTGCCAGCAATGGCGTAGCCGTCTTTCTCAATATAGGTCAGCTGGCGCTGGCTGTGGTTATCGGATCAATTTTGCAGATCCTTGTGGTGCATGTGCCGCTGGTGTCGATGGTGGCGAGAGTTCCCGTCAAACGTTTTTTTTCCGGCATCGTCGATGCACTTGCCATCGCCTTTTCAACTGCTTCAAGCTCAGCCACCTTGCCGGTCGCAATTCGGGTGGCACAGGATAAGCTCGGCATTGGGCGCGTTATCACTTCGACCGTGCTGCCTCTCGGCGCATCCGTAGGCAAGGATGGCACCGCGATGTACGTCGGCCTGCTCAGCGTGTTCAGCCTGCAAGCCCTGGGCATTACGGCCGATGTCGCCACGCTGGCCATCATTTTTCTTACTGCTGCGCTGGCTGCGTTTGGCACGGCACCTGTGCCTTCGGCATCGCTGTTCATGCTAGCCGCCGTGCTTTCAGCCGTAGGTATCAGTCCGGAACAAACTGCTATCATCGTGGGCCTGGTTCTGCCGTTCGACCGTTTTCTCGACATGACACGCACAGTACCCAGCGCCAGCGCGAACCTCACCGTTGCCGCCGTGATCGCCCGGTTTGAAGGCGAAATCGATCTGGATAAATCGTCAGCGAAACCGGCTACCATGCAAGCCAGTGACGTTCTGACATCCTGGACAGCCGAGCAGGACTGCAAATGATCAGATGACGCGCAGCGGTACACGCGTGCACGCGAGGTGCTGATCGAGCGCATGGCCGCTGAGACCTTGGCCATTGCTGACGCGCCTGTCGGGATCACGGAGCGTGGCACCACCAACAGCGGCGCGGTCCAGAAGCAGCGCCTGCAGGTCGACACGCGCAAGTGGATGCTGTCGAAACTCGCACCCAAGCGCTATGGCGATAGGGTCACCAACGAGAAGGCGCAGCTCATCAGCCTGCAAGCAGTCGACCGCCGCATTGCGGCCGCACAAGAAGAGCTCGCCATCCTGCAGACTGCCCGGATCGCTTATGGGAACGCCGTGAAGCAGGAACTGGCCAAGTAAGGCACGCACGCCGGAATGCACGCCCAGCCTGTGGCGCCCACGCGCTCGAGCATGGCAGGCCGGGATATAAACGCCTGTGTTGCAGAAAGCCGACCCAAAGCTGGTGTATGCCGCACAGGTGAGAGCCGCACGCGCTCTGCTGGGCTGGCCTCAGGGCGATCTTGCCGAGCGCGCTGGGTAGGCTGTGGGAAGCGTCGCCGGCACTTGTATACATACACGTTAGGGATTGAAGATCTGGTTCAAAGTCCTAATGGTTTCGTCCTTTCTATGGGGAGCTACATGCCAACTTTTCTGCACGTGGGCTGCGGGCCAAAGCGCAAAGACCGCACAACACGTGGCTTTGCCTCACCAGAATGGACTGAGCTGCGGTTGGACATCGATCCCAGCGTCGCACCCGACATTATCGGGACGATGACCGACATGGCAGCGGTAGAAAGTGGGTCGGTCGATGCGATCTACTCGAGCCACAATATCGAGCATCTCTATCCCCACGAAGTGCCTGTGGCGCTGGCCGAGTTCCTCCGCGTGCTCAGGGATGATGGCTTTGTTGTCATCACCTGCCCGGATCTGCAGTCTGTTGCCGCGCTGGTCGCCGAGGACCGGCTGACTGAGCCTGCCTATGTATCACCGGCAGGGCCTATCGCGCCGCTCGACATCCTTTACGGCCACCGCCCAGCCATGGCAGCCGGCAACCTCTATATGGCCCACCGTTGTGGTTTCACCCAGAAGGTGCTGCAAGCCACACTGCAGGCTGCCGGCTTTGCCCACGTAGCCACGATGCGCCGTACAGCGCCTGCCTTTGACCTTTGGGCAGCCGCCAGCAAGAGCAAGCGCAGCGAGGACGAGATGCGCGCTCTGGCTCAGTTGCATTTCGGGCACCTATGAGCCTCCACGCCAACGTAATGGACCAGCTGAGGCGGCTCACTGAGCAACCGGTGGAGCAGGGGACGCTGAACAACGCGCTGCGGTTACTGTCCAAGTGGCGCTCTGTGTTGATCCAGAACACGCTAATCCAACAGGAGGGCCTAAGCGTTATGCAAGGCCCACTCGCAGGCCTTGAATTCATCGCTCAATCGGCTGAGGGCTGCCATATCCCCAAACTGCTCGGCTGTTATGAGCAGCCCTTGCAGCCCTACATTACGCAGGCCCTGTCGGCGGGCTATGAGCTGATTCTCAATATTGGCTGCGCTGAGGGCTACTATGCCGTGGGGATGGCGCGCCGATTGGCAAACGCGCAGGTGCTGGCACACGATCTCGATGAGAACGCGCAGTTGCGCTGCAAGGAGCTCGCCCAGAAGAACGGCGTCGCCGATCGCGTACAGGTTGCTGGACTGTTTACACCTGAGGACTTTGCCCGCTCAGTCGATAAGCGCACGCTTGTCTTTTGCGACATTGAAGGCGGGGAGGATGCCTTGCTGGATCCAACCAAAGCCCCAGCGCTTTCGGGCATGGACATAATTGTTGAGAGCCACGAGTGCCTTCTGCCGGGCATCACCAAACGCCTCATCGACCGCTTCTCTGCCACACATGAGATCACGCTGGTGCACGATAATGGGCAGCGCCAGTTGGACAGCCCGCCGGTGTGGTTCAACAACCTTGCTCATCTCGATCAGTTGCTGGCCACGTGGGAATGGCGCTCAGGGCCAACGCCTTGGCTGGTCATGCGCTCGCAAAGTCACAGCTAATGACGCTTCTCTCAAGGGACATGCTGTGACGGCGGCAATTTACTTTCATCCGGAAGCATATTCGACGGCAGGGCCCAAACTGATGGGTAGAAATGCCGCCGGCGAGAGCTTTTTGAGGGGGTTTTTTGCGCATAGCACCGGCCATCAGTTTCACGCCCAGGTTGCGCATCCGGATCATGGACGTGCGTTTCAACAGGCTGCCCAAGTTAATGGTCGGGAAGAGCCTGTTCATGTGATCACTAAAGCCAATCTGGCTACCCTTAAGGAAGCGGGTACGATTTTCCACCCCGGGCCGGGCCTTGGGGAGCATGCGTGGCAACGCGCGCTGTTCGGCAATGCTAACTGGAGCCTGTGTGGCATAACTCACACGACCTCCTCGGCTCGCGCGATGGATGCAATTGTGGAGTTGCTCACAGCTCCGGTCCAACCTTGGGATGCCCTGATCTGCACGAGTACAGCAGTCAAATCCAATGTTGAGCGCCTGTTACAAGGGCAGTTGGATTACCTCACAGCGCGGCTTGGTATTTCGAAGATTATTCTACCGCAAATGCCCGTCATTCCGCTCGGCATTCATACAGATGATTTTGTTTTTACGGAAAGCCAGCAAAAGTCTGCGCGGGATCGGCTCGGGGCAGATAGCGAAACTATGGTTGTCCTTTTTATGGGTCGCCTGTCTTTTCATGCCAAGGCACACCCACTGGCTATGTATCAAGCGCTAGAGCGCGCCGCTGCAGCCTCGGGTAAGCAAGTGCTGCTGGTAGAATGCGGCTGGCATGCCAATGACCATATCAAAAACGCATTTACCGAGGCCGCCCGCTATGCAAGCCCGCAAGTGCGAGTGATCACTTTAGATGGCCGTGAGGAGGCAATGCGGACGGACGCTTGGGCGTCGGCAGATGTGTTTTGCTCACTTTCTGACAATATCCAGGAAACCTTTGGCATCACCCCTATTGAAGCTATGGCGGCCAGTCTCCCTGTCGTCGTGGCCGACTGGGATGGATATCGGGATACCGTGCGCCATGAAGTAGATGGCTTTCGCGTGCCTACGCTGCTGCCACAAGCCGGACTGGGGGGCGACATTGCCGCGCGTCACGCTTTGGGCATAGACAGTTACGACCTGTATTGTGGTCACACCTGCATGCTGGCGGCAGTGGATATTGAAGAGACGGCGGACGCCTTCACCAAACTTTTTAACTCAGCTGAATTGCGCGCAAAGATGGGCGCAGAAGGCCGCGCACGCGCCCGACATATCTATGATTGGGCGGCTATTATTCCACAGTATGAAGCTCTCTGGGCAAGCCTCGCAGATATCCGCCAAAAGGCGGGCGCAGGCCTGCCCATGCCTGTTCACCCCTGGCCGGCTCGCATGGACCCCTTCCACGCGTTTGCGACCTATCCAACGCACACGCTGACACGCGACACAGTTCTGGGCTTCATGCCTGAGCAAGACGCTGCACAGGTGTTCAACCGTCTGACGGAGATGCGCCAGCTGGCAATGGTGCGCTTTCCGCAAGTCAATTTGGCTGATGATGTTGATGTTGCCGCCATATGCGCCGCTTTGACCAATGGCCCGGCCAGAGCCGAGCAGTTGGTCGCTGGAGTAATTGAAGCACGCCGTCCCTTTGCGCTGCGCTCACTGGCCTGGATGGTCAAGCTGGGGCTGATAAAGGTTGTTCCATGAAGGTCTTGTTCATTCACCAGAATTTTCCCGGGCAGTTTAAGTTTCTGGCGCCAGCCCTGGCACAAGCCGGACATGATGTTTCCGCGATGACAATGCAGAAAGTGGATGCACCCAGTTGGGAGGGCGTGCGGCTGGTGTCCTATGGGGTAGACCGCGGGTCTACAGCCGGGATCCATCCTTGGCTGGTTGATTTTGAAACCAAGACAGTTCGCGGCGAGGCGTGCTTCCGCGCTGCCTTGCGGCTACGTGAAGCCGGCTTTGTGCCAGATGTTATCGTGGCGCACCCCGGATGGGGTGAAAGCCTGTTTCTGAAACATGTTTGGCCAGAAGCAAAGCTGGGCATTTACTGTGAATTTTTCTACCGCAGTGAAGGCGCGGATGTAGGCTTTGATCCTGAATTTCCCGCCCATGACGCGGGAGAGGTCTGCCGCCTTCAGCTAAAGAACCTCAACAACTTCTTGCATTTT
Source organism: Sandarakinorhabdus limnophila DSM 17366 (assembly GCF_945882885.1). Classification (GTDB taxonomy): domain Bacteria; phylum Pseudomonadota; class Alphaproteobacteria; order Sphingomonadales; family Sphingomonadaceae; genus Sandarakinorhabdus; species Sandarakinorhabdus limnophila_A. The sequence continues at coordinate 10,515 of NZ_CAMCWT010000023.1, forward strand.
GAGGTCGCTGATGCGGGCATCTCCCCGACAGAGTGGCAGGCAAGCACCTTCCCGGAACCGTTTCGGTCTCAGATCACTGTCGTGCATGATGGCATTGATACTGAGGCACTGGGGCCTAATCCAGCAGTTCAATTGACACTAAATGACAAAATCACACTTACGCGGGACGATGAAATCATCACCTTCGTTAACCGCAATTTGGAACCCTATCGCGGCTACCACATCTTCATGCGGGCCCTGCCAGAGTTGCTCCGAGCGCGGCCAAAGGCACGCATCCTGATAGTCGGTGGGGATGGTGTCAGTTATGGCGCCCCACCTAAAGATGGTCAAAAATGGAAAGATATCTTCACTCAGGAAGTTCGAAAAAAAATTAGTAATGAAGATTGGGCCCGCGTTCATTTTCTAGGCAATATTTCATATAAGCATTTCATCCCGCTACTGCAGCTGTCTCGTGTCCATGTATATTGGACATACCCCTTTGTGCTGAGCTGGAGCCTGTTGGAAGCAATGAGCATTGGCTGCGCGATTGTCGCCAGCGACACCCAGCCCCTTCACGAGGCGATACGCCACGAGGAGACGGGGCGGCTAGTCGATTTCTTTGATCCACAAGGGCTCGTGCGCGAGGTTTGCGATCTATTGGAGGACGCCCCGGCGCGGCAGCGATTGGGTGCCGCTGCCCGTGCCTTTGCGCAGCGGACTTATGACCTGAAGTCTATCTGCCTGCCCCAACAATTGCGCTGGGTGGAAGAGCTTGCCAGGGTGAGAAGCGAGTAACCCAGCCAGAAGATGGTGATTTGGTGGGCAAGATGCTGCGGGTGAGGGTGCCCGCCCGACCGATCCGCGATTGAACTCTTGCTGCGGTCTTGCGGCGTCGCTAAAGCGGCACCAGTGTGGGTGAGACCACGTACCAACCCAGCGACTGCAGTCGCTCATTTCGCTGCCTCCAATGCCGCCTACAACGATGGGGAGGCACGGTTCGCGATCAGCCTAGGAGATCCATCGTGGACACAATTTCTATCGACAGCATCGATTACGGTGTTGATGCCCTGTCGGACGAAGCAAAAGCGCAGTTGATCAGCATCCAAACCGTTGATCGCCGTCTTGCCGATTTGCAGGAGCAGGTGGCCATCTTACAGACCGCGCGCATTGCGTACTCAAATGCATTGCGTGGCCTGTTGCCGGTCCAGAATTGATCAAGGTAACCCGGAGGCGTCTTGAGTGCCTGTTATATGCGGGCTCCGTCGGCTTTGCCTATCCACGCCCTCCTTCGCCCCAACCCTTGATGCCCTAAGTTGGCATGGCCGTCATGCATGACACTGTTATCATCCGGTTCACAACGCGGTTCAGCGCTGATGAAGATAGGATTGCGTTGGATTGTGAAGCTGCCGGCGGGTCGGTCTTTTGCTATTGGTTGACGCGGCGCCTGTCAGATAAATTTCTGGCGGCGCTTTTGAACGCTGCCGAGAGGATTGATCCTGGCCCGGCAGTTCCCCCCGTAGCCCAAACGCTTTGGCGCGCGCAGGCACAGAGCAGCGTGCAGTCAGCGATGGCCAAGACCCCTCCGGTCGAGCGCTCAGCTCTTGTTGCCGGCTACGTGGTTCAAAGCGTACAGATCAAACAAACCGAAGAGGGCGTCCACCTCAGATTTGTTCCCAGGCACGGTCCGTCAGCTGATTTGACACTTTCGATGACGCAATTATTACAGTGGCTGAAGATAATATATGATAGTTATCAAGTAGCCGAATGGCAATTCCTTCTTTGGCCTGAATGGTTTCTCGAAATAAATGAACCAGTCAGCTCTTCCGGGATCAACGTCTTACATTGATCCTTATTGTTTTTTCATTGATCAATATAGAATATGTTACTTGAAAGGCGGCCCGGCTAATTGCAGTTTCTGCCTTAGGACGACCAAGCGATTGCGATGCAGCACCCCAGAGGCGCCACAAGAGATAGATCCAGTCGCTTTTGGCCAGGGTGACATTGACCGGACCGCCGAGGCGGGGCTATCCTAATAAGAGGGTATTGGCTTCCATAACCCGAGACAACTCCGTTATGTAGCTGTGCGCCGCCTCTTTCAAGGACAAGCCTGATGGCAACAGCAGCAGCCAATCGCCGGGGCATTATCTTGGCTGGAGGGTCCGGCACCAGGCTTTATCCGTTGACTAAGCCGGTCTCGAAGCAGTTGATGCCGGTTTATGATAAACCGATGATCTATTACCCCCTATCGGTTCTCATGCTTGCCGGCATACGCGAAGTGCTTGTCATCACAACACCAACCGACAATGCGGCTTTTGCCGGATTGCTGGGGGATGGCAGCGACTGGGGGATGGATATCCGCTACGCCGTGCAGCCCGAACCAAAGGGGCTGGCGCAAGCCTATCATATCGGTGCTGAATTCGTCGGCGACCGGCCTTCGACACTGATATTGGGTGACAATATTTTCTATGGCCATGGCCTACCTGAACTGCTGGCGCGCGCTGGTTCGCGCCAGGTCGGCGCCACCGTGTTCGGTTATTATGTCAAAAATCCCGCCGCCTATGGCGTAGTGTCGTTCAATGCCGACGGCCGCGCCGAAACCATCGAGGAAAAACCAGCCAACCCCAAATCCAACTATGCGGTGACCGGCCTGTATTTTTACGATGGAGACGCCGCGCGACTGGCCCGCGACGTCCGCCCGTCGCCGCGTGGCGAACTGGAGATTACAGATCTCAACCGTCTCTATCTCGAAGCCGGCAAACTCGAAGTCGAATTGATGGGCCGCGGCTTTGCCTGGCTCGATACCGGCACTCACGGATCGTTGCTCGATGCAGGGCTGTATGTGCGTATTGTCGAGGAACGCCAGGGCCTGAAGATATGTTGCCCCGAAGAAATCGCCTGGCGCCAGGGCTTTATCTCGGCCGCACAACTGGAAAGCATCGCGCAACCATTACGCAAATCGGGCTATGGCGAATATCTGCTCGAGCAGTTGCGCATTGCAGGCTAACAGATTGTATACGTCTGCGTTCTTCGAAGTTTTAGAGCAATGGTAATCCGCTAAGACGGCCGATCGATCGGATCATAGAATGTCGAATAGTGAAATCAACCGAATGGTATAAAATGAGAATCGTCGATACCACGCTTCCAGAAGTCAAACTGATTGAACCAAAAATATTCAGCGACGGCCGTGGTTTTTTCATGGAAAGCTGGAACGCGCGAACCTTTGCTGACAATGACCTCGATCTGCACTTCGTGCAGGATAACCACAGCCGGTCAGCTAAGGGCGTGCTGCGGGGGCTCCATTATCAATTGAAAAACCCGCAGGGTAAGCTGGTCCGGGTTACAGCGGGTGCCGTATTCGATGTCGCTGTCGATGTGCGGCGCTCCTCGGCGCACTTTGGCCGCTGGGTTGGTTATGAATTATCGGACGCCAACAAGCGCATGTTGTGGGTGCCTCCGGGTTTTGCGCATGGCTTTGTGGTGCTCAGCGAAAGTGCCGATTTCCTCTACAAATGCACGCAATTGTATGACGCAAGCGATGATCGCGGTATCCGCTGGAATGATCCGGCGATTGGGATCAAGTGGCCGCTGGCCGGGATGACGCCGCAGCTTTCGGGCAAGGATGCCGACGCACCGCTGCTTGCAGATGCCCCGGTGTTCGCGTGAGGGCGCTTGTTGCCGGTGCCGGCGGGCAGCTTGGCCGCGCTCTTCAGGGCTGTGCGCCTGCTGGCGTCACCGTCATTGCGCCTTCTGAGGCCGAATTCGACATTACTGATGCCGCCACGGTGGCGCGGGTAATTGCCGAGAGCCGTGTCGATGTTGTTTTCAATGCGGCCGCGTATACCGCCGTCGACAAGGCCGAAGCCGACGTAGCGCAAGCGCAGCTTATCAATGCCGATGCCGTTGCCCTGCTCGCCGCCTACGCGCCGCGGTTGGTGCATGTTTCCACCGATTTTGTTTTCGACGGCGCGGCGAGCAGACCTTATCTTCCCGATGCCACGCCCAATCCGATCAGCGCCTATGGCGCCACAAAACTGGCGGGCGAAATTGCTGCGGGCCCTGATGCTTTGATCGTGCGCACCGCCTGGGTCTACGCGGCAGTTGGCAGCAATTTCGTCCATACTATGCTCCGCCTGATGAGGGAGCGCCTCGAAGTCCGCGTGGTTGCCGATCAGATCGGCACGCCGACCCACGTTACCGGCCTCGCTCGGGCGCTCTGGCGCCTCAGCGTCGCCGGCGTTAGCGGCGTGCATCACTGGACTGATGCCGGTGTCGCCAGCTGGTACGATTTCGCCGTTGCCATCCAGGAAGATGCGTTGGCGATCGGCCTCCTCGACCAACCGGTTCCGGTCATTCCTATACGCACCCAGGATTACCCTGCCCCGGCGCAACGTCCGGCCTACTCGGTACTGGACAAAAGCAGTTGCTGGGCCATTACCGGCCCGGCTGCGCATTGGCGAACCGAGCTGCGCCATTGCCTTGCCGCAATAAAGGATCTCCAGGCGTGAGCCATTTGCTCGTTACCGGCGGCGCCGGCTTCATAGGCGCAAACTTCGTGCACTATTGGGAGACGCAGCATCCGGATGACACAATAACTGTACTCGACGCACTGACCTATGCCGGCAACCGCGCCAATCTAGCCGGTGCGCGCGCTGCATTCGTCGAAGGGGACATCCGCGACACGGCCCTGGTCGAGGGGCTGCTCGGCGATCGCAATATCGATACGATTGTGCATTTCGCGGCCGAGAGCCATGTGGACCGCTCAATCAATGGGCCCGCCGCCTTTATCGATACCAATATTCTCGGCACGCTCAGCCTACTTACGGCTGCCCGCAGCGTCTGGCTGGCTCGCGAGGCGAAGCGGCATCGCTTTCATCATGTCTCCACTGATGAAGTCTATGGTTCACTCGGGCCTGATGATCCGGCCTTCAGCGAAACCACTCCTTATGCCCCGAACAGCCCCTATTCAGCTTCGAAGGCGGCTTCGGATCACCTCGTTCGCGCCTGGCATCACACTTATGGCCTTGCCGTCACCACATCTAATTGCTCGAACAATTACGGACCGTTTCAATTCCCGGAAAAGCTGATCCCGCTCTTCCTCATCAACGCGCTCCACGGCCGGGCATTGCCGATTTATGGAGATGGCATGCAGATCCGTGACTGGTTACATGTCGAGGATCACTGCCGCGGCATTGAGGCGGTGCTGCACAGAGGGCGTGTCGGCGAAACCTATTGCATTGGTGGCGGGGCCGAGCTGCCCAACATCACCGTCATCGATACGCTGTGTTCGGCTGTCGATGCGGCTTTTGCCACCGACCGGACACTTGCGACCCGATTTCCCGCAGCAGCTGCAGCGCAGGGTAAGCCGACCGCCAGCCTCAAGGTCAACGTCACCGACAGACCCGGCCATGACCGGCGTTACGCGATCAATGAAACCCGCGCCCGCAATGAACTAGGCTATGCTCCGGCACGCGATTTCTCCACTGGCTTTGCCGCAACGCTGGCCTGGTATCTTGATAATGAATGTTGGTGGCGCGGCGTCCTTGACGGCAGTTACCGCAACTGGGTGGTGAGCTGACGGAGGCGCTCCTGCGCCATTCATACCTGGGCGGCATTAGCCCGCTCGCATTCGAAGCCAAGGTGGCATAGTGAGATAGGTAACCGGCACAAAACCGTTACAAGTCCAGACTGGAGGGTGACCATCAACGGATCGCAACTTCATGAGATCATGGTGGAAACCATGGTTGATGAATTGCTCCAGTGCCTCGAGGACACGTCCGTCAGCGCCACCAAGCCTCTATTTTGGTACGGTCGAGCTCAGGTCGAAGTCGAGGACAATTGGGCTATCCGGCCCGACTGCCAAAGGGGCGGAAGAGCTTACAACCGGCATCGGGGCTTCATCAACTCGCACCTCTCAGACTTGCTTCATGCTGACAGGGATAGACTGCATGAAGTCGATCATGCCCTCCGGCAATGGCGCTGCCGGTCAACGGCGGCGTACAGGAGAGAACGCATGATCGCGCACGGCGCACAGCGGGCGCCCGGCGCTTGGGCGTGATCGCAGTTGGCGTACTCGCCGCCGCCCTTTCCGTAGGCATCTCGGCAGTGCCCTCCGCCGCCGCGCTTACCGCGCAGGAGAGCCAGCCGGCTGCCGCTGCACCGGAGCTGTCGGCAACGCTGCCCGCTACCCAGCCGCCGGGTAGGGTGGCCGTTCCCACATTCGTTGGTGACACGACTCAGGCTGCAGCGCCCGCCCAACTCACCAAGGCCGACGACACACCGGTCAGTCCGGGTTCGACCACCGGCACTGCGCCAGACGAGGGCAATGAGATCATCGTCACCGCGCGCCAATCGTCGCGGATCGATCCGCTTGCCAAGCTCAACGCGCAGTCGTTCGCGGCCATTCAGGCGATCGACAAGGCGGTCGTCGCACCGGTCGCGCTGGGATACGCCTCGGCCGTTCCCAAGCCCGTCCGCAACGGCCTGCGCAACCTGTTGCGCAACCTCGACGAGCCGGTCAGCTTCCTCAACGACATCTTGCAGCTCAAGATCGGGCGCGCGGCCAAGTCGGCGGCACGGTTCGGGATCAACTCGACCATCGGCGTTGGCGGACTGTTCGACATGGCGCGGCGCAAGCCGTTCAACCTGCCTTACCGGCCCAACAGCTTCGCCAATACCTTTGCCTGCTACGGAGTCGGCAACGGCCCCTTCTTCTACCTCCCGCTCGTCGGCCCCACCACCTTGCGCGATCTCTTCGGCCTTGGGCTGGACAAGGCAGTCCTGCCCACGGTGGTGGGCAAGCCGTTCGATGATGGCAAAGTGAACGTGGCGCTCGGCGTCGTCGATATCCTGACCGACCGGGTCGAGATCGACGGCCAGCTCCAGCGCATCCGCAACGAAAGCGGCGATCCCTACGTCGCCGTGCGCGAGGTCTATCTGGCCCAGCGGCGGGCCGAGATCGGCGCGATCTGCCCGCGCCACGGAGACACCGACCCCGATCCCAATCTCATCTCACGCGTGGGCAAGGGTCCGCGCTGAGCTGGCTCAGATCGCGGCAATCGAGCAGGTGGGGGCTTGCTGGGTTCCCTGCCAATGGAAGCAAAGGCTTGGCACCCCCTCAGATCGGATATCTCAAAACCGCCTGCCGGGCAGTGTCATCGATCTGATTGTGTCAACTTAACGGTGTGGATCGGCGTGCAAAAGGGACCCTGTTAGCGGGGTGATCGGCGTCCAAAAGGGAACCACCATTCCGATGGTTTAGACAGCGACTTGGTTTTCCAGGTGGCGAGATCGGGATGTTGGTTGTGGAGACGGTTGTACGGATCCGGCGGGAACACGCTGGCGGCAAGTCTATCAGGGCGATTGCGCGTGATCTTCGGTTGTCACGCAAGGCTGTGCGCAAGGCGATCGGCGCACCGGAGGGTGCTTTCACCTATCACCGTGCGGTGCAGCCGTTGCCGCGGATTGGGCCTTTCCAGGAACGGCTCGACACGCTGCTGACAGAGAACGAAGGCCTGCCGCGGCGCGATCGCCTGCGGATGACGCGGATCCACGATCTTCTGCAGCGCGAGGGCTTTGAAGGCTCTTATGATGCTGTGCGCCGTTATGCGTCACGCTGGACGGCGACGCGGCGCAAGGATGCTGGCGATGGGGCGCCGGCGTTCATCCCGCTGCTGTTCCAGCCCGGCGAAGCTTACCAGTTCGACTGGAGCCACGAGGATGTCGAGATCGCTGGCGCGTCGGTGCGAGTGAAGGTGGCGCACATGCGGTTGTGCGCGTCGCGGGCGGTCTATGTCAGGGCCTATCCGCGCGAGACGCAGGAGATGGTGTTCGACGCGCATGCGCGGGGCTTCGCCTTCTTCGGCGGTGTGCCGCTGCGCGGCGTATACGACAACATGAAGACGGCGGTGACCACGGTGTTTACCGGCAAGGACCGGGTGTTCAACCGCCGCTTCCTGATCATGGCCGACCATTACATGGTCGAGCCGACCGCTTGCTCGCCGGCGGCGGGCTGGGAGAAGGGCCAGGTCGAGAACCAGGTCCAGACGATCCGCGGGCGGTTCTTCCAGCCCCGGTTGAAGTTCGCCAGCCTCGAGGAGCTGAACGGGTGGCTGGAGGCGGAGTGCCGGCGCTGGGCAGCGATGCAGTCGCATCCCGAGCAGCGCGATATGACGGTTGCCGAAGCGCTTGCCGCCGAGCGGCCGGCGCTGCAACCAAGGCTGGCACCGTTCGACGGGTTCCACGAGACCGAGCACGCGGTCACCGGCACCTGCCTGATCAGCTTTGATCGCAATCGATACTCGGTTATAGCCAAGGCGGCACGGCGTCCGGTCCAGGTCCGCGCCTATGCAGATCGGATCGTCGTTCGCTGCGGCGACGCTGTCGTCGCCGAACATCCCCGGCACTTCGGGCGCAACCGGACGATCTATGATCCCTGGCATTACCTGCCGGTGCTGGCGCGCAAGCCAGGAGCCCTGCGCAATGGTGCGCCGTTCCAGGGTTGGGAGTTGCCGCCGGCGTTGACGCGCCTGCGCCGCAAGCTGGGCGCCGGCGACGAGGCGGACCGGCGGTTCGTGCGCGTGCTGGCAGCGGTCATGTCCGATGGCCTGGATGCGGTCGATGACGCGATCCGCGAAGCGCTGGAAGCGGGTGCCGCCAGTGACGAGGTTGTCCTGAACATCCTTGCCCGCCGCCGGGAGCCACCCCGGCCGCCCACCATCATCACGGCCGAGGATCTGGCGCTGGTGCACCCACCGGTCGCCAACTGTGCCCGCTACGACAGCCTGCGAGATACAAGTGCAGCGGCATGAGATGATCGAGGCCATGCGCGGCCTTGGCCTCAAGGGCATGGCCGGCGCGTTCGACGAAGCGGTGACCACCGGCCTGAAACGCCAGCGCACCATGATGGAGATCTTGACCGATCTGTTGCGTGCCGAGGCGACGCACCGGCATACCGCCTCGATCCGCTACCGGATGTCGGCCGCCAAGCTGCCGGTCGCCAAGGATATCGACGCCTTCGTGTTCGATGGCACGCCGGTCAACGAAGGCCTGGTGCGCTCGCTTCATGCCGGCTCGTGCCTCCCGGCACAGCGCAACATCGTCCTGGTCGGCGGCACCGGCACCGGCAAGACCCATCTGGCAATCGCCATCACCGCCAGCGTCATCCGCGCCGGTGCCCGCGGCCGCTACTTCAACACCCTCGACCTGGTAACTCGCCTCGAGGAGGAGACCCGTATCGGCAAGGCCGGTGCGCTGGCGGCGCAGCTCGCCCGCCTCGATCTCGTCGTCCTCGATGAACTTGGCTATCTGCCGCTTGCCCGGTCGGGCGGGCAGTTGCTGTTCCACCTGATCAGCAAGCTTTACGAACGCACATCGGTGATCATCACCACCAACCTGACGTTCGGCGAATGGCCCACTGTGTTCGGCGATCCCAAGATGACCACCGCGCTGCTCGATCGCATCACCCATCATTGCGATATCGTCGAGACCGGCAACGATAGCTGGCGGTTCAAAAACCGGAGCTGACCGCCCCCGCCACGGCCGCCGAAAAGAACAATCTTGTCGGGCTCGCGCCTCCGGCCGGGCTACGCCCGACCTCCGCCGCGAGCCCGACAACCACTTCTCATCTTGATTGACGCGCAAGCTTCACCGCCGCGCCGAAAGTGGTCCCCTTTTGCATGCCGATAGGCCTCCAAAGTGGGTCCCGTTTGAACGCCGATTGACAAACTGACAATGCACCGATTGTCCACCATGCCCAGCTACCGCTCTTCGCCATATGCAAACTGCCTACCGTGGCAAAACATATCCGCCATTGCCAAGTCGCGTAAAGGCGAGCCAGTCGCGCGCGCGTGAAAAAACTGTATTAGCGTTTGCTGCGGTGAACCCTTCCGATTTTCGCCCTGGGACGCCGTAAAGAATGGACGCCCCCCGGTGCCCAGCCGATCGGGCTTGATCAACCTTTTGCACCCCGCTATCGGCGGACAGAAAGTGAATAATTGGGTGGATACGAAAAAGCAGGGGAAGGTTATTCCCCCGCATTTTCAACATGTTAGCTTGACAGAATGGTGCCCAGAAGAGGACTCGAACCTCCACGCCCTTGCGAGCGCCAGCACCTGAAGCTGGTGCGTCTACCAATTCCGCCATCTGGGCACGGGGTAGGCGGCGGCTGATATGGGGGGAATCGGGGGTTGTCAATCGCCCGACACCGCCAGAGGCGATTTTTCCGCCGGCAGCGCTGCCGTGGGGCAAGATGAGCCAAGACAAGGCCGGCGCCAGCGGCTAAACCGCCTGCATGACTGATCTTCACAGCACAAGCACTGCTTCCCCGTTGCCTGTCGGCGCGCTGGTTACCGTCATTGGCGGTGCGGGCTTCATCGGCCGGTACGTGGTGGAGGCGCTGGCCAGGGCCGGATACCGGGTGCGAGTTGTCTCCCGCCATGCCGACAGCGCGCTGTACCTGAAGCCGCTCGGTGATCTTGGCCAGATCCAGGTGGTGACCGGCAATATCCGTTCCGATGCCGATATGGCCGCCGCCTTTGCCGGCGCATCGGCGGGCGTGAACCTCGTTGGCATCCTTGCCGAAAGCAGGGACCAGCGCTTTGCCGCTCTGCAGGCCGAAGGCGCCGGGCGAGCGGCGCGGGCCGCGGCGGCGGCGGGCGTAAAGGCCTATGTGCAAATGTCCGCCATCGGTGCCGATGCCACCAGCGCAATCGCCTATGCCCGCAGCAAGGGCGAGGGCGAGCAACAGGTGCTCAGCGCGCTGCCGTTTGCTTGCCTTCTGCGGCCCAGCCTGGTCGCCGGGCCGGAAGATCAGTTCTTCAACCGCTTTGCCGGCATGGCGCGCATCGCGCCATTCCTGCCGGCGATCAGCGGGGACAGCCTGTTCCAGCCGGTCTATGTGCGCGATGTGGCCGATGCGGTGCTGGCGGCGCTGCAATCGGGCGATGCACGCGGGCGCACCTTTGAACTGGGCGGGCCGGATGTGCTGAGCTTCACCGCCATCCTGCAGATGATCTCCGATCTCACCGGGCTTGATCGGCCGGTGGTGCCGCTGTCGGATTTCACGTCGGGCCGGCTGGCGAAGCTGGGCGACATCCTGCCGTTCATGCCGATGAACAGCGATCAGTTGGCGATGCTGAAGAAGGGCAATATCTGCGCCCCTGGCATGCCGGGCCTGAAGGATCTGGGCATCGCGCCGACACCGCTGGCCGGGTTCATCCCGGAGATGATGCAGCGCTTCCGCCGCGGTGGCCGCTTTGCGAAAGCAGCAGCGTGAACCAGCCTGATCTGCTTACCATCATCCTGCTCGGCATTGTCGAGGGGCTGACGGAATATCTGCCGGTGTCCTCCACCGGGCATCTGATCCTGGCGGGCGAACTGCTCGGCTTTTCGGGGGAGGCGGGGGCGACCTTCGATATCGCCATCCAGTCCGGCGCGATCCTGGCGATGCTGGTCGCCTATTGGGGGCGCTTCATGGGCGTCGCCAAGGGCCTGCTGGTGCGCGAGCCGACGGCGTTTGCCTTCCTGCGCAACGTGTTCCTGGGCTTCCTGCCGGCCGCGATCATGGGCGTGCTGTTCATCAAGGCCGTGGAAGCCATGCTGGAAAGCCCCACAACCGTGGCCGTCTCGCTGATCGTTGGGGGCTTTGCGATCCTGTGGATCGAAAAGCGCATGGGCGAAGCCAAGGTGTTCGGCGTGGAAGCGCTGACCACGCGCAACTCCATCCTGATCGGGCTGGGGCAGTGCGTTGCCATGATCCCCGGCGTGTCGCGTTCGGGCGCCACCATCATGGCGGCGCTGATGCTGGGGGTGGACCGCAAGACCGCCGCCGAGTTCAGCTTTTTCCTCGCTGTGCCGACGATTTCGGGCGCCACCGTGCTGATGCTGTGGAAGAACCGCGACAGCCTTGATGCGTCCAACCTGTCGGCCATCGGCATCGGCTTTGCCGTCAGTTTCGTGGTGGCACTGGCCGTGGTGAAGGGCTTTGTCGCGCTGGTCAGTCGCTTTGGATTCGCCCCGTTCGCTTGGTACCGAATCATCGCCGGCAGCGCCGCGCTGGTGTGGCTGGCGATGAGATAAGGCCGAAACGGCCATAAAACGGCGGAAAAATCGCCTGAATCGCACACCCTGGCCGGATTTAGGGCCGACTTGCTGCCTTATTTGCCATTTTCACGTGACAAGCGCTGGTGCTCGTGGTTTCGCCCATCCGAACGAAAGGATGAGCGCCCATGGCCGCAACAAAATTGCTGAAGTTCGTCGAGCGGACCCAGGCTTACCCGGCCAAGCGGTCGGCCGATGAGCGCGCCCATGATTTCCTGGAGATCAGCCGCCCCTATATCCTCGCCAAGGCCGAGGAGCAGGCCGGGCGCTGCAGCCAGTGCGGCGTGCCCTTCTGCCAGGTGCATTGCCCGCTGCAGAACAACATCCCCGATTGGCTGAAACTGACGGCGGAAGGCCGATTGCAGGAAGCCTACGAAGTATCGGCCGCCACCAACGCCATGCCGGAAATCTGTGGCCGCATCTGCCCGCAGGACCGGTTGTGCGAAGGCAATTGCGTGATCGAGCCTGGGTTTGGCAGCGTCACCATTGGTTCGGTCGAGAAGTTCCTGACCGATAACGCCTGGGAACAGGGCTGGGTGAAGCCGCTGCAGCCCGTCGCTGATCGCAGTGGCCAGAGCGTGGCCATCATCGGCGCCGGTCCGGCCGGCCTCACCGCTGCCGAAGCGCTGCGGGTGAAGGGCTATGACGTGCATGTCTTTGACCGGCACGATCGCGCCGGCGGCCTGCTCACCTACGGGATTCCCGGCTTCAAGTTGGAAAAGCCGGTGGTGATGCGCCGGGTCGAGCGGCTGCGGGAAGGCGGCGTGCATTTCCACCAGGATTTCGCCGTGGGGCGCGATGCCAGCCTGGCCGATCTGCGTGCGAAGCACGCTGCAGTGCTGATCGCAACGGGGGTCTACAAGGCCCGTCAGGTCGAAGTGCCGGGGGCCGATGGCCCGACCACGATGGAGGCGCTGGATTATCTGATCGCCGCCAACAAGACCGGCTTTGGCGATGCGCTTCCGGATGCCGCCACCTTTGATGCAACGGGAAAGCATGTCGTGGTGATCGGCGGCGGCGATACCGCGATGGATTGCGTGCGCACCGCCATCCGGCAGGGCGCCGCCAGCGTGAAGTGCCTTTATCGCCGCGATCGCGCCAACATGCCGGGTTCGGCGCGCGAGGTCGCCAATGCCGAAGAAGAGGGCGTGGAGTTCGTTTGGCTGGCAGCACCCGCTGAAATCACGCCCGCCGGTGTGGTGGCGCAGGGCATGCGGCTTGGCCAGCCAGGCCCCGATGGCCGCCGCAGCCCGGAACCGGATGCCGATAATCGCTTCACGCTTCAGGCTGATCTGGTGATCAAGGCGCTGGGCTTTGATGCTGAAGACCTGCCAACCCTGTTTGGCGCGCCGCAATTGCCGGTGACGCGCTGGGGCACGGTGCGGATTGATCACAAGACGATGATGACCGGCCTGAACGGCGTGTTCGCCGCCGGCGACATCGTGCGCGGCGCCAGCCTGGTGGTGTGGGCGGTGCGCGACGGGCGTGACGTGGCGGCGCAGATGCACCAATATCTGCGCGCCCGCGTGACTGCAGCCGCAGCCGCAGCCTGACCAACTCCAAGGAATTGCCCAAATGAAGACACTGATCGTCGCTTTTGCCGCTCTTGCCGTTGCTGGCGCAGCGCAGGCCCAGACCAAGCCGGCCGCGGCGCGCCCGCTGGACCCGGCCACCCTGCAATCGGCGGCGGCGATCGTGGCGCAGCTGAACATCAAGGCCAAGTTGCAGACGCAGATGGCGGGCAGCATCGCCCAGATGAAATCGGGCGCGGTGATCCGTGCCATGCTGGCTCAGCAGCCGGGTTTCATCCCCGCCTATCAGGCCAACAAGGCGAAATTTGATCCGGTGCTGGCCAAGGCCGGCGCCATTCAGGCCCAGATCGCGCAGGGCGTGGTGAACCAGAATCTGAACAGCGTGGTGACCGCCGCCACCCAGGCCTATGCCCGCCAGTTCACCAAGGCAGAACTTGACGCCATCCTGGCCTTTTACCGCACGCCCGCAGGTCAGGCGCTGATGCGCAAGGAGCCGGCGGTGGCCGCTGCCATCGGTCAGGCCACCGGCCAGTTGATCGGGGCGAAGATCGATGCGGCCATGCAGGCCAATGCCAAACGGCTGGGCGCGGCGCTGGCCCCGCTGAGCAGCAACGCACAACAGGCAAAGAAGCCATGACCCAGACGCCCGCACCCTTCGTCGTTTCGCCTGAGGAACGCGCCCGCATTGCTGACGTCGGCATGTATCGCCCCGATTTCGAAGGCGATGCCTGCGGCGTGGGGCTGGTGGCGGCCACGGATGGCAAGCCGCAGCGCCGGGTGGTGACCGCTGCCATCGATGCGCTGAAGGCGGTGTGGCACCGCGGCGCGGTCGATGCCGACGGCATGACGGGCGATGGTGCGGGCATATTGGTCGAGATCCCGGTGGATTTCTTCCACGAACATGTCGAACGGAACGGCCAGAAGCCAGTCGCCGGTCTGCTGGCTGTGGGCCAGGTGTTCCTGCCGCGCACCGATCTCAATGCGCAGGAAGCCTGCCGCACCATCGTTGAATCCGAAATCATCGGTTTCGGTTACAAGGTCTATGGCTGGCGCCAGGTGCCGGTGGATATCAGTTGCATCGGCGACAAGGCCATGCTGAGCCGCCCCGAGATCGAGCAGATCATGATCGCCGGGCCGAAACCCGACGGTGAGGATGCCAAGGAGCGGTTCGAGAAGGACCTCTATCTCATCCGTCGCCGCATCGAGAAGAAGGTGATCGAAGCCCAGATCCAGGGCTTCTACTTCTGCTCGCTGTCATGCCGTACGCTGATCTACAAGGGGCTGTTCCTGGCGGAATCGCTGAGCGTTTTCTATCCTGACCTCAACGACGAGCGCTTCGTTTCGCGCTTTGCCATCTATCACCAGCGCTATTCCACCAACACCTTCCCGCAATGGTGGCTGGCGCAGCCGTTCCGCACCTTGGCGCACAATGGCGAAATCAACACGATCCGCGGCAACAGCAACTGGATGAAGAGCCACGAGATCAAGATGGCGGCCGCCGCGTTTGGCGAACATTCGGAAGACATCAAGCCGCTGATCCCGGCCGGCGCGTCGGATACGGCGGCGCTTGATGCGGTGTTCGAAGCCTTTGTGCGGTCGGGTCGCGATGCGCCGACCGCCAAGTTGATGCTGATTCCGCAGGCCTGGCAGCGTGATGCCAGCCTCGATCCGGCGACGCGCGCCATGTATGCGTTTTTCGCGTCGCTGATGGAGCCGTGGGACGGGCCGGCGGCGCTGGCCATGACCGATGGCCGCTGGGTGGTCGCCGGCCTTGATCGCAACGCGCTGCGGCCGATGCGTTATTGCCTCACGCGTGATGGCCTGCTGATCACCGGTTCGGAAGCCGGGATGGTGGTCGTGCCGGAAGGTGACGTCGTGAAGAAAGGCGCGCTCGGCCCCGGCGAGATGATCGCGGTCGATCTGGATGCCGCGCCGTCGAAATTCTACAGTGATGCAGAGATAAAGGCGAAGGTGGCCGGTGCGCAGGATTATGCCTCGCTGGTCGCCGGCTTCACCAATTTCGAGGATCTGCCGGGACGCGCCAAGCCGGAACAGGCTGCGGCCTATGATCGGGACAATCTGCGCCGGCGCCAGGTCGCCGCTGGCCAGACACTGGAAGACATGGAGCTGATCCTCGCGCCGATGGTGGAGGATGCCAAGGAAGCCGTGGGCTCCATGGGCGATGATGCGCCGCTGGCGGTAATTTCCGAGAACGCCCGCAACCTGTCGCACTTCTTCCGGCAGAATTTCAGTCAGGTCACCAACCCGCCGATCGACAGCTTGCGCGAAACCGGCGTGATGAGCCTGAAGACGCGTTTTTCGAACCTGACCAACATCCTGGACGACGAAGCCACCCAGGCCGGCGTGATGGTGATGGACAGCCCCGTGCTGTCCAACCGCGACTGGCATCTGCTGAAGGGCCATTTCGGCCGTCAGGTGGCCGAGATCGACTGCACGTTCGAGATCGCCGGCGGCCCGGCTGGCCTGAGGGCCGCCATCGCCCGCGTGCGCGCCGAAGCCGAAACCGCGGTGCGCCAGGGCAAGACGCAGTTGTTCCTCACCGATGAGCATCAATCGGCCACGCGGGCAGGCATCGCCATGATCCTGGCCACGGCCGGCGTGCACACGCACCTGGTGCGCAAGGGCTTGCGCGCTTACGCCAGCATCAACGTGCGCGCCGCCGAAGCGCTCGACACACATTATTTCGCGGTGCTGGTTGGCGTGGGGGCGACCACCGTCAACGCCTATCTGGCGCAGGAAGCCATCGCCGATCGCCATACGCGCGGCCTGTTCGGCAGCCAGACGCTGGACGAGTGCATTGCCCGTTACAAGAAGGCGGTGGACGACGGCTTGCTCAAGATCATGGCCAAGATGGGGATCGCGGTGATCTCCTCCTATCGCGGCGGCTACAACTTCGAAGCGGTTGGGCTGAGCCGCGCGCTGGTCAATGATTTCTTCCCCGGAATGCCGGCCAAGATTTCGGGCGAGGGCTTTGAATCGTTGTTCGTCAACGCCCAGATGCGCCACGAAAAGGCCTGGGACGAGGATGTGATCGCGCTGCCGGTCGGCGGCCTGTATCGCTGGCGTGCCAATGGCGAGGCCCATGCCTGGAATGCCCAGCTGATCCACCTGCTGCAAACGGCGGTGAGCCGCGACAGCTACAGCGACTATCAAAAGTTCAGCCGCGGCGTGCAGGCGCTGCCGCCGATTTCACTGCGCGACCTGATGGATTTCGTGCCCGGAACGAAAGCCGTGCCGATTGAATCGGTGGAATCCGTCACCGAAATCCGCAAGCGCTTCGTGACGCCGGGCATGAGCCTGGGCGCGCTGTCTCCGGAAGCGCACGAGACGCTGGCGATCGCGATGAACCGGATTGGTGCCAAGGCGGTTTCGGGCGAAGGCGGCGAGGACCCGATCCGGTTCAAGCCCTATGCCAACGGCGACAACGGCAACAGCGTGATTAAGCAGGTGGCGTCTGGCCGGTTCGGCGTGACGGCGGAATATCTGAACGCCTGCGAGGAAATCGAGATCAAGGTTTCGCAGGGCGCCAAGCCCGGCGAGGGCGGGCAGCTGCCCGGCTTCAAGGTGACGGAACTCATCGCCAAGCTGCGCCACTCGACGCCGGGCGTGACACTTATCTCGCCGCCGCCGCACCACGATATCTATTCGATCGAGGATCTGGCACAGCTGATTTACGATCTGAAGCAGATCAACACCCGTGCCCGCGTCTGCGTGAAGCTGGTGTCGAGCGCTGGCATCGGCACGGTGGCGGCCGGCGTGGCCAAGGCGCACGCCGATGCCATATTGATTTCCGGCAATGTCGGCGGCACCGGCGCGTCCCCGCAGACCAGCATCAAATATGCTGGCACGCCGTGGGAAATGGGCCTGTCAGAGGTCAACCAGGTGCTTACGCTGAATGGCTTGCGCCACCGGGTTAAGCTGCGCGCCGATGGCGGCCTGAAGACCGGCCGTGACGTGGTGATCGCCGCCATTCTGGGTGCGGAAGAATATGGCATTGGCACGATGAGCCTGGTCGCCATGGGCTGTATCATGGTGCGCCAGTGCCATTCGAATACCTGCCCGGTGGGCGTTTGCACGCAGGACGAAGCTCTGCGCGGCAAGTTCGACGGCAGCCCGGAAAAGGTCATCAACCTGATGAGCTTCATCGCCGAAGAAGTGCGCGAGATTCTCGCGCGGCTGGGCTTCCGCAGCCTTGATGAAGTCATCGGCCGCACCGAATTGCTGCGTCAGGTCAGCCGCGGTGCCGAGCATCTGGATGATCTCGACCTGAACCCGGTTCTGGCCAAGGTCGATGCGCCCGATCACATGCGGCGTTGGGGCTTGGGCAACGGCCGCAACCCGGTGCCTGACAGCCTGGATGCCGAAATGATCCGCGATGCCGGCCATCTGTTCGAAGGCGGTGAGAAGATGCAGCTGGCTTACACGGTGCGCAACACGCACCGTGCCGTGGGCACGCGGCTTTCGGGCGAGATCACCCGCCGCTTCGGCATGACGGCGCTCAGCCCCGGTCATGTCCACGTCCGGCTGCGCGGTTCGGCCGGGCAATCCCTGGGCGCTTTTGCCGTGCAGGGAGTGAAGCTGGAAGTGTTTGGCGAGGCCAATGACTATGTAGGCAAGGGGCTTTCCGGCGCCACCATCGTGGTACGGCCCTTCCCGTCCAGCCCGCTGGCCAGTCAAGACAATGCCATCATTGGCAACACCGTGCTCTATGGCGCCACGGCGGGCAAATTGTTCGCGGCAGGGCGCGCGGGCGAGCGTTTTGCCGTGCGCAACAGCGGCGCGACGGTGGTGGTGGAGGGCTGCGGCGCCAACGGCTGCGAGTATATGACCGGCGGCACCGCCGTGATCCTGGGGCCAACGGGTGACAATTTCGCTGCCGGCATGTCGGGCGGGATGGCCTTTGTGCTGGACCGCGACGGCCAGTTTGAGCGGCGGGTGAACCGTGAGAGCGTGATCGTGCAGCGGCTGGAATCGGCGCACTGGGAAGGCGTTGTGATGGCCCTGATCGAGGAACACGCCGCCGAGACCGGTTCCAAATGGGCGGCCGGCCTGCTGGCGGAGTGGGACCGCACACGGGAAGCGATCTGGCAGGTGTGCCCGAAGGAAATGATCAGCCGGCTTGCGCACCCGTTGAACGACAGCCCGGCCAGCATTGCGGCAGAATAGGGCGCAATCTTGAAACCGGGTCCTTCGCTGCTATATTACACTATAACAGTTGAAGGACCCGATGATGGCCAAGAGCAATGATCCGCTGATCGAAAGCCTGATGCAGATGGCGGTGGCGGCAGCCCCGCTGATCCGCAAGGTGCGCGAGAGCGGCATTTTCCGCGACCGCGACACGGTGGTGGACGCCGAGATCGTGACGCCGGAACCGGCCAAGGCGCCGACCCCGCCGGAAACCCCCAAGGCAGCAGAACCGCCGCCGGTGACCCCGGATACCAGCGCCTTGCAGGACATTGTCGTCCGCCAGGCGCTGCGCATCAACGAGCTGGAGGCCGAAGTGGCGGCGCTGAAGGCAAAGGCGGCCAAGCCGGCCAAGGCGAAGCCCCAAAGCAAGGCAAAGCCCCGGCCCGCCAAGGCTTAGCCCTTCTTGAATAGCACCTTGCCGCGCTGCTCGACGTACAGCTTCTCGAACGTCGCCGGATCGAAATAGGCTTCGACGCGGCCGGTTTCCGGCATCACGCCATAGACTTCATAGCAGCCGCCATCGACCTTGGCCTTGGCCACAGTCCAGCCCTGCTTGGTGAGTTCGGCCTTCAGCCCCTCGATCGGCTTCATGTCGGCCGCCGCCACGTTGCACTTGATTTTGCCGGTGGCCAGCGCCGGGCCGGCCATCATCGTTGCGGCCAGAGCCGCCATCATCATTACGCGCATCTTCATACCTTTCGGGTTGCAGGGAAAAATCGAACCAGCTGCAGGCTGGCGACGATACCGGCGACTGCCATGGCCAGGCTGAACGCATCATGCACCACGGCCATGTGGGCCAGGGCCACCGCCGCGGCCGGGAGAGCCAAGCGCTGCACCGGCTTCCACGACCGGCGCAGCAGGCGCATCGCGGTATCACTGCTGGCCAGCGCCGGCGGCAGCATAAGGGCGAGCGCAATCCAGCCGGTGAGGACGCCGGGGGTGAAAGCCTCATCCATAATCAGCGCCCATTCACCGCCCGGTTCGGCAAAGCCGCGCATGGCCAGCACATAGAGCCACAGATGCACGCCACTGGCCGCGAAGGCTGCCAGCCCCACCGCGCGGCGCAGCCACAATTGCCGCGCCAGCGGTCGCCACAGTTTGGCCAGCGGCGTCATCACCACCGCAAGCGCCAGCCAGGCCATCGCCCAATTGCCGGTATCGGCCACCAGTGCATCCAGATCGGCATCCGGGCTGGTCGCCTGCCACCACAGCCCGGCCAGCGGCGCCATCAGCACCGCCCACAGGGCCAACAGGGCGAGACGCCGGTTCATGCTTGCTGGGCTAGCGTTGTTGCGAACGATTTGCAACAAGCCTGTTGGGCGGCTGCGGCCTTCCCAAGACGGCAAAGATGATTATGACAATGCGCACAATGTGGCGTCTCTATCATTTCACGCTCTGTCCGTTCAGCCGCAAGGTGCGTTTCGCGCTGGAGGTGAAGGGTGTGACGCACGAACTGGTGCAGGAACGGCCGTGGGAAAAACGGCCCGGCTTCACCGCGCTCAATCCCGCCGGGCAGACGCCGGTGCTCCAGCGCGATGCGCTCGTGCTATCTGATTCGACCGCCATCCTTGAACATATCGAGGAAACGCTGGAACGCACGCCGCTCCTTGGCAGCACCGCGGAAGACCGTGCAGAAACCCGGCGGCTGAGCGCCTGGTTCGATCAGAAATTCTATGCCGAAGTGAACGCGCCGCTGCTGGGCGAACGCATGTACAAGCGCGCCGTGGTGCGCGGCACGCCCGATGGCGGCATCATCCGCGCCGCCAGCCGCATGGCGGACATGCATCTGGATTACGTCGATTTCCTGCTGGAACGCCGCGCCTGGTTGGGCGGTGGCCAGTTCGGCCTGGCCGATATCGCGGCGGCTGCGCATCTTTCGGTGGCGGATTATCTGGCCGGCCTGGAATGGGACGGGCATGAACCGGCGAAAACCTGGTATTCGGCGATCAAGTCGCGGCCGACGTTCCGCCCGTTGCTGGCCGAACGGCTGGAAGGGCTGCCGCCGCCGCAGCATTATGACAAGCTGGACTTCTGATCCGGCTGCCTGTTGGGGAGAGGCGCGTTGGCAACCACTGAACAGGCTGAAGCCCGCGCCCGCTGGCTGCTGATCACATTGCTGTTTGCCGGCACGGCGCTGAACTATGTCGATCGGCAGGTGCTGGCGCTGCTCAAACCCACGCTGGAAGCCGAATTCGGCTGGACCGATCAGGAATTCGCCCACCTCGGCAGCGTGTTCCAACTCTCCGCCGCATTCGCGCTGCTGGCGGTGGGCTGGTTCGTGGACAAGTTCGGCGTGCGCTGGGCCTATGGCGTGGCCGTCGCGATCTGGAGCGCCGCCGGCATGGCCCACGCCGCCGCCGCCACCGTGAGCCAGTTCGTCGTCGCCCGCTCCGTGCTGGCGGTGGCCGAAAGCGTCAACACGCCCGCCGCCGTGAAGGCCGCTGCCTCCTATCTGCCGCTCACCCAGCGCAGTCTTGGTTTGGGTCTGGTCAACACCGCCCCCAACATCGGCGCCATCCTCACACCGCTGCTGATCCCGCCGCTGGCGCTGGCCTTTGGCTGGCAATCGGCGTTTGTCGTCACCGGGGCGCTCGGCTTTGTCTGGCTCGGCTTCTGGATCTTTGGCACCCGCCCGCTGCTACCGGTGAACGTCGCCAAGAACGCCGCGCTTGAAGGCAATTGGGGCGAGCTGCTGAAAGACCACCGCACCTGGACGATCGTCGGCGCGAAAGCGCTCACCGATTGCGTCTGGTGGTTCGTGCTGTTCTGGTCGACCGACTTTCTGGTGAAAACCTTCGGGCTGGGCCAGGGCGACGTCGGCGTGCCCAACGCCATCATCTTCACCATGGCCGCCCTCGGCGCGTTCAGCTGCGGGTTCCTGTTCCCGGCACTGCTCAAACGCGGCATGAGCGTGAACAAGGCGCGCAAGACCAGCATGGTCTTCTACGCCATCCTGATCCTGCCGATCCCGCTCGCCCTGCAAGCCCCCGGCCCCATCGCAGCCGCCCTCATCATCGGCCTGGCGCTGTTCGCCCACCAGGGCTTCTCCACCAACATCTTCGGCCTCGCCGCCGATACCGTGCCCACCTCGCGCGTCGCCGGCGTGATGGCGCTGGGCGGCGTCGCCGGCAACCTCACCGGCACGGGCATCATCGAACTGACCGGCTGGTGCCTCACCAACGGCGTCGGCTACTGGCCCATGTTCGCCATCGCCGCCGGCGCCTATCTGACGGCGTTGCTGTTCATCCAGCTGATGCAGCCAGATATTCGTGCGCTGGACGAAGGCTGAAGTCAGGGGCTTCCGGTGGGCAGGGACGCAATCCCTGCCCCCGTTTGTTTGGCGCGGCTCTGTCGGCGCGCAAACGCATGCAAACGAAAGTGGGGCAGCGGCTCAGCCGCTGCCCGCCGGAGGCCCTTTTCTTGCCTTCAGCGAGCCGCCAGCATCTCCTCCACTCACGCAGGTACCAGCACACCGGCCGGGCCGTGGCGCGCCTCGTCGAACATCGGTGTGCCGGCAGAGGGTTTCAGATTGAGTTCCAGCGTGCGCACGCCGGCGTCGCGGGCCCATTGTACGAAGCCGGCGGCGTGATAGACCGCGCCGGAGGTGCCGATGGAGACGAACAGCTCGCACGCCGCGATGGCCGCGCTGATGTCGTCCATGTGGTAGGGCATTTCGCCGAACCAGACGATATCGGGGCGCAAGGACCCGGGCTGTTGGCAGGCCGGGCAGGCGGGGTTGCCCAGCAACGGCCCGCTCCATGGCCGGGCGGCGCCGCAGCGGGTGCAGAGGGCGGAGTTCAGCTTGCCGTGCATGTGCAGCAGGTGATTGTGGCCGGCGCGATCGTGCAGATCATCGACATTCTGGGTGACGAGCAGGAAGTTGCCGGGCCATTCCGCCTCCAGCCGCGCCAGCGCCATGTGGGCGGCATTGGGCACCACCTGGCCGAGGAAGGCGCGGCGTTGGTCGTAGAATTGCTGCACCAGGGCAGGGTTGCGGCGGAAGGCTTGTGGGGTGGCGACGTCCTCTACGCGGTGGCCTTCCCACAGGCCATCGGCGGCGCGGAAGGTGGGCACGCCGGATACGGCCGAAATGCCGGCGCCGGTGAGGATAACGACGGCGGGGTGGCGGCTCATGCAGGCTCCAGCAGCAGAGTGGGATCGGGCCACCAGACCCGGCAATAGGCCTGCCGGCTGCCATCGGGGGCGATTTCCTTTTCGAGCGGGCCTTCCTGGCCTCCCATGCGGGCATAAAAGCCGCGCGCGGCGGTGTTGGCGGCAAAGACGTGGAGATCAAGCCCGGCGCCGGGCGCCTCGTTCAGCGCCAACCGCGCCGCCGCACCGAGGAGGCGCCGGCCCAGCCCCAGCCCATTGAGGACGGGGCGGACGTGCAGATTGTCGACATGGCTGCCCCAGTGCGGATCGGCAGCGAGGAAGATGCAGACAAAGCCGGCCAGGCCATTGTGATCCTCGGCCAGCAGCACCCGCATGGCGGGATCGGGCGCGGCAAAGCGCTCTGTCCACACGGTCAACCTGTCGGCGGCCAGGTCCTGCGCCAGCCAGTCGGCGCGCAGGATATGGTCATAGGCGATGGCCCAGCTTGCCGCATGCAGGGCGGCGATGGCCGGGGCGTCGGCAGGCAGGGCAAGGCGAAAGTGCATCGCAGCCACGATAAGGCCGGCGGGCGCGGCGTGGCAAGCAGGGCGCAACCCTGTTGATGCGCGTGCGTTGATTCACATCAATGCCGGTGCCGCATCCGGAGCCCAATGCTGCTGCGAAGGGAACGGGCATGCCGCGCGCCGCCAGCTTGATCAGTCGTGAAGTTCTGCCCTTTGCGTTGTCGTTGCTGGCGCTGGCGGCATTGCTGGTCGATGCGGTGCTGCACTATTTTGATCAGGTGAGGGCGGGTCGTGCCTGTACCGATCACGCTGGCCTTTGCCGAGCTGGCGACGGCGCATCTGGTGGCGACCGCACTGTTCTGGGATTGGCAGTGATGCCGAAGCCGGGAACCCTGTTCATCCTGGTCGTGCTGTTCGGCGTCCTGCTGCTGGCGATCTTTCGGCCGGAACCGATGCTGGCGCCCGGCCCGGTGAAGCCCGCCCATGCCGCCATCGCCGATGATTGCTTTGCCTGCCACCTGCCGTTCAAGGGCGCGGCGGCAGAACGCTGTATCACCTCCCACGCGCCGGCACGCATCGGCCTGTTCACTACCAGGGGCAAGCGGCTGGCCGGCGGCAAGGCAGCATTCCACCAGCAGCTCATCACCCCTGATTGCCTGGCCTACCACACCGATCATGCCGGCCCGGCGCGCACCGGCCACAGCCCGGTGCGCTTCCATCACGATCTGCTGAAACCCGCGGTGCGCGGCCAGTGCGCCACCTGCCACGTGGGCGGCAATACGCGGCGCTATACCTGCTATGGCTGCCACGAGCATCAGCCCGCCCGCGTGCTGGCCGAGCATCGCGAAGAAGGCGTGCGCGGCAATATCGACAACTGCGCCCGCTGTCACCGCAGCGCCGAAGGGGAACGCGAGGGCGAGGGGGACGACGAGTGAGGCGGTTGCACTGGCGCGCGCAAGCCGTCACAACCGACGCATGACAAATAAACCGATCCGCATTGGTGTGCTTGGGGCTGGCGGCCGCATGGGGCAGGTCATCATTGGTGCGCTGTCGGATTGGCCGGGCCTCACGCTGGCCGGGGCGGTGGAACGGGCCGGCCATGCCAGTTGCGGGCGCGCAGCGGGGCCGGGGCATCCCGAAACCCTCACCATCTGTTCCAATATCGGCGCCATCGCCCATAAATGCGACGTGCTGATCGATTTTTCGGTGCCGGCGGCGCTGGCGGTGAGCCTCGAGGCAGCGCAGGAGGGCCGGTGTGCGCTGCTGATCGGCACCACCGGGCTGGAAGCCGAGCATCATGCCGCCATCGATGCCGCCGCGCGCTACATTGCCGTGCTGCAGGCCGCCAACACCAGTCTGGGCGTCACGCTGCTGGCGCGCCTGGTCGAACAGGCGGCGCTGGCGCTGGGGCCGGATTGGGATATCGAGATCGCCGAGCTGCACCACCGGCTGAAGGTGGATGCGCCGTCGGGCACCGCGCTGGCGCTGGGGGAGGCGGCGGCCCATGGGCGCGGCGTTGATCTGGCCAGTCACAGCGATCGGGGCCGCGATGGCATCACCGGCGCGCGCGTGGAAGGCCACATCGGCTTTGCATCGCTGCGTGGTGGCAGCGCAGCTGGCGATCATATGGTGCTGCTTGCCAGCGAAGGCGAGCGCATCGAATTGTGGCACCGCGCCGAAAACCGCAGCATCTTCGCGCGCGGGGCCCTGCGGGGGGCGCAGTGGCTGGCCGGCCGCAAGCCCGGGCGCTACGTGATGGCCGACGTGCTCGGTATCTGATTGCGGTAACGTGCCAGCGCCTCGCGGATCAGCGCGCCGACTTCGCGGCGCTCCGGCGCTGATAGGAACTGCCCCACCCGCAACCGGCGCCCGCGCGCGCTGAGGAACAGCAGCGCATCGCCCAGCGGGGTTTCCTCGATATCGACCCTGGTAAAGAACGGCTCCAGCACTTCTTCCACTGCCTTGCCCCAGGGATCGATCCGGGTGAGGGTGAGGGCATCGTCGGCCAGCACCAGCCGCTCACGTGCGCCGCCTGATCGGTAATTGTTCCTGAACGCCCAGGCCAGCAGGGCGACATCGGCGATCATGAACGGAATCACCGGCCACAGCCCGAGGATCAGGAAGCGGATCGAGCCGATCAGGAATAGCCCACCAATCCCCAGGATCAGCATGCGCGCGTGATCACGCGGCAAGGAGCGATTCGGCGTGAGGGTGAGATCAAGCAGCACCCGGACTCCCTATTCGCTGCAGGCTTGCCCTGCCACCCGCTTTAGCGGAAGGGCGACATCATGACCAAGCTCTACCAACGCCTGATGACGGCGGCCGAGATCGACGAGTATTTTCGCATTCTGGCCGCCCAGCGCCCGGAGCCGGAGACTGAACTGGCGTATGGCAATGGCTATCAGCTGCTGGTCGCGGTCGTGCTTTCAGCCCAGGCCACTGATGTGGGGGTGAACAAGGCCACGCGCCGCCTGTTTGAAGCGGTGCACACGCCGCAGCAGATGCTCGATCTGGGCGAGGAGGGCCTGAAACAGCATATCCGCACCATCGGGCTGTTCAATGCCAAGGCCAAGAACGTCATCGCCCTGTCGCGCCTGCTGGTGGACGAATATGGCGGGGAGGTGCCGCCCAGCCGCGACCTGCTGGAAACCCTGCCCGGCGTAGGCCGCAAGACGGCGAACGTGGTGGTGAACGTGCTGTTTGGCGAGGAGACCTGCGCGGTGGACACCCATGTGTTCCGCCTTGCCAATCGCATCGGCCTGGCGCCGGGCAAGACGGTGCTGGCGGTGGAAAATGGGATCATGAAACGGGTTAAGGCGCCGTGGCGGCGCCATGCCCATCACTGGCTGATCCTGCATGGCCGTTATGTCTGTACGGCACGCAGCCCCAAGTGCCTCGATTGCCCGGTGGCGCATCTGTGCCAGTTCAAGGCGAAACAGGCGCTGGTGAAGTGAAGTTCAGGGCCGGTTCAGGACGCTGGCCGCAGCCTTGCCCGGTTGGAGGACGAATGATGCGCGCACTCATCCTGTTGTTGCTGCTGGTTGCGGCCCCCGCCTTGGCGCAAATCGAACCACCCGCTGCCCCACCGGAAACGCGCAATTGCCTGCAGCTGATGCAGATCCGCAGCAACACCGTGGTGGACGGACAAGCCATCGATTTCCGGCTGCGTGATGGCAGCGTGTGGCGCAACCGGCTGCCGCGCGCCTGCCCCACGCTCGGCTTCAACCAGGCCTTCAGCTACAGCACCAGTATCCCGCAGCTGTGCAATGTCGATATCATCCGCGTGATTGTGCAGGGCAACCCCGGCATCATCGGCGCGTCTTGCGGTCTCGGCAAATTCGAACGCCTGCCGCCCCGGCCGACAAAGGCAAAGGCCGGGGCCAAGGGCTGAATCAGGCTGGCGCACTCCGGCAACCGCTGCTAACAGCGCAGCGTCCGCACCCGTAGCTCAGCTGGATAGAGCGCTGCCCTCCGAAGGCAGAGGCCACAGGTTCGAATCCTGTCGGGTGCACCATAATTTCAATGAGTTGTAGCCATTAAGATTGGTGCGTCCCTAAATGATCCCTAAAACTGGGGTGGGTTCGCGGCCGATCTCGTTCCGCTTGCCTTCTAAAGCAATCCAGCAAGTTCGCGTATCAAGGCCTCAGCTTCCACAGATCGCGCTTTATGCTTAGAAGCATTGCCGTTGCATGACCCCTTCGCGTCATTTTTGATGCTAGCTAGCCCCTGCGAGCTCGTCGAGAACGATCAGAGCGCTTCCACCGCTGCGGCTTTTGACTGACGCTTCGCAAGCGCTATAGCGGCCTTCTTGACCATCGCCTTTGCCTCTTTGGGCAAGTCTCCATCCAAGGTGTCGCGCTTAAGCACGTCATTGGTCAGGATCATGCGAAGCTCCTCATCACTCACTTTCACAGTATCAAAGAGCCGGCGCACTTCCCGCCGCAACACTGCAACGACAGCATCAGACTGGAGCAACTCCGCAATGACGTAGCGGTTAACAATCTGGGCTTGGCGATGATACTCGGCCAAGGCGTCCGAAGAGATGTTCTCCCGGCAGAGCATAAAAATCTTGCCCAGATCATCCATCGAGCGGCTGGACAGCTTGGTCAGATCAAACGCGAAAACCTCCTGCCAATCGATAGGCTGACCGAATTTGATCCGGTAGATTTTCCACTCAATCGCGTTGGTCAGGATGACCCATTCAATCCCTTGGTGGGCGCCGTAGTTGACGGCCTGCCGCAGGTGATTCTCGTTAAGCAAGGTGCCTGCCGACTTCACCTCGGCAAGATAGTAAATCTTACCCTCCACCTTGACCGCTAGGTCACAATACGTGCCGCGGATCTGTTGCTCACTGGTCAGCTCATTATACTTGTCGTAGCCGAAAATCTCCGTGAGCATGTCCTTGATGACAGTGACGGTGTCGGCCTCGGATATGTCGCGCTCTCGAAGCTTTGCGACAATAGGCTGATACCTCTTCAGGCCTGCCACCAATCGATCCTGAGCCTTTTTGGGTATCCGGATAACTGACATCGTTCTCACCGTTCAAATGATAAGGGGAGTGTTCCCGCCAATTCTTGTAAGTGTCAACTGCGCTAAGCCCGGCAGCACCCGTGTTCTCATCTTGCTTATTCGGCAGGCCTAGCCTTGTGCGCAATCATTCCGGTATCGCAGCGGGAATACTGAACGCGAAATGGTGGTTCTGCGGCAGATGGGGCGCAATCGCCGCTCATAACTCTTCTGATAGCCAAAACAACGACCGTGACGTCCCCAGAGGCTCCATATCAGCCGAAGATCTACTGTATCAGTATCTCGTTGACGAACCAAAAGGCTGATTGAGTTTGGAACATAGGGCAATATAAATCACTGGAAGACAAAATTATTAATTTTCGAAGAAATATTTATCGAATATACGTCAATAAAGATTACAATAGATTGTTTCTGGATATCTTAAACACCTGCTTTGACCTGATCTGAGGATGATTCATGCGAGACACGAGCGGACAATTTCTGAAGGGACAGTCTGGCAATCCCGGAGGTCGCCCGCGCGTGGTGATGGCCGTCCGGGATCAGGCCCAGCAGCACGGCGAGGAAGCAATCTCGGTTCTGGCGTCAATCATGCGTGACTGCGAAGCGCCTCCATCTGCAAGGATAACAGCCGCATCTGAAATCTTGAACCGCGGCTACGGGCGGTCGGTTGATCAGAAAGCAATGGTCGTTATGTCCCAGCAGATTGATCGCACGCTTGTACCACGGGAGATGACTACCCGCGATATCATCGACGAGCTGGCCCGTCTAAGCAGCAATGGCGTCATCGACATTCCCGCACTTGGGAACATGAACGATTAGGGCCCAAACTCAATCAGCGGCATGATTCTACGTTGGCAAGCCGGTTCGGGGAGTGCTTAGTTGAGGAGGCTTTTGACATAACAGGATCGTTGTTCTGGCTGCCGGATACGTCATGGGTAGTGACCTTGACGTGCACCCCTGAACATTCCCACATGTGTGAGCATCTCGCGGATTGACGCTGCGGTCGGTTCTTGGCCGTTCCTGTTTTTATTTTTTGCTGGTGGTCGACAGTGCGGCCAAATCGGTACCTAGCAACTCAGCAGCCCGGGCAAACTTCTTGCCGGCTTCAAGCTTGCTAAAATCGGCGCATAGCTTTTCGCCGGTGGCGACCAGCTGGATTACCTTGGCGGCGTCTTCACCGCCCTTGGCAGCGGCCAAGGCGCGGAGCTGGGCCGGGGTGACTTTGCAGGTGAACGGCCCTATGGGGGTGTAGTCGACTGTTCGATAGTTGCCGGTTATGCGCCAGCGGACCGGCATGGTCTTCCGCTCTTGAACCGGCTGACCATTAAGCGTGGCAGGGTTGAACCGGAAACGACGCTGGATGATGGAGCAGGTCGCATCATCGAGCCGCTTGAAGCCACTAGATTGCACGATTTCGCACTGGCTCACTCGGCCATCTACGCCCACCACATAAGAAGCACGGGTTACGCCTTCCTCCTCGGCTCGACGGCTTGCGGATGGATAATCGTCATCCGAGAAGACATTCCCACGCCCGGCCGGTGTCGCATATACAATGGTGCCTGTCGGGGTAGGAGGAACGGCAACAGGAGCCGTCAAGCGCCAGTTCAATGACTGAGTCTTCCGCTCTTGAACCGGCTGACCATTAAGCGTGGCAGGGTTGAACCGGAAACGACGCTGGATGATGGAGCAGGTCGCATCATCGAGCCGCTTGAAGCCACTAGATTGCACGATTTCGCACTGGCTCACTCGGCCATCTACGCCCA
>NZ_CAMCWT010000024.1:0-38433 GCF_945882885.1 Sandarakinorhabdus limnophila DSM 17366
GTGCCGCACTGCGACAGTGCACCTTCGGCCAGGTCGGACGGGCGCTGCGTGACAAGGCCCAGCGACACGCCATATTTGCGGCCTTCCTTGGCGATGCGTTCCAGAACGTCGCGCACCGGGCTGGTGCGGGAAATAGTGCGGTTGGGGATGTAGCGATGGGCTTCCTCGCAGATCAGCACCACCGGCCGCTTGCGCTCCCCGCGGGACCAGACGGCAAAATCGAAGACAATGCGGCTGAGCACCGATACCACCGCCGAAACGATGCTGGTCGGCACGCCTGAGAGATCGATGACGGAGATCGGCCGGCCATCCACCGGCAACCGCAACATGCGCGCCATGAAATCGGCCATGCTGTCGTGGGCGAATTTGCGATCGAACATGAACTGCTGGCGCGGATCGCGCATCACCTGGTCCAGCTTGCCCCGGATCCGCATGTAGTTGGTGGCATTCTGATTTTCGGCCATCTTGCCCATTTCCGATTGCAGCGTGTCTACCAGAACCGAGAGAAGATAGGGGATCGGCGTATCGGTGGTGACGGCGGCCAACCCCTGCGCATAGACCGATTTGGCCCGCGCCATCTGCAGGCAACGCGCCAGGATATCGCGGTCCATGTCGCGGGCGGCGCCTTCGCTGGTCAACAGCACCTCGCAATGTTCTTCAAGGTTGAGCAACCAGTAGGGCAGTTCCAGATTGTCGACGTTGAACACCATGCCGGTATCCTCGAACGCCTTGGCATATTCGCCGTGCGGATCGATCATCACGACATGGCCTTCCGGGGCCTTTTCGATGATGCGATGCAGGATCAGCGCGGTGCTGGTGGATTTGCCGGTGCCGGTGGAGCCGACGATGGCGAAATTCTTCGAAAGGAACGTATCGAAATAGATCGCGGCGCGCACGCAGGTGGTTGGATAGACAACGCCGATCTGGATGTGCGGGCGATCTTCACCGGAAAAGACGCGGGCCGATTCTGCACTGGTCATCGGATAGGCCAGGCTGCCGGCACGCGGATAGGTGCCCACCCCGCGGCTGAAGCCAGTAATGCTGCGATCACCAGTCATGCCGGCTTCGCCCACCAGATCAACCTCGGCGATGGCGACATTGTCTTGCCAGGTGATGCCGCGCAGAGTGGCAACCACCCAGCGCCCGCCCGATTCCACCTTGATCAGGCTGCCCAGCATGCCCGCCGACGCGATCACCACGTCGGGATTGTCCTTCAGGCTGCTGGTGGCGGCGATATCGACCGCCAGGCGCAGGTGGCCGGCCGTAACCCCCACCACTTCACCGATAACCGTTTCTTGCCCCATCGCAGCACACTCCCTTGCTCAGACGATGGGCCGATTTGGGTTAAGATAGGCTGAAGCCCTCTCCATTTGCGATGATTGCGCTTGTCTGCCAGCCGCGCCACCATGGCGGTATTGCCTTGGGGAGGATGCACATGACCGGTTTCTATCCACACGAGATCATCGCCGAAGGGCTCGGCTTTCCGGAAGGACCGGTGGCAATGGCCGATGGTTCGGTGCTGGTGGTGGAAATCCGCCCCGGCCACATCACGCGCATCCACCCCGATGGCCGCAAGGAGACGGTGGCCACGCCCGGCGGCGGCCCCAACGGCATGGCGATCGGCCCGGATGGCGCGCTGTATGTGTGCAACAACGGCGGCTTTGAATGGTATGAACAGGATGGCATTCTGCTGCCCGGCAATGCCGCCAGCGATTATACCACGGGCCGCATCGAGCGGATCGACATCGCCACCGGCGCCGTGACCCGCCTGTATGACAGCTGCGACGGGCACAAATTGTCGGGCCCCAACGATATCGTCTTCGATGCCCATGGTGGCTTCTACTTCACCGATCTGGGCAAGCATTTCGATCACCACAGCGATGCCGGGGGGCTGTTCTACGCCCTGCCCGATGGATCGAAGATCACCCGCCTCATCCACGGGCCAGACTTGAACGGAGTGGGCCTCAGCCCGGATGGGAAGACCGTTTATGCCGCCTCCACCAGCCGGCGGGTGGTGCTGGGCTTCGACATCGTCTCCCCCGGCGTGCTGGCACCCGAACCGCTGCCGGCGGTGCCCGGCCGGTACGTGACGACCTGGGCCAACAAGACCTATCTCGATTCGCTGGCGATCGAGGCCAATGGCAACATCGCACAGGCGACGCTGATCGAAAGCGCCGGCATCACCAGCATCGATCCTGTGACGGGTGCGCAGGAGTATTTCCCCTTCCCCGATCTGCTCACCACCAACATCTGCTTTGGTGGGGCAGACATGATGGATGCCTGGGTCTGCCTGTCCACCACCGGAAAGCTCGCCAAGTGCCGTTGGCCACGGCCGGGCCTCAAGCTGAACCATAACGCATGATGTTAAAGGCCAACGGGCTGGACTTTGCGTGCGATGTCGCCGGCGAAGGCGATGATGTGGCCCTGTGCCTGCACGGCTTCCCCGAATCGCGCTTTTCCTGGCGGTTTCAGTTGCCGTTCCTGGCCGCACAGGGCTGGCGAGCGGTGGCGCCGGATTTGCGCGGTTATGGCCAGTCCAGCCGGCCTGTCGGCAAGGCCGCCTATCACATCGATCATCTCGTCGATGATGTGGTCGGCATGTTCGAGGCGCTGAAACCACGCCGCAAATTGCTGGTGGCGCATGATTGGGGCGCGGTGATCGCCTGGGTGGTGGCGATGCGGCGGGCGGTTGATCTGGACGGCCTGATCGTCATGAACGTGCCGCACCCCACCGTGTTTGGCGACCTGATCAGCCACCATCGGCCGCAGCAATTGAAAAGCTGGTATGTCGCCTTCTTCCAGCTTCCGTGGCTGCCGGAATTTCTGCTCCGCCAGAACCGCGCCGATGGCATTGCCAAGGCCTTCCTGAACATGGCGATCGACAAGGGCGCCTTCCCGCCGCACGTGCTGGAGGAATATCGCAAGAACGCCCTGATCCCCGGCGCGCTGACGGCGATGATCAACTATTACCGCGCCAATCTGAAGATCCTGGAAGAGACGAGCCCACCCATCGACGTGCCCACCCTGATGCTGTGGGGCGAGGAGGACACCGCGCTCGATATCAAGCTGACCGAAGGCTATGGCCCACACGTCAAGGATTTCACGCTGGTGCGCTTCCCGAACGTGTCGCACTGGGTGCAGCAGGAAGCGCCGGTGCCGGTGAACACGGCCATGCTGGAGTGGTTGCGGGCGAAGGGGTTGATCCTGCTCTAGTGCGCATCCCCCCACGACGCGCCATGGCCGATCTCGACGCCGAGCGGCACCGAAAGGTCCACCAGCGGCCGGTGGGCGTTGGCCATGACGGCGCGGATCACCGACTTGGCGGGGTCCACCTCGGCTTCCGGCACTTCGAACACCAGTTCATCATGCACCTGCAGCAGCATCTTCGTGCCCGGCAACCCCGCCTCGGCCAGCGCACCCGGCATCTGCACCATGGCACGCTTGATGATGTCGGCGGCCGTGCCCTGCACGCGGGCGTTAACGACGGCGCGCTCGGCAAACTGGCGCTCACCCTGGTTCTTGGAGAGGATCAGCGGTGCGTGGCACTTGCGGCCAAACAGGGTGGTGACAAAACCCTGGTCCTTCGCGAACGCAATCGTTTCAGCCATGTAGTTGCGGATGCCGGGGAAGCGGCTGAAATAAAGCTCAATATAGCGCGCCGCCTCGCTACGATCGATGCCCAGCCGCGCCGCCAGGCCAAAAGCGGAAATGCCATAGATGATGGAGAAGTTGATCGTCTTGGCCCGGGCGCGCGTGTCGCGATCAACATGGCCAAAGACTTCCTTGGCGGTGAGCGCGTGCACATCCTCGTTCGCCGCATAAACCTCCTTCAGTTCCGGCACGTCGGCGATGTGGGCGACCAGCCGCAGTTCGATCTGGTTGTAATCCGCCGCCATGATCACATTGCCCGGCGCAGCCACGAAGGCATGACGGATGCGCCGGCCGAGTTCGGTGCGGATCGGGATATTCTGCAGATTGGGATCATTGGAACTCAGCCGCCCTGTTGATGTGGCAGCGAGATGGAAGTTGGTGTGCACCCGGTCGGTGGTCGGGTTGATCTGCTGCTGCAGCGCGTCAGTGTAGGTCGATTTCAGCTTCGAATGCTGGCGCCAGTCCAGCACCTTCTGGGCGATCGGCGCGCCTTCCTCGGCCAGCCGCTCCAGTTCGCTGGCATCGGTGGTCCAGGCGCCGGTCTTGCTGCTTTTCTTGCCGCCCTTGTAACCCATCTTGTCGAAAAGGATTTCGCCCAATTGCTTGGGGCTGCCGATCGTGAACGGCCCGCCGGCCAGTTCGTGGATCTCTAGTTCCAGCCGGCTGATCTCAACTTCATACAGCGCGGACAGACGGGCGAGTTCGGCCCGGTCCACCTTGATGCCGGCCATTTCCATCTGAGCGATCACCGGCAGCAGCGGGCGATCGACCTGTTCATGGATGGCCGTCACCTGCTCCTTCCACAGCCGGCGGCGAAAGCCTTGCCACAGCCGGAAGGTAACATCGGCATCCTCGGCGGCATAGTCGGTCGCCTTGCGCAGATCGACTTCGGCAAAGCTTTTCAACCCTTTGGCGACATCCTTGTAGGCAATCGGCGTGTGACCAAGATGGCGGGCGGACAGATCGTCCATGCCATGGTTCCAGCGCCCGGCATCGAGCGCGTAGGACAGCAGCATGGTGTCATCATAGGGGCTGAGCACCGGCACGCCTTGGCGAGCCAAGACGATCAGATCATATTTCAGATTCTGGCCGATCTTCAGCACAGCCGGATCGGCAAACAGCGGGTTCAGACGGGCAATGGTCTCGGCCAGGCCCAGCTGCGGCGGCCGCTCGGCGAACATGCCGTCGCCAGTGCCGTGCGCTACCGGGATGTAGCACGCCTTGCCTGGCGCAACGCTCAGGCTGATGCCGACCAGATCACAGCGCATCTGATCGGTGCCGGTGGTTTCGGTATCCACGGCCACCGCACCCAGCCGCGTCGCCTCGGCAATCCACCAGTCCAGCCGCTCTAAGGTCGTCACTGTCTCGTAATCGGCGTGGGTGAAGGCGATCTCGTCCTCCAATGCGGCAGCGGTCGACGGGCGATGCGTGTTCGGCGCCGGACCATTGGAGCCGCTGCTGCCCAGCTTGGCCAGCATGGCACGGAAGCCGTGTTTTTTCAGGAAAGCCGCCAAGGGCTCGCGCGGCGGTTCCTTCAACGTGAGTTCGTCCAGTGGCGCTGGCAGCGGCAGGTCATCCTTCAGGCGCACCAGTTCGCGCGACAGCCGGGCCATTTCAACCGAGGCCGCCAGCGTCTCCTTCAGCTTGGGCTTCCTGATCGCCTCGATGTTGGCAATCACGCCTTCCACGCTGCCATATTCACTGATCAGTTCCGCTGCGGTTTTCGGGCCAACACCCTTCACGCCAGGGATATTGTCGGCCGTGTCGCCCATCAGCGCCAGCACCTCGCCCACCTGTTCAGGCGGTACGCCAAATTTCTCGATCACCTCAGCGCGGTTGATGGTCTGGTTCTTCATCGTGTCGAGCATGTTGATGCCGGGTTCGACCAACTGCATCAGATCCTTGTCGGAACTGACAATGGTGACATTCATGCCGGCGGCGCGGGCAGCCACCGCGTAACTGGCGATGATGTCGTCCGCCTCCACCCCAGCCTGTTCGAAGCAGGGCACCGAAAAGGCCCGCACCGCATCGCGGATCAACGGGAACTGCGGGATCAGGTCCTCCGGCGCCGGGGGGCGGTTGGCCTTGTAGCCATCATACATGTCGTTGCGGAAGGTGTGGCTGCCGGCATCGAGCACGACGGCAAGATGAGTCGGCGCCTCCGCCTTATTCAAGTCGGCAATCAGCTTCCACAGCATCGCTGTGAAGCCATAGACGGCGCCCACCGGCATGCCCTGCGGGTCTGTCAGCGGCGGCAGCCGATGATAGGCGCGGAAGATGAAGCTGGAGCCGTCGACCAGATAGAGATGCTGCTGCGTCATGGCACGACGCTAGCAGCATGGCGGCGGCGGGGCGAGAGCGCAGCTGCGGCGCTGGCGCAGTCGTTCACATAGTTAACCTAACTTTTACCATATGATGCCATGAAGCACTTGATTCTAAGGGGGATAAACCAAGTGCGCACTGTTTCGATCACGTTGGCAACGGCCGCGTTCAGCCTCACAGCGGTTCCGGCAGCGGCCGTAACCCAGTTTGCCGGCAACGGGCACCTGTATGAATTCGTCGCCACCGATCTGTCTTGGCAGGGCGCACTGGCCGCGGCTGCGGCTGCCACGCCAATCACCGGCTACACCGCTCACCTCGTCACCATCACCTCGCAGGCCGAGGATGATTTCCTCAAGACGCTGACCGGCAGCGCGACCTTCGTGTGGGCCGCCGGCACCGATGAAGATGTTGAAGGCACCTGGAAGTGGGCTGCCGGCCCGGAAGCTGGGCAAACCTTCTTCATTTTCGGCGCTGGCTCGGTTGGTTTCTCCAATTGGAACGCCGGGGAGCCGAACAATGTTGGCGCCGAGGATTATCTCCATTTCAAGGCCAACGCCGGCAACTGGAACGATATCTTCTCGACCTTCCCCAGCGGCGGCTATGTTGTCGAATACAGCCTGAACTCCGGCGCTGTTCCGGAACCGGCAAGCTGGGCGATGCTGCTGGGCGGCCTTGGCGTGGTGGGCACGGCCCTTCGCCGCCGCGGCAGCCGCAAAACAGTCGCAGCCTGAGCGAACCTCATTTGAAGCGGCCCGGCGGTGGATTCCACCGCCGGGCTGTGCCATGGGGTCGCCTGCGTCTTCCTGACATGAGGCCACTCCATGCAGCCCTTCACCACACTTTCCGGCCAGGCCATCCCGTTCGGCGCCGCCAACATCGATACCGATGTCATCATTCCGGCCCGCTTCCTGAAAACAATCAGCCGCGCCGGTCTGGGCAAGGGCGCCTTTGCCGCGCTGCGCGAAAACCCGGACAATGTATTCGACGCGCATGCTGGCGCGCCGATCCTGATCGCCGGGCATAATTTCGGCTGCGGTTCCAGCCGCGAACATGCGCCGTGGGCGCTGGGCGATCTGGGCATCCGCGTCGTCATCTCGTCGGGCTTTGCCGACATCTTTGCCGGCAATGCCTTCAAGAACGGCCTGCTGCTCGTTACCCTGCCGCCGGACGACGTGAGCCGGCTGCTGGCCGTGGCACAGGAAGGCCAGCCGATCACCGTCGATCTGGAAAATCAGGTGGTGACGACGCCGTTCCAGGACCGGTTCGAATTCGCGATGGACCCGTTCCGCAAGCAGTGCCTGATCAGCGGGCAGGACGAGATAGGGCTGACCCTGGGCATGGCCAATGTCATCACCGCTCACGAAGCCCGGCTTGCCGCCGAACGGCCGTGGATCGCCGGCGCCGCGCACCGCGGAAGCTGATCCGGCACCCTCCTGCTCCGCCATTCGACGCGGTTGGCAGCGGCAATCATTGCCGTTAAGGGCGGGGAATGACCAAGACACTGCTTCTGCTGCCCGGGGATGGCATTGGCCCCGAAGTTACCGCTGTTGCCCGCCGCGTGGCCGGGCGGCTGATCACGGGCGGGCTTGCCCTGGCCGTGGAGGAAGCGCCGTTCGGCGGCGCCAGCATCGACGCCCACGGCGTCCCCCTGACTGATGAGACGCTGACGCGCGCCAAGGCCGCCGATGCCGTGCTGATGGGTGCCGTGGGTGGCCCGCAATGGGTCGGCCAGCCGTATGACAAGCGGCCTGAAGCGGGGCTGCTGGGCTTGCGGGCCGGCATGAATGTCTATGCCAATCTGCGGCCGGCGCGCTGTTTTTCGGCGCTGGCCGATGCCTCTTCGCTGAAGCGCGTCTATGTCGATGGCCTCGATATCCTGTTCGTCCGCGAACTGACTGGCGGCGTCTATTTCGGTGAGCCGCGCGGCATCGAAACCCTGGCCGATGGCCAGCGCCGCGGCGTCAACACGCACGTTTACACCACCAGCGAAATCCACCGCGTTGCCCGGATCGCGTTCGAGCTGGCCCGCGCCCGCAAGGGCGAGGTCGTTTCGGCGGAAAAAGGCAATGTGATGGAAGCTGGCCTGATGTGGCGCGAGGATGTGCAGGCGCTGCGCGATGCCGAATATCCCGACATCAAACTCTCCCACATGCTGGCCGACAACATGGCGATGCAGCTGGTGAAGAATCCGCGGCAGTTCGATGTGATCCTCACCGACAATCTGTTCGGCGACATATTGTCGGACGAAGCCGCGATGCTCACCGGCTCGCTCGGCATGCTGCCGTCGGCTGCGATTGGCGAACCTGGCAAGCCGGGCCTGTATGAACCGATCCACGGTTCTGCACCAGATATCGCCGGGCGCGGTGTCGCCAATCCATGCGCATCGGTGCTCAGCCTGGCCATGGCGCTGCGCTACAGCCTGGGTGCGCCCGAACTGGCCGACAAGGTGGAAGCCGCCGTGGACGCTGCGCTCAACGCCGGCGCACGCACCCCCGATCTGGGCGGCACCATGACCACGACGGCCATGGGCGACGCGATCCTGGCTGGCCTTTGATCCGCAAGTTTCTCAGCCCTTTCGCCACCGGGCTGCTGTTTCTGGCGCCGGTGCTGCTGACGCTGATCCTGCTCAACTGGCTTTCGGGCTATCTGATCGCCGCTCTCGGCCCCAACACGCCGCTGGGCCTGGCGCTGGGTGCGGCCGGCATGTTCTTCACGCCGTCGCCGCTGGCCGCCTTTTGGGCCGGGCTGGGCATGGCGGCGGTGCTGGTGTGGCTGATCGGGATCGCCGTGCAGACGCGCTTTCGTCAGCGACTGGAAGGCGGGCTGGATGGCTTGATCGCCCGCATCCCGGTGCTGGGCCCGCTGTATCGCCCACTGGCGCAGTTTGTGCGCATGATGGGATCATCACCGGGCGGCGAGATGAGCGGCATGTCGGTCGTCTCGGTCAGTTTCGGCGATCATGTCGAGGCGCTGGCCCTGCTCACCAGCCCCCACGTCCATGATTTTGGCCAGGGACCACGCCAGCTCATCCTGATCCCTACGGCGCCGGTGCCAGTTGGTGGCGGCCTGTTGTTTGTCGAACCGAGCCGGGTGAAACCGGTGCCCACCATGGGCGTCGATGACCTGGCCAAGCTGTATGTCACCATGGGCACGTTGACCGGTGCGGAGGCCGCGAAATGAACCTGACGCTGCGCATCTTTCTGGCGCTGCTGGCCGGGCTGGTGGTGGGTGCATTATTGCCCGCTGACATCGGCAAGCCGCTGCTGCCGGTGACGGATGCCATCGGCAACCTGTGGCTGCAGGCGTTGCAGATGACGATCATCCCGCTGATCGCGGGCCTGCTGTTCACCGGCATCGCGCAATCGGTGGGCCAGGCCGGCGGCGGCAGGGTGGCCGGGCGGGCGCTGCTGGCATTCCTGGCGCTGCTGATCTTTTCCGCCCTGTGGTCGATGATCTTCGTGCCCTTGCTGCTGGATTGGTGGCCGGCGCCGCCGGCGGCCGCGGCCGCGATCGTGGCCAACAGCGCCGGTACCGCGCCAGTGGGCGACATCAAGATCGATATCGGCAAATGGCTGCTCAGCCTCGTGCCGGCCAACATCTTCAATTCGCTGGCCAAGGGCGACATGCTGCCGGTCGTCACCTTCATTGCCGTGTTCGCGCTGGCCGCCACAAGGCTCGACGATGATCGCCGCCGCAGTCTCGTTGGCCTATTCGATGCGGTGAAGGACGCCATGCTGGTGCTGGTCGGATGGATCTTCGTGATCGCGCCGCTGGGCGTGTTTGCGCTGGCGGTCAGCGTCGGCATCAAGGCCGGGCTCGGCGCCTTCGGCCTGCTTGGCCATTATATTACCGTGCTGGTGCTGGTGCAGGTTGGCCTGATCATCCTCATCTATCCGCTGGCGGTGATCTTCGGCCGGGTTGGCCCGTTGGCCTTTGCCCGCGCCGTGCTGCCGGCGCAGGCGGTCGCTGTCTCGACCCAGTCAAGTATCGCCTCGCTGCCAGCCATCTTTGACGGCGCCGAGCGGCTGGGCCTGCCAGAAACCACCAGCCGCGTGGTGCTGCCCTTGGCGGTGAGCATCTTCCGCATCACCTCCCCCTGCGCAAACGTCGCTGTCGTCCTCTACTGCGGCCATCTTTACGGCATGGACCACACGGCGCTGGCCTATCTTGGGGCGTTGCTGGCGGCGCTGGTGGCGGCGGTTTCCACCGGCGGGCTGCCCGGCTCCATCACCTTCCTCGCCGCCTGCGTGCCGATCGCCAACGCCATGGGCGTGCCCATCGCCGTGCTACCTGTGTTGTTGGCAGTAGAGCTGGTGCCGGATGTGTTCCGCACGCTTGGCAATGTGACTGCCGATCTCGGGGTTACCGCCATACTGTCGCGCGATCGGACCAATTGATTCTGGCGCTGAAAACTGGACTCTGCGCCCAAATCCGGTAACAGCCGCAGCCCAAGGAGCACACCCATGGGTTACAAGATCGTTGTTGTGGGCGCCACCGGCAGTGTCGGGCGCGAAATGCTGAACATCCTGGCGGAACGGCAGTTCCCGCTCGATGATATCGCTGCCGTCGCCTCCTCGCGTTCGGTGGGCGACAAGGTCGAGTTTGGCGAGACCGGCCGCGAGATCAAGGTGCAGAACCTTGAGCATTTCGATTTCACCGGCTGGGACATCGCGCTGTTTGCCGCTGGCTCCGGCCCGGCCAAAATCTATGCCCCCAAGGCCGCTTCGCAGGGCTGCGTGGTGATCGACAACAGCAGCCTGTTCCGCATGGATCATGATGTGCCGCTGATCGTGCCGGAAGTGAATCCGGAAGCCATCGACAGCTACAAGAAGCGGATGATCATCGCCAATCCCAACTGCTCCACGGCGCAAATGGTGGTGGCGCTGAAGCCGCTGCACGATGCTGCCATCATCAAGCGCGTTGTGGTGAGCACTTACCAATCAGTGTCCGGCGCCGGCAAGGACGGCATGGACGAGCTGTTCACGCAGAGCCGCGCCATCTTCGTGGGTGACGAGCCGGTGAACGAGAAGTTCACCAAGCGCATTGCCTTCAACGTGATCCCCCACATCGACAGCTTCCTGGGCCCCGACAGCGGCATGGACGGGTACACCAAGGAAGAGTGGAAGATGACGGTGGAGACCCGCAAGATCCTCGATCCCGATATCGAGGTGACGGCGACCTGCGTGCGCGTGCCGGTGTTCGTCGGCCATTCGGAAGCCATCAACGTCGAATTCGAAATGCCGCTCTCTGTTGCCAAGGCGCAGAGCCTGCTGCGCGAAGCGCCGGGCATCATGCTCGTCGACAAGCGCGAGGACGGAGGCTACGTCACGCCGGTCGAATGTGTTGGCGATTATGCCACCTTCGTTTCCCGCGTCCGCAAGGATCCGACCGTGGAGCACGGCCTGGCGCTATGGTGCGTGTCCGACAATCTGCGCAAGGGTGCGGCATTGAACGCGGTGCAGATCGCCGAGCTGCTCGGCCGCCGCCACCTGAAGAAGGGCTAATCCGTCTCGTCCGGGCCGCTGGAATCGAATTCCAGCAGGTCACCCGGCTGGCAGTCGAGCACGCGGCACAGCTTGGCGAGCGTGTCGAAGCGCACGCCCTTTACCTTGCCGGATTTCAGCAACGACAGATTGGTTTCGGCCATGCCGATGGCGGCGGCCAGGTCGCGCGCCTTCATCTTGCGCCGGGCCAGCATGACATCGAGGGTGACAATGATCGCCATTGATCAGACGATCTGATCGAGATCAGCCTGGATGACGGCGGCTTGATCCAGCACGCCGGCCAGGCTGCGCAGGGCAAAGCCGACAGCGGCCACGCCAACCAGCAGGGCAGAACCCACGGCCGTTCCATGCTGGATTTCGCCGATGACCAGGGCCGATACCGCCGCTGCGACCATCCATTCACCGCTGCGCCGGACATGCCGGCCTGTCTCCGGTGCCAGCAGCGCGCCGCCTTCGAGATGGGTGAACAGCAAGCGCCCCTGCCATACGGCGCCAAGCAGCATGATTGCCGGCAGCAGTGCGATCAGTCGTTCGCCGATGGCCCGGATGCCGGTGCGATCCCCCGCGACCAGCATGGCACCGAGCTGCTTCAGCGGCACATAGGCCTCCGCAAACAAGGAAAGGGCGGCAAAGACGAACAGAACAGTGAGCAGGCGGGCCATGCTGCTGAAATCACCTTGAAGCGTTTGCAGTCGTTGCTTTTCGTCAGTCACTTTGCGTCTCCAATTACAATCGTTATGCAACACATAAAGTTTATACTGATTTGCGTCAAGCGTCTTGTGCCGCACCGTCTGCTGGCTGAAGCCCGGCTAAACGAAACAAGGCCAGTGTATGGCAAGAGCACTACACCGCCACCAAATTGCCCAGCTTGGTTCAGGCCATGGCCAGCCAGCAGGGCCTAACCCCTTGTGCAGCCGGCCATCCCCATCGCCGGCGCAAAACAAGGAATACACCAATGTCACGTTTCGCTTTTGCTTTGC
The DNA here is from genome assembly GCF_945882885.1 of Sandarakinorhabdus limnophila DSM 17366. Taxonomy (GTDB): domain Bacteria; phylum Pseudomonadota; class Alphaproteobacteria; order Sphingomonadales; family Sphingomonadaceae; genus Sandarakinorhabdus; species Sandarakinorhabdus limnophila_A. The sequence continues at coordinate 12,458 of NZ_CAMCWT010000024.1, forward strand.
TCGCTGCCGCTGCCATCGCAGGCCCGGCCGTTGCGCAGGAAGCCAAGAACTTCAACGGCCCCTTCATCGGTGGCCAGATCGGTTGGCAGCAGGACCGCCAGTCGCTTGATCTCAGCACCGTTCCGCCCTCCACCATCCGCGCCAAGGGTGATGGCTTCGCTTATGGTGGCCAGCTCGGTTACGATCTCAACCTCGGTGGCGGCGTCATCGGTGTCGAAACCTCGCTTACCGGCCGCACCGGCACCAGCCGCTTCCCCACGTTTGATCTCGAATCAGGCCGCACCATCAATGTGACGGCGCGTGCTGGTTGGCTGGTGACACCGGAAGGCCTGCTCTATGCCCGCGGCGGTTACTCCAACGTCCGCTTCTCGATCACAAACCCGGCCGGCGGTGCGGAAAACCGCGATGGTTACACCGTGGGCGCCGGTTACGAGCAGATGCTGGGCAAGAATGTCTCGGCCCGCATCGAGTATAACTACAGCGATTACGGCAACGACACGCTGCCGGGCATCGGCGGCGGCGCCAGCCTCAACTATCACCGCCATGCGCTGATGACTGGCGTGAACTTCCGCTTCTGAACTCCCCCGACCGGAAGGGCGGGGCCGGCAGCACACGCTGCCGGCCCCATTTTCGTGTCAGGCTTCGAAATGGCCTTCTGTGCGGGCCTTGAGCATGTCGAGATCGATACCCGGTGCCAGTTCGATCAGCCGGAACGGTGCGCCCTTGGCCGGGCGGGCCAGCACGGCGAGCTCGGAAACGATCATGTCGACCACGCCCTTGCCGGTGAGCGGCAAGGTGCAGGCGGTCTTGAACTTGGCACTGCCGTCCTTGGCGTTGTGCTCCATCAGCACGATGATCTTTTTGACGCCGGCCACCAGGTCCATGGCGCCGCCCATGCCCTTCACCATCTTGCCGGGGATCATCCAGTTGGCAATGTCGCCGTTGTCGGCCACTTCCATGGCACCCAGGATCGACAGATCGATATGGCCGCCGCGGATCATGGCGAAACTGTCGGCGCTGCTGAAATAGCTGGTGCGGTCGAGTTCGGTGATGGTCTGCTTGCCGGCGTTGATCAGGTCCGGATCCTCCTCGCCCGCAAACGGAAACGGGCCCATGCCCAGCATGCCGTTCTCGCTTTGCAGCGTCACGTCCACGCCTTCGGGGATGAAATTGGCCACCAGAGTGGGCATGCCGATGCCCAGGTTCACATAGAACCCGTCCTGCAGCTCCTTGGCGGCGCGGGCGGCCTGTTGATCACGCGTCCACATCAGGCGGGCTCCCTCTGGCGCACGGTGCGCTGCTCGATGCGCTTTTCATAATCCCGGCCAACGAACAATCGCTGCACGAACACGCCTGGCGTGTGGATATGATCGGGATCGAACGTGCCGGCCGGCACCAGTTCCTCCACTTCCACCACGGTCACCTTGCCGGCGGTCGCCATCATGGGGTTGAAGTTGCGCGACGTCTTGCGGAAAATGAGGTTGCCGTACGGATCGGCCTTCCATGCCTTCACGATGGACACATCGGCGACCAGGCCGGTTTCAAGGATGTAGGTTTCGGTTCCCGAAGCCGTGGCAAAATCCTTGTGCTCTTTGCCTTCGGCCACCAGCGTGCCAACGCCGGTTTTCGTATAGAAGCCCGGAATGCCGGCGCCGCCAGCGCGGATGCGTTCGGCCAGCGTGCCCTGCGGGTTGAATTCCAGTTGCAGCTCGCCAGCCAGATACTGCCGTTCGAACTCCTTATTCTCGCCCACGTAAGACGAGATCATCTTCGCGATCTGCCGCGTTTCCAGCAGCTGTCCGAGGCCAAAGCCATCGACGCCGGCGTTGTTGGAGATGACGGTAAGACCCTTCACCCCGGCATCGCGCAGCGCGGCAATCAGTTTTTCGGGGATGCCGCACAGGCCGAACCCGCCGGACATGATCGTCATCTCGTCGAACAGCAGGCCATCAAGCGCGGCCTTTGCATCGGGATAGAGCTTGTTGGCCATGGGCGGCCTCCCTTTCATGTTGCATCTGCGAGATAGCCAGATTGTCGCAGCCACGCCAGCCGGATTTCGTGCGCGGCGGCGGTGGGCTGTAGGTTACAAAGGTTACAGAACGCGCTTCATGCGCGCGCCCGTGCGCGACACGCGCCTGCGAGTCGATATCGGTGAGCGCAAGGCCGTGGCGCGTTGAGATGAACATGGCCACAGCCTAGCATTGCGGCCAGCCTGTAGAACAGGCGTACACGCTTTCTGATTCCCGCAAGACAGTGGCGCGGGCCTCGGATATGAGGGAGCGCATGAGCCCGCTTGATATCGCCATCGCCGAAGGTCGCCGCTTCATCGACAGCCAGTCCACCCGCAGCGTTGCCCCGACCGGCAGCCGCGCCGACATCCTGGCCCCCATGCCCACGGCCTTGCCCGCCACCGGCATGGACCCTGCGGACGTGGTGCGCCTCATCGCCCGCGCTGCCGAACCCGGCCTGATGGGCAATCTGGGCGGGCGCTTTTTTGCCTGGGTGAAGGGCGGTGCTCTGCCGGCCGCGCACGCCACTGATGTGCTGGCAACGCTGTGGGATCAGAATGCCGTGCTCGCCGCCACCAGCCCGGCCGGCGCCGTGCTGGAGGAAGTTGCGGGGCGGCTGCTGCTCGATGCACTGCACCTGCCGGAGACATGCGCCTACAGCTTCACAACCGGCTGCCAGATGAGCCACGCCACCGCGCTGGCCGCCGCCCGCCACCATGTGCTGGCCCGCGCCGGCTGGGATGTGGAGGTGGATGGCCTGTTCGGTGCGCCGCCGATCTGCGTGCTGGCCAACGCCCACCGCCATTCCAGCGTCGACCGCGCACTGCGGCTGCTCGGCATCGGCACGGCGGCAATTGTGCCGCTGGGCGGCGGCGGGCCGGGCAAGGTGGGCGCCGCCGAACTGCAGGCGGCGCTGGCCGCCACGCAGGGCGCGCCGACGATCGTCGTTCTGAACGCCGGTGACTTGAACCTGGGCGCCTGCGATGATTTCGCCTCGCTGGCGCCGATGGCGCAGGCGGCCGGCGCGTGGGTGCATGTCGATGGCGCATTCGGCCTGTGGCTCAATGCGGCACCACGCTTCCGTGCTCAGGTGGCGGGTATCGACCTGTGCGACAGCTGGGCGACCGATGGCCACAAATGGCTGAACACGCCCTATGATGCCGGCATGGCCATCACCCGCCACGGCGACGCGCTGAAGGCATCGATGCGGATGACCGCGAGTTACCTGACCGAGGGCGGCGATACCCGCGATCCGATGGATTACACGCCGGAATGGTCACGGCGGGCGCGCGCGCTGCCGACGCTGGCCGCCCTGCTGGAACTGGGCCGCGATGGGCTGGCCGACATGATCGAGCGCTGCTGCGACCATGCCATGGCCATCCACGACGGCATCGCGGCGCTGGACGGCGCCACCAGAATCGCCCGGCCGGTGATGAACCAGGGCCTGATCCGTTTCCACGATTCCGCCGGCGCCAATATCAGCGACGCGGTGATTGCCGCCATCAACGCCAGTGGCGAAGCCTTTCTGAGCGGTGTGCTGTGGCATGGCGAGCGCACCATGCGGATCAGCGTGTGCAACTGGCAGACCAACGAAGACGACGTGCGCCGCACCGTGGCAGCGGCGGCGCAAGCGCTGGCGGCTTTGCGTTAAACGCGCCGCCGGCCGATCAAGCCGCCGATCAGCCCGGTCACCGCGCTGCTGCCGGTGCCGAGGGCGAGCAGGCTGGTCGGCACGTCACCCAGCGCCACCGAAACCGCAATGCCGATGGCGGCGCTGATGCCGCCGGCCAAGGCGCCACGGCCGGCCGCGGCGCTGATGCTGGCCGGCTGGCCTTTCAGCGCCGCCCAGCCAGCCAACGCCGAAATGCCCATGCCGCCGATGGCAAACAGGTTGGCGACGGCCGGCACGAAATGCCCGGCGACCACCATGGCGATCTGGGCGATGGTGCCCAACAGCGTTGCGGGTGTGAGTTGGTTCATGATCCTCCCCCCCAGAGCGGTGAAGCGAGGATGCTGCGCCTTTGCCGCCGGTCAGGCAACCGTGCCGGTGAAGCTGTCGCGCAATTCGCGTTTCAACACCTTGCCGATGTGACTGCGCGGCAACTCATCCACCAGCAGGACGGCGGCGAGACGCTGGGTCTTGCCCACCTTGGCATTGGCGGCGGCACGCAGGGCTTCAGGGTCCGCTCCCGGCGCGACGATGAAAGCCACGGGGGTTTCGCCCCAGGCGTCTGACGCAACGCCCACCACGGCGGCCTCCACCACGTCAGGAAGAGTGAGCAGGACGGCCTCGATATCGGAGGGGTAGATGTTGAAACCGCCCGAGATGATCATGTCCTTGGCGCGGTCCATGAGCGTCAGGAAGCCATCTTCATCCAGCCGGCCGATGTCCCCGGTGCGCAGCCATTCCTTGCCTTGCGCGTCGATCCAATAGGCCTTGGCAGTCAGATCCGGTCGGTTCTTGTAGCCGTTCATGGTGGCCGGCGAGCGGCCGACGATCTCACCTGGCGTACCCGGTGGCACGTCGTTGCCCTCTTCATCGATGATGCGCACTTCGTGGCCGGGCTGGGGCTGGCCAACGGTGTGCAACTTGTCGGGATGTTCGTGGGCGACAAGCATGAAGCCCACTCCGCCTTCGGTCATGCCGAAGAATTCGATCAGGCCGCCAGGCATGCGGCGCAGCACTTCGGCCTTCAACTCGGCCGCGAACGGCGCGGAGGTGCAGAATTTCATCTGGATGGAGGAGAGATCGGTCGCGTCGAAGCCGGGGTCAGCGAGCAGGCGGCGATATTGCACCGGCACCAGCATGGCATGGGTGACGCGGTGGGTTTCAGCCTCCTTGAGCCAGCGGGCGGTGTCGAACTTGGGCATCAGCACGACGGTGCCGCCCCAAGCCAAGGTGGGGATGAAGCTGACCAGGGTGGTGTTGGAATAAAGCGGGGTGGAGCACAGCGTGACGCACTCCGGCCCATAGCCGATGCGGCGGCCGCCGGTGATGTGCAGGGAGCGCATGGAGCAGCTTTGCACGATGCCCTTGGGGGTGCCGGTGGTGCCGCTGGAATAGATGATGTTGAAGCCAGCCGCCGGATCGAGCGGGGCCGGCGCCGGTGGCTGCGCGGTGGGATCGATGAAGCTGTTCAGCCGATCGAGATCGACCAGTGTCTTGCCCGCCAGCACGGTGCCGAATTCGGCACGATTTGGCGCATCGACAAACACGAACTGCGCGCCCGAATCGGCGACCATGGCGGCGATCTGATCGGGCGTGGAACTCGGGGCGAGCGGCGCGATTGTGGCGCGCAGGCGCAGCACGGCGGCCCACAGCACGGCATAATCCACGCTGGACAGCGCGATGCTGACCAGGCTGTCACCGGGCTTCACGCCGTGATCAGCCAAGGTGCCAGCGAGTTTTTCGGCACGGGCGATAAACGCGCCCCAGTTCAGCCGGTCCCTGCCGCAAATGACGGCAGGATGCTCCGGCCTGGCCGCCGCATTGGCAGCCATGGCGGCGGGAAAGTCGAAAATGGCGTCAGTCATGGCCAGCAGGGTGGCGCACACCCGGCCGGCCTGTCCACTGCTGAATTCAGGCAGCCTGCTGCAACGCCGGGGCAGCGAGCAGCGCTGGCACCGGGGTGCCCAGCTGGGTCAGCGCGCGGGCATGGGCGTCATATTGGGCCTGCAGGCGGGCCAGGTGCACCGGATCGTGGCCGTTGCGGCTGATGGCATCGGCCAGCAGTTCCGCACCAGACACCAGTTGGTCGATCTGGCGCTTCTTGCGCTCGTCGAGCGCGCGCGGGCCGTGCATGAAGAAGGCGGCAACCACCACAGCAACCATGAGATAGCTCATCACGATCATGATGATCGTCACGCTGTTGTTGGCCACCATCGTCTTCACTCCGCATTTCTTGTCAAAGTTGTCCGCGCGGCAGCCCACGCTGAGGCGCCGCGTGACAGGCTTGTAAAGACAAAGCAAGCCCAATGCGGCCAAGAGCTTGGCAGCGGGCAGTTTTGCCGCAGTGCAGGAAAGGGAGCCATGAAAAGGGCGGCGGCCATGCCGGCCACCGCCCATTTTCATCGCCTGAAGTCGATCAGATCGCGCTCAGGTTCACCGCAGCCTCTTTACCGCGACGATCTTCTTCCAGTTCGAACGAGACGCGCTGGCCTTCATTCAGATTGGAGAAGCCGGCGCGTTCCACGGCCGAGATGTGCACGAAGGCATCAGGCGCGCCATCGTCGCGCTGGATGAAACCGAAGCCCTTGGTGCCGTTGAAGAACTTCACCGTGCCTTCAACGCGCTCACCCGTGGTCATCGGGGTGCGTTCACGCGACGGACGACGTTCGAAGTCGGCGCCACCGGCGCCACCGGCGCGCGGTTCGCGCGGCGCACGTTCTTCAACCGGCAGCGGTTCGCCTTCGATCTTCAGTTCGGTCGCCGAAACGCGGCCATTGCGTTCGGTGAGGGTGAATTCCAGCGGTTGGCCATCGGCCAGGCCGGTCAGGCCAGCGGCTTCCACCGCCGAGATGTGCACAAACACATCTTCGCCACCGTCTTCACGCACCACGAAACCAAAGCCCTTTTGCGCGTTGAAGAACTTCACCGTGCCGCGGCCGGTGCCGATCACGATGCCCGGGGTCATTTCGCGCCTGGGTGCGCCGCCGCCGAAGCCGCCGCCACCGCCGAAGCGGCCACCGCCGCCACCGCCACCGCCGCCACCGAAGCGATCACCGCCGCCGCCGAAGCCGCCGCGACCACCACCGCCGCCACCGCCGCCGAAGCCGCCGCCGCCACCACCGAAGCGATCGCCACCGCCGCCGAAGCTGCGGCTGGAGTCTTCAAAACTGTCAAAGCCGCGTTCGCGCTTGTCAGAACCACGCCCGGGACCACGTCCCCGTCGATCAAAGCTCATTTAATTTCCAAATCCGTAGCTGTCTGTCTGAAACTGGAGCCTGTCGGGCGATGCGGTGAGGTATTCAAAACAACGGGCCGATAATGCGCCAACAATCAATATAAACGAAAAAGGGGCTGGACGCGAGTCGAATATTGGCCGGTGAAAACGGTGCTACCACCGACGCCGCGTGACCAGCGCAGCCAACGCTCCGGCCGCCAACGCGGCCATTACGGCGGCAAGCCCATAAGCCAGGCTGTTTTCCTGTGCCATCACATATACCCAGCGTTCAAAACCCGATTTGTCGATCACAAACGGCGCCGATGTGCTGGCCAGCACCCGGCCCTTTCGCACCAAGTGGATTTCGGCGGTGTAATCGCCCACCGGCACCGCCGCAGGCAGCGCGATGCGGGCGGCATAGAGAACACCGCGGGTGATCTGCACGCCATCGGAACGCTCGGTGAACAGCCCTGCCTTCTGGCGCGCGGCAATCAGGCCGGTTTCGAATGTGCGGCTGATCCCGTCATCTGCGCCGCTGGCCGGGGACAATTGCAGGTTGCGGATGCCGATTTCGTAAATGGCGGTGGTGCGTTCATCGGCAATCTGCGTGATGGGGCGGGTGGCTGCCACCGCATAGAAACCCGGCACCGATTCAAAGCGCACGCCGGTGGCATTCACCCATATGCCGGCGATTCGCGCCTTTTGCCGGACGGTGACCGGCGCCGACGGCCCGCGCACCACCACCGCGATATCGGGCGGCGCATCGGGCACGCTGCCTTGCGGATACTGGATGGCACCGAACACCAACATTTCCGATCCGCGAAACGTGGTGTTGATCTCGATTCGGGCCTGGCTGAGCTGGGTGATCAGCCGGATCGGCGCCGCCCCCGCCAGCGCCAGCCACAGGCCGAGGGCAAGAGCGATGCGGGCCATCATGCGCCCTCGAACAGCGCGAACGGTTCGGCCGGTGTGAGGGTGAGGCCGATGAGCAGCACGCCCGCCACCGCCAGCACGACAATGGCCAGCCCCAGCCGCAGCCGATCCGGCGAGAGCTTCTGCGCCGCCCGCACACCCAGTTGCGCGCCGGTCACACCGCCAAGCAACAGCAGCAGGGCGAGCACGATATCGACGCTTTTGGAAGCCGTGGCGTGCAGCATCGTGGTCGCCGCCGTGACGAAGATGATCTGGAACAGCGAGGTGCCCACCACCGCCTGCGCGCGCATGCCCAGAATATAGACCATGGCCGGCACCATGATGAAGCCACCGCCGATGCCCATGATAACGGTGAGAATGCCAACGGCAGCGCCAAGCAGCAGCGGCGCCAGCGGCGAGATGTAGAGGCCCGAGCCGGGAAAGCGCATCTTCCACGGCAGCGCCGCCACCCAGGGCAGATGACGACTGCGGCGCGCCGGCGGTGCCTGCCCTGCCCGCGCGGCCTTCAGGGCGGCCAGCGCATCGCGCAGCATGAGGCCGCCGATCACCGACAGGAACAGCACATAAATCAGGCTGATCACCACATCGATCTGGCCGAGATCCTGCAGCACCGAAAAGACAATCTGCCCCAGCCCAGCGCCGACCAGGCCGCCCGCCACCAGCACCCCGCCCATGCGCAGATCCACCTGGCCGCGCTCCCAATAGGCCAGGGCGCCCGAGACGGAGGAACCGGTGATCTGCGTGGCAGACGACGCCACCGCTACCGCCGGCGGGATGCCATAGAAGATGAGCAGCGGCGTGGTGAGGAAACCGCCCCCAACGCCGAACATGCCGGACAGAAAGCCGACAGCCCCGCCCATCAGGATGATGAGCAGTGCGTTCACCGACATTTCGGCAATGGGCAGATAGATGTCCATGCGCCGCAGACGTTACGGGCTGGGCGGGGAAAAGGGAATCGGGCTTTTCGTTTAAGCCAACGCGATCAGCGACAATTGGCGGCCATAATCCGGCTCGCTGCGATGCGTGGTGCGGCGGAAGCTGAACCAGCGGGCTTCATCGGGATAGGTGTCCACCCCCATCGCCACCACCGTACGCACGCCGGCGGCGGCGAGGCGGGAGGCGATGAAGCCTTCCAGATCGAACTGGCAGTGTCCGGGTTTGCCAGCCGGGAAAAAGGCGTCGTGTTCAGGATCGAGCGCGCAGAAGCGGTCGCGAAAGGCCAGATCAACCTCGTAACTGGCGCGCGCAATCGTTGGCCCGATGGCCGCCACGATGCGGTCCCGGCGGGCGCCAAGTGCTTCCATCGCTGCCACTGTGGCCGGGCCGATGTCGGCGAGCGCGCCTTTCCAGCCCGAATGCGCCGCACCGATCACGCCGGCGTCCACATCGGCCAGCAGGATCGGCGCGCAATCGGCGGTAAGGATCCCCAGCGCCAGGCCAGGCGTCGCCGTCACGAGTCCATCGGCATGCGGCCGGGCCTCGTCGGGAAAGGCGGCAGTGACGGGTATTACGGTGGCCGAATGCACTTGATGCAGCGTCACCAGCGCGGCGCTGGAGGCAACGGCTTCGACGACGCGACGGCGGTTTTCCAGCACATCAGCACGGTCGTCACTGCTGCCCAGCCCGACATTCAGGCTGGCGAACAGCCCCGACGACACGCCGCCGCGTCGAGTGAGGAACCCGTGGCGCGTACCAGCCAGCGCAGGGACGGTGAGGAAATCTACAGTCTCGCTCGGCACAGGATATCCTCATCGGCCTGATCGCCGACCATGAAATGATAGGGCGCCACTTCTTCAAAGCCGTGACGGGCATAGAAGCGCCGGGCGCGCGGGTTTTCGGTGAACACGCTGAGCCAGATTTCCGGCGCGCCGCGAGCCCGGGCCGTGTCCTTGGCCCACTCGGTGAGCACGTCGGCGATGCCAAGGCCCTGCCACGGCTTGTAGATATAGAGCTGGCGCAATTCCATCGCGCCGGGCGCGGGATCGGGCGCCGGCAGTTTCAGGCTGCTCACCTTGCAGAAGCCGATCGGCGTGCCGCCGGTCAGCGCAAAGCGCACGCTGATATCGGCATCGGCCAGTTCGGCAGCATAGGCTTCGTCGCTGCCCTGCTTGAGGAAGGTCGCCATATCCTCCAGCCTGTAGAGCGTGCCGAACGTGTCGATGAAGGTGGCGCGCGCAATGCCGCCCAGCACGGCACCATCGGCCCGCGTCGCATCGCGATAGCTGATCAAGGGATGGCTCATGACGCCCCCATGCCAAATCCGGCCGGCACTGGCCAGCCTGGCGCCGTGACGGCCATGGCCTGGAAGATGGCGCCCATCTGCTGCGGCGCGGTGAGCCGCAACAGTGCGGCGGTGATGCTGCCGGCTTCGTGCGGTGGCTTGCCCATCTTCAGCGCCTCGGCTCGCGCCGCGATGCCGAGCTCACCAAGCAACGCGCCCTGCGCCACCGGGCCATGAATGGCCAGGCCGCGGTTGTGGGCAATGGCGGCAAGCGCGCTGAAATCGACATGCGCGGTCAGATCATGCGCGCCGGGATCATAAAAGGGGCTGACCTTTTCGCCGCGATGCACGGCCTGCAGCGTATCAAGCGGCACCTTCTCGATCACCTGACCGCCATAGCCATAATCGATGATCAGCATGGCGCCGCCCTGGGCTGCGATGCGACCCGACAGATGCCCCATGATCGCCTGCGCCGCCTCGCTCCATTCGGCGTCAGGGCCGTCTGCGGGGAGCCATTGCGGCATGAACAGGCCATCATTAAAATCGACATGCAGTTCCTTGCCCGCCCGGCGCTGGCGGATCGGCAGGGCATCGAAGAATTCGTTGGCGACAATTAGCAGCGGGCGATCGTCGGGCAGTTGATCCACCCGGTCGTGCCACTGCGCCGCCCAGCCCGCCAGCCGGGCCCGCTGGATGGAACGCAGCGGCAGGCTGGTTTCAACCATGTGCAGACCGGCGCTGCCAATGAAGCCTGGCAGCCGACCAAGCAGGCGCAGCGCATCAGCCATCAGGCTGCCATGGCCGGGGCCGAGTTCGGCAATGTGCAGCGGTGGTTTTTCGGCGCGCAGCCACAGATCGCCGATCCAGCCGCCGATCATCTCGCCAAACATCTGGCTGATTTCCGGCGCGGTGGTGAAATCGCGGCCCAGTGGATCTTCGCCGCCATAATAGGCCGCGTTGCAGGCCGCCATCCACGCATCGAGGCGCAGTGGGCCTTCGGCGGCGATGCGGGCGCGCAGGGTTTCGGCGAGGCTCACGCCCATGTCTTCACTGGGAAACGGGCTTCCTGATCAGCGCCAGCACCAGCAGCAGCAAGCCAGCGGCGATCAGCGGCAGGGTGAGCGTCTGGCCCATGGTGAGGCCGGAATCGAGGATGCCGAGTTGGCGGTCCGGCTCACGATAATTCTCGACGATGTAACGCGACAGGCCATAGCCGATGCCGAACACGCCGGAGAGCAGGCCGGGCCGCAGCCGCGCCGGCGTGAACCAGAACAGCAGGGTAAGGATGAGGAACAGCACGCCGCCTTCGAGGCCAGCTTCATACAGCTGGCTGGGGTGGCGCGGTTCCGGGCCGGCATCGGGGAAGATGATGCCCCAGTCCGTGCCGGTGGGGCGGCCCCACAGCTCGCCGTTGACGAAATTGGCCAAGCGCCCCAGCCCGAGACCCAGCGGCGTGACGGTGGCAACCAGATCGAGCAGCCGCAAGCCGCTGTATTTGGAGAACCAGCCGTGCAGGAAGCAGGCGGCGACCACCCCGAAACAGCCGCCGTGGAAGCTCATGCCGCCATCCCACAGCCGCAGGACTTCCATCGGATCGGCCATATATTTTTCAGGGTTATAGAACAGCACATAGCCGAGCCGGCCGCCGCCGATGACGCCCAGCGTGGCCCAGGTGATATAATCGTCGAGCTGTTTCTGGCTGAGCGGCGCGCCGGGCTGGCGGATCATCCGTGTCATCAGGAACCAGGCGCCGGCGATGCCGGTGATATAGGCCAGGCTGTACCAGCGCAGGGCAAATGGCCCCCATTCGGAGCCGGCCAGCGAGAATGCCGGGATGGTGAAGGCCTCGGGCCGCACCGGCAGCGTGGTGAAATCCACTGCGGCGGCGAAAAATTCGGTGAGCATCGTGCCTCTACATCATCTGCCAGCTTTGCTGGCGCAGCGCGGCGCACCATAAAGGCGGACAAGGATATTTCCAGTGGGAGAGGCAAGATGGCTGACCTTGAAACATTCCGCGCCGAAACGCGCGCTTGGCTGGAGGCGAACTGCCCGCCCGAAATGCGTGAGCCGATCCGCGATGATGACGATGTGTGCTGGGGCGGCCGCGGCGTAAAATTCAAGAACGAAGCGCAGAAACTGTGGCTTGAGCGCATGGGCGCCAAGGGCTGGGCGGTGCCGGAATGGCCCAGCGCCTATGGCGGCGGCGGGCTTTCCCGCGAAGAAGCCAAGGTGCTTTCCGAGGAAATGCGCCGCATCAAGGCACGCTCGGCCTTGTCCAGCTTCGGCATCTGGATGCTCGGGCCGGCGCTGCTGAAATATGGCAATGAAGCCCAGAAGCTGGAGCATCTGCCCAAGATCGCCCGCGGCGAGATCCGCTGGTGCCAAGGCTATTCGGAACCGGGCGCCGGCTCCGACCTCGCCTCGCTGCGGACGTCCGCCGAAGACAAAGGCGACCATTATCTCGTCAACGGCTCCAAGGTGTGGACCTCTTACGCCGACAAGGCGGACTGGATCTTCTGCCTTGTCCGCACCGATCCGGCCGCGCCCAAGCATCTGGGCATCAGCTTCCTGCTGTTCGACATGGCCAGCGAAGGCGTGTCGACCAGCCCGATCAAGCTGATCTCAGGCTCCTCGCCCTTCTGCCAGACGTTTTTTGACAATGTGAAGGTGCCCAAGGAAAACCTGATGGGCGTGCCCGGCAAGGGCTGGGACATCGCCAAGTATCTGCTCACTCACGAGCGTGACATGATCGGCGGCTCGGACTCGACCGGCGGCGGCCAGCGTGACAGCGTGTCCAACATCGCCAAGCGCCTCATTGGCCTCGATGCCGCCATCCTCGCCGATACCGCGCTGCGCACAGACATCGCCCGTCACGAGATCAACGCGCTGGCCTTTGGCCTGACGATGGAGCGGGTGCTGGCCGAGACCAAGTCCGGCCAGGGCACCGGCGCGCTGTCTTCGATGCTGAAATATTACGGCACGGAACTGAACAAGGAACGCATGGAACTGCTGATGTCGATTCGGGGCAGCGACGGCCTCACCTGGGAAGGTGAGGAGAAGGGCGAAGGCGATCTCGCCCGTTCGTGGCTGCGCAGCCGCGCCAACAGCATCGAGGGCGGCACATCGGAAGTGCAGCTCAACATCATCGCCAAGCGCGTGCTCGACCTGCCGGGAGCCTGAACTCATGCCGCTCATCCTCACTGACGATCAGCAGATGATCCGCGACAGCGCGGAGGACTTCTTCAAGGATGAAGCCCCCGTGTCGCAGCACCGCAGCCTGCGCGACAACAAGAATCCCGACGGCTTTTCCCGCGATGTGTGGACCAAGATGGCCGAGATGGGCTTTGCCGGCGTGCTGGTACCGGAGGCGCATGGCGGCGCCGACATGGGCCATGTCGCGGCCGGCATCATCCTGGAGGCGATGGGGAAGAATCTCAGCGCCGCGCCGATGCTCTCCACGGCCGTTCTGGGTGCCACCGCGCTCAAGGCTGGCACGCCGGAACAGCAGGCCAAATATCTGCCGCTGATTGCGCAGGGCGCGCATCTGCTCGCGCTGGCCGCCGACGAAGCGGCCCGCCACAAGCCCAACCATGTGGCGACCACCGCTACCCCTTCGGGCAACGGTTTCAAGCTGAACGGCGTGAAGGGCTTCGTGCTTGATGGGGCGACCGCTGACACGCTGATCGTCGCGGCCCGCACGGGCGGCGAGACGGACTACAAGGCTGGCATCACGCTGTTCCTGGTCAATCCCAAGGCTGATGGCGTGAAGATCGACAGGCGTTCGATGGTGGACAGCCGTGGTGCGGCGCGCGTCACGCTGGCCGATGTGCAGGTCGACGGCGCCGACGTTCTTGGCGGCGTGGGCGAAGGCTATGCCATCCTCGAAAAGATACTGGATGCCGGCCGCGCCTGCCTTGCCGCCGAAATGCTCGGCGTGTCGGGCACCAGCTTTACGATGACGGTGGACTATCTGAAGCAGCGTGAACAGTTCGGCCAGAAGATCGGCAGTTTCCAGGCGCTGCAGCACCGCGCTGCGCATCTGTTCTGCGAAGTGGAATTGGCGCGGTCCGCCACGCTGAAGGCGTTGCAGGCGATGGATGAAGGCAGCGACCGTGCGCCGATGTATGTGAGCCTCGCCAAGGCCAAGGCCGGCGAAGTGGCGATCCTGGCAAGCAACGAGGGCGTGCAGATGCACGGCGGCATCGGCATGACCGACGAATATGACATCGGCTTCTTCATGAAGCGCGCCCGCGCCGCGCAGGAGACCTTTGGCGATGCCGCCTTCCACAGCGACCGAATTGCGCGGACGCTGGGTTATTGATGCTTCTGCCGATGCTTGCACTTGCAAGCATCGGCAGCAGCATGACATGAAGAGACTGTAATGAGCCGCAGCCAGCGGCCGCACCAGCCTTGGGAGACTGACCTTTGACCAAATCCGCGCTCGATGCCGCCCTCGATCAGGTCGTTGCCGGCATCACGGCTCCCGGCGGTGCGCTGGGCGTGGGCACGGCCAACGTCCAGGGCGTCTCGCTGCCGATATTCTCCGCCGCGCCGCCCACCATGCGCGAATATATGGCGATGTTCTTCACCGTGAACGGCCCCAAGGAGTTCCTGGTGTTCGGCGAGGAACGCCTGACCTTTGCCGAGGTCTATGCCAGATCGCTGAAATTCGCCGCCATGCTGCAGCACCGCCAAGGCATCGCCAAGGGTGACCGCGTTGGCGTCGCCATGCGCAACTATCCGGATTGGATCATCGCCTATGTCGCCTGTGCCCATATGGGCGCGGTGTGCATCCCGATGAACGCGTGGTGGACGGCCGAGGAAATGGCCTATGGCATCGAGGACAGCGGCGCCCGGCTGGTGATCGCCGACGAGGAACGCGGCCGCCGCCTCGCCACCCTGTCGTGCACGGCCAAGGTCATAACTGTGCGCACTTCGGGCGAAGTGGCCAGCCAGCTGGGTTTTGCCCGCTCCGAGGATGAACTGGCCGCCAGCCCCGACACCATGTGGTATCTTCCCGAACTGCTGCCCGAAGATGATTGCACGATCATGTATACTTCGGGCTCCACCGGCGCGCCCAAGGGAGCGGTGTCCACCCACCGCGCGCAGGTTTCGGCATCGATGAACTATCTGGTCACCGGCCTGGCGCTACTGGAATTGTCGGCCCAGTCAGGCGCGGCACCGGCGGATCAGCAGGTGATGCTGCTGAACGTGCCGCTGTTCCACATCACCGGCCTGGTGCCGGTGCTGCTGGTCAGCTTCGCCATCGGCCGCAAGATGATCATCATGCACAAATGGGATGCCGGCGAAGCGCTTCGGCTGATCGAGAAGGAGCGCTGCACCTATTTCGTCGGCGTGCCGACCATGAGCCTCGAACTCATGCAGCATCCCGACCGCCACAAATATGATCTGTCATTGCTGGTCGATATCGCGTCCGGCGGCGCACCGCGTCCGCCCGAACATGTCGAGCGGCTGGCCAAGGAGTTCGAAGGCAAGCACCCGGTGCAGGGCTATGGCCTCACCGAAACCAATGGCGTCGGCGCCGGCAATATCCGCGACAATTACCGCAACAAACCGGCATCAACGGGCCGGTCCGCGCCACCGTTGATGGAAATCCGCATCGCCGCCGGTGATGGCCCGGTGGGCGATGCGCTGCCGGCCGGAACGGTGGGTGAAGTCTGCCTGCGTTCGGTGTGCAATTGCCGGGGTTACTGGAACAAACCCGAAGCCACTGCCGCGGCGTTCGTTGGCGATGGCTGGTTCCGCAGCGGCGATCTCGGCTATCTGGATGACGAAGGCTATCTGTTCATCGTTGATCGCAAGAAAGACATCATCATCCGCGGCGGCGAGAATATCAGCTGCCAGGAAGTGGAATCGGCGATCTATGCGCACCCGGCGGTGGCCGAAGTAAGCGTATTCGGCCTGCCCGATGAACGGCTGGGCGAGATTGTTGGCGCTGTCGTCTATGCCAAACCGGGCGAGCATCTCGATCCCGATGCGCTGATCGATTTCCTGAAATCCGGCATGGCCGCCTACAAGATCCCGGCCAAGCTGTGGATGAGCGCCGATCAACTGCCGAAGCTCGGATCGGCCAAGATCGACAAGGTGACGCTGAGAAAGCAGTATCGGGTAGCGTGGGCCGCAAACGCGGCCTGAGTCGGGAGACGAGCAATGTTCAAGACCATGCTGGAAGGCACCAAGGACGACTGGATGCACATCGCTGGTGAGCATATGAAGCACCAGCAATCGGCCGCCGCCGATCAGATCATCGACTCGCTGAAACGCCTCGAAGCAATCGAGGTCGGCTTTGGCGCCAACCAGTTGGTCCACAGCCTGATGACCGCCACGCTGGCCCGCCGCGACGGCGCCAACGACGAGGAAGTCGTTGCCGCGCTCTGCCACGATATCGGCAAATTGTTCAGCATCCCCAACCACGGCGCCATCGCCGGTGAAATGCTGAAGCCCTATGTGGCCGACGATATCTATCACGCCATCGTCCACCACCAGGATTTCCAGGGCCGTTATTATTACGAGCACCTGGGCAAGGACCCGAACGCCCGCGAGAAATATCGCGGTGAACCGTGGTTCGAGATGGCAGAAAAGATCGTCGACCGCTGGGACGCGCCGGCGTTTGATCCGGATTACGACGTGGACAGCCTGGAAAGTTTCGAACCGGAAATCCGCCGGGTGTTCGCCGCGCCGAAGCGGGGGATCTAGGCCGCCCCCGCGTCTTCGCCATCGCTGTCCTCGTCGGCCGTGCCAATCAGCCGCGCACCTGCACTTCATCCAGTTCGCCGGCGATTTTCTGGAACAGCGGATCGCGCCATGCCGCTTGCAGCGTTTCCGGCCCCTGTCCTTCGGCATCGATCAGTGTGGGATCGGCCGTTATCGCCGCTGCGGCGCGCGGCCAGCGCAGTTCCAGGATGGTCCACAGCACTATCGCATCGAAATCGACCATACGCCCTTCCAGCAGGCTGCGCGCCTGAGTCATGCCGATGGCATTGACCAGCCGCTTCATGCCGCGCGGATTGGGCTCGATATAGGAAACCCAGCGCAGCAGGCGATGCTACACCACCTTGTCGGCCGCCGCGGTGGACAGGCGCGCCACGGCCTGGGCGCGCAGGGCTGGCCGCTGTTCTTCGGGTGCGGCGGCGATGGCGGCCTGGATCTCCTCGTGGCGCACCGCCGTTTCAGGCAGACGCGCCTCTTCCGGCAGATCGGTTTCGGCGGCACCCAGCAGCCGGCCAAGATAGGCGCGCTTCACCGCCACCGGCAGCGCCGGGATGGTGACAGAGACCTGGAACATCTTGTCGAGAAACAGATCGCCCACCGGCCGCGCCTTGTCGCCGCCGTCTTCAAACAGGCTGAAGCGCTGGGCAAAGCTGGCGGTGATCCAGTAACGGTCGGCCACCGCCAGAAACACCACGGGCTGGCCGCGAAACAGGGTCTGGATGCCTTCCAGCAGGTCGGTCACGGTGCCGGCATCGCAGCGATCCAAATCGTCGAGCACAATCAGCACCGGGCACGGGCATTCCGTCGCCAGCATGTCGAACAGGGTGATGAACGGCCGGAAACTGTCGGTGCGCAGCGCATCAAAGCTTTCGGCGGCGCGCCGGCCGCCCAGCATCGGCGCGCGCAGGAAGCTGATCGCCACACCGGTGGCGGTGATGATGCCGCCCAATGTGCCCTGCCACTTTTCGATGACGCCGGTGATGGTGCTGCCGGCAAAGGCCGCCGCCGCCAGGGCCAGCAGGCCGCCGGCCACCATGTAGCCATTCTCCACCGATGGCGACACCCAGGCCCAGCGCAGATCAAGCCAGCGCCGCCGCCACCACGGCAGCCGCCGATCAAGCGCGCGCTTGAATTCGGTGAGCATGTTCCACCACGGTGGCTTCACCCTGGCATTGCGCCAGGCGTTGAACTCCACCACCAGCCACGGCGGGTCCTGCGCCGTCAGCGTGTCTTCCAGGAAGCGCACGAGGCTGGATTTGCCCGATCCCCACGGCCCGTGGAGATGCACCATTACCGCCTTGGGCTGTGCACTTGCCGCCTCGTCCCGCTGCAATCGCATCAACCGCGCCGCCAGCGCATCGGCCAGCGGCTTGCGGCCGAGTTCATCAACCGTGGCCGGGCTGTCGGACAGCAGGGGCGTGGCGTTCGGCCGGAGGTGGCGGTGGCGCAGTGGGCGGCCCTTCGGCCACCAGCGCCTGCCATGCCGCCACATCCTCACCTTTCAGCGGCGTGCGGCGGGTGCGCGCAACAATCAGAGCGCGCAATGCCGCCAGTCTCTCTGACGAGGGGTGGCCGCCATCCTTCAGCGGCGGCCATTGCGCCGCCTGACGTTCGGCCAGCGCAAACATCAGATGGCGCAGGCCCAGCGGTTCGGGTTCGCCGCTCATGGTAAGATCGCGGATCTCCACGGCACGCGGCAGCACCTGGCCAACAACGGATCGCGACAGCACGGGGACAAGATTGGCCGTGCCCGCCGGCTGGCGCAGGGTGAAGGCAAGCCCTTCGTCTCGGGCCCAATCCTGCAGCCATGTGGCGGCAGATGCCTCCCGGCCCGTGGTCCGCGCCGTGAGCAGCGCTGACACCAGCGCCTCGATATCGACCACCAGTTCGCTGCGGTCTGGGTTGGCAAAGAGCAGCGCAGTCGTCAGCACAATCCCCATGTTGTCGGAGATGTCGCCGACAATCAGCGCCGCCTGCTGGACGAGGCTGGCAGCGGCGGACACCCCCTGTGCCATGCGCGCTTGGGATGGTTCCTTGCCTGAAGGCGTGCTGCCGATATTTTCAAATGGCGGTTCGCTCACTGCCTTGCCCCTAGGCTGGTTGATCGACCCAACACCACGCTAGCGCGCGCGGCCGCCCAAGTCCACACTAGCCCCCGAAGCGCACCTGCACACTCGCCGGCCCGGCCGGCACGTCGGTCAGACTTGATGCGAAGATCAGCGTTTTGCCCGGCCCCACGCTGGCGGCGGGTGGCGGGATGGTCCAGTTGCGCACGCGCACACCGTTCACCAACAGGCGAGCATCGAGCGGCGGCACGGCAACTCTGCTGGTGCCGGGGTTGTAGATGGTGCCGGTCACTTCCAGCAGCGCGTTGCCGCCGGGCAAACGCGTCACCCGGCCTTCCAGTTTCACATCCAGCGGCGTCGCGGGCGGCGCAACCTGGGCCAGGGCATCGGTCACGCCGGGCAAGGCTTCGGGATCGATGCGGCCCACCCACAAGCCAACCGAGGCCGTGGTGAAGGCGGCGCCCAGCACGATCGCCACCAGCCATTTCAGCCACAAGGCCGGCGGCTGGCGCGGTGGGGGCGGTTCCGGCTCTGGCTCTGGCTCTGGTTCGGGTTCGGGTTCGGGTTCGGGCGGCGGGGGTGGCGGCAGGCTGGCGGCGCGCGCCTCTTCCTGCACGGCGGCCACGGCTTCATCTTCGTCAATCTCTTCGGCGGGCACCCAGCGGTGCGAGCAGGCGGCGCACTTCAACCGTGGCCGGCGCATCACCACGCCCACCGCCACCCGATATTGTGCACTGCATTTTGGGCAGGAAACGATCACGGGTCCACCATAGGCAGGCGCGCGCGCGCATGGAAGGGGCAGCTTGCGCGCTTCGCCCAGCCAAGGCAAAGGCAGTCGCATTATGCACGATCTCAAAGCCCTTCGCGCTGACCCGGACGCCTTTGCCGCAGGCCTTGCTCGCCGTGGTATCAGTGACGCGGCCGATGCGCTGCTGGCCGCCGATGCCGAGCGGCGCGCCGCCGAGACGAAGGCGCAAGAAGCGCTTGCCCGCCGCAATGCCGCGTCGAAGGAAATCGGCGCTGCAATGGCTGCGAAAGACGGTGCAAAGGCCGAGGCCTTGAAGGCTGAAGTCGCCTGCCTGAAGAACGAGATCGCCGCGCTGGAAGAGGCTGCCCGCACGGCCAGCGACAAAGCCGAAGCCCTGCTGGTCAGCCTGCCCAACCTACCTGCCGCCGATGTGCCGGATGGCGTGGACGAACATGGCAATGTCGAGGTGATGCGCTGGGGCAGCCCCCGCGCGTTCGATTTCGCGCCGCTTGAGCATGACATTGTCGCGGCGAAGCTGGGGTATGATCCGGAGGCCGCTGCCCGTGTCGCCGGTGCGCGATTTGCAGTACTGAAGGGGCCGCTTGCCCGGCTGCAACGCGCGCTGGGCCAGTACATGATCGACACACAGACAGGCGCGCGCGGCTTCACCGAAGTGGCGACACCCTATCTGGTGAAACCGGAAGCCGCCTTCGGCACCGGTAACTTGCCCAAGTTCGCCGAGGATCTGTTCCAGACTACCGACGGCCGTTACCTGATCCCCACCGCCGAGATGAGCCTGACCAACCTAGTCGCCGGCGAGATCGTCGATGCCGCGGCCCTGCCGATCCGCATGACAGCACTCACCCCCTGTTTCCGCAGCGAAGCCGGCAGCGCCGGGCGCGACACGCGCGGGCTGATCCGCCAGCACCAGTTCGAAAAATGCGAGCTGGTGACGATCTGCACGCCCGAACAGGCCGAGGCTGAGCACAAGCACATGCTGGAATCGGCCGATGCCATCTTGCAGGCGCTGAACCTGCCCTATCGCCGGATGCTGCTGTGCGCCGGGGACATGGGCTTTTCGGCGCGGCGGACGTTCGATCTGGAAGTGTGGCTGCCCGGCCAGGGCGCCTATCGCGAGATCAGCTCGATTTCCGATTGCGGCGAGTTCCAGGGCCGCCGCATGAACGCGCGCTGGAAGGTGGCGGGCGAGAAAGGCAGCCGTGGGCCGGTGAACACATTGAATGGCTCCGGCTTGGCCGTGGGCCGCACGCTGGTGGCGGTGATCGAAAATTATCAGCAAGCCGATGGCAGTGTCATCATCCCCTACGTGTTGAAGCCTTACATGGCCGGCATCGACCGGCTGGAGCCCTGAACCCATGCGCATTCTCGTCACCAATGATGATGGCATCAACGCCCCCGGCCTGGTCGCGCTGGAAGCGATTGCTGCCGAACTGTCTGACGATGTGTGGGTGGTTGCGCCTGCCGAAGAGCAATCGGGTGCCGGCCACAGCTTGACGCTGAGCCAGCCCGTGCGGCTGCGCGAGATCAGCCCGCGCCGCTTTGCCGTGCGCGGCACGCCCACCGATTGCGTGATGCTGGCGCTGGGCGCGGTACTGGAGGATCACAAGCCCGATCTGATCCTGTCCGGCGTCAACCGCGGCGGCAATCTGGCCGAGGATGTGACGTACAGCGGCACCGTTTCGGCGGCGATGGAAGGCTGCCTGGCCGGCATCCCCTCCATCGCATTGAGCCAGGTAATGATGGATTACACTGCGGGCATGGAAGACTTCAGCTGTGCCACGGCGCACGGCGCGGCCATCATCAGCCGGGTGATCGCCACCGAATGGCCCGATGGTGTTCTGATCAACATCAACTTCCCGCCAGTGCTGGCCGCCGACGTGAAGGGCGTGCGCGTCACCGAGCAGGGCTTCCGCGATTATGGCAATATCCACCTGGTGAAGCGCATCGATCCGCGCGGCTTTCCCTATTATTGGCACGGTTTCGGCAAGGAAAAGCCGGCGCCCGGCCATGAGACCGATCTGAAGGCCATGCACGAAGCGGCGATTTCGGTAACGCCGCTGCATCTGGACATGACGCACTACCAATCGATCAGCCGGCTGAAGACGGCATTGGCCGATCTGGCCGAGAGCTGAGAAACGAAAAGCGGCGACGGGTCGCGCCGTCGCCGCTCCTCGTGCGTCGTTTCTGGTTCAGGCCGCGACGCTGGTGCGACGGCGGCGCTGGGATGCGCCCACCAGGCCAAAGCCGGCGATCAGCATCGCCCAACTGGCCGGTTCCGGAACCTCGCCAATGCTGCCCGGCAGCACCTGGATGAAATCGACGTCAAAGCCAGGCGAACCGCCGAAATTGTCCAGCCCAACGATCTTCACGGCCACCACGGCCCCGGTCCAGCCGATGCTGGCCAGATCGAAGGCGGTCACACTGTCGTCGGCGGCCGTGCCGAGGAAAACGAAATTGATGTTGTTGCGTGACACGAAAATGTCGGCCCGTTCACCGCTGGCGCCCACTTCGCTGATGAAGATGTCGTTGCCAGCCCCGTCGATCACGGTTTCATCGGTAAAGCCGACCGTGACGAAGCTGCCCCGTGGCTGCGACAAGAAATCGGCGGGACTCATTGGCCCGTTCAGCACCACACTGGTCGACACCGGCACCGGGAAGCTGCCCGGGAAGGTGCCGCCATAGGGGCCAGGGAACGGCCCCGCGCCACTGTTGAAATAATCGAGCACTGTATCGGCATAGCCGATGGCGGCCTGAGCCGGAGCGGCAGCAACGCCAGCGAGCATTGTCGCGGCGGCCAGAGCAAGGCGGATCTGCATTTTCATTTCCCCCACACATGCCGAACGAAGGTTCGGCAACGATCGGAATGTCTTACATTCTGTTCATAATGGCAAATATTTGGTTAATATTTATGCCGTGACGCCTCCACTCGCCTGCCGCGTCACGCTTTCCATGCTGTGCTGTCGCCGCTATCAGCTTGGTATGGTTAGGCGTTCACTTCGGGCAATTGCCGGCATAGCGGCCGCGGCGGCGCTGCTGTCGGGCTGTATGATTGGCCGGCCTGAGCCGACGACTCGCCCGCCGCCACGCCAGGTGGCAAGGCCAGCGCAGCCCAAGCCGGTCACACCGCCGCCGCGCGTGACCGCGCCGCCGGCCCGCACCGATTGGGTGGCCCGCCGCGTGATGCCGGCGGCGATCGTTTCGCCGGAAGGCCGCTTTCATGTCGTCAAGGCCGGCGAGACCGGCATCGCCATCGCGCGCACCTATGACTTGGCCTGGCGCGACCTGATCGCGCTCAACAAATTGCAGGAGCCGTTCGTGCTGCGCGTTGGCCAGCGCTTGCGGCTGACGCCGGTGCTGACACCAACCCCGCGCCCGGCGCCGCAAACACTGGAACAGCGCGCCCGCGCCTTTGAAATCACCATTGACGACGTGATGACCGGCGGCCAGCCCGCCGCGAATGGCCCGGTGCCGCGTGCGACCGGCGAGCCGCGGCCGGCCCCGCTTCCCGCCGTTACGGGCACGGCGCCGGCCTTCCGCTGGCCGCTGCCAGGCCGCATCATTTCCGGTTTCGGCCCGAAACCGGGCGGCCGCTTCAATGATGGCGTCAATCTGAAGGCCAGCGCGGGCGAGGCGGTGCGCGCGGCCGGCGATGGCGTGGTGGCCTATGCCGGCGATGCGATCCCCGGCTTTGGCAATCTGCTGCTGGTGAAGCACGCCGGCGGCTGGGTTTCCGCCTATGCCCATAATGAAGCGCTGCTGGTGACGCGCGGCGCGCGGGTGAAGGCGGGCGAAGCGATTGCGCGCGCCGGCCAGTCGGGCGCAGTGGCGGAACCGCAGCTGCATTTTGAACTGCGGCGCGGGCGCACGCCCGTGGATCCGGCCAGAGTCATTGGCGGGCGCTAGTTGGAGACGCCCGTCGGCGGGCGGTAGCGCCTGCTGCCCACTTGCACTTTTTGGCCAAACAGCGCACGGCGCGCGCGATGACATTGAACCTTGATACGGCCCCGCGCGTGGGCATGGTGTCCCTGGGTTGCCCCAAGGCGCTGGTCGATTCCGAACGCATCCTCACCCAGCTGCGCGCTGATGGTTATGCGCTGTCAGGCGATTACGCCGGGGCAGACGTGGTGATCGTGAACACCTGCGGGTTTCTGGACTCAGCCAAGGCCGAAAGCCTGGAAGCCATTGGCGAGGCCATTGCCGAAAATGGCAAGGTGATCGTGACGGGGTGCATGGGCCACGAAGCCGATGCCATCCGCGCACGTTTCCCGGATGTGCTCGCCGTGACCGGGCCGCAGCAGTATGAAGCCGTGGTTTCGGCCGTGCATGAGGCCGCGCCGCCCGTGCGGTCGGCGTTCGTTGATCTGGTGCCCGATGCCGGCCTGAAGCTGACGCCGCGCCATTATGCCTATGTGAAGATTTCCGAAGGCTGCAATCACACGTGCGCCTTCTGCATCATCCCCAGCTTGCGCGGTCGTCTCGCCAGCCGGCCGCCGGCCGCGATCCTGCGCGAGGCCGAAGCGCTGGTGAAGGCCGGCGCCAAGGAATTGCTGGTGATCAGCCAGGACACGTCGGCCTATGGTGTGGACCTGAAGCATGCCACCTCTTCGCTCGGCGGCGTCGATCGGCGCGCCCATATCCAGGATCTAGCCCGCGCGCTCGGCGAAACCGGAGCCTGGGTACGGCTGCACTATGTCTATCCCTATCCGCACGTGGATGATCTGATCCCGCTGATGGCAGAAGGGTTGGTGCTGCCCTATCTCGACATCCCATTCCAGCATGCCTCTCCGGCCGTGCTGAAAGCCATGAAGCGCCCGGCCAACGAAACGAAGGTGCTGGAACGCATCCAGAAATGGCGCAGCATTGTTCCCGATCTCGCCATCCGTTCCACCTTCATTGTCGGCTTCCCCGGCGAGACGGCGGAGGATTTCCAGTATCTGCTGGATTGGCTGGAACAGGCGCAGATCGATCGCGCCGGCTGCTTCAAATATGAAGCGGTGGACGGCGCCCAGGCCAATGCGCTGCCGGGTGCCGTGCCGGAAGCGGTGAAGGAAGAACGCTGGCACCGCTTCATGGCGCTGCAATCGCAGATTTCGGAAGCGCGCCTCGCCGCCAAGATCGGCCGAACCATCGAAGTGCTGATCGACGAAGTGGACGATGAACGTGGCGCATCGGGCCGCAGCAAATATGACGCGCCGGAAATCGACGGCATGGTGCACCTGCGCGATTGCACCGGCGTGCAGCCCGGCGACCTCATCACCACGCTGATCGAGGATGCCGACGAGGCCGACCTGTTCGGGGTGAAGATTTGACCGATTTTGCCGCGCTGCTTGCCCCCACCGATGGACAGCCATCGGTGCCGCTGATCCCGGTGACGAAGGCCGGGCTGGATGGCTGGCTGGCCACGCAGAGTGAGCGGGTGCGGGTGGCCGTGGCGGCGCAGGATTTCAAGGCCGCACCCGACAGCATTGCCATTCTGCCCGGCGATGGCCCGGCCGATTGGTTCGTTGTGGCAGGCGTGGCGGAAGGCCCGTTAGGGCCATGGGCGCTGGCAACCCCCGCAGAGAAATTGCCGGCCGGACGTTTTGCACTCGCCGGTGAACTTGGCCAGGCAGGGCTGGGCTGGTGCCTCGCCCAACATCGCTTTGGCCGTTACCGCCGCCTGGAAGCCAAGGGTGCGCGCGTGCTGACGACCACCAGCCTGGGCGCGATTTCGGCGGCGGCCAGTGAAGCCGAAGCCGTGGCGCTGGTGCGCGATCTGATCGACACGCCGGCCAGCGATCTGGGCCCGGCCGAACTGGCCAAAGCGGTGATCGACGCGCTGGGCAGCCAAGCCGAGGTGCAGGTGACCACCGGCGAAGCGTTGATCGATCAGAATTTCCCCGCCGTCCACGCCGTTGGCCGCGCCGCCGCCCACGCGCCGCGCCTGATCGAAGCCGTGTGGGGCGATGCCGCGCATCCGGTTGTCGCCATCATCGGCAAGGGCATCACCTTCGATAGCGGCGGGCTGAACATCAAGCCGGGCGGCGGCATGGCGCTAATGAAGAAAGATATGGGCGGCGCAGCGCACGCGCTGGCGCTGGCCAAGCTGGTGATTCAGGGGAACCTGCGCGTACGGCTGCACCTGATCATCCCGGCGGCGGAGAATGCCATTGCCGGCAATGCCATGCGCCCCGGCGACATCATCGGCACCCGCGCCGGCAAGACGGTGGAGATCACCAACACCGATGCCGAAGGCCGGCTGGTGCTGTGCGATGCCATTGCGCTGGCGGCCGAGAAGAACCCGATGCTGATTATCGATTTCGCGACGCTCACCGGTGCCGCACGGGTGGCGCTTGGGCCGCAATTGCCCGCCCTGTTTGCCAA
>NZ_CAMCWT010000025.1:0-37471 GCF_945882885.1 Sandarakinorhabdus limnophila DSM 17366
CAAGGCCATGCTCAGAAAGATCGGCGAGCGAACCGTCTCTGGCCTGTGGGACCTCATCGGCAGGCTCGTCGACATCTTCCAGCCCCGCGAATGCGCCAACTACTTCAGCTCTTGCAGATATGACCCGGACTGATCGGAAAATGCTCTAGCGCGGCCAAAAATAAAAGCGGGTGCAGGGGCTCAACTCCTGCCCGCCGGAGGCCCGCTTTTTCTTCAAACCGGCAGCGCGGCCGTGACCTCGATCTCGATCTTCATCGCCGGGTCGAGCAGATCGGCGAAGATCACCGTGCTGGCCGGCGGGTGAGCGCCAAAGGCGGCACGCAGTTGCGGCCAGCAGGGTTCGAAATCAGCGCGGTCGGCCAGATAATAGGTCACGCGCACGACATGGGCGAAATCCGTACCCGCCGTTGCCAGTGCGCGGCCGATGATGGTGAGCGCGTTGGCGCACTGGCTTTCAACGTCGGCGGGCAGTTCGCCGGTATCGGGATTACGGCCCACCGTGCCGGAAACGAACACAAACGGCGGCGCGACGACGGCGCGGCAATAGCCGACCAGCGCCTCCCATGGCGCGCCACTGGAAATCCGTGTGATGGTCATGTCAGTTGCGGGAACGACCACCGCCGCCGCCGCGCACATTGGCCAAGCTGGAACCGGAAACACCGGCATCGCCCAGGGCGGTGATGGCGCTGGCCACGTCCACGGCCTGCACGGCGCGGGTGGGTTGCTCGACAGCGCCGTCCATGGCGACGACATCGCCGGCAAGGCTGTCCATCACGGCATCGGGCAGATCATCGGGCTCGGCAAAGCGGCTGGCCACGGTGAAGGGGAGCCCGCGCTGGCGCGATTCCAGCACATCGAAGCCGATGTTGAGCAGTTCCTGCATATTGTTGTCACGCCCCAGCCGGCTGGGGCCGCCCAGCACCACGGCGATCAGGCGGCGTTCCCCGCGCACGGCGGAAGCCGCCAGGGTGAAGCCGGCGGCTTTGGTGAAACCGGTCTTGATGCCGTCAACGCCGGGCATGGTGCGCAGCAGATTGTTGTGATTGGCGACGGCCATGCCGCGATATTGGTAATGCGCCTTGGAGAAGAGCGGATACTGGGTGGGAAAATCGCGCAGCATGGCGCGCGACAGCACGGCGATATCGCGCGCCGTGGTGGTGTGATCGGCGTGGGGCAGGCCCGATGCGTTGTAGAAACGCGTATTCATCATGCCGAGCCGGCGGGCCGTCGCCGTCATCCGCTCGGCAAAAGCGGCTTCGCTGCCGCTGATATGTTCGGCCAGCGCCACGGAAATATCATTGGCGCTCTTGGTAGCGATCACGCCGAAGGCATCGCGCACGCTGATCGTAGCGCCAACGCGCAGGCCCAGTTTCGACGGCGCCTGGCCCCAGGCGCGGCGGGAAATGCGGATTTCATCGTCAAGGCGCAGCCGGCCGGCGGCCACTTCCTCGAACGCGACATAGAGCGTCATCACCTTGGTGATGGAGGCCGGATAGCGGATTTCGTCGGAACGGCGGGCATACAGAACTTCGCCGGTGCTGTTGTCGATCAGGATGGCGGCATAGCGCGGCGCAGAATAAAGGCTGGCTGCAAAGGCAGATGGCGCCGCAAGCGCCAAAAGAGTCAGAAGTGTTCGTGCCAGAGCCTTGATCAGCAAAGCGAAGTTTCCTCTCCTGCCCAGAAATCAAGATTAACCTGATTGGCACAGGCAAGGGAAGGGGCGAATGACGGTGGCGCAGCGACGCAGCCCCGGCCTGTCTCCCGATTGCAACAGATGGGCGCTGCCCTTGCCCTTTGGTGCTGCCCGTGCGATGCGCCGCGCGCCCTAACGTTGCCGGCGACACAGTTGATGAACGCACCATTTTCCCTGTCGAAGAACCCGGTCAGGAACCGCCGCACCTTTGCGATCATTTCGCACCCGGATGCCGGCAAGACCACGCTGACCGAGAAATTGCTGCTGTTCGGCGGCGCCATCCATGCCGCCGGCGAAGTGCGCGCCCGCGGCCAGAACCGCCGGGCGCGGTCGGACTGGATGAAGATCGAGCAGGCGCGCGGCATCTCCGTCACCTCCAGCGTGATGACGTTCGAGCGGGGTGGCGTCACCTTCAACCTGCTCGACACGCCAGGCCACGAGGATTTTTCCGAAGACACGTATCGCACGCTCACCGCCGTCGACAGCGCGGTGATGGTGATCGATGCCGCCAAGGGCATCGAAGCGCAGACGCGCAAATTGTTCGAGGTCTGCCGCCTGCGCGACGTGCCGATCATAACCTTCATCAACAAGGTGGACCGCGAAGGCCGCGACCCGTTCGATCTGCTCGATGAAGTGGCTGACATGCTGGCGCTGGACGTGGCGCCGATGAACTGGCCGGCCGGCATGGGCGGTGAGTTCGAGGGCATTTACGATATGAAGCGCCGCCGCTTCCACAAACCAGACGGCACCGCCACCGGGCTTGCCGGCGACGTGGTGCAGGTGGATGGCCTGGATGACCCGCGCATCGACGAACTGGCTGGGCCGATGGCCGGCCGCCTGCGCGAACAGGCCGAGCTGGCCGAGGGCGGCTATTCTGATCTCGATATCGAGAAATATCGCGCCGGCGCGCTCACCCCGTTGATCTTCGGTTCGGCGCTGAAGGATTTCGGCGTGGTTGATCTGATCGACGCGATTGCCGCCATGGCACCAAGCCCGCGCCCGCAACCGGCGCTGCCGGCGGCGGTGGACCCGGATGGCACCCAGGTTTCCGGTTTCGTGTTCAAGGTGCAGGCCAACATGAATCCGCAGCACCGCGACCGCATCGCCTTCCTGCGGCTGGCCAGCGGCCGCTTCCGGCGCGGCATGAAGCTGAAGCAGATGGCCACCGGCAAGATGATCGCCATCAACTCGCCGATCTTCTTTTTCGCGCAGGACCGCGAGATTGCCGATGAGGCTTACCCCGGCGACATCATCGGCATCCCCAACCACGGCGTGCTGCGGGTGGGCGACAGCCTGGTGGAGAAGGATGATGTCACCTTCACCGGTATCCCCAATTTCGCCCCGGAAATCCTGCGCCGCGTGCGGCTGGATGATCCGACCAAATCGAAACAGCTGAAAACCGCGCTCACCGACATGGCTGAAGAGGGCGTGACGCAATTGTTCAAGCCAGCGATCGGCAGCCAGTGGATTGTCGGCGTGGTTGGCCAACTGCAGCTGGAAGTGCTGATTTCGCGCCTCGACGCCGAGTATCGGGTGGCGGCCAGTTTCGAGCCCAGCCCGTACGAAACCGCGCGCTGGATTTCTGGCACGCCTGCGGCCATGAAGGCATTCGTGGATGAACATCGCAGCGCCATGGCCGACGATCGCGACGGCGCCCCGGTGTTCCTGGCGCGGGACAATTGGGAATTGAACTTCGTGACCGGCCGCTTTCGTGACATCAAATTCTCCGCCACGCGGGAACGCGCCTGATGGCCGGCATTGCCGTCCGTATTGGTACACTGTGGGGGCAGGTGCGCCCGTATCGCTGGTGGATCGCGGGCGGCATCGTTGGCCTGTTCGCGCTGCTGTTTACCTGGCTGGTCGTCACCGCACCGCTGCGCCGGGCGCTGGAGCCGGCCAAGCAGCCCAGCCTGATCATCACCGACATGAACGGCAAACCGATCGCGCGGCGCGGCGATTACAAGGAAGAGCCGGTGAAGATCGCGCTGCTGCCCGCGCACGTGCCGGCGGCCTTTATCGCCATCGAGGATCGCCGTTTCAAGGACCATATGGGCATTGATCCCATCGGCATTTTCCGGGCGCTGGTCACCAACGCGCAGGCAGGCGGCGTGCGCCAGGGCGGATCGACACTCACCCAGCAATTGGCGAAAACCAGCTTCCTGTCGTCGGAACGGTCGATCAAGCGCAAGCTGCAGGAGATCATCATCGCGCTGTATCTAGAGGCGCGGCTGAGCAAGGACGAGATCCTGCAGAATTATCTCAGCTCGGTCTATTTCGGTGACGGCGCGTACGGCATCCGCGCGGCGGCACGCACCTATTTCGACAAGGCACCCGAACAGCTGACGCTGGGTGAAGCGGCCTTGCTGGCGGGCCTGGTGCAGGCGCCGTCGCGGCTTGCGCCATCGCGCCACCTCAAACAGGCCAACGAACGCGCCGCGCAGGTGCTGGAGGCGATGGTGGATACCGGTGCGATCACCGCGGCGCAGGCCAAGGCGGCGCGCCCGGCCACCTACCGCCCCGGCCGCAAGAACCTGCCCACCGGCAGCTATTTTGCCGATTGGGTGCTGCCGCAGGCGCGCGAAGCGACCGAGGCCGATTATGGCGAAATTGTCGTCAAGACGACGCTCGATCCCAAGTTGCAGAAGTTCGCCGAGGATATCATCAAAGACGGGCTGGCGCGGGCCGGCGGTCTGAATGTGAGCCAGGCGGCGCTGGTCGCCATGCGGCTGGATGGCCGCGTGGTCGCAATGGTCGGCGGCACCGATTACAAAGCCAGCAGCTTCAACCGCGCAACCCAGGCGCAGCGCCAGCCGGGTTCCTCGTTCAAGCTGTTTGTCTATCTGGCGGCGCTGGAAGCCGGCAAGAAGCCGGGCGACACCATTGTCGATGAACCCATCGAACTGTGCGAACCGGGCCAGCAGCCGGGCGAATGCTATGCGCCCAAGAACGATGATCTGCGCTTCCGTGGCACCATCAGCCTTGCCACCGCCTTTGCCGCCAGTTCCAACATTGCCGCGGTAAAGCTGGCGCAGGAGGTGGGCGTTTCTGCCGTGGCCAAGCAGGTGAAGAAACTGGGCATCGAAGGCGGCGTGAGCATCTATCCGGCGATGGCGCTGGGCACGACCCCGATCCCGCTGATCGACCTGACGCGCGCCTTTGCCGCCGTGGCGCTGGGCAAGACGCCGGTGAAGGCCACCGGCCTGTGGCGCGCTGACCCCTGGCCGGAGAAAGTGACGCCGCCGGAAGAGACCAAGGCCAGCTGGCCGGTGCGCGCCGACATGATGCAGCTGCTCTCATCGGTGGTGCGCAACGGCACCGGCAATGCGGCGCGCCTGCCGATGCCGGCCTGGGGCAAGACCGGCACCACGCAGAATCACCGCGATGCGCTGTTCATCGGCTTTGCCGGCGATCTGGTCGTCGGCATCTGGGTGGGCAATGACGACAATTCACCGATGGCGGCCAGCATCGTGGGTGGCGGGCTGCCGGCGCGGATGTGGAAAGGCTTTATGCAACGCGCACTGCAAGCCGAAGGCCGGCTCGAGGTGGAGGCGGAAGTCGCCCCTGTGGAAGTCGATATGGAGGCGCTGGCCGCCGACATGGCAGGCATGACCGTCGATCTGAACGGGGAACCCAACAACCCGCCAGCGATCATCGACATTCCTGACGAGAGCGTGACCGCGCCGCCACCGCCGCCGGAACCGCCGCAGGGCGCGCCTCAATCCTTGTAAAGTTTGTCCAAGCGTTCGCCATAAACCTGTTTCAGCACATGGCGCCGGATCTTGAGTGAGGGGGTCAGCTGCTGATTGTCGGTGCTGAACGCCTCATCGGCGATGATCACGCGGCGCACCTTCTCGATCACGCTCAACTTCTGGTTCACCCGGTCCACCGCGGCCTGCAGGGTGCGGACATATTCCGGCTCGTCCTTCAATTTGTGCAGATCGGCCGGCAACCCCTTGTCGCGGGCAAAGGCCAGCGCCCATTCGGCTTCCGGCACCACCACGCCCACCAGATAGGGCCGGCGGTCACCATAGACCATGGCCTGGGCGATCTCGTCCTGCAGGGTGAGCATGCCTTCGACGCGCTGCGGAGCGACGTTGTCGCCCTTGTCGTTGACGAGGATGTCCTTCTTGCGATCGGTGATCACCAGATGGCCATCCTTGTCGAGATGGCCCATGTCGCCAGTGTAGAGCCAGCCGTCCTTCAGCGCTTTGTGGCTCTCGGCGTCGTTCATCCAGTAACCGTCCATCACCAGTTCGCCGCGCACGAGGATCTCGCCATCGCTGGCGATCTTCACCTCGACCTGGTCGAGCGGCGGGCCGACCGTGTGCATCTTCAACTTGGCGCGCGGGCGGTTGCAGCTGACGACCGGGCCGGATTCGGTCTGGCCATAGCCTTGCAGGATCGGGATGCCGATGGCGGTGAAAAAGATGCCGACTTCCGGATTCAGCGGGGCACCGCCGGCCACCATCGCCCGCAGCTGGCCACCGAATTTGGCGCGGATGGATTTGCGGATGGTGCGTTCCAATGCTTGATCGATCAGCTTTTCGGCGAGGTTCAGGCTTTCGCCACGGGCTTCCTTGCGGGCGATCGCCAGCGCCTGATTGAGCAGGGTGATCGCCAGCCCGCCCTGCTTCTCGATCTGCTTGGCGATGCGCATGCGCAGCACTTCAAACAGGCGCGGCACCACCACCATGAAGGTGGGTCGCACTTCCTCGATGTTGCTCGCCAGCTTCTCCAGCCCTTCGGCATAGGCGATCTGGCCGCCCATCCCGATCGGCATATATTGCCCGGCGGTGTGTTCGTAACTGTGGCTGAGCGGCAGGAACGACAGGAACAACTCGCCGGGCACGTCGCCGGGGAAGAAATCCTGTTCGATCACCGTGATGGCGCCGGCAATGTTGCGCATGATCGCGCCATGATGCTGGCGCACGCCGCGCGGCAGACCGCCGGTGCCGCTGGTGTAGATGATGCAGGCCAGATCCTCCCGCTTCATGGTGGCGCGCGCCTTGAGGGCAGCGCGGTCTTCGTCCAGCATGGGTGCGCGGCCCGCGATCAATTTGCTCCAGTCGTGGATGGCCAGGCCCTGCACGTCTTGCACCGGTTCCAGCGCAATGATGGTGCGGCAATTGTCGGTGGCCATGGCAGCAGGCAGCAGCGCCTTGGCCAGCTTCGGGCCCGATACCAGCGCCGTTTTTGCGCCGCTGTTGGTCAGGATATGGGTGTGATCGGCTTCAGTGTTGGTGATGTAGGCCGGCACGGTGATGGCGCCAGCGGCCATCACGGCGAGATCGGCCAGGCACCATTCCGGGCGGTTTTCCGAAACCAGCACCACCCGGTCACCCCGGCTGATGCCGGCAGCGATCAGTGCGGCCGACAGGCTGGCGACGATATCGCGGGCTTCGCCCCAACTGATCGTGCGCCACTCGCCGCCAACCTTGGCGACCAGGAAGGGCGCGGCCGGTTGTTCATCGGCCCGATCAAGAAAGAGCGTGACCAGATTGGGCGCGGCATCGATGCGCGCGGCAATGGCGGCAGGCCGCAACGGAGGCAATTTCGGTAACATCGTCCTCTCCCAAAGACTTGTCTGTGAGGCGTTGGCCGCCCGCTGTTCTTGTCGTCAATAACCGGCCGGCCGGCCTTCGCCACGGGCATCAGCACCGCCGCGCCAGCCACCCGCAACGCGTTGCACCCCGTTCAACTTCAACGGAAGCGCGGTCGCCACTGGCTTGTGGCCTATGGCAGTGAAGGCCGGAATCATGGTTTCGAGCATGGTGCCCTTCTCCACCGCAAAGCGGTCACCGATGGCGATCAGCTGTGGCAGCGCGATGGCCTCTTCCACCGGTAGCCCCCAATCCAGCACGCCGATGATGGCCTTCGTTACCTGCGCAATGATGGTCACGCCGCCGGCCGCACCGATGGCCAGGATCGGTTTTCCGCTCGCATCGTAAACGATGGTGGGCGACATCGCCGAGCGCGGACGCTTGCCGGGCTGCACATGGTTGGCGGTGAGCTTGCCCTGGTCTTCCGGGGCGAAATTGAAATCGGTCAGTTCGTTGTTGAGCACGAAGCCTTCGGCCACCAGGCCGGAACCGAACGTCTTTTCTACCGTGGACGTCCACGTGGTGATGTTGCCGGCGCTGTCGGCCACGGCGAAATTGGTGGTACCGGCCACCTCATTGTCGGCCGCGTTCACCCGCGCGGTCGGCGCGCCGGCCGGCATCCCGGCTTCGGCCTTGGCCATGCGGTCACCCGCATTGATCAGGGCGGAACGCGCGCCAAGATAAGCCGGATCGGCCAGGCCCTTGGTCGGCACCGCCACGAAGCCCGGATCGCCAATCCACTTTTCGCGGTCGGCATAGGCGAGACGCTGGCTCTCGCCGAACAGGTGCCAGGAAACCGGGTTATCCTTGCCCAGCCCCGTCATGTCGAAGCGTTCCAGCTGCTTGAGCATGGCCAGCACGCCGGTGCCGCCGGAGGATGGCGGGCCCATGCCGCAGATCTTGTATTGGCGGTAGGTTCCGCACACCGGCGCGCGCACTTCGGCCTTATAGGCAGCGAGATCCGCCAGGGTCAGAGCGGTCGGGTTGGCGTCGGCGGTGCTCACCGTCTTCACGATGCTGGCGGCAATCGGGCCCTTGTAGAACGCGTCCGCGCCCTTGGCTGCGATCAGCCGGAGCGTGGCGGCGAGCTTGTCGTTGCGGAAGGTGGTGCCGGCTTTCAGCGGGGCGCCGTCCTTGTCGTAATAAAGCGCGCGGCCTTCCGGCCCGGCCTGTTTCAGACTGTCCTGCCCAAAGGCGATGAAGCGCGCCATGGTGGGCGAGATGGTGAAGCCTTCGGCCAGCTTGATTGCGGGTTCAAACAGCGTGGCCCAGGGCAGCTTGCCCCATTTCTTGTGGGCTTCGGCAGCGAGCGCGACGTTGCCCGGCACGCCCACACTGCGCCCGCCGGTGGCGGCCTGCATGAACGGCATCGGCTTGCCATCGGGCCCCAGGAACTGGCCCGGGCTGGCCACGCCGGGCGCCTTCTCGCGGCCATCGATGCTGCCCACCGGGCCGTTCGCCGGCTGATAGACGATGAAGCCGCCGCCGCCGATGCCGGAGCTTTGCGGCTCCACAACGGTAAGCGACAGCATGGTGGCAATGGCCGCATCGGCAGCGCTGCCTCCGCGCTTCAGGATGCTCAGCCCGGCTTCGCTGGCCAGCGGGTGCGCGGCCGACACCACAGCCTTGAACGGGCCGGCGCCAGCACTGCTGGCGGCCTGTATGGGCCCGCTGTCTGCATCCTTCGGGATGGGCTGGGCCACGGCCGCAGTGGCGAGGAAGGAAGCGGCGATAAAGAGTGTGATTTTCATGGGACGGGCACCTTAGGCTGATTTGCGCGTCTGAAAAGTGGCTAAACTTGTGGGGCGCCCACTGCGGCGCCCACGCCGGCAAAGCCATCGCGGCGCAGCAACGCGGCCAGTTCCGCCTTGATGCGGCCCACCAGCCCCGGCCCGTGGTAGACCAGCGCCGAATAAAGCTGCACGGCGCTTGCCCCGGCGCGGATGCGGTCATAGGCGTCTTGCCCGCTGGCGATGCCGCCCACCGCGATCAGCGGCAGCGCGCCGCCGGTTTCGGCGCGGAAGCGCTTGAGGGCCGTCAGCGCCAGTGGCTTCAGCGGCTTCCCCGAAAGGCCGCCCGTTTCGCCGGCATGGCGGCTGGCCAGCGGCGGTCGCGATACGGTGGTGTTGGACACGATCAGCCCATCCACGCCGCCATCGATGCAGGCGCGCACGATCTTGGCCCAATCATCGTCACCCTGATCAGGCGCGACCTTCACGAATACGGGCACATCCAACGTCCCGCGTGCTGCCATCACCCGCGCAATCAGATCGGCCAGCGCCGCGCCATCCTGCAACGCCCTCAGGCCCGGCGTGTTCGGCGAAGAGATGTTGACCGTCACGTACGACGCCAGCGGTGCCAGCGCGCGCAGGGCGACGACATAATCATCGGTACGGTCTTCGCTGTCCTTGTTGGCGCCGAGGTTGATGCCCACCACGCCTGGCCGGCCGGCGCGCGCCGTCAGCCGAGCATGGGCGAACTCCACGCCCTTTGAATTGAAGCCGAAGCGGTTGATCACCGCCTCATCTTCCACCAGCCGGAACAGCCGCGGCTTGGCATTTCCCGGCTGTGGCCGCGGGCAGACGCTGCCGCATTCGACAAAGCCAAAGCCCAGCTTGAGCATCGCATCGGGCACTTCGGCATCCTTGTCGAAGCCGGCGGCGAGGCCAATCGGATTGGGCAGGGCGAGGCCGGCAAGCGTGGTCGCAAGGATCGGATCATCGGCGCGCGCGGCCGGCACCAGGCCCGTCTTCAGCGCGGCCAGCGTCAGATTGTGCGCGGCTTCCGGATCAAGCGCGAACAGCAGGGGTTTGAGAGCGGCAAACATCGGCCACCGCCATGGCAGGGCGGCGGATGGGGTTCAATCCCCCTCATCGTCCCGCCCAACCATGTCCAGCGCCCGCGCCCGGCGCTGGTGCAGCCCGCACCAGTGCAGCAACGCCTCCTCGCGGCCATGGGTGACCCACACTTCGGCCGGGTTCAAATCGGTGATGGTGGCGGTCAGCTCGTCCCAATCAGCGTGATCGGAAATCACCAACGGCAGCTCGATACCGCTCTGCACCGCGCGCTGGCGCACACGCATCCAGCCGGAGGCCATGGCGGTGATCGGATCGGGCAGGCGGCGGCTCCACACGTCGCGCAGGGCCGATGGCGGGGCGATTATGATGGCGCCCTTCAGCGCATCGCCTTTCAATGTGCCTACGGGGCGCAGATCACCGAGCGCCACGCCGTGCGCTTCGTAAAGCGCGCAAAGGGCCGTCATCGCGCCGTGCAGATAGATGGGTGCGTCATGGCCGGCGCGGCGCAGTTCGGCGATCACCCGCTGCGCCTTGCCCAGCGCATAGGCGCCCACTGCCACACAGCGATCAGAACTGGCGGCGAGCGCGGTCAGCAGCTTGGCCACTTCGCCGGCCGTGTCGGGATGGCGGAACACCGGTAGACCGAAGGTGGCTTCGGTAATGAAGATATCGCAGGCCAGCGGTTCGAACGCGACGCAAGTCGGATCGGCGCGCCGCTTGTAGTCGCCCGATACGATGATGCGGGTGCCGGCCTTTTCCAGCACCACCTGCGCCGAACCCAGCACATGGCCGGCCGGCAGCAGCATCAGCGACAGCCCGTCGCCCATCGCCAGCCGCTCGCCATAGGCCAAAGCCTGCCCAGCCGGCTGTGGGCCAAAGCGTTGGTGCATGATCGCCAACGTTTCAGCCGTGGCGAGCACCGTGCCGTGGCCAGCGCGGGCGTGATCGGCGTGGCCGTGGGTGATGATGGCGCGGGCTTGCGGGCGTGATGGGTCCACCCAGGCATCGATGCCGGGCAGATAGAGGCCTTCAGGCCGGGGCGTGATCCAGTCAGGTGCCATGCGGCCCACGATGCCGGCTTGCGTTTGCCCTGTCACCCTTGCCATGGGTCGCAGCCGTGGAACTGCCGAACATCATCAACAGCTGGTTTGCTGCGCGCAGCTGGCAGGCGCGTGCGCATCAGCTGGCGATGCTCGATGCGGCAGCACGCGGCCGGCATGCGTTGCTGACGGCGCCGACCGGGGCGGGCAAGACATTGGCGGGGTTTCTTCCGACACTGGCTGATCTGGCCACCAATCCCGCCGAGGGCCTGCACACGCTCTACATCTCCCCCTTGAAGGCGCTGGCGGTGGATGTGCAGCGCAATCTGCTGAACCCGATTGCCGAGATGGGCCTGGATATCAAAGTGGAGACCCGCACCGGCGACACGCCGGCAGCGCGTAAGGCGCGGCAGAAGGAGGTGCCCCCGCACATCCTGCTGACGACGCCGGAAAGCCTCGCCAATCTGCTCTCCAACCCTGAAGCCGCTGCGATGATGGCCGGCGTGAAGCGTGTCATCATCGATGAAATCCACGCCTTTGGCACCACCAAGCGCGGCGACCAGCTGATGCTGTGTCTCGCCCGCCTGCAACGCCTCGCGCCAAGCCTGCAGCGTGTCGGCCTTTCGGCCACCATCGCCGATCCGGAAAGCTGGGCCGGCTGGCTGGCGCCCGATGCAGACTCCACGCAGGTGGAGATCGTGGTGGCGCAAGGCGGTGCTGATCCCGCCATCGACATTCTCGTCATCGATGATCGCATCCCCTGGGGTGGCCACAATGGCCGCTGGGCG
Organism: Sandarakinorhabdus limnophila DSM 17366; assembly: GCF_945882885.1. Lineage (GTDB taxonomy): Bacteria > Pseudomonadota > Alphaproteobacteria > Sphingomonadales > Sphingomonadaceae > Sandarakinorhabdus > Sandarakinorhabdus limnophila_A. The sequence goes on from NZ_CAMCWT010000025.1 coordinate 11,920, forward strand.
GCGCGCGCTGTTATGCGCCGGATCGAAAGCGCAAGGCTGGCCATCGTGTTCGTCAACACCCGCGCCGTGGCCGAACTGGTGTTTCGCGATCTGTGGGCGGAGAATGATAACGCCCTCCCCATCGGCATCCACCACGGTAGCCTGGCGCCGGAAGCCCGCCGCAAGGTGGAGGCAGCGATGGCGGCCGGCAAGTTGCGCGCCATCGTGGCGACCGCCAGCCTCGATCTTGGGCTCGATTGGGGTGACGTTGATCTGGTCATCCAGATGGGCGCGCCCAAGGGCGCCTCGCGCCTTCTGCAACGCACCGGCAGAGCCAATCACCGCATGGATGAAGCCAGCCGCTGCTTGATCGTGCCGGGCAACCGCTTTGAATATCTGGAGGCACTTGCCGCGCGCGATGCCGTGCGGGCCGGCGAACTTGATCCCGATGGCTTCCGTCCCGGCGCGCTCGATGTGCTGGCGCAGCATGTCGTTGGCTGTGCGGCCGCTGGGCCGTTCTTCCCCCATGAACTGTACGACGAAGTGAAAAGCGCCGCGCCCTATGCCGGTGTGACCCGCGACAGCTTCGATGCCGTGCTCGGCTATGCCGCGACCGGCGGTTACGCGCTGAAAGCCTATGAACGCTACCAGCGGCTGGTGACGATGCCCGATGGCCGGCTGCGGCTGCGCTCGGCGGCGTTGGCCCGGCAGTGGCGGATGAACAGCGGCACCATCGTTGAAGCCGTTGCCATGAATGTCGTGTTTGGCAGCGGCAAATCCAGCCGCCATGGCCGCAAGCTGGGCCAGGTCGAGGAGTATTTCGCCGGCCAGTTGCGCGTGGGAGACAGTTTCATGTTCGCCGGGCAAACGCTTGAGGTCACCGGTTTCGACGGCGCGGATATCCATGTCCGCATGGGCCGCGGCAGCCCGAAAGTGCCTGTCTATGCCGGCGGGCGCATGCCGATGACGACGCGGCTGGCGGCGCGCGTGCGCGGCCTGATGAATGACCGCGCGCGCTGGCCGGGGATGCCCGACGATGTGCGAGAATGGTTGGCGATCCAGGCCCGTGTGTCGCGGGTGCCCGGCGAGGACGACGTGTTGGTGGAGACGTTCCAGCGCGATGATCGCTGGTACATGGTGGTTTATGGCTTTGCCGGCCACCCAGCGCACCAAACGCTGGGGATGCTGGTGACGCAACGCATGGAACGCGCCGGGTTGAAGCCGATGGGTTTCGTCGCCAGCGATTACGCCATGGCCTGCTGGAGCCTCGATCCGGTCGATGACCCGCGCCCCCTGTTCGATCCGACCGTTCTGGAGGATGAACTGCCGCAATGGCTCGCCGCCTCGCCTTTCCTGCGCCGGGCCTTTCGCGAAGTTGCCATCATCGGCGGCCTGATCGAGCGGGTACAGCCTGGCGTGCACAAGAGCGGCAAGGCGATGAGCGTGTCGTCCGACCTGATCTATGACGTGCTGCGCCGCCACGAACCGGACCACCTGCTGCTCACCGCAGCCTGGACCGATGCGCGCGGCAAGCTCACCGATATCGCCCGGCTGGCCGCCCTGCTCGAACAGGCGCATGCGCGGCTGAGCCACGTGAGGGCCGCGCATGTGACGCCGCTGGCAGTGCCGTCGCTGCTCACCATCGGGCGCGAGCGGGTGGGCGACAGTGCTGACAGCGCGCTGCTGCTGGAAGCCGAAGCGCTGATCGCCGAAGCGATGCGGGTGGATTGACCTGCAGGGCAGCGCGGCTCTAACGCAGCACCATGTCTGTTTCCTTTTCGTTCGCTGGTGAAGATCTCCAGCCGCTGCCCTGCGGCGCGCTGTGGTGGCCGGCGGAATCGTCCTTGTTCGTGGCTGACCTGCACTTCGAAAAGGCCAGCCATTTCGCGGCAAAGGGCTGGCTGCTGCCGCCGCACGCAACGGCTGAAACGCTGACCAACTTGATCGGCGCGGTCGAAACCACGGGGGCACAGCGGCTGGTCTGCCTGGGCGATTCGTTCCACGATCAAGCCGGCCCCGATCGATTGTCGGACGAAACCCGCCGTGCGCTGATGACGATGACGCGAAGTCTCGATTGGTGGTGGGTCACCGGCAATCACGATGAAGATGCCGCCGCCGTGCTGGGCGGCCGGGTGATGGTGGAAGGCCGCATCGGCCCGATGGTGCTGCGCCACGAAGCCGATCCAGCTGACAATACGCCCGAACTCTCCGGCCATTTTCACCCTAAGCTGGTGATCCGCCACCGTGGCCGCCACATCTCCCGGCGTTGCTTCGCGCACGGCCCGACAAAGCTGATCCTGCCGGCCTATGGCGCCTTCACCGGCGGGCTGGACCTGGCCGATCCCGCCCTGCAGGCGGCGCTGGCAGGCCCGGCCACGGCGCTTGTGGTGGAGGGCGGCCGGCTGTTGCGCTTTCCGGTAGGTTGACGGCAGCGCCGGGTGGGAGGACGCTCTCGCCCATGAGCAGCGATTTCGATCTCGTCATCCGCAATGGCCACATCGTCGATGGCAGCGGCGCTGCCGGATACGAAGGCGATGTCGCGGTCAAGGATGGCCGCATTGCCTCCGTTGGCCACGTGAGCGGGCGTGGGGCGGAGGAAATCGACGCCAAGGGCCTGCTTGTCACCCCCGGTTTCGTCGATGTGCACACCCATTATGACGGGCAGGCGACCTGGGATCAGCGGCTGCAGCCGTCATCCTGGCACGGCGTTACCACGGTGATTGCCGGCAATTGCGGCGTGGGCTTCGCGCCGTGCCGGGTTGAAGATCATGACCGGCTGATCCGGCTGATGGAAGGCGTGGAGGATCTGCCCTTCCCGGTGCTGAAGGATGGCTTGCCGTGGAACTGGCAGAGCTTCCCCGAGTATCTCGACAGCCTGGCTGGCCGCGCCTTTGACATGGATATCGGCCTGCAACTGCCGCACGCGGCGCTGCGCGTGTTCGTGATGGGCGAACGTGGCGCCAATCGCGAAGTCGCCAGTGCGGACGAGATCGCGCAGATGGCGGCGCTGGCCGAAACGGCGATGCACGCCGGCGCGATGGGCTTTTCCACTTCGCGCACCCTCAATCACCGCACGTCCGATGGCCAGCCGACCCCAACGCTGACGGCGGCTGAGGACGAATTGATGGGCATCGCGCTGGCGCTGGGCCGGGCCGGGAAAGGCGTGCTGCAGTTCGTTTCCGATTTTGCTGATCCGGTGGCGGAATTCGCCATGATGCGCCGGCTGTGCGAGGCCTCGGGCCGGCCGCTCAGTTTTTCCCTCGCACAATCGCCGGTCGCGCCGCTGGGCTGGCGCAAGTTGCTCGACATGCTGGAACAGGCCACAGCCGCGGGGCTGCCGATGAAGGCGCAGGTGGCGGCGCGGCCCGTCGGTGTGCTGCTCGGCCTTGATCTCACCCTCAATCCGTTCAGCCTGCATCCGGATTGGCCCAAGAGCGCCGCCCTTGACGAGCAGCGCCGTCTGCTTGCCGACCCGGACTTTGTTGCCCGCCTGATCGCCAACCCGCCGCCGGCCGGCAATGCGCGCGGCACGGCGCTGCTGCACCGCTGGGGCGACATGTATCAGCTGGGTGATCCGCCCAATTATAAACCGCTGCCCGAAACCAGCCTGGCCGCCGAAGCGATGCGGCGCGGCGTGGCCTATGAAGTGGTGGCGGCGGAATGGCTGTGTGCGGGCATGATCTATGTGCCGTTCCTGAATTTTGCCGATGGCGATCTCAACGCGGTTGGCGCGATGCTGGCCCATCCTGACACTATCCCCGGCCTGTCCGATGGCGGCGCGCATGTCGGCATGATCTGCGACGGCAGTTTCCCGACAACGCTAATCACCCACTGGGCGCGCGATCGCAGCCATGGCCGGCTACCGCTGGAATTTCTGATCAAGCGCCAGGCGCACGACACGGCGCGGGCGCTGGGCCTCACTGATCGCGGCCTGTTGCGGCCCGGTTTGCGGGCGGATGTGAACCTCATCGACCTTGATCATCTTGCCCTGTTGCCGCCGGATGTGGCGCATGATCTGCCCGCCGGGGGGCGCCGCCTGGTGCAGCGTGCCCGCGGGATCCGGGCGACGCTGGTGGCGGGCCAGATCACCTACCGCGAAGGCGAAGCCACCGGCGCGCTGCCCGGCCGGCTGCTGCGCGGCGGCACAAGTGACTGAAAGGCCGCGACTCGGCACGTCCAACACGCCATTCATCGAAGTTTCGCTTGACCGGCCGTCTCTGTTGGCAATGGATGATTGCCACACATAGAGGTCAATATGTCGATCAAACCCGTTAAAACCGCCGTTTTCCCGGTGGGCGGCCAGGGTACTCGCTTCCTGCCGGCCACCAAGGCCATGCCCAAGGAAATGCTCCCCGTCGTGGACAAGCCACTGCTGCAATATGCGGTGGACGAAGCGCTGGCCGCCGGCATCGAGCGGCTGGTGTTCGTGACGGCCCGCGGCAAGGGTGCGCTGGAGGATTATTTCGATGTCGCCCGCGAGCTGGTCGACAGCCTGAAGACCAAGGGCAAGACCTCGGAACTCGCCGTGCTGGAAGCCACCCAGATCGAGCCGGGTCGCATGGTCTATGTGCGCCAGCAGGATCCGGCCGGGCTGGGCCATGCCGTTTGGTGCGCGCGCCACGTGGTGGGGCGTGAAGCCTTTGCCGTGCTGCTGCCCGACGAACTCCTGTGGAACCCCGCCAACCCGGCGCTGAAGGAAATGCACGACGCCTACCAGCGGTTGGGCGGCAACATCATCTCTGTGCTGGAAGTGCCGGACGAGCATACGCATCGTTACGGCATCGTTTCGCCCGGCGCTGTCGATGGCCTGATCACCGAAGTGACGGGCCTGGTGGAAAAGCCGAAGCAGGGCACGGCCCCATCGCGGCTGGCCGCCATCGGCCGTTACATCTTGCAGCCCGAGGTGATGGACGTGCTGGCGTTGGGCAAGCGCGGCGCCGGCAACGAGATTCAGCTCACCGATGCCATGGCGGAAATGATTGGCCAGCAGCCGTTTCACTCCCTCACCTTCACCGGCACCCGCTTTGATTGCGGCGACAAGGCCGGGCATGTGACGGCCAACATTGCGCTGGCGCTGGAGCGCGAGGATGTTGGCCCGGCTGTGCGCGAATGGCTGCGCGGCCAGCAGTTTTGAACAATCAGGGCAGGGCAACCACCCGCAACGCCCGAATTTGCCGCACGGAACGGGCAGCGCGCACTTCACCGGGCACCACGAGGCGCAGCGGGCCATCGGCTGCGCTCAGCGCCTTGCCATCGCAGGCGTTTGCCACCAGCACCTTGTGGTTGCCCAACTTGGGATCAAGTTCGGCCAAGCTGAAGGCAACGCGATAGCCATCGGAAGCTTCGGCGACGATTATCGTCGTCTGCGCCGGGCCGCCCAGCGCTTCGCCCGCGGGCAGGCCGGCAGCGACGGCCAGATCGGTCAACCAGACGCCGGTGCAGGCGTGGGTCTGCCCGTGCGCTGTCAGGGTCGCGCTCGCTGCCGGCAGCTTGGCCAGCGTCGCAGCGTCCACGGGCAGGCTGGTGGGCAAAGCGGCGCTTGCGGAGAGCAGGGCAAGGGCGGCAGCGATCATTCAATGTCTTTCGGCTGTGACGGTTACGCCACGATAGCGCCGCCTGTGGCATCCGCAACATTGACGGCCGGCGGATTCGCGATAGGGGACGGCGGATGACCAACGCTGATGCCCCGTTCGATCCCCGCCTGCTGCGCGATGCCTTTGGCTGCTTCGCCACCGGCGTCACCGTGATCACCAGCCAATCATTGTCGGGCGAACGGGTGGGGCTGACGGCCAACAGCTTCACTTCGCTCAGCCTTGATCCGCCGCTGTTGCTGTTCTGCCCGGCCAATGGCGCTTCGGCACTGCCGGTGCTGCGCGAATCGGGTCGTTTTGCCATCAATATCCTTGATCTGGATGGCCAGGCCGTTGCCGATCGCTTCACCAAGAAGGGCATCGACCGCTTTGCCGAACATGACTGGCAGGATTGGGATGGCGTGCCGGTGGTGGCCAGCGCCAAGGCTGCCTTTGCCTGCACGCTGCACGCTGATCATGATGGCGGCGATCACCGCATCATCGTCGGCCGGGTGACGCGGCTGGCGCTCGATCAGGGCCGCGAGCCTTTGCTCTATCTGCACGGCCGCTATCGCCGGGTGCATGTTGGCTGATCCGTCGGCCTCGAACCCAAACCGGGACGCGGCCGAAACGGCTGCCTTGGCCAAGGGCGGTCGCACCAGCTTCTTCGGTTATGTGCTGCGGCTGGCGGCGCGCTTTCCGTTCCTGTTCATTGCCGGCCGGCTCTATGGCGCCGAAGCGCTCGGCCGCTTTGCCTATGCCACCATGGTGGTGGAACTGGTGGCGATGCTGGCCACGCTCGGCCTCAAGCGCGGCCTTGCCGAAGACATGGCGCGCCGCCCGCAGGATGAAGCAGCCGCTCTGATTGATGCGTTGCTGGCGGCGCTGGTCGCGTCGCTGGCCGGGGCAGCGGTGCTGGTGCTGCTGCCCGAACTGGTGTTTCCGGCCACACGGCTGGCGCCGCTTGATCGGTGGTTCGCATTGATTATCCCGTTCATTGCGTTGGCCGATGTGGCGTTGGCCGGGCTGGCTTTCCACCATGATGTTGGCGCGCAGGTGCGGGCCCGTTCGATCATTGAACCCTGGGTATTGTCGATTGCTGCGCTGGCGCTGGCGTTCACCGCCTTGAAAAGCGACGGCATGCTGATCGCTTATCTGCTGTCGATGGTGGCGGCGTTTTTCGCGGCACTGTCGCCGGCGCTGCGCCGCTTTGGCTGGCCGGGCGGTTGGCGGCTGGATGTGGATCGTATCTGGCGACTGGTGAAAACCAATGTGCCACTGGCCGGCGCCGATATCGCCGAATGGGGCGCGCGCCGGCTGGACATCTTCATCCTTGGCCGTTTTGCCTCGGCGGAGATCGTCGGCATCTATTATGTGGCGCAGCAGATCGCCTCGCTGCCGCAGCGGTTGAAATCCAGCTTCGATCCCATTTTGGGCCCGGTGCTCACTCGCAACCTTGCTGCCGGCAATCTGGCCAAGGCGGCCGGGCATGTGCGCCAGATCAGTTTCTGGGTGGCAGCTGCGCAGCTCGCTGCGGTGCTGGCGCTGGGTATTCCCGGACAGGCTGCGATGGGCCTGTTTGGCCCGGCCTTTGCCGCCGGCGTGACGGTGCTGGCCGTGCTGTTGACGGTGGAATTGTTCGCGGCGCAGGCGGCGGTGGCGGAAGGCGCTTTGATCTATGTGGCGCGTAATGCCAATCTGATGTGGTCTGTCATCGGGCTGGCGGTGCAGGCCGGGCTGTCGCTGCTGTTGGTGCCGATGGCGGGCCCACTGGGTGGCGGCGTGGGGGCGGCGCTGGCGCTTGCCATTGCCGCGTTGCTGCAATCGGTGGCCAAATCCCGGCTGTTGCAGGCGCGGCTGGGTCATGCCGTGTCTGGCTGGCGGCCATCATTGTTGTTGGCGGGCATCCCGGCCTTTGGCGTGGGCCTGCTGGCGCTGCGCACGCCGGAACCCATTCAGCTGTCGATCGGGTTTTTCGCGATTCTGGGCAGCTATGGCCTGATCATCTGGCGCTTCGGCTTCAAGGGCGCCGATCGCCTGCTGTTCGCGCGCGGCCTGAAGAAGATCGAAGATGAAGCCGCCAGCTTGCCGCTGCCTCTGCCGGTGGACAAGCTTTAACCGGGCAGCTTCACCCAACTGGCCAATGCCGGATCGACATCGGCCGAGGTGACCGGCCCTTCCCCGATGATCTGCACGATCACCGTTTCGTCGCTGTTGGAGCCATCCCAGTGCACGCCGCCGGCCGGGTGGAACATGTAACTGCCGGCAGTGAGCACCTGCGCCTTGTCGGGCGCGAAATCCGGCCCGGTACCGGCAACCCAGCGGCCCTGCAGCACCGTCACATGGCGATCACGGCTGTGATGGTGCGGCCGGTCCATCACGTGCGGCGGGAATTTCACCCGGATCACATAGGTGCCGGGCTGCGACGGGTTGCCGGCGATCAGGGCGCTCTGCGCACCCAGGCCGTTCGGTATCGGCTGCCACTGCACGGCTTTGGCCTGAACAGTGCGGAATTCCGCCGGCTGAGCGGCAGCGGCACCGGCAAACGCCAACGTCATGAAAAACGGGCGCATATGCTTCCCTTCACATGCCCGGCGGTGGGCTGCCAAAGGCGTTGCCGTCGATCGCGGCGCCCGGCGTTCCGGCCACCACGCTGGTGTAAAGATCAGCGCCCAGCGGCGTCGCCGCGATGGCAAAGCCCAGCGCCAGCGCGATTGGCCCGGCCGCCAGCCCGATGGTCCAGGCCGGATGCCAGCCTTCGCCGGCCCGCCATTCGCGCGGGGCCAGATAGATCGGGAACAACATGCCGGGGAGGGAGGTGATCTCCATCGCCCACGGGATCAGGAAGGGTGACGGCATCAGCCGGCCGAACGCCGGGCCCATGATGGTGGCCAGCGCACACAGGTGCAGACGGCGGTGCCAGCCGGTGTCGCGGCGCTTGGCAATGGCGCTCAGCGCCAGCCCGGCAAAGGCCGCCAGCGTGAGCGGGTTCTGCATCATGAAATATTGCGGCCGGAAGAAGAACGGGGTGCGCCCGGCCTGCGCCACGGCGATGGTGATCGCCACACCGGCAAAGACCATGGCGATGATCCACATCAGCCCCAGCCAGCCCAGGCGGCGATGCCATTCCAGCCGGCCGCTGGCGGCCAGCCCGGCCTGCAGCAACGACAGGGCAACCCAGCCAAAGAAGATGATGCCGTGGATATGCCAGATGGCCGGCATGGCGAAGGTGGAGCGACCCATCGCCAGGTGCATGGAAAAGGCCGCCGCAAAGATCAGCGCCATCACGCCGGTGATGCGCGCCTGCGTGCCCAGCTAGTCCTGTGTGGGTGTGGCCCGTGTCGCCATGCTGGTTCCTCCCCCGATGACCGCGGACAATTTTAATCCTTGGCAGGCGCGGCGTCCATCTTTTCGCCAGCTAGGCGCAGGCGCGGCGCTGGGCCAGCCTGCGGGCAACAACCAAAGTGGAGACCAAGCATGATCGGTGTGATCGCAACCATGAAGATCCAGGACGGCAAGGCAGAGGATTTCGAAGCGGTGTTCCGCACCCTGTCGGCGGCCGTGCGCGCCAATGAACCGGGCAATCTCTGCTATCAGCTCACCCGCTCGAATACGGATCCGACCACCTACAAGGTACTGGAAGTCTATGCTGATGCCGAGGCCCTGAAGGCCCACGGCGCCAGCGACCATTTCAAGGCTGCCGGCCCAGGGCTCGGTGCCTGCCTCGCTGGCAAGCCCGAGGTCGAATATCTGGATGGGGTGGCCTGAGCCACCCCTGACCGGTCTTAAAGCGCCGCCTTCAGCGCGGCGACGAGGTCGGTCTTTTCCCAACTGAAGCCGCCATCGGCGTCCGGCGTGCGGCCGAAGTGGCCATAGGCGGCCGAACGCTGGTAGATCGGGCGGTTAAGGCCCAACTGGGTGCGGATGCCGCGCGGTGTGAGCGCAAAGCCCAGCTTGGCCGGATCAGCCAGCACGGCTTCGATGGCGGTTTCCGATACGGTGCCGGTGCCGTGCAGATCGACGTGGATCGACAGCGGCGCCGCGACGCCGATGGCATAGCTCAACTGGATGGTGCAGCGCTTGGCGAAGCCAGCTGCGACGATATTCTTGGCGAGGTAGCGGCACACATATGCGGCCGAACGATCAACCTTGGTCGGGTCCTTGCCGCTGAAGGCGCCGCCGCCGTGCGGTGCGGCACCGCCATAGGTGTCCACAATGATCTTGCGGCCAGTCACGCCGGCATCGCCATCGGGGCCGCCGATTTCGAACTTGCCGGTGGGGTTGAGGTGCAAGACCGTATCGGCGCTGAGGAAGCTGGCCGGCAGCACGTTGGCCAGCACGCCCTTCACATAGGTTTCCAGTTCGGCGAACTTGGCGGCGTCGCCGCCCTTTTCGCCATCCTTTTCCCACGGCTTGCAATAATCCGGCGCGTGCTGGGTCGAAACCACGATGGCCATGGCGGCCACCGGTACTTCGTTTTCGTAGCGCAGGGTCACCTGGCTTTTGGCATCCGGCTCCAGGAACGGCGCGACGCCGCTGTGACGGTCATCCGCCATCTGCTTGAGGATGCGGTGCGAATAATAGAGCGTCGCCGGCATCAGATCCGGGGTTTCATCGGTGGCATAGCCGAACATGATGCCCTGGTCGCCAGCGCCTTCGTCCTTGTTGCCGCTGGCATCGACGCCCTGGGCGATGTCCGACGATTGCGGGTGCAGGTGGTTTTCAAAGGTCAGGTTCTGCCAGTGGAAGCCCGACTGTTCATAACCGATGCGCTTCACCGTCTCGCGCACGGCGCGCTGGATTTCTTCCTGGGCGCCCGGTTCCCAATTACCGGCCACATCGATCATGCCGCGGCCACGCACTTCACCGGCCAGCACGACGCGGTTTGTGGTGGTCAGCGTTTCGCAGGCGACACGCGCTTCCGGGTCCTTGGCCAGGAACAGATCGACGACGGCGTCGGAAATCTGGTCCGCCACCTTGTCGGGATGGCCTTCGGACACGGATTCGGAGGTGAAGATGAAGCTGCTGCGGGTCATGACACACTTCTCACGATGAGGGGACGCGCCGTCATACGCACGGCAGCCCTCTCATGCAAGTCGCATAACGACATCTTTATATCATTAATCGTCTCTCATCACGCCGTGATGGTGCGCATCGGCCGGGGCGGCGGCGGTGGCCGGTGCCGTTCCACCAGCCACCCGGCCAGTGCCAGCAGTAGCGCCAGCACTGCCACCGGATACAGGCCCAACCGAGCGAACAAGGATTCGGGTTGCGGCGGCGGCAGGCTGGTCACGATGGTGCCGATCTCGCCCTGGCTTAGCGACGAGCGCACCCGGCCAAAGCCATCAACCACCGCGCTGATGCCGGTAGGGGTGGCGCGGGCAACCGGCAGGCGTTCCTCGATGGCGCGCAGTCGCGATTGCGCCAGATGCTGCGGCGGCCCCCAGGCGCCGAACCAGGCATCGTTGGAAACATTGGCGATCCAGCCTGGCCGGTTGCCCCGATCGGCCACGGCCTGCGGGAAGGCGATTTCGTAACAGATCATCGGCGACACGCTGGTGAAGCCCGGCAGCATCAGCGTGCGCGGGCCAGGGCCGGCAGCGAAATCGAAATCGCCGGGGACGAGCCGGGCGATGCCCAGCGGCTCCAGCCAATCGCGCAACGGCACATATTCGCCCAGCGGCACCAGATGCGCCTTGTCGAACCGGGCGACGATGCGGCCGTCACCGGCGATGGCAAACAGGCTGTTGGCATAGCGCGCGCTGCCATCGCGGTTGCGGCTCACCCCGGTGCCACCGGCCATCAGCAGATCGCCGCGGCCGATGCTGCCGGCAATGCGGGCCAGCGCCGACGGATCGATTTCCACCAGTGCGTCGATGGCGCCTTCCGGCCACAGGATCAGCGTGGGCTTGCGCGGCAGCAGCGCGGTGCCGCCGCCGGCGGCTTCGGGCGTGGGTGCGGCAAGGCCGGGGGCCAGCTTGTTCTTCAGTTCGCCCGTCACCTTGTCGGCAGTGGGCGGCACCGGTGAGACTACGCCTTCGGTTTCGGTGAGTTCCCGCCGCGCCACTTCGGCATTCTCCAGCACCGGTCGCCCGGCTTGCGCGGCCTGGTTCAGCCCTTGCCGGGTCAGCCTGATATAGGTGGCCAAGTGGCGTTCAGCAGCGGCGGTGTCATAGCGTTCATCCTGGCCAATCCCCGGTTGCACGATCACTAGCGGTGTTCCGATGAAATCATTCTCGGTGATCATGCTGCCGCCCAGCAGTGCCAGCAGGAGGGTAGCCGCCAGCGTGGCGATGCCCGCTCCCCGCCAGCGGCCGGGATTGCGGACCAGCCACAGCAGCGCCATGCCGCAGGCCAGCGCCAGCATCGAAAGCCCGGTACTGCCCACCACCGATGCCAGTTGCGCCACCGGCGTTTCCAGCCACATTGCCCCGGCCGGGTTCCAAGCAAAGCCGGTGAGCAATGTGCCGCGCAAGGTTTCGGCCAGCGGCCAGAGCGCCACCAGCCACAGCGCACGCGCCACCGGCTTCTTCGCCAGTCGCACCGCCAGCCCGGCCGGAAGCGCCACGAACAGTGCAAGATACATGGCGAGGCCGATCACCGCGACCCAGCCCAGTGCGGCCGGCATCTTGGCCTGATAGGTGAAGGACGTGGCGATCCAGTTCAGCGACACGGCAAACATCGCCGTCCCGAACAGCCAGCCACGCCCAGCCGCCGCCCAGCCGCTGTCGGCGGTGACGACCAGATGGGCAAACAGTGCCAGGCCAACCAGGCCCAACGGCCACAGGTTGAGCGGCGCGAAGGCCAGAGCGGTGGCGGCGCCGGCAACAGCTGCGACGATCAGATTGCGAGGTCCCTGCATGGCCGCCGGTGGTAGCCGGCTGCCACGCCGGAGGCCAGTGGCCTTTTGATGACAGGCCGGCCGCAATTCGGCAGTGGCAGCCCGCGCGGCGCCGTGCCACAGAGGCGGCGATGGCTTCCGCTCCGACTGCTGCATCTGTGCCCCCGCCAGAGCTGGCTCTGGCGTTGACCGGCGTTACGCTGGCGCTGGGTGGCCACCCGGTTCTGGCCGGCATCGATCTGGTGGTGCGCCAGGGCCAGTTCGTCGCGCTGGTCGGCGCGTCCGGGGCGGGCAAGTCCAGCCTGCTCAGGCTGATCAACCGCATGCTGGACCCTGATGCCGGCACAGTCGCCGTGCACGGCGCCAATGTCGCCGGCCTTGATGCGATGCAGCTGCGGCGTGGCATCGGCTATGCCGTGCAAGGCGGCGGGCTGTTTCCGCACTGGACGGTGGCCGACAATATCGCGGCGGTGCCCTGGCTGCTGGGCTGGCCCAAGCCAAAGCGCATGGAACGGGCGGCGGAATTGATGGCGATGCTGGAACTGCCGCCGCATCTGGCGCAGCGCTTCCCAGTCGAACTGTCGGGCGGGCAGGCCAGCCGGGTGGGGCTGGCGCGGGCGCTGGCCGTCAGCCCGAAACTGCTGTTGCTTGATGAACCCTTCGGCGCGCTTGATCCCGAGACCCGCGACGAGCTTGGCGACCGCCTGCTGGCGCTGCACCGGGCGCAGGGGCTGACAACAGTGATGGTCACCCACGATCTGGCCGATGCACTGCTGCGGGCTGATCTGATGGTGGTGCTGGATGGTGGGCGGGTCGTCGCCTGCGGGCCGCCCGCCAAAGTGGCCGCGGATCCGCACGCAGCGGTGCAGAATCTGGTGGCCACGCCATTGGCGCAGGCACGAGCACTTGCCGGGATGGGCAAATGATTGCCGGCTGGGAAACCCTGCCCTCGGCACTGGCGGCGCACCTTGCGATTAGTGCAGCGGCCTTGGCGCTGGCGCTGCTGGTGGCAACGCCGCTGGTGCTGCTGATGCCGGGCCGGCCCTGGCTGCGGCGCACGGTGATGGGGCTGGCCAGCGTGGTGCAGACGGTGCCGGCCCTCGCGCTGTTGGCGCTGTTCTTCCCGCTGCTGGTGCTGCTGCGCAATCTCACCGGGCTGCCGGTGCCGTCGCTGGGCCTGCTGCCGTCGCTGCTGGCGCTGGCGCTCTATGCGCTGCTGCCGCTGCTGCGCGGCGGGGCGGGCGGGCTGGCCGCAGTGCCGGACAGCGTGCGCGATGCGGCCCGCGCCATCGGCATGAGCGCCAGCCAGCGCCTGTTCCATGTTGAACTCTCGCTGGCCGTGCCTGTGGTAATGGGCGGCGTGCGCACGGCCGCGGTGTGGACCATCGGTGCCGCCACCTTGGCCACCATGGTGGGGCAGGAGAGTTTGGGCGATCTGATCTTTGCCGGGCTGCAACTGCAGGATTGGCAGCAGGTGCTGCTCGGCTGCGTGGCGGCCGCCGCGCTGGCGTTGATCGTTGATGGCGCGCTCGGTTGTTGCCAGCGCGGCATTGCCGAACGGCGCTGGGCGCCGGCCGCCAAGGGCCTTGTCCTCCTCGGCCTGCTGGCGGCGGGCGTCACCGGCTGGTGGCTGCAGAGCCGCCCGGCCACCCAGGTCAGGCCAGTGCTGATCGGCACCAAGACGTTTTCCGAGCAATATATACTGGCCGAACTGATTGCGGCCGATCTGCGCACCGCCGGCCAGCCCACGGACGTGCGGTCCGGCCTCGGCTCGGGCATTGCCTTCAAGAGCCTGGCGGCCGGCGGCATCGATATTTCCATCGATTACACCGGCACGTTGTGGACCCAGGCACTGGACCGCAGTGATGTCGTGCCGCGTGCCGAGATGCTGCGCATCCTCTCCGAACAGTTGAAATCCCGCTATGGCGTTACCGTGGCGGCGCGGCTGGGCTTTGAAAATGCCTACGCACTGGCCATGCGGCGGGCCGATGCCGAACGGCTGGGCGTGCGCAGCATTTCCGATCTGGCGCATGTGGCGGACCAGTTGAAACTGGCCACCGATCTGGAATTTCTATCGCGCGCCGAGTGGACGGCGATGCGCAGCGCCTATGGCCTCGAATTTGCCAGCATGCGCGCTTTCACCCCGGTGCTGATGGTGGCGGCGCTTAAGGATGGGGCAGCGGACGTGATCACCGCCTACAGCAGCGATGGCGCGCTGGCCGGGGCCGATATCGTGTTGCTCACCGATGATCGTGGGGCGCTGCCGGCCTATGATGCGCTGCTGCTGGTGGCGCCGGGCCGCGATGATCTGGCGCGGCGGCTGGCGCGCTATGACGGCCGCATTTCGGTTGATGCCATGCGCATCGCCAACTGGCAGGCCGATCGCCCCACCAACAAGCGCAGCCCGGCCGAAGCGGCGCGCTGGCTGGCCAAGGAAACTGGCTTGCAGCGTTGAGCCGCCCGGGCCAAGCTGTGGCCCATGAAGAAACTCCTCCTCGCCCTGCTCCTGATGTTCGCTGCCCCGGCGTTTGCCGGCACGCCGGCTGATCTCCACGCGCTGTTCGCCGATTGGCGGCGCTTCCATGCCGGGCCGGGTGGCGTTCCGGATTACACGCCGCCGGCTGTTGCCGCCCGCGCCGAGGCGCTGAAGGGCTTTCAGGCGAAACTTGCTGCCATTGACACCAAGGGCTGGAACGCCGCCGACAAGGTGGATTGGCAGTTGGTGCAGGCCGAAATGAACGGCCTGAAGTTCGATTTGGAGGTGGCTAAGCCTTGGGCCCGCGATCCGGCCTGGTATCTTTCGCTGTGGAACGCGCAGAGCGACACGCCCGATCATGAAGGCCCTGTCCACGTCGCGCCGATCGATGTGTGGCGGTACAATTTCCCGCTCACCAAGCCGGATGCCGAACGGCTGGCCGGCGAATTGGCGCATATATCGCCATTGCTGGCCCAGGCGCGCGGGAACCTGACCGGCAACGCGGCCGACCTGTGGAACGCCAGTCCGGTCACGTTGGCCGAACAGGAAGAGGGGCTGGTGGGTCTTGCTGCCAAGGTGAAGGGGCACAAGCTGCTTGAACGCCGCGTCGCCGAAGCGCTGGCCGCCACGCGGGATTTCATCGCCTGGGTGAAGGCCGAGGCACCGAAGAAGTCAGGCCCGTCCGGCGTCGGGGTGGAGGCCTACAACTGGTATCTGAAGCACGTGCAGCTTTCGCCCTATACCTGGGAACAGGAGGTTGCGATCCTGTCCCGCGAGCTGGCCCGTGCCCATGCTGGCCTGCGGCTGGAGGAAAATAACCACAAGGCGCTGCCGCCGCTGACCAGCCCGGCCAGCCAGGCGGAATGGGACGCGAAGAGCCTGGCCGACATCGATCATTTCATCGACTTCATGGACAAGACCGGGGTCGCCACCATCCAACCCTACATGAAGCCCGAACTGGCCAAGCGCATCGGCAAATGGGTGCCGGCGGAACAACAGAATTTCTTCGCCATCGCGCAGGGCCGCGCGCCCAACAGCCTGTTCGCGCATTTCTATCACTGGTGGGATCTGGCCGAGATGCAGGTGCGCCCGCACCCTTCGCCGATCCGGCGCGGGCCGCTGCTGTACAACATCTGGATCAGCCGGTCCGAAGGCAATGCCACGGCGATGGAAGCCATGATGCTGGATGCCGGCCTGTTCGACAACAAGCCGCGGTCGCGCGAAGTCGTCTGGATCATGCAGGCCCAGCGCGCGGCGCGCGGGCTGGCCTCACTCTACGCTCAGGCCAACAAGATCGACCTCAAGGCCGCGATGGCGATGCAGGTGGCCCGCACCCCCAACGGCTGGATGAGCCCCGATCTGCCGCTGCTCGGCTTTGAACAGTCGCTCTATCTGCGACAGGTGGGCTACGGGCCCAGCTACATCACCGGCAAGGCCCAGATCGAACAGCTGTTTGCCGAAGTGGCCGAGCAGGAACGCGCCAGTCTGCCCGGCGGCACCTTCACGGTGAAGGGCTTTTATGATCGGCTGGGCGGCTTCGGCATGATCCCGGTCAGCCTCATTCGTGAACAGTGGTTGGGTGTTCCGGTCGGCCAATAAGGCCGACACGGCTCACTTTGCGGCGCGCGGGATCAGATGCAGCTGCGTCTGCCGTCCATCGATCCAGCGGAAGCTGCTGCCGTTCCAGAACCCATCAACTTCCAGCGGG
This sequence comes from Sandarakinorhabdus limnophila DSM 17366, assembly GCF_945882885.1. Lineage (GTDB taxonomy): Bacteria > Pseudomonadota > Alphaproteobacteria > Sphingomonadales > Sphingomonadaceae > Sandarakinorhabdus > Sandarakinorhabdus limnophila_A. Next base: position 28,494 of record NZ_CAMCWT010000025.1, read on the forward strand.
AAGCGGATTTCGGCGTTGCTCCATTCCGGCACCTTGGCGAGCGCCGCCAGTTCGATCGACCAGGCCGTATCGGCATAGATGCGATAGTCGCCGCGACCGGGGATCGGGTTCTGATGTTCCCAATTGCCGATCCATGGCCCGGCGCCATGGCCGTGCAAACCGATGCTGTGCGTGTAGATGATCGGGTTGGTGCCAGCGGCAATCGCCTTCTGGCGCGCGGCCATCAGCACTTCGTTGCCGGTGGCGCCGGTCTTGAAACTGGCAACCAGCGCATCCTGCACCTTGTTGGCTGCGGCCATGCCGGCCTTCAAGCCCGCCGATGCGTCCGTTTCGCCGGGGCGCAGCACATAGGCCAGTTGCTGCGTGTCGGTCTTCAGGCCCAGCATGCCGGCGCAGAAATCGACATGCAGCAGATCGCCGGGCATGATCACCGGGTTTTCCGGCAGGGTCTGCCGGCCCGGCGTGATACCGGGGGCGCCCGCGCGCTGCACCGTTACCGAAGGCTGGCACCAGGCATCCTGGCGCAGATCGGCCAGCCGTTCGCGATACCACCAGACAACGTCTTGCGTGGTGGTCACGCCCGGCGTGATCACCTTTTCCGACAGGCCTTCGGGGATCAGCGAATGCGCCACGCGCATGATGCCGTTGTACACGTCCATGTCTTCGGGTGTGCGGGTTTCCAGATAGCCCAGCGCCATGCGTTCATGGCTTTCCAGCTTGGCTGCCGTGGGACCGAGTGCGGTCAGCAACTGGCGATGCTCACCCGCCGAAAGCCCGTTGGCCAGCGCGAACGTCGGGTTGATGTTGACGGCGATGCGCTTGGGGTTGCGCTCGGCGATCAGCTGCGCCACCCGGCCCCATTGCTCGGGCTGCGCTTCCGGATCCCAAGCCGCAGGGAAGATATCGCCAACCGGATAGCGCGACATGGCCAGCCGCTCGACGCCCTTCTCCGGTCCGCGATCGAAGAAGATCAGCACCATGGTGCGCCGCGCCGAAGCCCAGGTGGCCGGCAGCATCGTCTTCACCACCGGGTCTTCATTATACTCGCTGGAAACGAGGACCCACATGTCCACGCCCACTTCGCGCATGATCTTGGGCACGACTTGATCGAGCCGCGCCTTTATCAGCCGGTCGTGCGCCGCCACACGGTCGCGCAGACTTGGCACGCCCGGCCGCTGATAATCCTGTGCGGCGGATGCCGTGGCGGCCATGCTGGTGGCCAGCAACAATGCGGTGAGGATCGCCTTCATTTCCGTCTCCCTGTCTGGAGACGGCTGTAGGCGAGGTTGCGGCGCTTGTCAGCCAAGTTTGGGAAGGGTTCGGGCGCCGATGGTTCGGGCGCCGATGGTTCGGGCGGTGGTGCTGCCGGGGAGGATTGAACTCCCGACCTCAGCCTTACCAAGGATGCGCTCTACCACTGAGCTACGGCAGCACGGCCCGAACCAACCCGCATTAAAGCGGGAAGCGGCCCTATGGCCAAGCCCTCCCTCACTGTCAAGCACTGACGCCGCCGCACACTTGGGCTATGAGGCGAACCATGACCAAGGAAACCGAAAAGCAGGCACAGGCGCGCGCCGAACGGCTGGCGGCGGCGCTGCGGGCGAATCTGCGCAAGAGGAAAGGGCTGGGCGATACCGGCGATCCGGCACGCAGCCAGCACCCCTCTCAGACCGAAAAACCCGATTAGTTCCCGGTTGCCAGTGCCTTGGCCACAGCCGCGGTCACTTCCGGCGAGGTCGGCGTGGTCTTGGTGCCGAAGGCGGCGATCAGGCGGCCATCCTTGCCGATCAGATATTTGTGGAAGTTCCACTGCGGGGTCTTGTCTTCACCCAGCGTGTTCGCCGCCCACTTGTACAGCGGGATGGCCTTGGGGCCCTTGACCACGGCCTTTTCGGCCATCGGGAACTTGATGCCGAACTTGCTCTCGCAGAACTGCTTCACTTCGGCATTGCTGCCATATTCCTGGCCGCCGAAATCGCCTGACGGCACGCCCACCACCGTAAAGCCCTTGGCCTTGTAGCTGTCGTGCAGCGCCTGCAGGCCTTCATATTGCGGGGTGTAGCCGCACATCGACGCGGTGTTGACCAGCAGCACCACCTTGCCCTTGTACTGCGCCATCGGCATCGGCTTGCCGTCGATGGTCTTCAGCGTGAACTGGTGCAGGCTCTGCGGGGCGGGCGCGGCGGCGACGAGGGCAGTCAGCGCGGCGGCGGCGAGTGTAATGTACTTGATCATGGTAGTGGCTCCCGAACGTTATTTAGTGCGCTAATACCACGCCTGCAGGCTGCGGCGAAGGTGAAGGGTGACGCAGGGGCTCAGAGCGGTGCGCAGGCCTGTTCCAGCCAGCTCTGCTCGGCAGGATCAGTGAGCAACGGCCCGATTTCGGCCGCCACGCGGGCGTGATAGGCGTTCCACCAATCACGCTCATCGGCGGTGAGCAGGCTCACATCCACCAACCGCTTGTCGATTGGCGCCAGCGTCAGCTCCTTGAAGCCCATGATCTCGCGCTCGGCACCCTCGGCGCTGCGGCGTTCGACCAGCACGAGATTCTCGATGCGGATGCCGTAAGCGCCCTGCTTGTAATAGCCAGGTTCATTGGACAGGATCATGCCCGGCTGCAGCGGTTCGTCGCCGCCCGGCTGCGCCGACCACGCCGCCGCGATGCGCTGAGGGCCTTCGTGCACGGAAAGATAGCTGCCAACGCCGTGGCCGGTGCCGTGGTTGTAATCCAGGCCCACGCTCCACAGATGCTGGCGGGCCAGCGCGTCCAGCTGCACGCCCTTGGTGCCGGCCGGGAAGATGGCGCGGGCCAGTGCGATATGGCCCTTCAGCACGCGGGTGAAGCGGTCCTGCATCTCCGGGCTGGGGGTGCCCACGACCAGCGTGCGCGTCACATCTGTGGTGCCATCGCGATACTGGCCGCCCGAATCGACCAGATAGATGCTGTCGTGGGCTATCGGCAGATTGGTCTCGTCCGAAACGCGATAATGCGGCAGCGCGGCGTTGGGGCCGGCGGCGGAGATGGTGTCGAACGACAGATCTTCGAGGCTGTTGGTTTCGGCGCGGAACTGGCGCAGGCGTTCAGCAGCACCCAGCTCATCGATTCCGCCCTTGGGGGCCTCGCTGTCGAACCAGGCGAGGAAGCGTGTCAGCGCCGCGCCGTCACGCACATGGGCGGCGGTGGTACCGGCGATTTCGGTGGGGTTCTTGACGGCGCGCGGCAGCACGGTCGGGTCGCGGGCTTCGATGATGCGGGCACCGCCGGCTTCCAGCGCGTTGAAAATGGCGGCGACGCACGATTGCGTATCGACCACCACCGTCTGCCCAGTCATCGCCTTCAGCGCCTCGGCAAAACTGTGGCGCGGCTGGCAGCGCACGGCATCGCCCAGATGCGCACGCACGGCCGGGGTGAGCTTGCCGGGTGCAGTGAACAGGTCAACCGAGCCATCCTTGTGTGCGATCACGAAGGCCAAAGCGACCGGCGTGCGCGAGACATCCTTGCCGCGGATGTTCAGCAGCCACGCAATCGAATCCAGCGCGGCAATCACCACCGCATCGGCGCCCTTGCCGGCCAGCCATGCGGCCACTTCGGCGCGCTTGTCGGCATGGGCACGGCCGGCGAACTGGTCATCATGCACTTCCAGTGGCGCCAGGCTCGGCGCCGGGCGGTCGGTCCACGCCGCATCGATCGGGTTCCTTGTCACCGCCACCAGCTCGGCGCCACGCGGCTTGAGCTGCCCAGCGGCCTGCTTGGCCCAGGCGCTGGTGTGCAGCCAGGGATCATAGCCGATGCGCTGGCCGGCCTGCGCCTGTTCCCCCAGCCACTGCGCGGCGCTGGTTTGCGGCACGTCTTCATAGGCAAACAGATCCGCCGGCACCTGCTGGCGCACCTGCACCGTGTAACGGCCATCGGTGAACATCGCGGCCTGATCCGCCATCACAACCGCGCTGCCGGCGCTGCCGCCAAAACCGCTGATCCACGCCAGCCGCTGGGCATATTCGCCGACATATTCGCTCATATGCTCATCGGTGAGCGGCACCACGAAACCGGCAAGATTTTGGGTGGCAAGTTCGGCGCGCAGGGCTGCGAGGCGGCTGGCAATGGTGGACACGGACAATCTTCCCTCTATCAATGCCCACTCAGATAGGCGCACTGCCCCCGCGCCTCAAGCACAGGAAATCTTGATGCGTTTGTTTGTTGCCGGGCTGTTTGCCCTGCTGTCGTTTTCCGGAGCCGCTGCCCAGATGAACCCGCCAATTGCTGCCAAACGCCCGTACAGCTTCACCCATCATGGCATCACGGTGGAAGATCCGTACAACTGGCTGAAGGATCCCGGCTATCCCACCGTCGATGATGCCGATGTGCTGGCCTATCTAACCGCCGAAAATGCGTATTTCGAATCGCAGATGGCGCCCATCGCGGCCCTTAAGGATCGGCTGTACGAAGAATTGAAAGGCCGGGTGCAGCAGGATGATGCCTCGGTGCCGGTGCCCAACGGCGCGTTTGAATATTGGTGGCAGTTCAAGCCCGGTGACCAGTATCGCACGTGGGTGCGGCGGCCCCGATCAGGCGGCGCGGAGCAACTGGCGCTGTCCGAACCCGAACTCGCCAAGGGGTTGGACTATTTCCGCCTTGGCGCGCAATCGGTCAGCCCGGATGGCCGCCTGCTGGCCTATGCCACCGATACCGATGGCAGCGAGCGGTTCACCATCCGTATCCGCGACATCGCCAGTGGAAGCGACATTGAGACCGTTACCAAGGTCAGCGTTGGCGGCGTCGAGTGGACGGCCGACTCCAAGGCCATCGTCTGGACCGAGGTCAACGACAATTGGCGGCGCATCAAGGCGCGGCTGCACGTGCTTGGCCAGACTGGTGAAGACCGCGTGCTGTACGAGGAAACCGAGGACAAGGGCTTCGGTGTTTCCGTGGCCAAGAGCCAAGATGGCCACTTGCTGATCATCAACACGTCAGATCATGTGACGAGCGAAGTGCGGCTGGTGCCGGCCGCCAATCCCACCGCGCCGCCGCTGCTGGTCAAGCGCCGCCAGGCCGGGGTGAGCTATGAAGTGGATGTGCGGGGGGATCGCTTGTTCATCCGCACCAACGATGATCATGTGAATTTCCGCGTCGCCACCGCCAGCCTCAAGGCACCGGGCGACTGGACGACATTGATCGCTGGTTCGGATCGCGATTACATCACCGGCATCGCCGCTTTCACGTCGTATCTCGGCGTGCAGGGCCGCCGCGACGGGCTGGATCGCATCGTGCTGCGCAAGGACGACGGCAGCGAGACCGTGCTGCCCTTCACCGAAGCGGCTTATACGGCCAGCATCGGCAGCAATTTGGAGGCTGATGCCCCGCTGCTGCGCGTCAACTACGCCTCGATGGTCACGCCGGCTACGGTCTATGATTATGACGTAAAGGCCGGCGCACTCGTCACCCGAAAGGTGCAGAAAGTGCCATCGGGTTATGACGCCAGCCAATATGAAAGCCAGCGCTTCTTCGTGACGGCGCGGGACGGCGTGAAGGTGCCGGTCGCGATTGTCTACAAGAAGGGCTTCAAGCCGGATGGCACCGGCAAGCTGCATCTTTATGCCTATGGCGCCTATGGCATCCCGACCATGCCGGGCTTTTCGGCCAACCGGCTGAGCCTGCTGGATCGCGGCATGGCCTTTGCCGTCGCCCAGATCCGCGGCGGCGATGATCTGGGCTATGAATGGTATCTTGATGGCAAGCTCGCCAAGCGCACCAACACGTTCAACGATTTCGTTGATATCGCAAAGGGCCTGGTCACGGCCAGCTGGGCGGCGCCGGGGATGATCTCGGCCAGTGGCGGTTCGGCGGGCGGCGAGCTGATGGGCGCCATCGTCAACCAGGCACCGGAACAGTTCCGCGCTGTCGTCGCCCATGTGCCGTTTGTCGATGTGCTCAACACCATGCTGGATGAATCGCTGCCGCTCACGCCGGGCGAATGGCCAGAATGGGGCAACCCCATTACCAGCAAGGCCGATTTCGAGCTGATCCGTTCTTACTCGCCCTACGATCAGGTGACCGCACAGGCCTACCCGCCGCTGATGGTGACCGCCGGTCTGAACGATCCGCGCGTCACCTATTGGGAACCGGCCAAGTGGGTGGCCAAGCTGCGCGACCTGAAAACGGACCAGAATGTGCTGATCTTCAAGACCAACATGGGCGCCGGCCACGGCGGCAAGTCCGGGCGCTTTGCGGCGCTGGAAGAGCTGGCGGAGGAATATGCCTTCATCCTCACCCAGTTCGGGCTCGGCGATGCCCCCGCCCGCTGACCGCCGCAGCTTTTCGATCAATGTCACTGCCGCGGCGGCCGACATCGATGAGCTGGGCCACGTCAACAACGCAGTCTATCTCAAATGGATTCAGGACGTGGCGACGGTGCACTGGAGTGCGGTCGCTCCCCCTGAGCACCGCGACACCTATGTGTGGGTCGTGAACCGGCACGAGATCGACTATCTGCGGCAGACGCTGGACGGCGAAACGCTGACGCTGACCACCTGGGTGGGCGGGCCCAAGGGCGCGCGCTTTGATCGCCATGTCGAGATCGCCGGCCCTGATGGCGCGATCCGCGTGAAGGCAGTCACCACCTGGGCCATCATCGACAAGGCCACCGGCCGCCTCGCTCGCGTCCGGCCCGAGATTGCCGCGCCGTTTATGCAAGGCTGATTCAGGCTGGCCTGAACAGCGTGAACAGGTGGACTGCGGCAAACAGCACGCCGGCCACGCCCGCAAAGGCGATCCCGTTCCACGGCAGATGCGCGTGCCAGGCCAGCGGAGCCCGGGTGCGTGCCACGCCGCCCAGTGCGCCAGCCAGGGCCAGCGCCACGCCGGTGGCGAGCAGAGCAAACGTGGTTTCCTGATCCATCGGGCGCGCTTTGGCAGGCCATTCAGCCACAGGCAATGTCCTGCCTTGCAGGTGGTGCAGGACAAAGCTACCCATAAGCCCATCGTTCCTCTGGGGAGAAACCGCATGATCCGTCATTTCGTTGCCGCCGCTATCGTGGCCACCGTGGCCGTGCCCGCTGCCGCTGGCCCGATCGAAGACGCCATTGCCGGCAGCTGGCGCAAACCGGCCGACAAGGCACGTGACCAGTATCGCCACCCTGCGCAGACGCTGAAATTCCTCGGCGTGAAGCCCGGCCAGACCGTGGTGGAAGTGTCACCGGGCGGCGGCTGGTACACCGAAATCCTGGCACCGGCGATGAAGGGCAACGGCAAATATGTCGCCGGCCTCGCCAACCCGCTGGCTTCGGTGAACGCCGCCAAGAGTGTCGAGAGTTTCAAGATCAAGTATGCCGACAAGGCGATTTATGGCGATATCGGCATCGGCACGTTCGGCAAGGGTGTCGCCGATATCGTGGAGCCCGGCAGCGCCGACGTGGTGCTCACATTCCGCAACGTTCACAACTGGCACATGGGCGGCTGGGATCAGGAAGCCTTCAACGCCTTCTTCAAGGCCCTGAAGCCGGGCGGTACGCTGGGCGTGGTCGAACACCGCCTGCCGGAAGGCCGCCCGGATGCCGACATGAAGAAGAGCGGCTACATGAAGGTGTCGTACGTCAAGATGCTGGCGGAAAAGGCCGGCTTCAAGCTGGCTGGTTCTTCGGAAGTGAACGCCAATCCGAAGGACACCAAGGATTATCCGGACGGTGTGTGGACCCTGCCGCCGACCTTCGCCAAGGGCGACGTGGACAAGGCCAAGTTTGCCGCCATCGGCGAATCTGACCGCATGACGCTGAAGTTCGTAAAGCCGAAGTGAGCTGTTGGCCCTCTCCCCGCTAGGGGGGGAGGGCCAAGACTCAGCTGAAGCGCCGCACCGCCGGCTCAGTATCCGGCAACCGCGCGATCACGTTGGCCAGCGGCTCCGTCACCACCCGCATCCAGTGCGCGTTGGCGTGGCAGAGGCGGTCGCCCTCCATCAGCAGCCCGACATGGCCTGGCCAGAACACAAGATCACCGGCCTCACGCGCAGCGAATTTCACCGGCTCGCCCATCGCCACCTGCAGATCGGTGTCGCGGCGCAGGGCGATGCCTTCGGCGGCCAGCGCCTGCTGCACCAGCCCGGAACAATCAACGCCATCGGGGCTGCGGCCGCCCCACAAATAGGGCGCATCGGCAAACAGCGCGGCGGCGGCGAAGCGACTGGCGGGCGCGCCTTCGATATGGCGGCGATGCACGAATCCACTGCCGGCCAGCGCCAGGAAATCGCCCTCCATCACGCCGGCCACACGCGCGGCGAAAGGCAGTTCATGCAGAACCGCCGCCTTGATGCTGGCCGCGGCAAACACCGGCGCGCGCCGGGCGCTGATGCGGTCGGTCGGATCGGTAACGGGCAGGGCAAGCGCCTCGAAGGGCGCCCAACCAATGTAGCGATCATGCAACGAACGCCCGAGTGCGAAGCCGGCCTTAACCTCGACAATCTCGAAGGTCTCACCAAACAGCAGCTCGCTGACCGCCTCGGCCGCCGCGTCCGGCCCGCTGCGCACCGTCACGCGCGGCGCCGTGCACACCAGTGGTCGCGGCTCGACATAGCGTATCGCGCCGATTTCACCGGCGAGCGCCAGTTCCACCACCTCCGGCCCGGCAAACCACTCGCGCGGTTCGAAACGCTGGGCCGGGCCCCGCAAAACCCAACTCATCCGAAACGACTCCGCAGCATTGCCCAGCTCGCCCGCAGGGCCAGCGCTTCGCCGCCCTTAGGGCGGCCGGGGCGGCTGGCGTTGTTCCACGCGAACGTATCGAAATGCACCCACGGCACGCCGGTGGGCACGAATTTTTCCAGGAACAGCGCCGCGGTGATGGCGCCGGCAAAGCCGCCATCGGCGCTGTTGACCATGTCGGCCAGGCTGGATTTCAGCATGTCGTGATAAGGCGCCCACAGCGGCAGGCGCCACACCGGATCGCCCACCTGTGCACCGGCGGCAACCAACTCGCTGGCCAATGCGTC
>NZ_CAMCWT010000026.1:0-35497 GCF_945882885.1 Sandarakinorhabdus limnophila DSM 17366
AAGGCCATGCTCAGAAAGATCGGTGAGCGGACCGTGAACGGCCTCTGGGACCTGATCGGCAGGCTCGTCGATATCTTCAAGCCAAACGAATGCGCAAACTACTTCACATCGTGCGGCTATGATCCAGACTGATCGAAAATCGCTCTAAACGTAACAGATCCAAATCTATTTCAAGCTGCCGCTCAATAGGAAGGAGACCGACGCCGCCAATCCCTACGTGCTCTGCGTGGGCGCCCGCACCAGCGCCCAGAAGGACAGCGGCGGGCCGCTTACCCGCCGGTCGGGCTGGTTTCCACCGGGGTTGGCTGTGGCTGCAAGGGTGTGCCGGCGCTCTATAACAATGTCGCGCATTATGCCGAATAGATCGAAGCCGTGCAGCAGGGGGGAAGACCAGCGGCGTCACGCGCTGTGTGGTGGCACAATCCGGCCCGCGCAAACTGGCCTGTTCGGCCAAACTCAATCCGCCCCGAACAAATCGCGGGTGAACAGCTTGCTTTCCACGTCGGCCAGATCAGGGCTCATCCGATTAGCCAGGATCACGTCGGCCTCCGCCTTGAAAGCATCAAGATCGCGCACCACGCGCGATCCGAAGAACTGGTCTTCGGCCAGCGCCGGCTCGTAGAGGATGACCGGGATGCCGCGCGCCTTGATGCGCTTCATGATGCCCTGGATAGACGACTGGCGGAAATTGTCGCTGTTGGCCTTCATCACCAGCCGATAAACGCCCACGGTGCGTGGGCGTTTATCGAAGATGCGCTGCGCCAGGAAGTCCTTGCGGGTGCGGTTGGCATCGACGATCGCAGCGATCAGATTCTGCGGCACCGCGCCATAATTAGCCAGCAACTGCTTGGTATCCTTGGGCAGGCAATAGCCGCCATAACCGAACGATGGATTGTTGTAATGCAGCCCGATGCGCGGATCGAGGCCGATGCCTTCAATGATCTGGCGCGTGTCCATGCCGGCGGCCATGGCATAGCTGTCCAGCTCGTTGAAGAAGGCGACGCGCATGGCGAGATAGGTGTTGGCGAACAGCTTGATGGCTTCGGCTTCGGCCGGATCGGTGAGCAGCACCGCCACGTCCTTTTTGGCCGCGCCTTCCAGCATCAGATCGGCAAACTGCCGCCCGCGCAGGCCGGTGTCGCCCACGATGATGCGCGATGGGTAGAGATTGTCGTTCAGCGCCCGGCCTTCGCGCAGGAATTCCGGCGAGAAAAACACATTGTCGCTGCCCAGATTGCGGCGCAGACGGGTTATGAAACCCACCGGGATGGTGGATTTCACCACCACCGACGCCGCCGGATTGGCCGCCAACACAGCGCGCGCCACATTTTCCACCGACGACGTGTCGAAATGATTGGTGTGGGGATCATAATCGGTCGGGGTCGCAATCACCACCAGTTCGGCATCGCGGGCGGCCGCCGCCAGATCGGTGGTTGCCGTCAGTTGCAGCGGCTTGTGGGCGAGGAAATCCTCCAGCTCGGCATCGACGATCGGGCTCTTGCGGTTGTTGACCAGATCGACCCGCGCCGCGCTCACGTCCACCGCCATCACGTCGTGGTTCTGCGCCAGCAGCACGGCGTTCGACAAGCCGACATAGCCCAGACCGACAACGGCAATCTTCATGATCTACTCCACTGCACCGGCAGTAATACGCCGCCTATCTGGCGTGTTGCGCGCGGCCTTGCAATGCCGGTTCGCGTCTCAGTCGTCGCCGGGCGGCTGGTGCAACCAAGCGGCATGTTTGGGCGCCTGCTTTGTTTCGCGCCATTCGGCCAGCATCGCCGGGGCAACTGCCTTCAGTTCGGCATATTGTTCCGCGGTACCGATGTTGCAGGCCAGTTCAAGGCGATGCCCGTTTGGATCGAAGAAATAGATCGATTTGAAGATGCCATGCCAGGTCGGCCCCAGCACATCGATGCCCTGCGCTTCCAGGTGCGCCTTGGCGCTGAGCAGTTCGGCCTCATTCTCCACTTCGAATGCGATGTGCTGCACCCAGGCCGGGGTGTTGGGGTCCTTGCCCATCTCCGGCTGGTTCGGCAGCTCGAAAAAGGCCAGCACATTGCCGCCGCCGCAATCGAGGAAGACATGCATATAGGGATCGTAGGCGCCGGTGGACGGCACATGATCCTCGGCAAAGGCCGTGGTGTAGGTCATGCCCAGCGTCTTTTCATACCATTCCACCGTCTCGGCCGCATCGCGGCAGCGATAGGCGACATGGTGGATGCGCTTGAGGGTCGGCGTCATTCGGCTGGCTCCTCGATCTGCAACACGCCGCGCCGCACCTGTTCGCGCTCCATGCTTTCGAACAGCGCCTTGAAATTGCCTTCGCCAAAGCCTTCGTCACCCTTGCGCTGGATGAATTCGAAGAACACCGGGCCGACCATCGTTTCGGAAAAGATCTGGAGCAGAAGGCGTTTGGAGCCATCCGTGGTGCCATCGAGCAAGATGCCGCGTTGCTGCAGTTCCGCGACCGGTTCGCCATGGCCCGGCAGGCGTTCGGCCAGCATCTCATAGTAAGTCGCAGGCGGCGGCGTCATGAACGGGGTGCCGATGGCCTTCAGCCGATCCCAAACGCCGAGCAGGTCATCACAGGCAAAGGCGATGTGCTGGATGCCCTCGCCATTGTAGGTGCGCAGGAATTCCTCGATCTGGCCGCCACCGCCCCTGCCCTCTTCGTTCAGCGGAATGCGGATCTTGCCATCGGGCGCGGTCATCGCCTTGGACGTAAGGCCGGTATATTCGCCCTTGATGTCGAACCAGCGGATCTCGCGGAAGCCGGCGATACGCTCATAGAATGCCGCCCAGTGCGCCATGCGCCCGCCATAGACATTGTGGGTAAGGTGATCGATGACCTGCAGCCCGGCACCAGCGGGGTTGCGCTCCACGCCGTCTTCATACACGAAATCGATGTCATAGATGGAAAGATCATCGCCGTACCGGTCGATGAGATAAATGATCGACCCACCGATGCCGCGAAAGCCCGGCAGACGCAATTCCATCGGCCCGGTGCGACTTTCCACTGGCTCGGCACCGCGCTCCAGGGCTTCGGCATAGGCTTTCGCCGCATCCTTCACCCGCCAGCCCATGCCGCAGGCCGAAGCGCCATGTTCGGAGGCGAAATACCAGGCCGGGCTGTGCTTTTCGTAATTGGCGATCAGGTTGATGCCGCCCTGCCGCCACAGTTGCACATCCTTGGAACGGTGACGGGCGACCTGGGCAAAGCCCATGGCGGCAAACACCGGTTCCAGTACGCCCTTGGTGGGCGCGCAAAATTCGATGAATTCAAAGCCGTTGAGGCCTAGCGGATTTTCGAGCAGATCGGCCAATGCGGCTCCCCATGAAAAATTACGCCCGCTATAGTAGCGCAAGCCATCGCCAATGTCTGTGCATGTTGGCGTCATGCAGGATGGATCGGCGCACAAGCCTTGCGCTAACGGACACAAGCCCGCACTATCCGTTCATGCTTGATGCCTTTGACCTCAAGATCCTCGCCCTTTGGCAGCAACGTGGCGACATTGGCCCGGTGGAAATGGGCGAAGCCATCCACCTGTCCGCCTCGCAATGCTCGCGCCGGATGGCTGCACTGAAAAAGGCTGGCCATGTGCGCGGTTTTCACGCCGTACTCGATCCAGCGGCGGTCGGCGTTGGCCTGATGGCCTATGTGCTGCTCACCATGAAGAGCCACTCACCGGAAGCGGCCGAGGCTTTCCGTGCCCGCATCATGGAACTGGATGAAGTGATGGAGTGCCACAAGCTGACCGGGGAGGCCGACCTGATCCTGAAGGTCGCCACCCGCGATCTGGCCAGCTTCAACCAGCTGCTGTCCCACCGCATCCTGGCCGCGCCAGAGGTGGCGACCGCCCGCTCCTCCATCATCCTCGATGAGGTGAAGAGCACGACGGCGCTGCCAATCCGGGTTTAGAAAAACGCCTGCAGCCCCGTTTGCGCGCGGCCCAGAATGAGCGCGTGCACATCGTGCGTGCCTTCATAGGTGTTCACGGCTTCCAGGTTCATCACGTGGCGGATCACGCCATATTCATCGGAAACACCGTTGCCGCCGTGCATGTCACGCGCGACGCGGGCGATATCCAGCGCCTTGCCGCAATTGTTGCGCTTCAGCAGCGAGATGGCTTCCGGCGCCAGCCGCTTTTCGTCCATCAGCCGGCCACCGGCCAGCGCCGCGCACAGGCCCAGCGTGATCTCGGTCTGCATGTCGGCCAGCTTCTTCTGGATGAGCTGGGTGGCGGCCAGCGGCCGGCCGAACTGCTTGCGATCGAGCGTGTATTGCCTAGCGGCATGCCAGCACCATTCGGCGGCGCCCATCGCGCCCCAGGCAATGCCGAAGCGCGCGTTGTTCAGGCAACCGAACGGCCCGGCTAGGCCTTCCACGCCCTTCAGGATGCGCTCTTCGGGCAGATGCACATCGGCCAGCACGATTTCGCCGGTAACGCCGGCCCGCAGGGAAAACTTGCCTTCGATCTTGGGGGTCGAGAAGCCGGCATCGCCGCGTTCGACGATGAAGCCGCGGATCTTGTCGTCCTCGCACTTGGCCCACACCACCGCGACATCGGCGAGCGGGGAGTTGGTGATCCACATCTTGGCGCCAGAAAGCAGCCAGCCGCCCTGCACCTTCCTGGCGCGGGTCTTCATGCCGGCCGGATCGGAACCGGCGTCAGGCTCGGTCAGGCCGAAGCAACCGATGAGTTCACCACTGGCAAGGCCCGGCAGATAGCGCTCACGCTGGGCTTCGGAGCCATAGGCATAGATCGGATACATCACGAGGCTCGACTGCACGCTCATGGCCGAACGATAGGCCGAATCCACCCGCTCCACCTCGCGCGCGATCAGGCCATAGGCCACGTACGATGTGCCAGCGCAGCCATAGCCTTTGATGGTGGGGCCGAGCAGTCCGGCAGCGCCGAACTTTTTCATCAGCGCCGGATCGAACGTCTCGTTGCGATTGGCGAGCTTCACCACCGGCAACAGTTCGGCATCGCAGAAGGCGCGCGACGCATCGCGCACCATTGTCTCTTCTTCGGTCAACTGGCTGGCCAGCAGCAGCGGGTCTTCCCAATCGAACTTCGGCCACTTGGGCGCAAAATGCTGAACATCAGTGGCAGCGGTGGTGGCCATGATTGAAACTCCTCTTGTTGCCCTGCTTTAACCGCCAGTGGTCGCTCCGCCAAGGCTTGCCAGCCGCGACAAACGGGTTCAGCCTCGGGGTATGAAGCTTGCCTCCTTGAAATCCGGCCGTGACGGCCGTCTCGTCGTTGTCTCTGATGATCTGGCTTGGTGCGCCGCACCGCCGCCCATGTATCCCACGCTGCAATCGGTGCTGGATGATTGGGATCATGCCGCCCTGGTGCTGGAAGGGGTGGCGCTGTCACTGGCGCACGATGCCGTTCCACATGCGCGGTTCCACGAACGCGCCGCCGCGGCACCCTTGCCACGCGCGTTCCAATGGGCCGACGGATCGGCCTATGTGAACCATGTCGAACTGGTCCGCCGGGCACGCGGCGCCGAACTGCCGGAAAGTTTCTGGCAGGATCCGTTGATGTATCAGGGCGGCAGCGACCAGTTCCTGTGCCCACGCGAACCCATCGCCTTCCACGATCCCGTTTGGGGCCTCGATCTCGAAGCCGAAGTCGTCGTCGTCACCGGCGACGTGCGCCAGGGCGCCAGCCGCGAGGAAGCACTGGAGGCCATTCGCCTGGTCGGCCTGGTCAACGATATTTCGCTGCGTGGCCTGATCCCCGATGAACTGGCCAAGGGCTTCGGCTTCGTTCAGTCCAAGCCCGCTTCGGCCTTGTCGCCCGTGCTGGTGACGCCGGCGGCGCTGGGTGAACGCTGGCAGGATGGCAAGCTGATCGGCACGCTTAATGTTGATCTCAACGGCCAGCCGTTCGGTCGCGTCGAAACCCATATCGACATGACCTTCGATTTCGGCACGCTGATCGCCCATCTCGCCAAAACCCGGGCCATCGGTGCCGGCAGCATCATCGGTTCGGGCACGGTTTCCAACCGCGATGCCGATGGCGGCCCCAGCAAGCCCTGCGCGTACGGTGGCCATGGCTATGCCTGCATTGCCGAACAGCGCATGACCGAAACCATCCTGTCGGGCTCACCGGCAACGCCATGGCTTAGCCCCGGCGACGTGGTACGCATCGAGATGCTAGACGAGCAGCACCGCAGCATTTTTGGCGCCATCGAGCAAGCGGTGGTAGCCGCCGGCTGACCCAGGGTGGCAACCAGAACTGGCTGCCAAGCTGTAATTTCTCAGCCGCAGATCAGATAGCGGCTCCAAGACTTGTCACCCATGCCATTTCGGAGCGTTCAGTTAAGCCAGAGCCTAACGATGACGGAAAGCAAGGGTAAGGTACGGCGGCCAGTGTGCGACCTCCGCCTCAGTAAGCAATACCCCGCCGGCTATTTCACCCGGTCCAGCGGCTTAAGCCCCGCGGCCTGCAGTGCGGCATTGACGGCTGGCAATTCGGTCAATGCCGTTTCCAGCGCCTGCAACTGCCGCGCCAGCTGGCCCGACAGATCAGCAAACACCGCCCGCGCGCCATCGGTGGGGACAGCATCGGCGCTGTCAATCACGCCGATCAGGCCGGCCAGCTTGTCGTTAAGCTTGATCGGATAATTCAGCGGGTCCTGCCGGCTCTCGTTCTTCACCTGGTAGATTTCGGCTTCCACCGCCGCCAGCTTCGCCAGCAGCGCGGTCACCGGTACCGGCAGCGGTTTGACCTTGGCTTGCGCCTCGGCCTGCGCGCGCAAGCCCCGCACCTGCAGCACGGCCTTGTTGGCCTCGGTCACCTTGGCGGTAACAGCCTGAGCCAGATCATAGCGCGCCTTCAGGTCGGCGTCGCTCACGCCCGCGACACGCGTATCGCGCATGATAGCAAAGCCTTGCTCCTGAATCTTTCCATCCACGATCAACTGCGCCTTGTAGGCACCAGGCAACGCCAGCACGCCGCGGCCACGGCTGGTCCACAGGATCATGCCATCGAAATCGGTGAAACCGGAGTGGCGCATGTTCCAGGTGAAGCGGTTCATCCCCGGCTTCATCGCAGCCGTTGGCGGCCCCTTGGGCGCGTCGCCGCCATCCTCGTCATCATCGCCGCCTGCCGGCTTGTCGTCCTTCTTGGGCTCTTCGGTCTTGCCTTCGAAGCGTTGGATCAAGGCGCCATCAGGCCCGTAGATCGCGATACCCAGCGATTTGGGCGCGGCCTTCAGATTATAATCGATGGCAACGCCGGCATCGACTGCGCGCACCGCCGGCGCCGGCGCAAACAGCCGGGTTTCCGGCGTGGCAGCGGCCTGCACCTGGCGCAGCACGTCGATGTTATCCATCACCCAGAAACTGCGGCCGTGCGTGGAGATCACCAGATCATGATCGGTCACCGCCAAATCCGAAACCTGCACCACGGGCAGATTGGCCTGCAGTTTGTGCCAGGCGCTGCCGCCATCAAAGCTGGCCCACACCCCGCGTTCGGTGCCGAGATAGAGCAGGCCGGGGCGCTTTACATCCTCTCGGATCGATCGCGCCATTTCGTCGGCAGGCAGGCCGGTGGCAATTTCCACCCACGTCTTGCCATAATCGCTGGTCTTCCAGGCGATGGGCTTGAAATCATCCAACAGGAAGCGATGGCCAACCACATAGGCGGTACCGGGGCTGTGGGGGCTGTCTTCCACGGTGGTGATCTTGGTGAATTTCGGGAGCTTGGGCGGGGTGATGTTGGCCCAGTTGGCGCCGCCATCGCGGGTGATGTGCACCAGGCCATCGTCAGACCCGGCCCAGATCACTCCCTTCTCCAGCCGCGACGGGGCGAGCGCAAACACGGTGGCATAGGTTTCCACCCCAGTCTGATCGCGCGTGATGGGACCGCCCGATGGGCCCAGCGTGGCAGGATCATGCACGGTCAGATCCGGGCTGATCTTTTCCCAGCTCTGACCTTCATTGCGGCTCTTCCAGACATGCTGCGAGGTGACATAGAGCGTGCCGGCATCATGCGGATCGAACAGGATCGGGAAGGTCCACTGGAAGCGCTCGGCAATGTCGCTGGCCGACGCGCCCATGGGGTTGTCCGGCCGAACGGTGATGGTGCGGCTCTGCCCGGTGCGATGGTCGTAACGGGTGAGCAGGCCGCCATAGCTGCCGGCATAATAGATATCGGGATTGCGCGGATCGGGCGCGACATAGCCGCTCTCGCCGCCACCCACGGCGATACCATAGAGGCCGCCCAGCACATTCTGGTTGCCCCAGCCGCGCGACGGCACGCAGATGGTCGAATTGTCCTGCTGCCCGCCGCAGGCATAGTAAGGTTTGTGGGCAGTGAGGCTGAGCCGGTAGATCTGCGCCGTCGGGAAATTCTGCTTCGTCCAGCTGGTGCCGCCGTTCACGGACACATTGGCGCCGCCATCGTTGGCCTGCACCATGCGGTTGTTATCATCAGCGGCAATCCACAGATCGTGATTGTCGCCGTGCGGCACCTTGATCTTCTTGGGGAAGGTCTTGCCGCCATCATCGGAGCGGTGGAAGTTGACGTTGAGCACATAGACGCGCTCCTTGTCCTTCGGGTCCGCCACGATACGGGTATAGTAGAAGGCGCGCTGCCGCAGGTCGCGGCTGTCGTTGCGCTTTTCCCAGGTCTTGCCGCCATCATTGCTGGCATAGACGCCGCCCGCGGCTTCATGTTCGATGATGGCATAGACGCGGTTGGGATCGACCGGCGAGACGCTCACCCCGATCTTGCCGAGCAGCCCCTGTTGCGGCAGGCCGGGCGCGCGACTGATCTCGGCCCAAGTCGTGCCGCCATCGACGCTCTTGAACAGGCCGCTGCCCGGCCCGCCGCTCGACATGCCCCACGGTTTGCGCCAGGCTTCCCACAGCGCGGCATAGACCACGTCGGGATTGGACGGATCGATGCTGATATCGACTGCGCCGGTCTTGGCATCACGATAGAGCACCTTGCTCCACGTCTTGCCGCCGTCCTTTGTGCGGAACACGCCGCGATCGGGATTGTCGGCGCCATAGTGGCCAAAGCCGCCGACAAACACGGTGTCGCAATCCTTGGGCGCAATCCGCACGCGGCTGAAGTTATGGACATCGGCCAGGCCGATCTTCGCCCAGCTCTTGCCGCCATCTGCGGTTTTCCACACACCATTGCCGGGCAGCACATTGCCGCGCAGCTGGCTTTCGCCGGTGGTTACATAAACGATATCGGGGTTGGCCTCGCACACCGCCACCCCGCCAAAGGCCGCGGTATCGGTCTTGCTGTCGGTCATCGGCTGCCAGCTGGTGCCGCCATCGGTCGTCTTCCACAGGCCGCCGCCGGCTGCGGCAAACCAGTATTCGTTAGGACGTTTGACACTGCCGATGGCCGAAATGGAACGGCCACCGCGGGCCGGTCCGATGTTGCGCCATTTCAGGCCGGTGAAATAGGCTTCCACCCCAGCGGGCGTAGTCGGCTTCGCCGCTTCTACCGCAAGGCCCTGCCCAGCCAACATCGCCGACAGGCTGGCCGCCATCATCCACACAGCACGCATATGCAGTCTCCCTGTTGCCGCCGTGTTAGCACCCGGGCAGCAAGAGGCAATCGGCTTTGGCGACCGATCAGCGGATAATGATGGCCGCAATCTCGTCGACCGGGTAGCCGGTCAGATCCTTGCCGATTTCGGCGACGATGCGGGCGCTCACCTCCCGGCTGTAGTGGCGGCGCAGTTCAGCCAGCGTGCGCGGCGGTGCCACGATCACGATTTCGGCCCCATCGTCACCCCCTGCACGGCGGGCAAGCAAGCCGGCAGCTTCGGCGGCAAAACGATCCTCGGCTTGTTGATGCAAGTCGGTCTGCTCCATCGCGCTGGGCGTACCACCCGCACTTGAAAAGGCCCGGCCCGGCTGATCGCTGCCCAGATCGCGGGTCGGCGCACCGCTGCGTTCGGCGCTTGCCTCCACTTTCAGAACTGGATTGCGAAAATCTCCGCTGTTGCGGAGCAGCAGATACTTCTGGCCGTCAGCAACTAGAACCAGAGCATCGTGGTGCAGGTTCATACCCATCTCCTCAAACAGAGTAACGGGCATATTACAGCGGCGATCGCTTCAATGCGCCAGCCGGGGTTTCCACGGATGCCGGCCTTTTCAGGCCAGCGCCAGCCACAGGCTGTAGATACTGCTGGCCACCAGCATCAGGCCCACCAAGACCAGCAAGCGGCCCGCGGGGACCCGGCTGGCAATGATGGCGCCCAGCGGTGCGGCCAGCAGCCCGCCAATCACCAGGCCGATCACGGCCGTGGAAAAGGCCTCCGGCCCCAGTTGGGTGACAAAGCTGACCGAAATCGCCATCGTCACCAAGAATTCGGCGGTGTTCACCGTACCGATGGTGGTGCGCGGCGAAGCGCCCTGAATCAACAGATTAGACGTGACGATCGGCCCCCAACCGCCGCCGCCCGCCGCATCCAGAAAACCGCCCACGAGGCCCAATGGTGGCACCAGGCGCGGCGCGCGGCGGGGCGGCCCATGGTCCAGCCGCCAAGCCCGCCACAGCAGATAGACGCCAATGCCGGCCATATAGGCCATCACGAACGGCCGCGCGAGACTGGCATCAATATTGGAGAGAACATAGGCACCGGCCGCCCCGCCGATCATACCCGGTATCGCCAGCAGCGCCAGCAGACCCCAATCAACATTGCGATAGATGATGTGGCTGATCGCCGAAGCCGCCGTGGTGAAACATTCGACCAGATGCACATTGGCCGACGCCCGCGCCGGCGCCAGCCCCACCATGCCAACCAGCATCAGATTGGTGATCAGGCCAAAGGCCATGCCCAGCGCGCCATCAACCAGCTGCGCCAGGAAGCCGACCGCAATGAAGGGCAGCAGAGCCTGCACGAATTCGATGGAAAGATCGGGCAATGCCGTCATGCCGGGCAAAATCCCTGGCTGATAATGTGCATGGTCGATCCCTTCCGTCCGCCGGCAACGGCGTTACAGCACTGGTAACAGGTGATTTCGGTGCGGCAAGCCACCGGAGCCGGCCGAAACACGGGGTTTGCGGCAATCATTAGCTTGGCTGCGCCAAGCCGGGCTTGGGCAAAGGCTCAGCGCCAGGCAGCCTATGCGCCGGCAACATGACCCTCCAACGCTCCGTCGCGGACTGCCCAATCGATCCAGTCGGCCTCATTGTCCTGCGCATGGCCATTTTTGTTGCCGCCCTGGCTGCGGCCGAATTCATCACCTGCGATGAGTATGATGGTGCCGGTCGAGGCGAACAGGCTGCCCAGCAAGGCGCGCAGATCGGCGGCGCACGCGGGGCAGCCGGCCGGGGACAATGGCTGGCGGCACGATGCCGGGGGTGTCCACGCCGTCCTGCGCCAGCCACCTGTCCTGCACGAAGCGGCGATCCAGTTAGACAGCATGGGGATCGAAAAGGAATTTCGCCTGATCGAACCACAGGCCGGCCGCCGGACCCAATTCCCAATTGGGCTGGTAACAATCGTGGGCGCGGCCAGCCGCGAAACAGGGCGTCATGTCACCACGTCGGGCTGGGCGCGTCCCGTGTGGCGGGCGATGCCGGCGATTTTCTCTGCTGCCGCGATCAGATCGGATAGCATCGCGGGCGTCTCGCGGTCGATGGAGCCATCAGGCGGTTGATAGGCTTCCAGATAGACCCGCAAGGTCGCCCCCTCGGTGCCGGTGCCGGATAGGCGGAACACGATGCGCGATCCGCACACAAACAGCACGCGCAGGCCCTGGTTGGCGCTGACCGAGCCATCGACCGGATCGGTGTAGCTGAAGCTGTCCGCACCCGCGACGGTGAGCGGGCCGACGGTGCGGCCTGGCAAGCTGGGTAAAGCCTGGGTGAGTTCGGCGATCAGGGCGTTGGCACTTTCGCTTTCCACCGCTTCATAATCGTGGCGGGCATAATAGTTGCGACCAAAGCGCGCCCAATGTTCACGCGCCAGCGCGTCGACACTGATGCCGCTCACGGCCAGGATGTTGAGCCAGAGCAGCACCGCCCACAGCCCGTCCTTCTCACGAACATGATCCGATCCGGTGCCGGCGCTTTCCTCGCCGCAGATCGTCACCATGCCGGCATCGAGCAGGTTGCCGAAGAATTTCCAGCCCGTGGGGGTTTCGAAGCACGGGATGCCCAGCGCCGCCGCCACCCGGTCCGCCGCGGCACTGGTCGGCATCGAACGGGCAATGCCCTTCAGCCCCGCGGCATAGCCGGGCGCCAAATGGGCGTTGGCGGCCAGCATCGCCAGCGAGTCCGACGGGGTGATGAAGCGGTGGCGGCCGATGATCAGGTTTCGGTCGCCATCGCCATCCGAAGCTGCGCCGAAATCCGGCGCATCCGGCGCCATCATCGCCTCATACAGCTCGTGCGCGTGGACAAGGTTGGGATCGGGGTGGTGGCCGCCGAAATCCTCCAGCGGCGTGCCATTACGCACAGTACCCTTTGCAAAGCCCAGCCGGCGCTCGAAAATCTCGGTCGCATAAGGCCCGGTCACCGCACTCATCGCGTCAAAAGCCATGGTGAAGCCGGCAGAGACCTTGCCGCGGATCGCGGCGAAATCGAACAGGCTTTCCATCAGCGCGGCATAGTCGGCGACCGGGTCGATAACCTCTACCGCCATGCCACCAACCTGACTGGTGCCGATGCGGTCCAGATCGACATCACCGGGCACGGACAGCCAGCGGTCAATCGTCTGCGTGCGGGCGAAAATGGCTTCGGTGACCGCTTCCGGCGCCGGGCCGCCGTTGCCGATGTTATACTTAATGCCGAAATCCTCATCCAGCCCGGCGGGATTGTGGCTGGCCGAAAGGATCAGGCCGCCGCTGGCGCCATATTTGCGGATGACATGGCTGGCGGCCGGTGTAGACAGGATACCGCCCCGCCCGACCAGCACCCGGCCAAAGCCATTGGCCGCCGCTATGCGGATGGCCTGGGTGATCACTACGCGATTATGAAATCGCCCGTCGCCGCCGATCACGAGCGTTGCGCCTTCGGTGCGGTCCACCACGTCGAACACCGATTGAATGAAGTTTTCCGAGTAATTCGGTTGGGCAAATACCCGCACCTTCTTGCGCAGCCCGGATGTGCCTGGTTTCTGCCCGGCAAAGGGCGTGGTGGGATGTGTCTGGATGGTCATGCCTTGCCTGTCAGTTCACGATAGAGATCGGCGGAGAGCTTGCCCCTCTTGTCCCAGGAAAAATCCGCCTTCATGCCGGCCCGCTGCAGGTGCCGCGCTTCCAGCACCTCGGCCCTGGGATTGGTATTGGGACTGGGCGGCATGCCGGCGTGTCTCTCCTTTGGCTCCAAGCCGCACACGGTGGTACTTGGGCCTGTGGACATCATCAAATCAAGACCAGTGGCCCAATGGTGGCACCAGGCGCCGATCTGGAGGCACAATATCAGCATAATCTGCGTGTCGGGAAGCTGGCGACGGATACCAGTGCTGCCGCCGCCCGCTTGCGCGCCGCGCTTAAGGAAGCTACTAATCCGGTTAAGCGGGCGGCGCTGAACAGCATCGACGCCCGCCTGCTCACCCCGCCCGTGCGTTACAGCCCGCCTGGGCTCGACACGCACGTGAACTATTTGCGCAGCCAGACGGCGGATTTCGACGGCAAGATCGGCAATCACCCCGAGGAGCGTTATGCCGAGCTGCGGGCCGCCATCGATGCCATCGTGGGGGAGCTCGACGCGGCGCTGGGGCCGGCAAAGGGCTGAGGCAAAGCAGCTGTTGTGCGCCGGGCGGCTTTGGGGGATATCGCGGCCATGACTGGCCCTGCCCCTTTTGCTGCCTTCGCCCCTGCCCTGTCTCCCGCCACGCCGTTACGGCAACGCATATCCGCCGCCTGCCGCACGCCGGAGCCCGAGGCGGTCGCGGCCCTGCTGCCGGTGGCCGAAATGCCGACCGCGTTGCGCCCCAGCGTTGCCGCCACCGCCCGGGCGCTGGTCACCGCCCTGCGCGCCAAGGGTCAGCAGGGCGGCGTTGAGGGGCTGGTGAAGGAATATTCGCTGTCCAGCCAGGAAGGCGTGGCGCTGATGTGCCTGGCCGAAGCCCTGCTGCGTATCCCGGACAACGAAACCCGCGACGCGCTGATCCGCGACAAGATCGCCGGTGGTGACTGGCAGGCACATCTGGGCGACGGCAAGACGCTGTTTGTCAACGCCGCCACCTGGGGCCTGATGGTGACCGGCAAGCTGACGGCGAGCTTTGCCGAAACCGGGCTGGGGGCCGTGCTCACCCGGCTCATTGCACGCGCCGGCGAACCGGCGATCCGCCGCGGCATCGACATGGCAATGCAGATGATGGGCGATCAATTCGTCACCGGCGAAACCATCGAGGAGGCGCTGAAGCGCGCCCGCCGTCTGGAAGCGCAAGGCTTTGTCTACAGCTACGACATGCTGGGCGAAGCCGCGACCACCATGGCCGATGCGGACCGCTATTTTGCCGACTACGAACATGCCATCCACGCCATCGGGGCAGCCGCAGCCGGTCGTGGGATTTTTGATGGCCCCGGCATTTCGATCAAATTGTCCGCCCTGCACCCGCGCTATGCCCGCGCGCAGGCCGATCGGGTGCTGGCCGAACTGCTGCCACGCGTGATGGCGCTGGCCGGGCTGGCAAAAAACTATGGCATCGGCTTCAACATCGATGCCGAGGAATCCGACCGGCTGGAACTGTCGCTCGATCTGCTGGAAGCGCTGGCGCTGTCGCCGGACCTTGCGGGCTGGAATGGCCTGGGTCTCGTGGTGCAGGCTTATGGCAAGCGCTGTCCACTGGTCATCGACTGGGTGATCGATCTGGCCCGGCGCAGCGATCGGCGGATCATGGTGCGGCTGGTGAAAGGCGCTTATTGGGACAGCGAGATCAAGCGCGCCCAGGTGGATGGGTTCAGCGATTTTCCGGTGTTCACCCGCAAGCTGCACACCGATGTGTCTTACCTAGCCTGCGCCGCCAAACTACTCGGCGCGCGCGATGCGGTGTTCCCGCAGTTCGCCACCCACAATGCCCACACGCTGGCCGCCATTCACACGATGGCCGGCCCGGATTTTGTCGTGGGCAGCTACGAGTTCCAGTGCCTGCACGGCATGGGCGAGGCGCTGTATGAAGAGGTGGTGGGGCCGGACAAGCTGAACCGCCCGTGCCGCATCTATGCCCCAGTGGGCACACACGAAACGCTGCTGGCCTATCTGGTGCGGCGCCTGCTGGAAAACGGCGCCAACAGCAGCTTCGTCCACCGCATCTGGGACGAAAATACTTCCATCGACGAACTGATTGCCGATCCTGTGCAGGAAGCCCGCGCGCTTGGCGGCAGCCCGCACCCGGTCATCGCCCTGCCCGCCCACATTTACGGCGCCCGCCGCAATTCGAGCGGGATCGATCTCGCTAGCGAGCCGGCACTGGCCGCGCTTGCCGCGCGCCTGCAGGAAAGCGTCCAGCGGGACTGGACGGCAGCGCCGCTGATTCCGGGGCATATTTCCAGCGCCAGCCAATTGCCGGTGTGCAACCCGGCTGACCGCAGCGATATCGTTGGCACGGTCGCATTTGCAACACTGGCCGATGTCGATCGGGCTGCCCAATCTGCCGCACAGGCCGTCCCTTCATGGTCAGCCGTTCCCGTCAGCCAGCGCGCGGCGATGCTGGACGCGGCCGCTGACCGCCTCGCAGCCGAGATGCCGCTGCTGATGGGGCTGATCATCCGCGAGGCCGGCAAATCGGCCGCCAACGCCATTGCCGAAGTGCGCGAAGCGGTGGATTTCTTGCGCTACTATGCCGATCAGGCCCGCCAGACGCTCGACACCACCCACAACCCGCTCGGCCCGGTGCTGTGCATCAGCCCGTGGAATTTCCCTCTGGCGATCTTCCTGGGCCAGGTCGCCGCGGCGCTGGTGGCCGGCAACAGCGTGATCGCCAAGCCGGCCGGGGAAACCCCGCTGATTGCCGCCGAAGCTGTGCGCATCCTGCATGAAGCCGGCGTACCCGCCGATGCCCTGCTGTTCGTGCCCGGCGACGGCAGCATTGGCGCAGCGCTGGTGGCGCGGCCGGAAATTGCCGGCGTGATGTTCACGGGCTCCGCCGAAGTGGCCAAGCTGATCCAGGCCGAACTGGCCAGCCATGGCGATCACCCGATCCCGTTGCTTGCCGAAACCGGCGGCCAGAATGCGATGATCGTCGATAGCTCCGCGCTGTCCGAACAGGTTACCGCCGATGTCATCGCCTCGGCGTTCGACAGCGCCGGCCAGCGCTGTTCGGCGCTGCGCATATTGTGCCTGCAGGAAGATATCGCCGACAAGCAGCTGAAAATGCTGAAAGGTGCGCTCAGCGAATTGTGGCTGGGCAATCCCGATCGGCTGCGCGTCGATATCGGCCCGGTGATCACCGCCGAAGCGCACGTCACCATCACCGCCCATATCGAACGCATGCGTGCCCTTGGTTGCCGCATCCACCAGCTGCCCCTGCCCGCCGAGGCTGCCCACGGCAGCTTCGTCCCACCCACCATCATCGAGATCGACAGTATCGCTCAGATCGGCCGCGAAGTGTTCGGGCCTGTGTTGCACGCCGTCCGTTTCCAGCGCGACGACATGGCCGCGCTGGTCGATGCCATCAACGCCACCGGCTATGGCCTCACCTTCGGGCTGCACACGCGGCTGGATGAAATCATCGAAGCCGTCACTGCCAAGGCCGCAGCCGGCAACATCTATATCAACCGCAACATCATCGGCGCGGTGGTGGGCGTGCAGCCCTTTGGCGGGCACGGCCTGTCAGGCACCGGGCCCAAGGCTGGCGGGCCGCTCTATCTCGGCCGGCTGGTGCAGTCCGAACCGAACACCGGTCTTTCGGGTGGCCACACGCCCGACCCGGCTGCGGCTGCCTGGGCAGAGTGGCTGGAGGCCGCCAACATGGCCGCCAGCGCCGCATTGGTGCGCGACGCCATCGCCGGCGCCTTGACTGGCCTCAAGTTGGAACTGCCCGGACCGGTCGGCGAAACCAACCTTTACGCCCTCCACCCGCGCGGGCTTGTGCTGCTAATCCCCGCAATCGAAGCCGGCCTTGCCGTTCAGGTCGGTGCAGCGCTGGCAGCCGGCAACAGCGCCGCCATCGTCTGGCCGGGCGGGCCGCCGTCCGCCTTCGCCAGCCTGCCCGCACTTGTCAGCCAGCGGCTAGCCTGGCTGCCGGATTTGCCCGCAACCGCCGATTGCGCCGCCGTGCTGGTCGAAGCCTTAACGCCCGGCCTGCTGCCGCGGCTCGCCGCCATGGCCGGGCCCATTCCCATCGTGCAGGTCGCCGATGCGACCAGCCGCTATCGTCGCGACTGGCTGGTGGAGGAAGTATCGACCTCGATCAACGTCACCGCGGCCGGCGGCAATGCCAGCCTGATGGCGTTGGTATGATGCAGACGCTGTCCACCATAAACACCCCGGCGCTGGTGCTGGATCGCGCCATTGCTGCCCGCAACATGGCGCGAATGCAGGGCCATCTGACCAGCGTCGCCCCCGGCGTGCTGTTCCGCCCGCATCTGAAAACCGCCAAGAGCATCGCGGTTGCCGACATGCTGTTCGACGGCGCCCGCCACCCCATCACCGTTTCCACTCTGAAGGAGGCGGAGCTGTTCGGCGCGGCTGGCTTCACCGACATTCTCTACGCTGTCGGCCTGTCACCGCAGAAGATCGCGGCGGTGCAGGTGCTGCGCGAACAGGGCATCAATCTCACCGTCGTCACCGACAATGTCGCCATGGCCAATGCGATCCGCGATGCCGCCCCCGGTGGCGCGCTGCTCACCTTGATCGAGCTGGATGTTGATGGCCACCGCGCTGGGGTCGCCTTTGATGATGGCACGACCCTCATCGCCATCGCCGCTGCGCTGGGACCAAATTTTGCCGGCGTGATGACCCATGCTGGCGGCTCCTATGCCCTATCTCATCCGCACGAGCTGGCGCATTTCGCTGATCAGGAAGCCGCCCGCGCCGCCACGGCTGCGCGGCTGCTGGAACAGGCCGGCCACGGCTGCCGCATCGTCAGCATCGGATCGACCCCCACCGGCAATGCCGTGCGCAACCTGGATGGCGTCACCGAATTTCGCGCCGGCGTGTTCATGTTCGGCGATCTGGTGATGCACGGGGTTGGTGTGTGCCCGCTTGAAGACATCGCCTTGTCGGTGCTGACCGCGGTGATCGGCACCTATCCCGAACGCGGCCTGATGATTGTCGATGCCGGCTGGATGGCGCTGTCCCGCGATCGTGGCACGGCGGGGCAGGCCGTTGATCAGGGCTATGGGTTGGTGTGCAGCCTTGATGGCCAGGTGCTGGGCGATCTGATCGTGCTGCAGGCCAACCAGGAACATGGTGTGATCGGCGTGCGGCCGGGCGCCGCCAGCGGCCTGCCGGCGTTCAGCGTCGGCGATCGCCTGCGCATCCTGCCCAATCACGCCTGCGCCACGGCGGCCCAGCATGGCTGCTATGAAGTGGTGGCGGGATCGCCCGATATCATCGACAACTGGGAGCGGTTCAGTGGCTGGTGAACTGCAAATCCGCTGCGCCAATCCGGCTGATGCTGCGCCGCCCGGCGGCCATTATTCCCACGCGGTCACTGCCGGCGGCTTCGTGTTCATTTCCGGCCAATTGCCGGTTCGCCCCTGTGGCACCCACGCGCCAGAGGCCGATTTCGCCACACAGGCGAACCAGGCGCTGGCCAATCTGTTTGCCGCGCTGGCGGCGGCCGGCACATCGCGCCAGGCCATCGTCAAGGTCACGGTCTATGTGACGGATATCGCCGATTGGCCGGTCTTCAACGCGCTCTATGCGCAAGCCATGGGCGAACATCGGCCGGCCCGAACAGTCGTTCCCGTACCGGTGCTGCATCACGGCTACCGGATCGAGATTGATGCCATCGCGCTGC
Source organism: Sandarakinorhabdus limnophila DSM 17366 (assembly GCF_945882885.1). Classification (GTDB taxonomy): domain Bacteria; phylum Pseudomonadota; class Alphaproteobacteria; order Sphingomonadales; family Sphingomonadaceae; genus Sandarakinorhabdus; species Sandarakinorhabdus limnophila_A. The sequence continues at coordinate 18,910 of NZ_CAMCWT010000026.1, forward strand.
GCTGCTGATCTGCCGGCGCGCCCGAACTAATCATGGCTGACGGATAGACGCGTTGCGTTTTCGCTGCCTGCTGGCATGCTGCAGAAAATCACTGACTTGGGGACAACAACGTGCCGCTGCTGCCGGTAATACGCACTCTTGGCGTCGCCCTGATGTTCAGCCTGTCTGCGGCAGAAGCCAGCCAGGCGCAAACCGTGGCTGTCACCAACGCTGCGCCTGGTTCTGAGGCCTATCAATCCCTGCGCTATCGCCTTGTCGGCCCGTTTCGCGCTGGCCGCACCGTTGGCGCAGTCGGGATTCCCAGCCGGCCCAATGTCTTCTTCGTGGGCGTCAACAATGGCGGTGTGTGGAAGACGGATGATTACGGACGCACCTGGCGCCCGATCTTCGATGCGGCGTCAACCGGTTCCGTGGGCGACATCGCCGTGTCCCCCTCGCATCCGGATGTCATCTATGTCGGCACCGGCGAAGGGCTGCACCGCCCCGATCTCAGCACCGGCGATGGCATCTTCAAGTCTGTGGATGGCGGCAAGAGCTGGGCCCATATTGGCCTGAAGGACGTGAGCCAGGTGGGCCGCATCATCGTGCATCCCACCGATCCGGGCACCGTGTATGTCGCAGGCATGGGCCGGCCCTATGGTGCGAACAGCGAACGCGGCTTGTTTCGCAGCCGTGATGGCGGCAAGACCTGGCAGAAGATCCTGTACGTGAACGCCAACACCGGCGCGAACCGCATCGAGTTCGACCCCAACAATCCCGACATCCTCTACACCAATCTGTGGGAGCATCGCGAAGGCCCGTGGGAAAATGCGCGCTTTTCAGGCCCCAACAGCGGCATCTACAAGTCGACCGACGGCGGTTCGAGCTGGCGCAAACTCTCCGGTGGGTTGCCGGGCGCAGCACAAGGCCTGGGCCTGACCGGTGTTGGCGTGGCGCCAAGCAATTCGAACCGCGTCTATGCCGTGATCAACGCCGAAAAGGACGGCGGCATCTACCGCTCCGACGATGGCGGCGAGCACTGGGCGCTGGTCAGCACCGACCGGCGCATCTGGGGGCCGGACGGCGGCTATGGCGAAATCATCGTGCACCCCACGAACGAAAATCTCGTCTTCCTTGCCAATACGGCCGCCTATCGATCGGACGATGGCGGCAAGAGCTGGACATCGCACAAGGGCGCGCCCGGCGGGGATGATTATCAGCGGATGTGGATCAACCCGCAGGCGCCGGATATCATGATCTATACGGCGGATCAGGGTGCCACCATCAGTGTCAACGGCGGCCGCACCTGGAGCAGCTGGTACAACCAGCCGACCGCGCAGCTCTATCATGTCTCCACCGACAAGCAGTTTCCCTACTGGATCTATGGCGGCCAGCAGGAAAGCGGCGCGATCGGCATCGCCAGCCGCGGCAACGGCGGCCAGATCTCCTTCCGCGACTGGATGGGGGTGGGCGCCGACGAATATAGCTTTGTGGCGCCCGATCCGCTTAACCCCGATCTGATCTATGGCGGCCGCGTCGTGCGGTTCGATCGGCGGACCGGCCAGACCCGCAACATCGCCCCCGAAGCGCTGCGATCCGGCAAATACCGGATCAAGCGGTCCATGCCGTTGATGTTCCATCCCGCCGATCCCAAGGCGCTGCTGTTCGCGACCAACGTGCTGTGGAAAACCCTGAACGGCGGCGAAAGCTGGGAGATCATCAGCCCTGATCTTTCCCGCGAACGGCCCGAAGTGCCGGCGAACATCGGCGATTTCCGTGAGCCGCAGTTGGCGACGATGGACCGGCTGGGGGTGATCTATGCGCTGGCGCCATCACCCGGCGATGCAAACATCATCTGGGCCGGCACCGATGATGGCCTGATCCACATCACGCGGGACGCAGGGCGCAACTGGACAAACGTGACGCCGCCGCCGCTGCGCGCTTGGGACAAACTCTCCGCCCTCGATGCCGGGCATTTCAGCGATGACACGGCCTATGCGGCCGTCAACGCCATCCGGCTCGACGACATGCGTCCGCACATCTGGCGAACCCACGATGGCGGGCGGAGCTGGGCCCGCATCGTCACCGGCCTTCCCGACGATGGCCCGGTGAATGTCGTGCGCGAGGATCCGAAGCAGCCCGGCCTGCTGTTCGCGGGCACGGAACGCGCTGTGTATTTCTCGATCGACGATGGCGCGAACTGGCAGGCGTTGCGCATGAACATGCCAGCAACGTCCATTCGCGACCTAGTCGTCCACGACGATGATCTGGTCATTGGCACCCACGGTCGGTCGATCTGGGTGATGGACAATATGTCGATCCTGCGGGAACTGGCTGCCACCCGGAACGCCACGGGCCTGCACCTGTTCAAGCCCGCATTGGCGACGCGGGTGCGCTCCAACATGTTCCATGACACGCCACTGCCGCCGGAAGAGCCGACGGGCGCGAATCCGCCTGATGGCGCGGCGCTGGATTATTTCCTGCCCACCAACGCCGCAGCCGTCACGGTTGAGATCCTTGACAGCCAAGGCCAACGGGTGCGCCTGTTTTCCAGTGCCGACCCGGTGGAAAGGCTGGATCCGGCGACGCTGCCACATCCAACCTATTGGATCCGGCCGCCGCAGCGCCTGGCCACGACACCCGGCCATCACCGCTTCGTGTGGGACCTGCGCCATGAACCGCCAAAGGGCGTGCGGCGCGGTTATGACATCGCCGCGACCTTCCGCAACACGCCAAGCGATCCCGCCGGGCCCTCTGTGCTACCGGGCCAGTATCGCGTGCGGGTCAAGGCCGATGGGGTGACGCGCGAGGCGCCGCTCCAGGTCAGGCTCGATCCGCGCGTGCGCGTGACCACAGAGGATCTTGCACTGCAGGCCCGGTATAGCCTGCAACTGCTGAAGGCCAGTGAGGCAGCACAGGCCTTGCGTGACAGCGTTGATCAACGGCTGGCGACCGCAACCGCTGCCCAACGCGATGCAATGCTCCGCCTGCGCGGCGAGGGCGAAGCGGCCAATCCTGATACAAGCTACGGCAGCATCACTGCCGTGCCGCCGGAACGGGAAACGATCGTCAGCCTGCAGGAGAAGCTGGCCTATATGCTGAAGTTGCTGCAACAGGCCGACGCCCGGCCCACCGCCCAAGCGATCGCGGCCGTTGACACGCTGCTGGCCCGCTTGGACGAACTCAAGGCACGGCTGGCGGCGCTCAGCCCGCCTTGAGCAGGATGGCGCCAGGCCCACTTGCGCAAGGCGGATTGCAGCGCCAAAACAGCGCATGCTCAAGTCAAGTCGCTCCATTAATCGGTTAGCCACCGTGCTTCTTCGTCGTGTCGGGCTCGCGCTCATGCTGTCCCTGCCGGTTGCCGAGCTGCACGCACAGTCACCGGCGGCCACCCAAGCATCAGCGGCCGTTGATCATGCGCTCTACGCCGGTCTGTCGTATCGCATGGTCGGGCCGTTTCGCGGCGGCCGCTCCACCGCCGTCGCCGGCATCGCCGAACAGCCCAATGTGTTCTTCATGGGCACCACCGGCGGCGGCGTGTGGAAGACCGAAGACGCCGGCGGCCACTGGACAAACGTCACCGACGGTTTCCTGGACGTCGGCAACATCGGCGCCATCGACGTGGCCGACAGCGACCCGCGCATCATCTATGTCGGCACTGGTTCCGCCTCGATCCGCGGCAACAGTTCGGTGGGGCGCGGCGTGTGGAAATCATCGGATGGCGGCGCAACCTGGCGACACCTGGGCCTGCCGGAATCGGGCGCCATCGGCAAACTGGTCGTGCATCCGACCAATCCGGACGTGGTCTATGTTGCTGCGCTCGGCCATCCCTTTGGCCGGAATCCGGAGCGCGGTGTCTACCGCACACGCGACGGCGGCGCGACTTGGGAGCATGTGCTGTTCTTGAACGATGGCACCGGCGCGGTGACGCTCTCCATAAACCCCGACAATCCGGACGAGATCTATGCCGGCATGTCGCGCATCGAGCGCAAGCCGTGGACGATGATTTCTGGCGGGCCGGATGGCGGGGTGTACCGGACCACCGACGGTGGCACGTCGTGGCGCAAGCTGGCCGGCGGCCTGCCAATGGGGAACATGGGCAAGGTGGGGGTGACGGTGTCTCCGGCAAACCCGCGGCGCGTGTGGGCGCTGGTGGAAGCCGAGCCTGGCGGCGGGCTTTATCGCTCGGATGATCGCGGCGCGACCTGGACGCTGGTCAACACCGACAAGGAAGTGCGCGGGCGGCCGTGGTATTATGGCCACGTGCGCGCAGACCCGGTGGACCCGGGCAAGGTCTATGTGATGAACGTCCCGCTGCTGCGTTCCACCGATGGCGGCGCCACGTTCAAGAAAATACCGGTGCCGCATGGCGACACCCACGACATATGGATCAACCCGCGTGACCCGCGCGTTTTCGGGGTGTCGAGCGACGGCGGCACCCAGGTGACGGTGAACGACGGGCGCACCTTCTCGTCGGTGTACAACCAGCCCACCGCCGAACTGTACGACTTGCAGGTGGACAATCAGGTGCCTTACCGCCTGTACGGATCGCAGCAGGACAATTCGAGCATCAGCGTGCTGCAGCGGCGGCTGCACAATTCGCTGCGCCCGCAACAGGAATGGGGCTATGCCGCTGGCTGCGAGACCGGCCCTGTAGCGCTGCACCCCGACCATCCGGAGATCATCTTCGGCGGCTGTTATGGCGGCGAGATCAATCGGCAGGACCTGCGCAACGACACGCGGGTGAGCGTGACTGTCTACCCGGAGGCCACGGCACTGGCGCCGCGCGACAAGATCAACCGCTGGCAGTGGCTGGCGCCGATCGTGGTGAGCCCGCACGACCCAGCCACCGTCTACCACGCCAGCCAGTATCTCTATCGCAGCCGCGACCGCGGTAACACGTGGACACGCATCTCGCCTGATCTGACGACAAACGACGCGCGCTACCAGGCGTGGCCGGGCGAGCCGATCACCGCGGACAACCCCAACGGAGCGGAAACGTTCACGACGATCTATGCGGTCACGCCCTCGCCGCACGACGCGCGCACGATCTGGGTGGGCACCGACGACGGCCGCCTGCACATCACGCGCGACGATGGCAAGCGCTGGGCTGATATCACGCCGCCGGGGCTGCCGCCGCTCTCCACCGTGAACCGCATCGAGGTATCGCCGCACGCGCCGGGCCGCGCTTTCGTGGCAGCCTACCGCTACAAGCTGGATGATTTCACGCCTTACATCTTCCGCACCGAAAACTATGGCCGCACCTGGACACGGATCGCCGACGGCACCAACGGCATCCCTGCGAGCCACCCGGTGCGCGTGGTGCGCGAGGACAATGAACGGCGCGGGTTGCTGTATGCCGGCACCGAATTCGGCCTGTTCGTCTCGTTCGACGACGGCAAGCGCTGGCAGTCGCTGCAGCTCAACCTGCCGGCGACGCCGGTGATGGACCTGAAGGTGCATCGCGGTGATCTGGCGGTGGCCACACAGGGGCGTTCCTTCTGGATCCTGGATGATCTGGGGCCGCTGCGGGAACTGGCTGCCGATGCCACCCCGCGCGCGGCGCGCCTCTATGCGCCGCGCGCGGCTGCGCGCGGCGTGGGGGCGCCGCCGCTGCAAGAGGTAGAACTGGTGCTCCCCGACAACCTGCCGCACGGAGCGCTTATCCACTATGTTCTGGGCGCCGATACGCCGGATGCGATGATCGAGATCCTGGATGCGCGCGGCACCGTGCTGCGCCGCTTCCGCGCTACGGGCAAAGCGCCCGACCGGCTGGCCACGAAACCCGGGTTCCACCGTGTCGTGTGGGACTTGCGCGCCGAAGGGCCGATCGGCTCGAAACAGGATGATAGCGACGAGCGCGCTGAGAAGGGCGTGAAGGTGCCGCCAGGGCGCTACACCGTCCGCCTTACCGCAGGGTCGCTGGTGGAGACGCGTCCGCTGCTGGTCACCGGCAGCCCAGGCGCGCCCACTATCCGACAGGCCGATTATGACGCGCAATATGCCATGGCCACGGCAGCGCGCGATACGATCACCACACTGAACCGCGCGCTGGCCGACGTGCGCGCATTGCGGCGCGCCGTTACCGCCTCGCCGGCTGCCACCACCAGCGCCGCCACAGCGCTCGACACCGCACTTCGCGCGGTGGAAGCATCGATCGCGCCGTTGCCCGTCGCAGGCCAGGTCGGCGTGCCCGCCGGCCTGAGTGCACATTATGATACGCTCTACAGCACGCTGGTGGGCGATGGTGGTTACAGCGCCGGCAGCGCCGAGGGACGTCCAACCGCGAGCCGCTTGCAGCGCAAGGCCGACCTTGATCGGCAGTGGCAGGCAGTGCGGACACGGCTGGAACTGCTCGCTGCCGAGGAGTTGGCGCGCTTCAATGCAGAGGCGCGGGGACGCGGCCTCCCCGAGCTTCGCCTGTCGCCTGTGTAGGCAGCAAGGCTGCTGCGCTTTTCTGTCAGAACACGCCAGACCAAGAAACGAGGGTGGGCGGTACGAATGAGGAATTGGCGGAGCGGGAGGGATTCGAACCCTCGATGAGCTTTTGACCCATACACACTTTCCAGGCGTGCGCCTTCGACCACTCGGCCACCGCTCCGCGCACTGGAAGGGGCCCGATAGCAAGCGGGGGGCGGCGCGTAAACCGCACAGACAAAAGATATATGACAAAAGAAAAAGGGCGACCCTTCACCAACGCCGCCGCTCCTGACGAGACCGAATGGTTGAGAGATGGCCCTCCAGACCTACGACATCAGCTGCGTGAGCTGCTTGGCCGACTGGTTGGCTTGGGGACAGAATCGCCTGCGCAGCCCGGCTGAGGACCTGGTTCTTAGCCAGGTTGGTAGATCCCTGCTCAAAATCCGTGCCCTGGATATGGCTGCGCGAGGCCTGCAGGTTGGTGCTGTTCGACGACAGCTTGTTCACCGCCGCTTCCTTCCGAATTTGCACGGCCCCGGTGTTAGCGAGATCGAGGATGCGCGGATCACCCAGACACTTACAGAATAGTAATCACCGTTTTCGGTTTTAAATAAAACGGTGCCCATAGGGGGCCTGTTTATACGGGCCAGAGCGCGAACAAGGGCGCCATCAAGGTGCCGCCCTATTTGTTTTTAAACCTTTTAATAGAAATAATTTCCCTGTGAAGATTTCGACAGATCTACCGTCGCAACGGGCGTGGGAATCCCGACATTGGGTTCGCAAGATAAGCCCTTCTGGGAAGATCTGCTTCCGGAACCGGTTTAGGTTGACTGTGGCTGCAGTTGCCAGCTCGGATAATGCGATGAAGTGTATGATATATTTGAAAGATTAGGGGATTGTCTAACCGATACACAGTATGTTACTGTAGATCGTGCAACCATGAAATTTGGAAGATCCTTTCTTGTCGCTTGGCTTGCCGCGTTGTCGGTGCCTGGCGTTGCGAAGCTTCCTTTGTCCGACGTCGAGGCCCGAGGGGCAAAGTCCTGCGCCGGTGCCGCCCTGACTGAGGGCGCAGGCGCCAGCAAGCAGTCACCATCCAACTGTACAGACGCCAGTGCAGGCAAGACTGTGTCTTCGAATGGATCAAGCGTGCAGGATCGGCCTTCGTTGGCAACGCAACTGGTCAAGACGGTCTTGGGCGAGAGCTGTGTGGCGCAGGAACGCCCTGAAGCCCCGGCATCCCGACTACTTCCTCGCGATCTGACCATCATGTGCGAAGGCGTCGCTGCCGGTAGCCTTAGCTACTCCCTTATGTCGACCAGCACAGGCAGTTTGGCCGAAGTGTTTCGGTCGAGCCGGCAGTTTGTGTCGATGGAATCCAAACTCGATTGTGAACCGGCAAAATCTCTGACTGATGGCGATGCGAAAGGGAATGTCCTTGCGTTCCCCTGTCGGCACCGGCGGGATGGTTGGCCAACCTTGGTAATGGTCAGTGCGGCTTCCAATGTGCTGCGCGTTGCTGAAGGTCCGGCATCGGCCTATCCCGTGCTGCGCCAATTGTCGGGATTGGAAGTTGCGACAACCTCGAGAACGCAGCAAGCAGAGCAAGTCCGCTCGCTTTGGTCTACGCCGATCGCCATCGGCAGCGCGGCGGACAAAGAGAAAATCGCAGGCTATCTGAGCAATGCGCGTGCGTCTGCTGGACAGTCCGCCTTTACGGCTGCCGAGCGAGAATTCCGCAAGGCCCTGGAATTACAAGTCCGCCTCTATGGCGAAGACGATATGGCGACGAACGATGTGTTGCTGGACCTTGCAGTCACCGTCAGTAATCAGGGACGCAATGAGGAAGCCGAGGCTTTGATCCGGCGCGCCGCTCCGATCGTGGAAAAGTCCCCCAAGCCTGCCGATCGCGCGCGCATGAGCGGGTATCAGGCCTATGTCGCTGTCAATAAAGGCAACTTTGAAGCCGCGTTGATGCTGGCTCGCGCAGCAACGGCGCAATGGCGTGATATCGTCGCGCAAGCCGCGGGCACTGGTTCGCAATCCTTGTCGCAGTTGCCGGGCATGACCAATGGGCTCGAAGCTGAACTGGCTATGGCGCTTAATCTGGAAGCAGGAATGTTGCTGCGCACTGCCGACGTCACCGGCGCATATGCCAGCGCCGCCGAGGCTGCTCTGATCCTTAAGCGCGTTGATGGCGAGCCATCTTGGTGGGAAAGCGACACGCTTGTCACGCTTGGCAACGTGAGCAGCGCACAGGGCCGCATTTCAGCAGCCGAAGCCTATCTCAAGAAAGCGATAGACCTGCGCAAGAAGGCCTTTGGAGAAGGATTGGCCACCCTTCAGGCGCGTGTCGCGCTTGGGCGAGCATATCAGGCTGAGCATATGAATGTTTCAGCTATCATTGTGTTTCGTGAAGCAATCGCGATTGCAAAGACATTGCCAAGAGACACGGCTCCGATCCGTGCAGACGACATCATTCCGTTTGCCGAAGCCGTTGTTGAGGAAGCGGCACGCTACAGTGACCCTTCGGCAAAGCTCGGTCTGTTCACTGAGGTATTCGACGCCTTTCAAATGGTCAGTTCCCCGATTTTTGACCGGACAATGGCCCTGACGTCGGCGCGGCTGTCCACACAAACGCCGGGGCTTTCGGATCTGCTGCAACGCTTGGATAGCGCAATGCAGAAGGAAACTGGGCAGCGTCTGCAACTGGCGACCGAACAAGCCCGATCAGTTGAGGACCGCAGCGCAGAGGCCGAGGAACAATATTCGACCGAGATTACGGCGCAGGGCAACATCATCGCCGAAGTGCGTAAAAATATCGCTGATCAATTTCCCGATTTTTCGTCTCTGACCGATGCAAAGGGCCCAAACTTGGACCAGCTACGCGGCCGTCTTGGTGTTGACGAAGGAATGCTTGTCTATCTCGTTGGGAGAAAAACATCATTCGTCCAGCTTGTAACGAGGAACAAGACCATAGTTGCACCGGTTACCGTTGGAAGCGCGGCACTCGAGACGGTTGTGGCCCGCCTGAGGCGCGGCCTTGAGATCGAAGGGTCATCGGTAAATGATTTTGACTTGGATGCTGCACATGGTTTGTACCAAGATCTCTTTAGCGGATTGAAAGACGAGATCGCCGACTTAAAGCGGCTTGTGATTGTCACGGCAGGGCCCTTGGTCAACCTGCCATTCGGCGTACTGGTGACAAAGCCGCCCGTGCGCGGCCAATATGCTTCAGCCCATTGGTTAACCAATGATTTTGATATTTCCTATAGTCCGACGATCAGCTCCTTTGTGAATTTGCGATCGACGCGTTTGGTCGGCAAACATGCCCGCAGATTGCTTGCTGTGGGCAATCCGGTGCTGGCACCGCTTCAACGAGCCGCGGCACAGGAAGCCGCGTTCGTCAGCGCAACTAGCAGCTGCCAGTCGGGCGACGTCATCCCGCCGGAATTGCTCCGCTCACTGGCCTCTCTCCCAGATACAGCCAACGAAATTTATAATGTTTCCAAAGCGCTGGGTGGCGACGCAAGCGATATTCTTTTGGGCGAGCGAGCAACTGAACCCGCGCTGCGCGCTCGCAATCTGGCCGAGTATCGTATTCTATATTTCGCCACCCATGGTCTCTTGCCCGGGGAAATCCGCTGTCAATCGCAGCCCGGGATCGTGCTGACGCCGCCAAGCGAACCGGCAGAAACCCATTTTGGCGATGGACTTTTTGACGCGAGCGAGATTGCAGCATTGCCGACGAAGGCCGATCTGGTTGTGCTGTCGGCCTGTAACACAGCGGCTTCGGGCAAGGCTGATGGTGGGCAGTCGCTATCCGGTCTGGCAGCCTCATTTTTTCAGGCTGGCGCAAAGAGCCTGCTGGTGAGCCACTGGCAGGTGCCTTCGGCGGCGACCGGCGCACTCATGTCGTCCATGTTCGATACCCTTTCCAAGACCCCGAGTATGTCCATTGATACGGCCTTGCGCACGGCCCAGTTGGGCCTTTCGAAGGCACCCGGATTTGCGCACCCGTTCTTCTGGGCGGCATTTGTCTTGATGGGTGACGGCGCCACAAAACCACTTGATGAAGAGCTGCGCCAATGAAGCGTGGCACCAACCTTCTTGTGCTCGTGGGCGGTCTCATGATCACTTCACAGCCGCTTGCTGCTCCGATGATCGTCGTCGAAGCGCGAGGCGCTGGTCTTCGACCGGGCATGCGCTTGGACAGTGCGGGAACAATTGATCTGAAGGACGGGGAACGCGTTACCCTTATTGGTGCAGACGGACAGGCTGTGACGCTGCGTGGCACCTATGCGGGAGTGCTGACTAAGTCTGGTGGCGCAACCCAGAATCCTCGACTTGCGCTTGCCGCACTCATTTCAACGCGCAACGACCGTGCAAGCAAAGTCGGTTCGATCCGGTCTGGTGCAAATGCCGCGCCGCTGCCAGACCCGTGGCTCATTGATATTTCAAGAGGGGGTGCGCGCTGTATTCGCGAGAGCCAGCGGCCCATTTGGTGGCGGCCTGACGCCTCTGAGGAGACAAAATTCACTGTCTATCCGATCGACCGCTCGTGGCGCGCCGATTTTGTGTGGCAAAAGGGGCAGGCCCAAATGGCTGCGCCCGATCTTGCCAAGCTGGATGGTGTAAAAACTTTTCTCATACAGGTTCCTGGGCAGGATAACGCCATCAGTCTCAATGTAATTCCAGCTGATGTCGCCGATCCCCTCATCCTGAGCTCATGGATGCTTGAGAAGGCCTGCGTGCAGCAGGCCGATGCATATTTTCGACAGATCCAGTCGGAGATAGATGGGCAAGGGGCTGCGCCACTCCCAGCTTCAAGCCGTAACACCAAAGAGATAGAGACACTTGCGCCAATGGTCGACGCTGCAAAGGGGCCGCAATGAGCAAGGCGCAGAAGCAGGCATTCTCAGCAGCACTGATCGCCATTTTTGCTGCGGTGGCTGCCCTCTGCGCGGTGCGCTTTCTGGCGCCGCTAACAAACCTTGAGAACAAGGTGGCCGACATTCGGGTTGCAGCAATGCAGCCAGCGATAGCGCCCTCGACTGACATTGTGGTGGTCGCGATCAATGAAGATACGTTGACCGCCTTCCCGTATCGCTCGCCGGTTGACCGGGGCTTTCTGGCCGATGTTATCAGCCAAGTGTCTGCAAAGGGGGCACGGGTAATCGGCGTCGATGTTATCATCGACCAGCCAACTGAGCCCACCAAGGACGCGCGTCTCAAGCAGGTCCTGGCGACGACGCCGACACCGCTTTTTCTAAGTTACACCTCTTCCCCACAAATTGTGACGCCCGAACAACTGGCCTTTCTCAATGACTTTGTTCCTGCAAATCAACGGGCAGAGGCGAATTTGTTGTCAGATCCATTTGATACACTGATCCGTAGGATCAATCCTGGCGGCGAAATGAAAAATGGCCGCATGGTGGACACGGCCAGTCACCCTGCCGGCTTTGTTCGCAAGGCCGTCACGCTTTTTGGTGGCAATGCGCCGCTTACACCCGTCGAGATTGCATGGCGCCCTCGCCCTGACGCGGAAAGTCAGCCATTTCCATCGTTCCCCGCGCAATTTGTATCGATCCTTCCAGATGAATTTTTCCGCGGAAAGATCGTTCTGATTGGCGCGACACTGTCCATCACCGATCGCCACATGACGCCACTGTCGATCATTGATGATGGCGATCAAGGCAATATGCCGGGCGTGTTCGTTCAAGCGCACGGCATCAGCCAGTTGCTCGAAAATCGCGCCCCGCCTCGAATGCCGCTTAACGGAGTTATCGCTTTTTCCGCGCTGTTCGCCGCACTGGGCGTCGCCGTCAGCCTCTTCAAGCGCGGTATCATCTTCAATGTTGGCGTTGGCGTCGCAATCCTCGCATCCTATTGGGTCGGGGCGATAGTTGGCTTTGGCTATGGCTTGCCAATGCTGCCCATTATCGGGCCGAGCATCGCATTTGCCTTGTCGATCTGGATGATGGACGTGTTCATTGGCCGGGCAGAACGCAAGCAGCGCGAGTTCGTGCAGGGGACGTTCTCGCGCTACGTCTCTCCGGCCATTGTTGACAGGCTTGTGAAAGATCCGACATCCGTAACCATTTCGGGCGAACGCCAGGAAGCAACGTTCATCTTCACCGATATCGCTGGGTTCACGACGACGTCGGAGCAGATGAAGGCCGAAGATCTCTCCAACGTCCTAAATGATTATCTCGATGGCGCATGCGAAATAATTCTGAGATACGAAGGAACGATCGACAAATTCATCGGCGACGCGATCATGGCAATATTCAATGCACCGATACGGCAACCAGACCATGCCGAACGCGCAGTTCGTTGTGCACTTGAACTAGACGAATACGCCGAAAAATTTCGCATAGATCGCAATTTACGTGACATTCCAATCGGCATTACCCGTATCGGTGTCCATACCGGATATGCTGTCATTGGGAATTTCGGCTCTCACGCCCGCATGGACTTCACGGCGCTTGGTGACACAGTTAACACCGCAGCTCGCACAGAAGGTGTCAATAAATATTTTGGCACACGCATTTGCTGCACGAGCGACGTTGTTGATCTATGTCCAAATCTTCATTTTCGACAGATTGGTGATATTGTTCTTAAAGGAAAAACAATCGCATCAGCACTTTATAACCCTATCGCAAAAACTGACGATCCCAAGTTGATTCAAGAATATGACAAAGCGTATAAATTGCTAACGATGGAATGCGAGGGTGCGAAGGCAGCCTTTGACGACATCGCTGAAGCATTCCCCAGCGATCCGATTGTTCAATTCCACATTGGACGGATCAAAAAAAATATCATTTCGGCGCGTGTGGTAATGGATGACAAGTAAACATCTCGCACAGCTGGAAATCCAACCCCTGCCCGCGGCGGCTGCGGTTATTGCCAGTTTTGGCCTTTTTCTGGCAGGGGCGGCTAATGCTCAAGTCGTGCTGCCGTCGCAAAGCGACATCTCCCGTCAGCGCGTGGCGCCATTGCCGCTTCCGTCCCTCAACTATAACTTTCGTATCCAAAGCCCCGAAAAGTCAGCTGTGCCAAAAGCGGTTGATGAAATTGAATTTTCAATTTCACTTGTCCGCGTAAGCGGAGCCACTTATTTTCCAAAATCTGACGTTGATGCCATTTTTGCGCCGCTAATCGGACGTAAAATTGCTCTACAGGACTTACGCGTCGCAGCTCAAAAGCTTGAGGATCTTTATCGTTCCGAGGGCTTCTTCCTGACACGCGTGTTTGTGCCGCCGCAACAAGTTGAAGGTGGAACGCTGCAAGTGCAGGTGCTTGAGGGTTATATTGGCGATATTTTCGTCGATGGTCCCAATCCATCGTCTACACGGTTGATTGAAAAATTAATGGCGTCGGTTCCCAAAGAACGGCCCGCGCGGTTCAGCAGCCTCGAACGTCATATGTTGTTGATCAACGACATACCAGGGCTGGCCGGCACGACCGTGTTGCAGCAGGGGAGGGCGCTTGGAAGTTCCGAGCTTCTTGTTTCTGCCGTCAAGGTGCCGAACCAGTATCGAGCGACACTTTCAAACACATCGGCAGAGCTGGTTGGACCGTTGTCTTATTCACTTGGCGGAACATTTTCCCAGCCATTTGGTAAGCCGGGTGCGCTGGATTTGACACTGTCTTCGGCAGGACAGCAAATGAGGGAGTTGCGTTCGGTAAGCGTTCGCTATGCCATGCCTATTGGCGCCCATGGCCTTGTGGGCAGCTTTGGCGGGCTTATTGCATTTGCGCGACCAGGTGGTGCGATCAAGGATCTGGATGTGCGCAGTCGTATCATGTCATTTAGCGGTCGGCTGCGCATGCCGCTCGTTCGAAGCCGCAAGAATTCCTTCTACCTGGATCTTGGCGTTGCGCTGAACCGCAACGAGACGAACATTCTGGGTGAACTCCTGTCTGATGACCGCAGTACAGTGGCCGAGGCTACGCTGAGTTGGCAACAGGCGAACTGGCTGAACGGCGACACCAACGCGTCGGTTTCCCTTTTTCAAGGCTTGGTCGTGCTCGGGGCCAATGACGCGACAGCCCCGAAGCCCTCTGTATCCGGCTTCCAGCCCAGATTTCAGCGTGTCGTTTACGCCGTTGCGCGCAACCAGCGCCTTACGTCGCGCGTCAGTGCCCAGTTGAACCTTCAAGGCCAATATTCGACGGACAGGCTGACATCGGGTGAGTTAACAAGCTTTGGCGGGCCAGCCATTGGCCGCGGCTACGATCCCTCGGTCATTACGGGTGAGCGCGGGCTCGGTCTGTCGGGAGAGCTGCGCTACGCGTTCCCCTACGGCGCTGAAAGATTGGTCGAAGGTGTTCAGTTCTACACCTTTGCCGACTATGCGCACGTGACGACGCTCGCCACCGAAATTGCTGACAAGCAGGCCGGCCAGATCAGCTCGTTGGGTTTGGGTGTACGGATGCTGATACTTGGCCGGTTCAACTTCGATGTTCAGGGCGCTCAAGCGCGACTTAAACTTGTTGCTGCGGAAAATATTTCCGCCCGGTTCAACCTTAATGTCCTGGCACTGTTCTGATGATATTGCCCCGGCGCCTTCGATTGAACTTGCTTGCTGCCGTCAGTGCATTGGCGATTTCTGCGGCGCACGCCAGTGACATAGCGGTTTCCAGCGGCACCGTCACCAGTCAAGTAACGGGCAATACAAGGACGATCACCCAAACCACCACCCGTGCTGTTATCAATTGGACCGAACTCTCCGTAGCGGCCGGAGATACGCTGACCTTCGCTCAACCAAATAGCAATTCCATCACGCTCAATCGTGTCGTCGGATCGCCGGTCGCTGGATCGACCAATGTTACGATTGCACCCTCACAGATTAATGGCACAATCTCGGCCAACGGGCAGGTATGGATATTGAATCCCGCTGGTGTGCTTATTGGCACCACCGGGCGGGTCAACGTTGCGGGCTTTATTGCGACAACATTGGCAATTACCGACACCGACTTTAATGCAGCCACAAATACCTTTACTTTTTTGGGCGACAGCACAAACGCGATTACCAACCAGGGGGAAATCACGGCATCGCGCTATGCGGCCTTGGCTGGCAACCGCGTTGAAAATAGCGGTCTTGTTCAGGCCAATCTGGGAACAGTCGCGCTTGGATCGGGCCAGGCGCTCGCCGTCTCTTTCACAGACGATAGGCTTATTTCGTTCGCCGTCTCGGCGCCAGCCACTGGCTCCACCGGCGGTTTGTTGAACGCCGCCGGCGGGCGATTGATTGCAGATGGCGGGCGGGTGCTGATGACAGCGCACGCCGCTTCAGCTGCCGCGGCGGCAGTGATCAACGTGGAGGGCCTCGTACAGGCGCAGACTGCAACCAGTATAAACGGCCAAATTGTCTTAGGTGCCGGCGATTTGGGCAGCATCAATGTTATTGGCACTCTAGATGCAAACGGCGGCACTACGATCAGCTCTGGCACGCTTCAGATTGGCAATGGTGGCACCTCCGGTTCGGTCACCGGCAACATCACGAACAACGGCGCGCTCGCTTTCAACCGATCGGACAACATTGCGTACAGCGGCATTATCTCCGGCTCAGGAAGTCTGAGCAAGTCTGGCGCTGGCACTCTGACGCTTACCGGCACTAATACTTACAGTGGCGGCACTACGATCAACGCCGGCACGCTTCAGATCGGCAATGGCGGCACCACCGGTTCAGTCACCGGCAACATCACGAACAACGCTGCGCTCGCTTTCAACCGATCGGACAGCATTGCGTATAGCGGCATTATCTCTGGAACTGGCAGCCTCACCAAGTCTAGCGCGGGCACGCTGACGCTCTCTGGCACTAACAGCTATACTGGCGCCACCACGATCAGCGCCGGCAGCCTCATAATCGGCGGCGCGGGCACCGCTGGTACAGGAACACTCTCCATCGCGGCGACCGGCTCGGTCTTTGAGTACGCCTCGTCTGCCAGCCAGACCCTGTCCGGCGCCATTACCGGCTCAGGAAGCCTCACCAAGTCTGGCGCGGGCACGCTGACGCTGACTGGCACTAACAGCTACTCTGGCGGCACCACGATCAGCGCCGGCACGCTGGCTATCGGCAGCGATGGCAACCTCGGCTCGGCAACCGCCGGCAACCTTACCCTCAACGGGGGTAACCTCGAGGTCACTGCCAACACTGTCATCAGCGCAACCCGCAACATT
>NZ_CAMCWT010000027.1:0-35094 GCF_945882885.1 Sandarakinorhabdus limnophila DSM 17366
TGCCGGCCGCAGATATCGATCAGTTCATCCAGCTGTGGGTGCAGGGTGATCAGGTTGACGCCGAACGGTTTGCTGGTGAGCGCCCGTGTCGCGATGATTTCGGCTTCAAGGATGGCCGGCGGCATCGCCCCGCACGCCAGCACGCCGAAACCGCCGGCATTGGAAATGGCGGAAACCAGGTGGCGTTCCGAAACCCACGTCATGGCGCCGGCCATGATGGCGTGGCGGGTGCCAAGGAATTCGCGGCCCTTGGCCGATGCAGCGTCGAGGTGGGGGGTATCGCTCACGCATCGCTCTCCGCATCGCCGGCAATCGGCCCATCCAGGCCATAGGCCGTGTGCAGCACGCGCACGGCCAGTTCGACATAATCCATCGGTATCAGCACACTCACCTTGATTTCCGAGGTGGTGATGGCCTGGATATTGATCCCCCGGCTGGCCAGTGCGCGGAACATGGTGGCGGCCACCCCGGCGTGGCTCTTCATGCCGACGCCGACTACCGAAATCTTGGCCACATCGTCATCGGCCAGCAAGGACGCAAAACCGATGGCATCGCGCGCCTTTTCCAGAACGTCCATCGAGGCCGGCAGCTGCGTGCGCGGCACGGTGAAGGTGACATCGGTCTTGCCTTCACCCTTGGCGATGTTCTGCACGATCATGTCGACATTGATGTTGGCATCGGCCAGCGGCCCGAAGATGCCGGCCACCACGCCGGGCTTGTCGGGCACGCCCACCAGCGTGACCTTGGCTTCACCCTTGTCGGCCACGATGCCGGCGATCAGTTCCTGTTCCATCTCGTCATCCTCGTCCACCACCAGCGTGCCCGGCGCGTCGGAGAAGCTCGACAGCACCTGCACAACCACTTTTTCCTTCATGGCCAGTTCGACCGACCGTGTCTGCAACACCTTGGCGCCCACGCTGGCCAGTTCCAGCATTTCCTCATAGGTGATGCGATGCAATTTGCGGGCGCGCGGCACGATGCGCGGATCGGTGGTGTAGACGCCATCCACATCAGTATAGATGTCGCAGCGATCTGCCTTCAGCGCGGCCGCCATTGCCACCGCCGACGTATCGGACCCGCCACGGCCCAGCGTTGTCACCCGCTCATCCGCCGTCAGCCCCTGGAAGCCCGGCACCACCGCCACTTCGCCTGACGCCATGCTGGCCAGGATGGCGGCTGTTTCGATGTCTTCGATGCGGGCCACACTGTGGGCGCTGCTGGTGCGGATCGGCAATTGCCAGCCCAGCCAGCTGCGCGCCTTCACGCCCAGCGATTGCAGCGTGATGGCCAGCAGGCCCGATGTGATCTGCTCGCCAGCGGCCACCACCACGTCATATTCGGCCGGATCGGCCAGCGGCGAGGCTTCGCGGCAATAACCGACCAGCCGGTCCGTCTCGCCCGACATTGCCGAAACCACCACGGCCACTTCGTTGCCGGCGTCCACTTCGCGTTTCACCCGCAATGCAACGTTGCGAATCCGCTCCGTCCCCGCCATCGAGGTGCCACCAAATTTCATCACGATCCGGGCCATTGCCGGCGACTTCCTTTATGAGGGTGCTTCACTATTGCCCTTGCCTGATAGGAACGTGGGCGGGCAATGGCAAGAAACCCCTAGACGCGCACGGGACAAGAAAATGTCAGTAGCCGCCAGCATCAATCCCGACGAAGCCGCCTTCTTTGGCAAGCTGGCGGCCGATTGGTGGAATCCCAAGGGCACGTCTGCCATGCTTCACCGCATCACGCCGGTGCGTGTGGCCTATATCCGCGGGCTGGCGCTGGCGCATTTCGGGCTGGATGCGAAGAGCCGCCGGCCATTGGCGGGGTTGGCGGCGCTGGATGTCGGCTGCGGCGCCGGGCTGATGGCGGAGCCGTTGGCGCGCATGGGTGCGGCCATCACCGCCATCGATGCCGCACCGGAGAATATTGAGGCGGCCAAGGCGCATGCCGAAGCCGGCGGGCTGAGCATCGATTATCAGTGCATCGCGGTGGAGGAGCTTGCCGCGACGGGCGCGCGCTATGATCTCATCACATGCCTTGAAGTAGTCGAGCATGTCGCCGGCCGCGATGCCTTCTTCGCCGCGCTGGCCGGCCTGTTGAAACCCGGTGGCCTCGCCGTCTTTGCCACGCCGAACCGCACGCCGGCCAGTTGGGCCGTGGTCATCGCCGGGGCGGAACATATCACCCGCACCATCCCCAAGGGCGCCCACGACTGGAACCGCTTCTTCACGCCGGCCGAACTCGCCGAAGCACTGGCCCACGCCGGCCTGAACCCGCAGGAGCCCGCCGGCCTGTCGTGGCGGCCAGGCAAGGGCTTCCACATCGGGAGCGACGTGTCGGTGAATTATTTCCTGAGTGCCACCCGGACGGCCTGATCCTTCGTGCAGGCTTTCTTGGGGCGGCAGTGCATGGCACTTTCCTGTTGAAGGAGGGCCTGCCATGACGACAGCATTGAAGGGCATTCACCACAGCGCCTATCGTTGCCGCGACGCCGAGGAAACGCGGGCCTTT
Organism: Sandarakinorhabdus limnophila DSM 17366; assembly: GCF_945882885.1. Classification (GTDB taxonomy): domain Bacteria; phylum Pseudomonadota; class Alphaproteobacteria; order Sphingomonadales; family Sphingomonadaceae; genus Sandarakinorhabdus; species Sandarakinorhabdus limnophila_A. The sequence continues at coordinate 2,509 of NZ_CAMCWT010000027.1, forward strand.
TACGAAGATGTGCTCGGCCTGCCGCTGGAAGCGGTGGTGCAGGAGGAGAAGGAACCGGGATCGGGCCGGCCCAATCCGTTCGTGCACCTGTTCTTCCGCATGCCCGATGGCAATTTCATCGCCTTCTTCGATGCGCCCGGCACGGTGAAGGAAGGCGATTTCAACTTGGTGCATGGCTTTGACCGGCATGTGGCGTTCGAGGCCGATGATGAAGCGAAGTTGCTGGACTGGCGCGACAAGCTGAACGCCGCCGGCGTGCCCTGCTTCGGGCCGATCGATCATGGCTTTGTGAAATCGGTGTATTTTTCCGATCCGAACGGCTTGCCGCTGGAGATCACCGCGCGGGTGCCCGCACACGATGCGATCCTGGCCGAAGATGCCAAGACCGCGCACGCCATCATCACGGCGTGGACGGCGCGCAAGGCCAGCGAGAAGGCCGCATGAGCTATGCCCGCATCCCGCTGCTGATCGCCTTTCGCGAGGCAGTGGGGCTGCGCGATACCTATGGCGGCATCGATGGCGTGGTGGCGTTGCAGGCGCATCACCTGAAGCCCGAAACGCCATCGGATACCATCGTGATCTTCATGCACCCGATGGGCATCATGCATTATCTGCCGCTGCCCCCCGCGCTGGCCGATGCGGGTGTGCACGTGCTCACCGCGGTGTCGCGCTATCCCAACAACGACAATGCGTTGATCATGGAGAAGGTGGCGGTCGATCTCGGCCGCTGGGTGGCGCATTGCCGCGATGTGCTGGGTTACAAACGCGTGGTGCTGGCCGGCTGGTCAGGTGGGGGCAGCCTGGCGTTGTTCTACCAGGCCGAAGCCGCTGACCCGCAGGTCACGCACACGCCGGCCGGCGATCCATTCCCGATGGCCGAAGCCAAACTGCCGCCGGTTGATGGCATCATGCTGCTGGCGGCGCATGTGTCGCGCTCGCAGACGCTGACCGAGTGGCTAGACGCCTCGGTGGTGGACGAGAACGGCCCGGTGCGCGATCCGAAGTGGGATCTCTACGATGCCGCCTGTCCGCAGCCGCCGTATTCGGCCGATTTCCTCGCCGAATATGCTGCCCGGCAGGTGGCACGTTCGAACCGCATCACGGCGTGGGCGGAAGCGACCTTGGCCGAACTGAAAGCCCGCGAAGGCCCGCATGCCGAACGCGCCTTCATCGTCCACGGCACCATGGCGGCGCCGTGCTGGCTTGATCCGGCGGTGGACGCCAATGATCGCGCGCCCGGCCGCTGCTATCTGGGTGATCCGCGCCTGATCAACGATTCGCCCGGCGGATTGGGTCGCTTCACCACACTACGCTCCTGGCTGTCGCAGTGGAGCCTCGAGTCCAACGCCTGTTCACTTAAAGTCGGCCACCGCATCCGGCTGCCGGTGCTGTTGGTGGGCAACACGGCCGATGATGCCTGCACGCCCAGCCACACGCGGCGATTGTTCGACTGCGTGGAGAATGCGACGTCCCGCGACCTGCACGAAGTGAAGGGCGCAACGCACTATTACGCGTTCCAGCCGGAGCATCTTCGCCAAGCAGCCGGCATCGTGACGGACTGGTTGGGGCGGCAGGCGTTCTAGCGCAGGGCTGCGGGTACCGGGCGCCGGCGGCGCATCATTGCGCCCGTCAGGCCAAAGCCGGCCAGCAGCATCGCCCAGCTCGCTGGCTCCGGCACCACGCCGGCTTCGGCGATGGACACATTGTCGATCACGATGCCAAGGAAGCCAGTGCCATTGCTCAGAAACTGAATGGTTTTCGTTTCGCTGGTGGCGGTAAAATTGTAAGCGAAGGTCAGGTAATTCATTGCCCCAGGCATGTTCGCCGCTGTCTTTTCGTAGTCAAAAACAACGGGCCCTGCGCCGGTTACCGAAACCATGGCCCCATAGTTGCCGTCCTGCGCAAATGGATTCGCCGTATAGTCGAACCGCATGACATATTTCTGGCCAATGACGAACTGGTTCGTGACGACTTGAGATAGGCCCCCTGCGCCATTTCCCGGCAGCTCAACGCTGCGACTACCGTCGCTGGCAGCCCACAAGTTATTGTCCGCGTAATCAACGCCGCCGGGGCCCAGGACAGTCCAGCCGGTGATTGAAGTGGTGTTGCCGGGGGCCAGCAAATCAAAGCCGCCGGTGATGGCAGCACCCTCTTCAAAGCTGCCGTTTGTCACCGTGGTGGAATGTGCACTGCTGGCCATCGCCAGAGATGCAATCAAGATCAGACCAAAGCCGTGCATAAATCCCCCACTGGAATGCCCACTTTCAAGAAAGTTAACATTTCGTTTATAGGAGGTCAAGCCAGGCGGCGGCGCTTGACGATTTGTGCCGATTGGTCGGACTTACAGGAACCGCGCCACCACATCGCGGTACGAGCGCGAGACTTTCACCTGCGTGCCTGAACTTAGCACCAGGAAGCATTCGCCATTGGTGTGCGGCTTCACGCTCTTGATATTGTCGAGATTGACGATGGTGGAGCGGTGGATGCGCTGGAACTTCTTCGGATCGAGCCGGCGTTCAAGGTCTTTCATCGTCTCGCGCAGCACCAGCGTCTGATCCGCAGTATAGATGCACATGTAATCGCCAGCGGCGTCGATGCGCTCGATATCGCCAACGTCCACCCGGAAGATCTGGCCACGATCCTTGATATTGATCACCCGTTCAAACCGCCCGGCCTGCGGTGCATCCGACAGATCATCGGGCAGGGCTTCGGGGGCGACTTCGGAAAGGATTTCCTTCAGCCGCTCGGCGCCCTGCGCGCCCTGCTTTTCCGCCAGGCGCTGGCGCACGCGTTCGATGGTGGCGGCCAGCCGTTCTTCCTCCACGGGTTTCAGCAGATAATCCACCGCCTGCGCTTCAAAGGCTTTCAGCGCATGCTGGGTGAAGGCGGTGACGAACACGAACAGCGGCGGTTCGATATCGGACAGGCCGGAAACGACGGAGAAACCGTCGAAGCCCGGCATCTGGATATCAAGTAACACCAGATCGGGTTTTTGCGTGCGGATGGCGCGGATCGCCTCGCGGCCGTTGGCGCAGCGTTCGATGATCTCGACATCCTCGAACGGCTGCAAGCGCAGTTCGAGGCCCTGGATGGCCAGCGGTTCGTCGTCGACAAGAATGGTTCTGATGGTCATGGGTTCAGACCTGTGGAGCCAGTTGCGGAACGGCAACCGGATTTGCGACGGGCTGTGCCGGATTGTCGGTCTGATACGGAATGTCGATCAGCACGATCAGGCCGTGGGGTTCATTGTCAGCCAGTTTGAAGCGGTGATCGGCGCCATAGCTTTGCGCCAGCCGCTCGCGGATATTCGCCATGCCGACGTTGGTGCCCGATGCTTCGGCCGGCACGGCGCCCAGGCCCGGGCCTGTGTCTGCGATGGTAATTACCAGCCGATCGCCCATGCGGCGCGCGTCCACCAAGATGTCGGCGCCGTCTTCGGCCGGGGTGACGGCATATTTGATGGCATTTTCGATGATGGGTTGCAGCAGAAGGCTGGGCAGCCGGGCTTCCATCACATCGGGCGCGATATCGAAACGGGTGCGAAGGCGGGCTTCAAACCGTGTGCGCTCGATATCCAGATACAGCTTCAGCGCCTCGGCTTCCTGCGCCACAGTCGCCAGGCCTTCGCGTTCGCCGACCAGGCTGTAACGCAGGAAGCTGGCCAGGCGGGACAGCATGGCATTGGCGCGTTCCGTCTGTTTCAGCAGCACCAGCGTTGAAATGCTGTTCAGTGTGTTGAACAGGAAATGTGGATTGAGCTGATAGCGCAGCATTTCCAGCTGGGCGCTGTTGGCCTGGGCCGCCATGTTGACCATGCGGGCCGATTGTTCGGCCAGCAGCAGATAATAGTTGATGCCATAATAAAGCGCCGTCCACGCGCCGAGCACGGCGAAATCGAGCAGGATGGCGCCGAAGAACTGCACCCCCTTGGGTTGCCAGCCGGGCTGATAGAAGGTGGCGTGCGCCCACACTTCCAGCACCGAGAACAGCCCGGAAGCGCCGATCAGCAGCATGGCGGTGAGCGTCCACGTCCAGATCGGCTTTACCGCGATCAGGCGGCGATAGGCGGCCGACAGCAGCAAGGTGATGGAAAAGCCGGTGGCCGTTACGATTATCGCCGGCACCACGAAGTTGAGGCCCATGGAGTTGGCCAGCCCCGACAGGGCGCGCAACATCAGATACGCAAACCAGCCGCCGCCCTGCAGCATCCAGAAGGCGCGGTTCTTGTCGCGGAAAAAGCCTTGGCGGATGTGCGGATCAACCATCGGGGCACCATAGCGACATGGGAAGAAAAGGCCAAATTGGCGGTTTCCGGACGCCACCATCTGCCTGTCTGGCCAGCCGGGCGCGCGCCGGCTAGGCTGCGGCTCATGGGACTTTCCGCCGAACAATTGCACGCCTGTCTCCACGCGCTGGCCGCCGATCATCCGCCGGTCGCCGATGCGCTGGCCAGCCATGGCGTGCCCGAGCCGCGGCTGCGGCCACGCGGTGCCGGTACCATGATGCGCGCGATCGTGGCGCAGCAGGTGAGCACCAAGGCTGCGGCCAGCATCTGGAACAAGTTGGAAGCGGCGTGCGGCGGCGACATGGATGATCTGGCGCGCGTGGCGGCAACGCCGTTCGAGGTGCTGCGTGGCGCCGGGCTTTCCGGGCAGAAGGCCAGCTATGTCCACGCACTGGCCGAGGCGGTGACAAGCGGGCAGATCAATTTCGGCGCGCTGCCGGACGAGGATGAGGCAGCGATTGCGCTGCTGTCGTCGATCAAGGGCATCGGGCGCTGGTCGGCCGAGATCTATCTGCTGTTCGCTGAAGGCCGGGCGGATATTTTCCCGGCCGGCGATCTGGCCTTGCAGATCCAGCTGGGCCGGATGCTGGGCGAGGACGCGCGGCCGACCGAGAAGCGCGCGCGGGCTTTGGCCGAACCGATGCGGCCCCACCGCGGCGCACTCTCCATCCTGCTCTGGCACAATTACAATATCGTCGCATTGTGATAGGCGCCGCCAATGCAGCCGCGCATCACCGATATTTCCTCGCCGTCCAACCCGGTATTGAAGGCCCTGAAAGCCCTGTCCGACAAGCGCGGGCGGCGCGAGGCGGGGCAGTTCCTGGCTGAAGGGCTGCGGGTCTGCACCGAGGCGCTCAGCGCGGGGCAGGTGCCCGAAACCCTGCTGTTCACGCCCGAAGCCGAACGTCACCCGCTGACCCAGGCGCTTATCGAGGCGACATGGGATTTGCGCGGCACCATCCTGCGCACCACCCCCGATCTGATGCAGCGGTTAACGGGCAAGGATAATGCACAAGCCGTGGCCGCCGCCTATCCCATCCCCGACATCTCGCTGGACCGCATCGACCGCAGCACCGCGAAGCTCTGGCTGATCGCCGAGAATCTGAAGGACCCCGGCAATTTCGGCACCATGCTGCGCACCTGCGATGCTACGGGCGCGGGCGGGGTGATCTTGCTCGACCAGTCGTGCGACCCGTTCAGCGTGGAGGCGGTGCGCGCCTCGATGGGCGCGCTGTTCAGCCGCCAGGTGGCGCGGGCGACCTGGCCGGAGTTTTTTGCGTGGCTGCGGCAGGGACCAGCCCATTTGGTGGGCGCGGCGCTCACCGATCAGGCGGTGGATTATCGCGCGCATGCCTACCAGGCGCCGTGTTTCCTGCTGATGGGCAACGAACAGGCTGGCCTGCCAGCGGATTACACTGCGCAGTGCGACGCGGTGGTGAAACTGCCGATGCTGGGTGCCGCAGACAGTTTGAACGTCGCGGTGTGCGCCGGCGTGCTGCTGTATCATGCGCTTGATCAGCTTGGATGACAGTATGTTAGGTTGACGCTCCCGCGGGCGCGGCCCACGGCTTGCGCACAACAGGGAGCCTTCAACCATGCGTGCCATCACCCTTTTCCTTGCGGGCCTGCTGGCCAGTGCCGCTGCAACGGCCGCACCTATCACCGCATTGGTGGGTGGCCGCCTGATTGACGGGCAGGGCGGGCCACCGTTGGCCAACAGCGTGATCCTGGTGGATGGCGATCGCATCGCCGCCATCGGCACGGTCGCCACGCTGCCGGTGCCGGCGGGTGCTACCGTGGTCTCTACCGAAGGCATGGATGTGCTGCCCGGCCTGTGGGACATGCATGTCCACCTGATGATCAACGGCCACGCCGATTACACCCATTGGGACAAGGCGTACCTCAACCGCTTCGGCCCCGAAATCATGCCCGCCAGCGCCGTGCAATTGCTGCTCGCCGGTGTCACCAGCGCCCGCGACCTCGGTGGCCCGCTGGCTGAAAGCATTGCCATCCGCGAGGATGTGAAGGCCGGCCGCAAGCCCGGCCCGCGCCTATATGTGTCAGGGCCGTTCCTGCAGAAGAAGGCCTATCCCGGCACCGAGGCCTTCCGCTGGGGCGTGGACAACGCGGAAGATGCGCGCGGCAAGGTGCGCAAGCTGAAGGCGGCCGGTGTCGACATCATCAAGCTGGTCGATCAGGACGAAGTGGGCGAAGCCACCACCCGCGCCATTGTTGAAGAAGCGCACAAATTGGGCCTGAAAGTCGTGGGCCACAGCCATCTGCCCGAAGAAATCCGCATTGGCCTGAAAACCGGGATCGACAATTTCGAACACACCGGGCTGGGCGCCGCGCCCAAATATCCCGATGACATCATGGTGGCGCTGGAAGCCCGCGCTGCCGAAGGCCGGGTGCGCGGCAACCCGCTTTATTGGACGCCGACCATCAGCGGGCTGTTCAACCACGGCAATCTGCTGGCCAACCCGGAAAAGCTGGACGATGCCTGCTGGGCGCGCGGGCTGAAGCCGGATACCGTCGCCGACATCAAGGCCTCGCTGAAAGACGTGTCGGCGCTGGAATACAACCAGCTCACCCCGCGCCGCAAACCGACGCTGGACACAAAGTTCGCCCAGCTGCGCAAGGCTGGCGCCATCCTGCTGATCGGGACGGACAGTGGCATCCCCACCGCCTTCCATTGCCAGACGACCTGGAACGAGCTGGATGTGTGGGTGAACGGCCTGAATGTGCCGGCGATGGAGGCGATCCAGGCCGCGACCTATTGGCCGGCCAAGTTCATGGGCGTGGAGAAGGACAGCGGCACGGTGAGTGTGGGCAAATATGCCGACATCATCGCCGTGCGCGGCGACGTGCTGCGCACGATTGCCCTGCTGCAGAACCCCACCCACATCATGAAGGGCGGCACGCTATACAAGCATGGCGGCGTGGTCAACGAGGCGGCACTGGCACCGCGTTGAGCGTCAGGCGAACCGCCAGCGTTGCAGGCCGTCGTCGGCCACGCTCACTGCGCCGGGCAGGCCGATGGGGTGGGCATCAAGGTTGAGCAGGGTGGCCAGTGCGTCCGCATCGGCAATGTCGATCTTGCCGAGGGTGCGGGCGCCGTCGGGTGTGCGGCCGACGACGCTGCCATGGCTGGGCTGGCCGTCGCGGCCGAAGACGATGCTGTAGGTTTCCAGTGTCGCCGGGCCCACGTAGCTGCCATCATAGGCCGGCACGTCGCCGCGCGCATCTTCAGCAACGTCCTGCACGTCCTTGTTCAGCATCAGCCAGGCCGGTTCGGCGGGGCGGTTGCCGATCACCAAGGCATGGTGCTTGGTGACATAGCCGCCCTGGCCATAGAGCAGCGCCTGATCGGCGGGCCGATCACGCAATGACCGCACCATCGCGCAGGTGGAGTGCAGCATGTAGCAGTTGAGACCAGCGCCGGCGAAGCTGAGACCGCCCATCACCGACAGCGGCGCATCGGGGCCAAGGCCCAGGGTGCGCCGCGCCATTTTCGGCACGGTGGGGAAGCAGGAATAGAGCTCCACCCGGTCAAATCCGTTCGGGGCAATCCGCATCGCCTGGCCGAGCACGGCATCCTGCGCGCAGCTGTGCACATATTGATCGCGCTTGAGATAATCCATGTGCTCGCCGGCCGACGCGCCGCCATGGACATGGATGATGCGGTCTTCCGGGATACCGGCGGCACAGGCGGCGGCCAGCGTTGTCATCAAAACCGCAGCAGCGGCGTTGACATTGTTGTTGGCCACCATGCGCTTGGTATAGGGCCAGCAGATCATGCGGTTGTCGTCAGAGACCGTGGTGATTTCATCGGCGCTGAACGATTTGCGGCCCCAGGCATTGGGGTTGGTGGCGGCGACCGCGCTGATCCGCTCGTACGCCGCGCCGCTTTCGGCCAGTGCTTGGCGCGGAGTCAGCCCCCAGGCGGCGACCGTGGCATTTTCATACAGCGGATAGATGTGGATCGGCTGGAAGATGCCATGCTGCATGCCCAGCGGCGTCACATGCTCCGACGGGATGATCGGATTTTCCGGCGTTTTCGACGGCGGCGTCCACGGCAATTCGATACCGGCGGCTTTCGCCTTGGCCACGGCGTTCTGGGCTTCACCGCCGGTGATCACCGCGACCACGCTATTGCCGTTGATGATGCGCAGCGTGGCTTCGTGGATCTTCGTCGTCGGCGTCTCACCGCCGACCACGGCATAGACGGCACGCGGTGGGACAATGCCCAAGCGCTCGGCTAGCCGGGCCGCAACCCGGTCATAGCGCCATGAAATCAGGTTGATCACATCCAGGCTGTCGATGCGGTCGAGGAAACCGCCGCCGGCATCGGCATCGGCAGCGCGCACGGCTGCTTCCATCAGCGCCAGCGGTTCCAGAGCCTGGCCCGGATCGGCGGGCCGGTCCAGAACCTCGCCTACGCCGATGATCACCGGTGTGCGTTCGGCTGGCAGTGACATGGCGTGTTTCTCCCCGTGTGGCCCTCACTGATACAGGCGCGGGTCTTGGTCGCAAAGCGGCGACACCCCTGCTACAATCGCGGGGTGATAAATGTTGCGCCTTCCCCTGACTGGACCGTTCCTCAAGATTGGGAACATTTCTTCACCACCGATCACGGTGTGTGGGATCATCTGTTCGATCGGCAGACGCGGCTGCTGCCCGGTCGGGTGGCGCCGGAGTTTCTCGATGGATTGAAGCGGCTCGACCTGACGCGGCCCGGCGTGCCGGATTTTGCCCGGTTGAACGATGAACTGATGGCGCTGACCGGCTGGCAGGTGGTGGCGGTGCCGGGCCTGGTGCCCGATGCGGTGTTTTTCGATCATCTTGCCAACCGGCGCTTTCCGGCGGGCAATTTCATCCGCAAGCCTGACCAGCTGGATTATCTGCAGGAACCGGACGTGTTTCACGACGTGTTCGGCCATGTGCCGTTGCTCGCCCACCCGGCCTTTGCCGATTACATGCAGGCCTATGGCCGCGGCGGCCTGCGGGCGCTCGAATACAACGCCATCAACCGGCTCTCGCGGCTCTATTGGTACACGGTGGAATTCGGCCTTATCCGGTCAGGGGACAGGCTGGCCATCTATGGTGCAGGCATCGTTTCCAGCCACGGCGAGACGCTGTTTGCGCTGGACAGTGCCAGCCCCAACCGCATCGGCTGGACCCTCGAACGGGTGCTGAAGACGCCCTACATCATCGACGATTTCCAGCAGAACTACTTCGTCATCGACAGTTTTGACCAGCTGCTGAAGGTGACGCTGGAGACGGATTTCGGCCCGCTCTACCAGCGGCTGGCGGCGACCGGGATATCCCGATCGCCGCCATCCTGCCTGAAGATACGGTGTTCACCCGCGGTGACCAGAGCCACGTCGCAGGTGCCCACCAGCCCGTCTGATTCAGCGTAGGCTGCCGCGTCGCACCAGGTTGACGATGCCGAGCAGCACGACGGCGCCGACAACCGCCACCAAGAGGCCGGTGAGGGAGAAATTCTGCACCGATCCGGCAATGCCGAACTGGTTGAGGAGCAGATTCCCCAGCACCGAACCGACGCAACCGACGACGATGTTGAGGAACAGCCCCATGCTGTTGTCGCGGTTCATCACCATGCTGGCCAGCCAGCCAGCGATGCCGCCCACGATCAATGCCACGATCCAACCCATGATATGTCTCCCTTGGATGGCGACCGGCCATCACGCTGATTTCTGGAATTGGTTCTAACGCCCCAAATGCTGGCCTGTTCCCTGCCAGCATGGCAAAGGGCGGAAATGATCGATTTGGGCCCCACCTCGCACAGCTTCATTTCGCAGCGGCTGCGGCTGCATTATTGTGACTGGGGCAACCCGACAGCGCCGCCGCTGTTGCTGCTGCACGGCGGGCGCGATCATGCCCGCAGCTGGGACTGGGTGGCGCGCGAGCTGAAGAATGACTGGCACATCATCGCACCAGATTGGCGCGGCCATGGTGACAGCGCCTGGGCCCCCGATGGTGACTATATCACCCACGATTATGTCTATGATCTGGCGCAGATGATCCATCAGTTGAAGCTGGCACCAGTCACCATCGTGGCCCATTCGATGGGCGGCAATATCGCGCTGCGCTACACCGGGCTCTATCCGGACAATGTGAAGAAGCTGGTCGCCATCGAAGGCCTTGGCCCGTCCCCGAAGATGCTGGCCGAGCGGTTGAAGACCGATTTTGCCGAGCGGGAGCGCCAGTGGATCGACGCCAAGCGCGCCGCCGCCGCCCGAAGCCCCAAGCGTTATGCCACGCTGGAAGAGGCGTTCGCGCGCATGCACCAGGAAAACAGCTTCCTCAGTGAAGAGCAGGCCCGCCACCTCACCATCCACGGCACACACCGCAACGAGGACGGCAGCTACAGCTGGAAATTCGACAATTATCTGCACCTGCCGTGGCTGCACGACATGCCGGGCGAGATGGTGACCGAACTGTGGCGCCGCATCACCTGCCCGACCCTGCTCATGTATGGCGAGAAGAGCTGGGCATCGAACCCGGTCGACGATGGCCGCATCGAACATTTCGCCACCGCGCGGGTGGTGACGTTTGAAAATGCTGGCCACTGGCTCCACCACGACCAGTTTGATCGGTTCGTGGCGGAGTTGCGGGCGTTCCTGTAATCCGTCGCAGCTGCCGGCGCGACAAACAGTGCGCCCGCTCATGACGAGTGTGAGGTTGACGGGCAATTGAGCAAGGCTCAAAGCCACGTCGGTCTTCTCTCGTCCGGATTTTCTCACGTGCACCGCTTGCTCTCCACCCTGTTCATGGCTGCGGCGCTTTCTGCCTGCGCCGTGCCGCCCAAGCTGGGGCCGGCGCCGATGCCGCGTGCGCCGGTGACCGCGGCCAGTACGGTCACCTTGGCCGTGAGGGGCGACGTCGATTGGCCAGCGGCGGACTGGTGGCAGGCCTGGGGTGACAGCCAGCTGAACGCGCTGGTGGCCGAAGCGCTGGCCGGCAATCCCGACATCGCTGCTGCCGAAGCCCGTGTTGCCGCCGCCGATGCGGCCGCGCGCCAGAGCCGGGCGGGGCTGCTGCCGTCCCTTACCGGCAATGCCAGTCTGGGCGGGCAGCAACTCTCCCGCAATCTTGGCATCCCGGCGCAGTTCGTGCCGCCGGGTGTGCTCGAATCGGGCCTGATCAATTTGCAGGCGGGCTGGAACCTGGATCTGTGGGGGCAGGGCCGGGCGCAGTTGCGCGCGGCCCGGCGCGAGGCCGAAGCGGTGGCGGTGGAACGTACGCAAACTCGCCTGTTCCTGGCGGCCAGCGTGGCGGCAGCCTATGCCGATTTCGGCGCCGCGCTGGATCGGCTGGCCGTGACCCGTGATGCCGTCGCCATTCGCCGGCAGACGCTGGAGCTGACCGCCAATCGCGTCACCGCGGGCCTGGATAATGATGGCGCTCGCGCCCAGGCCGCGACCCGGCTGGCGCTTGCGCAAAGCGATCTGGTGGCAGCCGCCGCCCAAGTGACGGCGGCGCGGCGGCGGCTGGCGCTGCTGCTGGGTGCTGGGCCCGATCGCGGGCTGAGCCTCACGCCGCCCAACATCAAGCCGCTGCCGCCCGGCCTGCCCGAAGGCGTTTCCATCGCTCTGGTGGCGCGCCGGCCCGATATCGTTGCGGCCCGCCTGCGCGCCGAAGCAACCGGGGCGCGTGAAATGGCGGCTGGCCGCGCCTTCCTGCCCAATTTGACACTTAACGCCACCATCGGTCAGCAGAGCCTGGGTTTTGGCAAGCTACTGGAAGGCAACAGCCTTTATGGCCAGTTCGGCCCGGCATTAAGCCTGCCAATCCTTGATGGCGGCCGCCGCGCCGCCGAATCCCGCAGCGCCCGCGCCGCGCGGATGGCGGCGGTGGCGGTGCATGATGCGGCCCTGCTGCGCGCATTGAATGAAGTGGCCGATGCCGCCGGCGCGGTGACCGCGCTGGGCCTGCAGCGCGAGGCGCTCACGCAGGGACTGGCCGAAGCCGAGCGAGCCCGCAAGCTTGCGTCACTGCGTTACGATGCCGGGCTGTCGAACCAGTTGCTGGTGCTCACCGCTGATGATGTTGTGGTTACCGCCCGTCGCACGCTGGCCGATCTAAATGCCTTTCGCCTTGCCGCCGATGTCGCGCTGGTGCGCGCGCTGGGCGGCGGCTTTCGGGAACAGCAGGGCCAGTGATGGCTGACATGGCAACCACTGAACTTGGTGCCGATACGGGCAAGGACACCGGCAATCCGAAACGCGCGCGGGCCTTGCGGGTGCTGGGCGGGGTGGTGGTGATCGTCGCGCTGCTTGCCGGGCTGTATTGGGCGATCTTCTCCCGCGGCCGGGTAGAGACCGACAACGCCTATGTGGGCGGCGACACCGCGCTGGTGACGCCGCAACTGGCCGGCACCGTGACGGTGGTGAAGGTGGGCGGCACCCAGGCCGTGCAGGCCGGCGACGTGCTTGTGGTGCTGGACGATGCCGATGCCCGCATTGCCGTGGCGCAGGCCGAAGCGGCGCTGGCGCAGGCGCGGCAGCGTTATGGTCAGGCCGGCGCCATGGCCGGTGCGGCTGCCGCGCGGGCCGCCGGGCGCACGACCGAAATCGCCGCTGCGCGTAGCCGTCTGGCAGAAGCCGACGCCATTCTGGCGCGGGTAAAGGCCGAATTCGATCGCCGCCAGAAGCTGGCCGGCAGCGGTGCGGTGTCGAACGAGGAGTTGGGCGCCGCCCGCGCCGCGCTGGCCGCCGCGATGGCGACGCGCGACGCGGCCCGCACCGCCGTTGCCGCCGCGCAGGACACGGCGCGTTCGGCGGCCGGCGATGCTGCTGCTGCCGCTGCAATGGTACGCGGCACCACGCTTGCCACTGCGCCCGATATCCGCGCCGCCGAAGCCGCGCTGGCCAAGGCGAAGCTCGATCTGGATCGAACGGTGATCAAGGCGCCAGTGGCCGGCATCGTCACCAACCGTAACGTGCAGGTGGGCCAGCGCGTGGCCGGCGGCGCGCCGTTGATGACCCTGGTGCCCACCACCGGGCTGTTCGTCGATGCCAATTTCAAGGAAAGCCAGCTCGAACGCCTCAAGGTGGGCCAGAAGGTTGAGCTGAAATCCGATCTTTATGGCGGCAGCGTCACCTACAGCGGCACGGTGGTTGGCCTGGCCGGCGGCACCGGCTCGGCGTTCGCGCTGATCCCGGCGCAGAATGCCACCGGCAACTGGGTGAAGGTGGTGCAGCGTCTGCCGGTGCGCATCGCGCTGGATGAGGCACAGGTGAAGGCGCATCCGTTGCGGGTTGGCCTGTCGATGACCGCGGTGATCGACACGCGCCAATGACGGCCGCCGCCGCTCCGGAGCCGCTGACCGGCGCGCGCCTTTGGCTGACGGCGCTGGCGCTGGCATTGGCCAATTTCGTGGTGGTGCTGGATATCACCATCGCCAATGTTTCCATCCCGGCCATTGCCGGCAGCCTTGCGGTGGCGCCATCGCAGGGCACCTGGGTGGTGACCAGTTACTCGGTGGCCGAAGCCATTTCGGTGCCGTTGGCCGGCTGGCTGGCGTTGCGCTTTGGCGTGGTGCGCTGGTTCAGCATCTCGCTGTTCGGCTTTGGCCTGTTCTCGCTGCTGTGCGGCCTGTCGCAAAGTCTGGAATCGCTGGTGCTGTTCCGCATCGCCCAGGGCTTTGCCGGCGGCCCGATCATGCCGTTGAGCCAGGCGATCCTGCAGCAGATTTTCCCCAAGGAAAAACAGGGCGCCGCCATTGGCCTGTGGGCGGCCACCACCATGGCCGCGCCCATATTGGGGCCGATCCTGGGCGGGCTGATTTCCGACAATGTCAGCTGGCACTGGATCTTCTTCATCAACCTGCCGGTGGTGGCGATCTGCCTGTTCGTGGTGTTCCAGCGCCTGCGCGTGTTTGAAACTCCGTTGCAGCGCCAGCCGATCGACATCATCGGTTTCGTGTTGCTGTTGATCGGCGTTGGCGCTTTCCAGATCATGCTCGACACCGGCCGGGAACAGGATTGGTTCGCCTCACGCGAGATCATCGGGCTCGCCATCGTCTCGGCGATTGCCCTGGCGGTGTTCGTGGTGTGGGAACTCACCGATGATCACCCGATCGTGGATCTGAAGATCTTCCGCCACCGCGGCTTTGCGGCCGCCACATCGGTGATCAGCATCGGTTTTGGCAGCTTCTTTGCCGTAGTGGTGTTGACGCCGCTGTGGCTGCAATCGGTGTTTGGCTATTCGGCAACGCAGGCCGGTTACACGGTGGCGTGGATCGGGGTGTTTTCGGTGCTGGTGGCGCCTGTGGCCGGCCTGCTGCTCACCCGCGTTGATCCGCGCATCACGGTCACCTGCGGGGTGATCTGGCTGGGCCTGATGGCGGCGTGGCGTACCAGCTGGTCAACCGACAGCAGCTATCTCGATCTGGTGCTGCCGCACCTGCTCACCGGCCTTGGCATGCCGTTCTTCTTCATCGGCCTCACCAGCCTGGCCATGGCCAGCGTGAAACCGGAAGAAAGCGTATCGGCCGCCGGCATCCAGAATTTCTGCCGCGTGTTATGCGGGGCGATCGGCACCGCCATCGCCACCAGCCAGTGGGACACGGATTCGCGCCAGGTGCGCGCGGCCATGGCCGAAGGCATGAACGGCGTTGATGCTGCGATGGCCAAGCTGCAGGGCGCCGGCCTTTCCATGGAGCAGGCGCGCGCCAGCATCGATCGGCTGCTTGAGGTGCAGGCGGCGACGTTGGCCAATCTGCACATCTATGCCAGCACGGCGCTGATATTCTTCTTTGCGGCCGCGCTGGTGTGGCTGATCCCCAAGGTGAAGATCACCGGCGCAATTGGCGGCGGCCATTGACCAATGCGCCCTCGCCCTGCCAGCATCACGGGCAGAAGACGGGGAGGGGATGATGCAGATCGAACCGGTGGGACAAGCCTGTGGTGCGGTGGTGACGGGGGTGGAACTCGCTGGCCCGCTGGCGGCGGAAACGGTGGCCGCCATCCGCGCGGCCTGGTTGCAGCATCATGTGCTGGCCTTCCCCGATCAGAAATTGTCCGATGATAATCTGGAACGGTTCACCCTGGCCATGGGCGGCTTTGGCGAAGATCCGTTCATCGCGCCCATCGCCGGCCGCCAGCATATCATCGCTGTCGCGCGGGCCGCCGATGAAACCGCGCCGATCTTTGCCGAGACCTGGCACACGGATTGGAGCTTTCAGGCGCGCCCGCCGGCTGGCACCTGCCTTTATGGCATCACCATTCCCCCGACGGGCGGCGACACGCTTTTTGCCAACCAGCATCTGGCGCTGGACGCGATGCCGAGCGAACTGCGCGCGCGCATCGAAGGCCTGGTAGCCATCCATTCGGCGCAGAAGGCCTATGCGCCCGAGGGCTTCTACGGCGCGGCCGACCCCAAAGGACCTGGGGGCCGCAGCATGGACATCCGCCCTTCGGAAACTGCCCGCGCCACACAGACCCATCCTTTCATCCGCCGTCACCCCGAAACCGGCCGCGAAGGCCTGTTTGGCTGCCTGGGCTATGTCATCGGTTTTGAAGGTATGGCCGACGAAGAGGCGCTGCCGCTGCTGGTCGAGCTGTATCACTGGCAAGGGCAGGAACGTTTACAGTATCGCCACCGCTGGCAGCCGAACATGCTGGTGATGTGGGATAACAGATCGGTGCTGCACGCCGCCACCGGTGGCTATCAGGGCCACGCAAGGTTGCTGCACCGCACGACGATCGCGGCGGCGTGATGTCGATCAATGGCGCGGCGTGCGCCCCCTGATCTTGTCGAAACCGGCCTTGATCGCGGCAAAGCGCAGATCGACGCCGGCTTCGAAATTATTGTCGGTGAAGATATAGGGCCAGTCGCCCTCGATACCCTCCACCACAAGTTCACCGACATAAAGCGGATCAATGCCGTTCTGGATGGCTTGCGCGGCCATCACGGCAAATTCATTGGGCAGTGACGATGGATCGGGCAGGGCGACCTTGCCGGCGAGGCGTTCCGGCAGGGCGCGGGCCGATTCCATGATGCGGGTGCGGATGAAGCCGGGGCAGAGCACCGAAACGCCGATGCCCTTCGCTGCCAGCGTGGGCCGCAGCCCTTCCGAAAGTGCGACCACGCCATATTTGGTGACATTGTAGCCCGGCGCAACCACGGCCACGAGCCCGGCCATCGAGGCGGTGGAGACGATCTGGCCGCCTTCACCGTGCTGCTCCATCAGCGGGCCGAAGATCTCGATGCCCCACACCACGCTCATCAGATTTACGCCGATCACCCAGTCCCAGCTGGCATCGCTCCATTCACCATAAGTGCCGCCGCCGCCCACGCCGGCGTTGTTGACCAGGATATGCACCTTGCCGAACCGTTCAATGGTGGCATCGGCCGCGCGTTGCAGTTCGGCCTTCAACGACACGTCGGCGCGCACGCCGGCCACATCGGCATTGGTCGCCGCCAGCCGCGCCACTTCGCGATCGAGCGCGTCCTGTTCGATATCGGCCATCATCACCTTTACCCCGGCCTGCGCCAGCGCTTCGGCGATCCCCAGCCCGATGCCCGATGCCGCGCCCGTAACGAAGGCGACCTTGCCCACCAGATCCTGCATGTTGCGTGCTCCTTGTTGCACTTCAGAATAGGCGGCGGCCGGCTGCAGCCAACTGTCACAAGCAAGGGCGCTGCCGTGATGCATGATCACAGCTTATGATCATAACCTGCACCATCCCCTATTGAGCCCCAGCGCCTCTGGGCCTAACCTCATGCGTATGTTCACCCGCATCACCCAGGCCGTGTCCGTCGCGCCGCAGATCGCGCCCGAAGATGTGGCGCTTGCCGCCGCCCAGGGGTTCCGCACCATCGTCAACAACCGGCCAGATGGCGAGAGCCTGGATCAACCGCCGGGCGCGGACATCGAGGCGGCGGCGCACGCGGCGGGGCTGGCGTATGTCGCCATTCCCATCGATCACACCGGCTTCAATCTCGACCAGGTCGAAGCGATGGTGAGCGCCTTGAACCATGGGCCGGTGCTGGCCTTCTGCCGGTCTGGCACGCGCAGTTGCAATCTGTGGGCGCTGGCGGCGGCAACACAGGGCTGCGATCCGGCCGAAATCATCGCGGCGGCGGGTGAAGGCGGCTACAATGTTGCCGGGCTGCTGCCCATGCTGAAGCAATTGGCGCCGCGCTGATGGACCGCTTGGGCATGCTGGCATTCTCCGTCATTGGTGTGGTGGCCTTGGTCGTGTTGGCGCGACTGTTTGGTTTTGCGCGCCGGCCACAGATTGACGATCCAGCGCTGGCAGCGCGGCTGGTGGCCGAGGCGCTGCCGGGCTTTCGCGCCGCAGAAGCGGCTGTGAGCCGTGATGGCAGCGGCGCCCTGGTGGCGGCACACGATGGCCGCGTTGCGCTGGTGCGACCGTTGGGCGATCGTTTCGTGGTGCGGCCCTTGGAAGCCCCCATCGTCGCCCGTGCCGGCGGCCTGCTGCGCGTGCGCCCCGATGAAGCGATGTTCCCCGAAACCATGCTTGATCTGGGCGAAGCGGTGGCGATGCGCTGGGCGGGTCGGCTGTGAACTGGCAGTCCATCCTCAGCACCGATCCGGTGGCCATTGCCATCCCGGTGTTCGTGATCAGCATCATCATCGAACTGGTGGCGGTCCGCATGGGCTGGCGCGGCGATTATGATTGGCGCGACACCGGCGCCAGCCTGGCCATGGGCCTGGGCAACACCATCAGCGGCGCGCTGCTGGCCGGCAGCGTCACCGGCCTGGCGCTGTGGCTGTGGCAGCACCGGATGTTCGATATCCCGGTGGCGTGGTGGAGCTTTGCGCTGTGCTTCTTGATCGATGATCTGGCCTATTACTGGATCCACCGCGCCGGCCACCGCATCCGTTGGGCCTGGGCGGCACATGTGATCCACCACTCATCGCAGCATTATAACCTGTCCACTGCGCTGCGGCAGACGTGGACCGGGCTGTTCGGCCTCACCTTCATCATCAAGCTGCCCTTGTTTTTCATCGGCTTTCCGATCGAGCTGGTGGCCTTCTGCGGTGGGCTCAACCTGATCTATCAGTTCTGGATCCACACCGAGGTGATCGGGAAGATGCCGCGCTGGTTCGAAGCGGTGATGAACACGCCGTCGCACCACCGCGTCCACCACGGCACCAATCCGCGCTATCTCGATCGCAATTATGCCGGCGTGTTCATCATCTGGGACAAGCTGTTCGGCACGTTCGAAGCGGAGCGCGCCGACGAACCGCCGCGCTATGGCATCATCCGCAACCTTGGCACCTTTAATCCCTTCTGGGTCGCGGTCCACGAATGGGTGGGCATTTTCCGCGATGTCGCCCGCGCCCGCAGCCTGAAAACTGCCTTTGTGGCCGCCTTCGGCCCGCCGGGCGCGCTGTCGGGTGAAACCGCCGATGCCTTGCGGGCACAGTGGCAGGCCGAAACCGCACCGCCAGCATTGCTGCCACCTTCGGCCGTTCCGGCCGAATGATCGCCCGCCGCGGCTTGCTGATCGGCGCCGGCGGCCTCGCTGTTGCCGGGTTGGCCGGCCGCGCCTGGCAGCAGGGCTTGCTGGGCGGCGACAATCCGGCGCTGGCGGCGTGGGATGATTGGGCCAGCCAGCGCCAGGCCGGCCCGTTGAAGCTGGTGGGTGCCGGCGTGCTGGCGTCCAGTCCGCACAATACTCAGCCGTGGACGTTCGCCATCGGCCGCTTCGGCGTCGATATCTTCGAGGTGCCTGGCCGGAATCTTGGCACGATGGATCCGTTTGGCCGCGAGCGGCTGGCCGGGCTGGGCGGGGCAATCCACAACATGGCGCTGGCCAGCACAGCGCTGGGCCGGGCAGCAAAGGTGAAGCTGCTGCCCGATCCCCAGAATCCGGCCCATGTTGCCCGTGTTATCCTCGGTCCCGATGGCAGCGGGCCTGCCGCGCACCCGCTGCTGCCGTTCATCGCGCGGCGCCACACCCACCGCGGGGCCTGGCGCGGCGGGCCGGTGAGCGAGGCAAAGCTGGCGGCCGTGCTGGCCTTTCCGGCCTTTGCCGGCGTGAAGGTCGTGCTGTTCGCGGCGTCGAGCCCGCTGGGCAAGCGTTTTGCTGCCCTCACTGATGAGGCCACGGTGGCCATCACCGGCGATGCTGCCATGATGGCCGACAGCCACCGCTGGTTCCGCCACGAACGCCGCGACGCCGAACGGTTGAAGGATGGGCTGACGTTGGCCACCTCTGGCGTCTCCCCCTGGCTGGCCACCGCCGGGGCCA
The DNA here is from genome assembly GCF_945882885.1 of Sandarakinorhabdus limnophila DSM 17366. Lineage (GTDB taxonomy): Bacteria > Pseudomonadota > Alphaproteobacteria > Sphingomonadales > Sphingomonadaceae > Sandarakinorhabdus > Sandarakinorhabdus limnophila_A. The sequence goes on from NZ_CAMCWT010000027.1 coordinate 22,049, forward strand.
TGCTGCCCGCGCAATCGGCAGCGGATGAAGGCAAATATTGGCTGGCCTCCACCCGCGATGTGCATCTGCCCACCGCTTCGCTGTTCGGCCTGATCCTCACGCCTGGGCCGCATGATCGCCGTTCCGCCCTGCTCGTCGGCAGCGCCTGGCAGCGGCTGCATCTGAATGCCACTTCTGCCGGTCTCGTCGCCCAGCCGCTGAACCAGTTGCCCGAGATGATCGACCGTGAAGCCCAGCTGCGCGCCCCGCCGCGCTTCGCCCGCGCTGCCGATGCCCTGCTCGATGATCCGGCCTGGCGGCCGAGTTTTGCGTTCCGGCTGGGGCTGGCCGATGCCCCGGCCGGCGCTGCGCTGCGCCGCCCGGTCAGTGCCGTGATTGGCCCGCCGGCGCGCATGGCCTGGGAAGTGGAGCAGTGGGAGGCAGCGGGCGGGTCGTATTAAGATTCTGGAAGGACGCAGGGCCTCAAGCCCGCACGAACACTTCGTTGTAATGTCGGCGCATGGGGTCGTTCACGCTCGGCGTCAGGCCCTTCTCGGCCAGTCGGGCGAATAGGGTTTCGCGGGTGGTGCCGTGCTGGGCCAGATTGTCGGGATCGACTTCGACGATCATCTTGGTGACCTGGGCTTCACCGAGCAGCGGCATCAGTGCTTCGATGACCTGGTTTTCATGGCCTTCCACGTCGATCTTGATGGTGATGCGGCGGCCGGCGGCGACGTTGAGGATGAGATCGGCAACCTGCTGGCTGCCCAGCACCATGATGGCGCTGCTGCCGCTTTCGCTGATGTGGGCGATGCCGCTGTGACCGGCCGGGCCGGGATCGAACGCCACACGCGCTGTGGCGTTGGACACGCCGGCGCAGACGGTGACGACATTGGTGCAGTTGTTGGCAGCAAGGTTGCCGGCGAGATCCGCGAATGTCGTCTGGTTGGGTTCAAAGGCGACCACGCGGCCTTCCGGGCCGAGGTGGCGGCTGGCGACTATGGTGAACAGGCCCAGATTGGCGCCGATATCGATGAAGCATTCGCCCGGCGCCATCGCCATGATCAGGGCGTGCACGTCGCGATAATCTTCGGCCAGCGTGCCGAGCAGGGCAAAGCGGTTGGTGGCATCCTGGCTGCGCACGGTCATCAGCGGACCATAGACGGAGGGCAGGCGGCGGCCATCAAGCAGACCCAGCAGAGCGCGGATCACCCGGCCTTTGCCGGGATGGCGCGAGGCCTTCACATAGTTGGCAAACCATTCACCCGACACGCACGCACCCCAAAAGCCAGCACCGGCACGTTATCAGCCGGACATGCAGAAGCAAGCGTCAGGCGTCGGTGCGAATGGGGCGGGACAGGAAATCCGGAACGCCTTCCGGGCCAAAGCCGGTGAAGCGTTCGCCGTCGTCATAACCGTTGCGGCGCGGCGGTGGGGCCAGCGCAATGGCGCGATAGCTGGCAAGCGGATCGCCGGCAGCGGCCTGGCGCACGGTGCGGGGCTTTTCACCCATCGGCGTGCGCTCGGCGCGGGGCGGGCGGGCGTCGCGGGGCGGACGGGCTTCACGCGGTGGGCGGGCCTCGCTGGGCGCTCGGGCTTCGCCGGCGGGGCGTGCTTCGCGGGGTGGCCTTGCTTCACGCGGCGCGCGTTCGTCGCGGCGGCGGCGATCCGATCGTGGTGCTGCCTCGGCATCCGGTGCTGCATCTGGCGCTGCAACCGGAGCGGCAGCGGCAGGCGCAACATCATCAGCGCGGTCGCGGCGCGGCTTGCGGGCGCGGCGGCGATCACCGCTGCGCTCTTCAGCAGGCGCTCCCACTGCGTCGGCGGCCTCGGCTGGTGCCGGCGCGGCCACCTGCACGGTGGCTGCATCACCCTTCCAGCGGGCGATCTTCTGCCGGGTCAGCTTTTCGATATTGGCGAGATTTTCGGCGTCTTCCGGCGTCGCAAAGCTGATGGCGATGCCGGTGCGGCCCGCGCGGCCGGTGCGGCCGATGCGGTGGACATAATCATCCGGGTGCCACGGCATGTCGAAATTGATCACGTGGGAAACGCCCGGCACGTCGAGCCCGCGCGCGGCCACATCGGAGGCGACCAGGATGGTGATGTCGCCCTGCTTGAAGCGGTCGAGCTCGCGGATGCGGTCGCTCTGCTCCATGTCGCCGTGGATCTGGCCCACCGGCATGCGGGCCCGCTTCAGCACGTCGGCCAGATCGCGCACCATCGTCTTCTTGTTGCAGAAGATTATGGCGGTCTTCACGTCGTCCTGGGCGAGGATAGAGCGGACCAGATCCTTCTTGTCGCGGTTCGATGTTTCCACCACCCACTGGGTGATGTTGGTGTTGGTGCTGGCGGCCCGCGCAACCTCGATGCTCTTCGGGCTTTCCATGAACTGGTCGGCCAATTTCTTGATCGGTGGCGGCATCGTGGCAGAGAACAGCAGTGTCTGCCGCGATTTGGGCAGTTTGGAACAGATGGTTTCGATATCGGGGATGAAGCCCATGTCGAGCATGCGATCGGCTTCGTCGATGACCAGCATGGCGCAGCCCGACATCAATATCTTGCCGCGGTTCATCAGGTCCATCAGGCGGCCCGGCGTGGCGATCAGCACATCGACACCCTTTTCCAGCGCGGAAAGCTGATCCCCCATCGAAACGCCACCGATCAGCAGCGCCATCGAAAGCTTGTGGTTCTTGCCGTATTTCTCGAAATTCTCGGCAACCTGCTGGGCCAGTTCGCGGGTCGGTTCCAGGATCAGGCTGCGTGGCATCAGGGCGCGACTGCGGCCTTCGGCGAGGATATCGATCATCGGTAGCACGAAGCTGGCGGTCTTGCCGGTACCGGTCTGGGCGATGGCGATGATGTCCTTGCCCATCAGCACCGACGGAATGGCCTGGCGCTGGATCGGCGTGGGCTTGTCATAGCCGCTGTCTGCAACGGCGCGCAGCAGGGCATCGGAAAGGCCCAGGTCGGAAAAGCTCATCGTGTTCCTGTGAATGAGGGCGGGATCCGCCTGATTTTATTCAGGGTGACATGCGGGGCAGGGCCGCAAAAGTCAATGGCAGTGCCCGGTTTCGCCTGTGACCCAAAACCAAACGGGGCGGCTGTTGGCAGCCGCCCCGCGGGGTTCAACCGTTGCCGGTCAGATCAGAAGCGGAAGCCCGCTGCCACACCGTAACGCCGGGGTTCCAGCGTGAAGATGTTGGTGAACAGGCCCGACGACTGGTCGGTGACATACAGGCCGGTGACGGCGCTGTTGTTGGTCAGGTTCTGCACAAAGCCGCGGACATAGAATTTGTCATCCGGGCCGTTGAACTGGATCTGAGCGTTGATCACGGTGAAGCTCGGCACACGGTTGATGGAACCGTTGAAGATGTTGCCGAAGCTTTCGCCGGTGTGAGCCAAATCGACGCGCGGGATGAGGTTCATGCTGTCGCCGATCGGGAAGGTATACTGCACACCCGCCGAGAACTTGTAGGTGGGCGCCTGCGGCAGCTGGTTGCCACGCAGGTTGGTCAGCACCCCTTCCGGCAGCATCTTCACACCGCCGAAGGCCGCACCCACGGTGGGTGACAGCGCCTGCAGAACGCCGCAGAACGAGAAGGCGCCGGTGGCACCGTTCAGGCCGCTGTCGGTCGGGAAGGCACTCGGTGCGCGCAGGCCGGCGCCGGCCTGCAGGCCCGGAATGGCGCCCGCGTTGATCAACGTGTTGGCCTGGGCCACGAAGCCGTTGGCACCAGCGGCATTGCCGGCCGTGGTCGGGACCACGGCGCAGTTGGAGCCGTTGGAGATGTCCTTGATGATCACGGCATCGCTGCGGCCGCCCGACGGATCGCGCGGGTTGGCGAGGAACTTGTCGCTGGCCACCTTGGTGTACAGGTACGACGCGTTCAGGTTGATCAGCAAGTTGCGGGTTGGCGACAGGATGAATTCGCCTTCCAGACCGTAGACATTGGCATCCACGTTGTCGTTCACCGATGTGCGGGCGGTGATGCGGCTCAGCTGCAGGCCCTTGTACTTGTAGTAGAAGGCGGTGACGTTGGCGCGCAGCTTGCCATCAAGGAAGCTGTTCTTGGAACCGATTTCAAACGCGTCGACGAATTCCGGCGTGAACGTATCCGGCACCGCGAAGATCGGCTGCAGCGGCGGGTTGATGCCGCCCGATTTGTAGCCGCGCGAGTAGGACGCATAGAGCAGATTGTCTTCGGTGATCTTCCAGTCGAGCACGAAGCGCCCGGTCACGGCATTCTGGCTGACTTCGCGATTGGAGAAGGGCTGGATGCCGGCGCGGTTGGGATCGCCGTCGAAGCCGGCGGCAGCCGGCGAGTTGAAGACGTTGCCGGTGGTGCTGAACGGCACGAAGAAGCTGGCCAACGTCGAACGGGCGCTGACGGCCTTTTCGTCGTTGTTGTAGCGCAGGCCGGCGGTGACCTTGAGATTGTCGGTGAGGTTGTAATAGGCTTCACCGAAGATGCCATAGCTCTTCAGGGAGTAGCGGGCGGTGTTGTTCCGGAAGAACGGCGTGCCCAGGTAGCCGCCGTTGGCGGCGCCCAAGATACCAGTGACATAGTCGATGCCCCAGCTGTTCACGTAATAGCTGTTTTCCGGCAGCACGGTGTTCACATAGATACCGCCGATCAGGAAGTTGAACTTGCCGTCAAATTCAGAGCTGACGATCGCTTCCACGGTCTTGCCGCGCACGATCTGGTTGGACCGATCGAAATCCTGCGGGGTGGCGGAGCAATCGCGGAACCCGCCATAGGCACCAAGGCCGTTCTCCACCGGTTGCGAGGTGCAGAACTGAGCGCCGCTGCTGATGGCATTGGCAACGTTGGTCAAGCCGGGAATGGCGGCCGAAATTGCGCGCAGATTGGTGATCGCGGCACGGGCCACAGCCGGGTTGAACACGCTCTGGTTATAGTCGACCGAGCTGTCCACCGCGTTGCGCTGGTACATGCCGGTGACCTGCGCCTTGATGCTGCCGAAGTCATGCTGAACGCGCAGCATATATTGTTCTTCTTCGGCGAAATATTTCGGCGTGTAATCGGTGCGGATCTCGCGCACGTTGGCCGGGTTGGTGTGGCCGGCATAGTTGTACGGATCGGTGCCATAAAGGCTGCCGAGAGCCAATGCACCAAAACCGGCGCCGCCCTGGGTCGTCAGGAATTCGCGGCTGGTCAGCGTGCCGACGAAGGTGGTGTTGGCATTAATGAAGCCGTTGTCGCGGCGACCGGGCAAGCAGCCGAGCACACCGGTCGGATCGGTCTGGCACAGCTGCTTCTGGTTGCGGTTGCGATTATCCTGTTCGCGGAAATAATAGGCCATCGCATCGACGGTGGTGTTTTCCGTCGGTTCCCAGCGGATGCTGCCGCGGATGGCATAAAGATCGCGGCCATCGATGCGGGTGTTGTTGAACACGTTGGTGCTGTAGCCATCGCGCTTCAGATAGGTGCCGGCAACACGGACTGCCAGATTGTCGGTGATGGGCAGGTTGAACATGCCCTTCAGACGCAACGAATCGAAATTGCCATATTCAATTTCGCCTGCGGCATGGATGGCATCCATCCGCGGCTTGGCGTTGACGAAGTTGACGACGCCGCCGGTGGCGTTGCGGCCGAACAGCGTGCCCTGCGGGCCGCGCAGCACTTCAACGCGCTCCAGATCGAAGAATTCGGCTTCGAACAGGCGGGTGGCGAACAGCGGCATGCCTTCAGCGTGGATGGCGGTTGCGCTGTCGCAGGTCACGCCGACGCACAGATCGCCGATGCCGCGGATGGTGAAGCTGGAACCGGTGAAGTTGCCCTTGGTGAAGGTGACGTTGGGCAGGGTCAGCTGAATATCGAGCGGGTTGTTGATCTGCTGGCGCTGCAGGGCGCCGGCATCGAAGGCGGTCACCGCGATCGGCACGTCCTGCAGGCTTTGCGCCGTGCGCTGCGCGGTCACGACGATTTCGGCAATGCCGGTGTCTTCATCGGCCTGCGCGGTTTGCGCGAATGCCGGTAAGGCGACCAAACCGATGAGCGATGCGCTGGCCACCAGGCCGGCGCGAATACCAAGTATAATTTTCATATGACGTCCTCCCCAAAAACCCAAAAAGCTTAGATCTTGTTGCTGGCTCTGATGGCCGGATCCTGTGCCGTGACATGACGCCCGTGTGACTGCCATGCCGCAATCATCAGTTAGGACAGGCGACAAGGATTTTGTCCAGAGCAGCACGGGGTTTGGCCGGTACCGTTGGTGTGTGGCGCGGCGCCTGTGTCTGTCATGCAACAGTTTGATGACATAAAGCCCTGTTTTCAGCGCCGGCGGCGGGCTTTTCGGGCCGGCGGCGCCACCGGAACGATGGCGGCAATGGCGCATTCGCCGCCGGAACGGGCGCCGATGGCATCGCGGCCGGCACACAGTTGGCCAGTTTTCTTCTGCTGGTAATAAAAACCCTGATAGAAACTGAGCCCCGGACATTCCTGCGCCAGGTGCAGCCGCCAGCGCCGGCCGCCGCGCATCGTCAGTTCGATGGCGCGGTCGCCGTACAACTGGGCACCGGCGATGCCGTTGGTGGCGATGCAGCGGTTGCGCCCGGCGCGCGGCGGGGTGGGCCGTGCCAGCGCGCCGTCTTCCACCCGGTCACCGCCCGGCCGCACCGGCACGCGGCGCCAGGCCTGGCCATCAAAGCTTTGCGGTGCCGCAGCCGGTGGCGGTGCGCGGCGGTTCTGCGCCGCGGCCGGGCCAGCCAGCAGCATCAGCGCTGCCACGCTCGCCATCACGCCAGACCGAAATGCCGACAATCCTGACTGTTCCCCTGTTGCTGCCGCAGCTGCGACTTCGCCGTCCCGTGTAAACCGGTGGCTGCCCCCAACCGCCCGTAAAAGCGGGTAATTGCCCCGCACCGCTTGAACCTTGTCTGAATAGAGGGGGGAGCTGAATATGGCCTGCAACCTTTGGGTTCAGCTGTGCCGGGAAAACCGCTAGGGTACGCGCATGACCGATCTCGTGATCCCGCCGCCGCCGTGTGCTGACGCGCTGGCTGCCCTGAAGGCCGCGGCCGGCCGTGATTGGAGCGAGGATCCCGATCTGATCGGCCCGCGGCTGGTCGATTGGCGTGGACGCTATCAGGGCGCCACGCCGCTGCTGCTGCTGCCGCGCGATGTTGCCACGTTGCAGGCCATTGTGCGGGCGGCGGCCGCGCATCGCGTTGCCCTGGTGCCGCAGGGCGGCAACACCGGGCTGGTGGGTGGCGGCATTCCGCCGGCTGATGGCTCGGCAGTGCTGGTCAGTTGCACGCGCATGAACCGCATCCGCCAGGTTGATGTTGCCGGGCAATTGCTGATCGCTGAAGCCGGTGTGATCCTGGCGGATGTTCACGCGGCGGCGGCCGATCAGGGCATGGCCTTCCCGCTGTCGCTGGGGGCCAAGGGTTCAGCGACGGTGGGGGGGCTCGCCTCTACCAATGCCGGCGGCGTGCAGGTGCTGCGCCACGGCACCATGCGGGCGCTGGTGGGGGGGCTGGAAGCCGTGTTGCCCGATGGCAGCGTGCTGAACCAATTGCAGGGCCTGGCCAAGGACAACACCGGCCTTGATATCAAGCAGCTGCTGATCGGCGCTGAAGGCACGTTGGGCTTCATCACCGCTGTTGCGCTGAAACTGGTGCCGGCACCGCGTCATCGCGCTGTCGCCTGGGCCGGGGTGGACCGGCCGCAGCGCGCGCTTGCCCTGCTTTCCCGCCTGCGTCAGCTGACCGGCGGACAGGTGGAGAGCTTCGAACTGATCCCGGCCGATGGCGTTGATCTGGTCGCCACCCATCTGGGCCTGGCATCGCCATTGGCCGGCCGCCACGCCTGGGCCTGCCTGGTGGAACTGGCCGGGCCGCAGCCGCTGGACGATGTGCTGGCGCAAGGGCTGGCTGATGCCGATGATGCGGTGATCGCCCAATCCGAAGCGCAGGCAGCCGCCCTGTGGCGCCGCCGCGAGGAACTGCCGTTGGCGGAACGCATGGATGGCCCGGCCGTCCACCATGATATCGCCGTGCCGGTATCGGCGATGGCGGATTTCGCCGAAATGGCGTCGGCCGCGATCGAGGCCGCGTTCCCCGGCGGCAGGGTGTTGGCCTTTGGCCACCTGGGCGACGGCAATTTGCATTTCAACGTGCGCGCGCCCGCAGGAGACGCTGCGGGCGCCTGGATCGCCGATCACCGCACGGCAATCACGGCGCGCGTGCATGAAATGGTTGCGGCCGCCGGCGGATCGATTTCGGCCGAACATGGCATCGGCGTGATGAAGCGCGATGATCTCGCCCGCTTGGGCGATCCGGCGCGGTTGGGCGCGATGCGGGCGGTAAAAGAGGCGCTAGATCCGCTCGGCATCATGAACCCCGGCAAAATATACTGACGCGTCGTGCTGTCGCAGCACAGCCTTGCAGAAGCTTCATCTGCGCTTTAGGAAAGCGCACCAATTCTTCACTCTAGTCACGAAAGCGCAGATAATCCCATGGCCAGCCAGCCTCCTGCCAACCAGCTTCCCCTGTTCTACAACGGCCTGGCGCCGCTGTCTTCGCAACTGCACCCCAACCATGGCCTGAAGCCGCGCGGCGATCTGGGCTTCACCCGCGGAACCCACGCCATCCCGGTGACCGTGGATGAATTCCCGCTGGTGCAGCGCAACTATCCGATCGTGTTCGGCGTGGGCGAAAATCCCGCTCCGCTGGCGCTGGTTGGCCTGCAGGAAGGCGAGAATCTCTATCTGGGCGCCGATGATCAGTGGGAAGCAAACGCCTATGTGCCTGCGTTCGTGCGCCGCTATCCGTTCATGCTGGCCCGCCTGACCCCGGACGCCCAGGAACTGTCGCTGTGCTTTGACGACACCGCGGGCATCGTGGTTGATAACGAAGGCGAGAAGCTGTTCGCTGGCACCGATCCGACCGAGACCACCAAGGCCATCCTGCAGTTCTGCGAACAGTTCGAACAGGCCGTGATGCGCACCCGTGGCTTCATGGAAGAACTGACCAAGCTCGATCTGCTGATGGACGGTGAAGTCACCATCCAGCGCGAAGGCCTGGCCCAGCCGGCGGTGTATCGCGGTTTCCGCATGGTTGATGAGCAGAAGCTGCAGAACCTGCGCGGCGATCAGGCCCGCAAGATGGTGCAATCCGGCCTGATGGGCCTGATCTATGCCCATCTGTTCAGCCTGTCGCTGATCAGCCCGCTGTTCGAGCGCCAGTTCGCTGCGACGTCTGCCAACGCGGCCTGATTACTGATCAAACGCTGAATGAAGGGGCGGTGGCCAGGCCACCGCCCCTTTTTTCATGTGCATCATCCATCTCTTGACGTGTTACATTGTATCATCATATCGGGGGGCTTGTCCCCAAACTGCCATAGGAGATCCGATGTCGTCGCGTCTGTCGCTTGCAGCCCTGCTGCTCCTGTCTGCCGCTCCAGTGCTGGCCGAAGAGGCTGCGCCGCAGGATCAACAGCACGGCAGCAGCGACCCGGAAATCATCGTCAGCGCGCCCTATGCGCGTGACCGCAAGCTGGTGGCCACCGCCGTCACCGTGCTGCAGGGCGATGCCCTGCAGCTGCAACTGCGTTCCACCATCGGCGAAACCCTGGCCCGCCAGCCCGGCGTGAGCGCCAGCTTCTTCGGCCCCAACGCCTCGCGGCCCATCTTGCGCGGTCTTGATGCCGAACGCGTGCGCGTGCTCACCGATGGCATCGGCAGCTTCGATGTGTCCAACACCTCGGTCGATCACGCCGTTGCGGCCAATCCGCTGCTGGCCGATCGCATCGAGATCATGCGCGGCCCGGCGGCGCTGTTGTTCGGTTCGGGCGCCATCGGCGGTGTTGTGAACATGCGCGATCTGCGCATCCCGCGTGAAGTGCCCGATGGCCCGCATGTCGATGCCAATGCCGGCATCGGCACCGCCGCGCGGGAGCGCAACATCGCGGCGGCGCTCAACCTGCCGCTGGGCGGCGGTTTCGTCGCCCATGTCGACGGTAGCTTCTTCGAATCGGACAATTATCGCACCGGCGGCTTTGTTTTCAGTGAAAATCTGCGCGCCGAAGCCGCCGAAGAGGGCGGCGAAGTGGCCGAAGAGGCGCAGAAGCGCGGCCGGCTCGAAAACACGGCCGCCCGCACCTGGGATGTGGCGGGCAGCATCGCCTGGATCGGCGAGAACGGCGCCAATTTCGGCGTCGCGGTGAGCCACCTCCAGAATCGCTACGGCATCCCCAACAGCCTCGAGATCGGCCATGACGAGCACGAGGGTGAGCATGAAGGCGAAGGCCACGAGGGTGAATTGCATGAGGGCGACGAAGAACACGCCCACGAGGATATCACCCTCGACATGCGCCAGACCCGCGTTGACGTGCGCGGCGCGCTGCCCTTGTCAGGCGCGTTCAAGGAACTGCGCATGCGCGGCGGCTGGGCCAATTATCGGCACGAGGAAATCGAATCCAATGGGGCCGTCGGCACCAGTTTCTTCAACAAGAGCTGGGAAGCCCGTCTTGAACTGGTGCAGGCCGAAAAGGATGGCTGGCAGGGTGCCAGCGGTGTGCAGTATTTCAGCCGCAATTTCCGCGCTGTGGGCGAGGAAGCCTATATTCCGGCCAACGAAACCCGCCAGTTCGGCCTGTTCACCCTGCAGGAATTCGATCTGGGCGCCGTGCGGCTGGAAGGGGGCGCGCGCTATGAACATGCCAATGTGAAATCGGCGCAGGTTGGTCGCGAACGCACGTTCAATTCGGTGTCGTTCTCGGTTGGCGGCTCTGTTGATCTGGGCAGCGGTTTCCGCCTGGCGTTGAGCGGGGCGCGCACCGAACGCGCGCCGTCGGCGGAAGAGCTTTTCGCCAATGGTGCCCACGCGGCCACCCGTGCCGTTGAAATCGGCAATCCGGATTTCAGCACCGAACGCCAATTGGGTGCCGAAGCCGTGCTGCGCGGCCGCGGTGACGGCTGGCGGCTGGAACTGTCCGCCTTCGTCAACCGCTTCGACAATTACATCTTCCTCAATCCCAATGGCCTTGAGCAAGACGAACTGCCGGTGTTTGAATATGCCCAGTCCGATGCCAGCTTCTGGGGCGTGGAAGTGGAAGCCGGCGTGAAGATGGCGCAGCTGGGCGCCACCCGGTTCGAAGTCACCGGCCTGCTTGATTACACCCGTGCCACCATCCTTTCGGGCGGCGGCGCCGTGCCGCGCATCCCACCGCTGCGCATGATCGGTGGCGTTGAAGCCACGGGCGGCGTGGTCGGCGGCCGGCTGGAGATCGAGCATGTTACGGCGCAGGATCGCACGGCCAGCTTTGAAACCCGCACCGCGGCCTTCAGCCTCGTCAACGCCAGCCTGTCGTGGAAGCCGTTCGGTGCTGAAGCGCCGACCACGCTGGTGGTGCAGGCTAACAACATCTTCGATGTCGAAGCCCGCCGTCATTCGAGCTTCTTGAAGGACGTCGCGCCGCTGTTTGGCCGCGATATCCGGGTGTCTCTGCGTGTTGCCTTCTAAAAGCCGAGAAAATCGCTCTGGTGGCTCTTGAAAGCCGCCGGAGCCACCCCAAATCAAGTGTACGGCGGCACCGTTTCCCCCTTTCGGTCACCGCCCCGTGGCCCCAATTTTTCCTTGGGCCTGCCACCTTCCGAACCTGGATGAAGGTTCTGATCTCGCCGCGCTGGTTGCCCCCACCAGCGCGGCCTTTTCGTGTCTACTCGGCGGCTTCGGCCCAGGGTGACGGGCCAGCCAGTTGCGGCCAATCGGCTACCAGGCGCTGCACCAGCGCGGTCATCACGCTGCGCACCTTGGTGGCGCCGGCGTGCAGCACCAGCTTGTGGCCATCCAGGTAAAGCGCCCGATCAATCTCGATCTGCACGGCGTGGATGCCGGTGCCGGGCTGGCCATGATGCCGCGCGGTATGGCCGCCGGCATAGGGTGCATTGCGCGTCACGCGCCAACCGGCGCTGCGGAAATGATCCTCGATCGCCTGCATGATGGCGGGATCGGCGCTGCGGCCGTGGCAATCGCCCAGCACGATCTGCGGCGGCCGTGCCCCGGTGGGCGATGGCATCGAGTGGCAATCGATCAGCAGCGCCGCGCCATGTTGCGCGCGGGCAGCGGTCAGGATGTGGCCCACCTGTTCGTGCCAGGGCGCATGCAGGCTGGCCAACCGCGCCGCTGCATCGGCCGCCGGCAGCGCCCGGGCATAGATATCGAGACCGTGGCCAGCGAGGCGCGGAATCACGCCCAGCCCAGCCGCCACGCGTTCCGTGGCGGCCACCGGCACGGCCAGTGGCCCATCGAACATCGCCGGATCCAGTTCATCGGGCCGGCGGTTGAGATCGAGCCAAGAGCGGGCATGGCTGGCGGCCAGCACTGGCACCCCGGCAATGCCATCCAACAATGCATCGACAAACGCATCTTCCGCCCGCCGCAATTGCACCAGCGCCAGGCGCGATCCCGCCAGCAGCGCCGGTGGATAATGCCGGCCACTGTGCGGCGAGGTGAGCAGCAACGGCCAGCGCCCATCGGCATCGCCCGACAGGCGCCCCCACGGGAAAATGGCCGGCTGGCCGGCGGCAGAGGCGCGAAACATCATCCCGCACGCTCCAAGCACGCGGGCTGGCCGCTGCCAAGGTCACAAATGACGCGCCGTGGCCCCCACAGGACGTGCCAAGACACTTGCCAAGCCGGGCCGATGCCACTAACAGGCGCCTTCCCGTGGACGCGTAGCTCAGTGGTAGAGCACTGTGTTGACATCGCAGGGGTCGCAGGTTCAATCCCTGCCGCGTCCACCATTTTCCCAATAAACCGCTTACGTTCAGTCAGTTGCACGATCCGCAACGGGCTGGCGCACGTGTGCCGTGCGCCGGTGCGGCACCACGCGGTCAACCACAAGAAAACCGGGCTGGATGGCCCGGTGATTGCGGTTTGGAAGCGGGGATTGGTGCGCCCGGAACGATTCGAACGTCCGACCCTCAGATTCGTAGTCTGATGCTCTATCCAGCTGAGCTACGGGCGCACACCGTGCAGGCCGGGCTTGATAGCCATGCGCGCGGGGCATTGCAACCTCTTCCTTGCCGTTTTAGGCGAT
>NZ_CAMCWT010000028.1:0-34958 GCF_945882885.1 Sandarakinorhabdus limnophila DSM 17366
TGCACGATCGTATCGGGCGCAGCATTGCGCTGATCGACAGACAGGCTGCGGTCCTTCAGCGTGGCGGCCACATCGGCGGCGCGGGTGAGCAGCACGCGACCGAGCACTTTGTCGTCATGCACCGGATCGGCGGCGCGCAGCGCGTCGAAGCGTTCGTGCGGGCGGTTGCGGAACACCTCGTCGAACACGGTTATCTCAAGGCCGGTTGGCAGCGTCATTCACCGTCTCCGATCATCACCAGCCGGCCACCATCGAGCCGGCGGTAGAAGCAATCCTGCCGGCCGGTGTGGCAGGCCGGGCCGGCCGGCTCAACCCGCAACAACAGGCAATCCTGATCGCAATCCACCCTGATCTCCACCACGCGCTGGATGGCCCCCGATGTGGCGCCCTTGTGCCAGAGTTCGCGGCGGCTGCGGCTCCAATAGTGCGCCTCGCCGGTGGCCAAGGTAGCGGCCAGCGCATCGGCGTTCATGTGCGCCACCATCAGCACCGCGCCGCTGGCCGCATCCACCGCCACAGCGGTGAGCAGATCATCGGCGCCCCACCTGGGCCGGAACTCCAGCGTTTCATCCACGGCTTGGCTCATATGTGACACTTTCATCACAAGACAGGTGCAGACAAAGCGGACTGCCCACCCTATATGGCCCGGCATCTGCCGAATGACAAAGGCCACCACATGGACAAGATGCTCACCACCGATCCGTGGGAAGACGATCATCTCCACGAGGAATGCGGCGTGTTTTCGGTTTATGGTGCCGAAGGCGCGGCCGCGCTGGTGGCACTTGGCCTGCATGCCCTGCAGCACCGCGGCCAGGAAGCCGCTGGCATCACCACGTTTGATGGCAAGGAATTTCACACCCACCGCGCCATGGGGCATGTGGCAGGCAATTTCGACAATGATTCGGTGATCAACAAGCTGAAGGGCGAGATCGCCATCGGCCACAATCGCTATTCCACCACGGGTGAAACTGCACTCAGGAACGTGCAGCCGCTGTTTGCCGAACTGGCCAGCGGCGGCTTTGCTGTTGCGCACAACGGCAATATCTCTAACGCCACCACCTTGCGCCGCGAACTGGTGCGGCGCGGATCGATCTTCCAATCGACCAGCGATACCGAAGTGATCATCCACCTTGTTGCCACCTCGTCGTATCGCACCCTGCTCGATCGCTTCATCGATGCGCTGAAGCGGGTGGAAGGCGCATACAGCCTGATCTGCCTCACCGCCGAAGGCATGCTGGCCTGCCGCGATCCACTCGGCATCCGCCCGCTGGTGCTGGGCCGGTTGGGGGACAGCTACATCCTCTCCTCGGAAACCGTTGGCCTCGACATGGTGGGGGCGACCTTCCTGCGCTCGGTCGAACCGGGCGAGTTGATCATCATTTCCGGGCGCGGCCTGCGCTCGATCCGGCCGTTCGCGCCAGTGCGGGCGCGGCCGTGCATCTTCGAACATGTTTATTTCAGCCGCCCCGATTCGATGATGGACGGCAGCAGCGTGTATGAAGTGCGCAAGCGCATCGGCGCCGAACTGGCTCGCGAGAATCCGGTGGACGCCGACATGGTGGTGCCAGTGCCCGACAGCGGCGTGCCCGGCGCCATTGGCTATGCCCAGGAAAGCGGCATCCCGTTCGAACTGGGCATCATCCGCAGCCATTATATTGGCCGGACGTTCATTCAGCCCGGCGACCAGATCCGCAATTTGGGCGTCAAGCTGAAGCATAATGCCAACCGCGCGCTGATCGCCGGCAAGCGCATCGTGCTGATCGACGATTCGATCGTGCGCGGCACCACATCGGTCAAGATCGTGCAGATGCTGCGCGAAGCCGGCGCGGAGGAAGTGCATATGCGCATCGCCAGCCCACCGACGCGGCACAGCTGCTTCTATGGCGTCGACACGCCGGAACGATCCAAGCTGCTGGCCGCCCAGATGGATGTCGAGCGGATGCGCGATTATATCAAGGTGGACAGCCTGTCGTTCCTGTCGATCGACGGCCTCTATCGCGCCGTGGGTGAACCCACCCGCGACGAGCACGCGCCGCAATATTGCGACGCCTGCTTCACCGGCGATTACCCGACGCGGCTGACCGACCAGGAAGAAGTGGAAGTGCCGGACCAGCTGAGCCTGCTGGCCGAGCGCGTCATCTGAGGCGCTTGCCCTGCCCGTCCCTGCCGCCTAAGGCCGCCGCATGACCGACATCACGACCAAGAAACTCGCCCTCGTTACCGGCGCCAGCCGCGGCATTGGCGCGGCAACGGCCGAAATGCTGGCCCGCGAAGGCTGGCACGTGATCATCACCGCCCGCACCGAAGCCGGGCTGGCCGAGCTGGACGACCGCATCCACAAGGCCGGCGGCAGCGCCACCATCGCGCCGTTTGACCTGACCGACAGCGACGCCATCGACCGGCTGGGCAATGCCATCGGCGGCCGCTGGGGCCGGCTGGATGCGCTGATCCTCAATGCGGCGCAGCTGGGCACGCTGGCGCCGGTGCCGCACCTTGATCTGAAGGAATGGGACAAGCTGATCGCGCTCAATCTCACCGCCAACATGCGGTTGATCCGGGCGCTTGATCCCTGGCTGCGCCAATCGGCGGCTGGCCATGTCGTGGCCGTCACCTCGTCGGTGGCCGCCAGCCCACGCGCCTATTGGGGCGGCTATGCCGCGACCAAGGCGGCGCTGGAAAATCTGGTGGCAACCTATGGTGAAGAGGTGAAGAACGTCTCCGCCATCCGCACGCACATCATTGATCCCGGTGCCACCCGCACCGTGATGCGCGCCCGTGCCTATCCGGGCGAAGATCCGGCCCGGCTGAAACCGCCGGAAGATGCGGCGCGGCTGATCCTGGATCGGCTGGGCTGAACCCGGCGCCGCTCAAGCGGCGCGGCTGGTCTTGCGCAGTTTTTCCAGTTTCTTCAGCAGCATGTCGCGCTTCAGCTTGCTGAGGTGATCGATGAACAGCACGCCGTTCAGATGGTCCATCTCGTGTTGCAGGCAGGTGGCGAGCAGGCCGTCCAACTTCTCGTCGTGGGCCTTGCCCTGCTCGTCGAGCCATTTGACCTGGATTTCCGCCGGGCGCTGCACATCGGCATACATTTCCGGGACCGACAGGCAGCCTTCCTGATAGACCGACAGCTCGTCGGATTCCCAAATGATCTCCGGGTTGATGAACACGCGCGGTTCTTTCACGCGCACGATCTTGTCGGGATCAGCGTCTTCCGGCGTGTCATCAGCTTCGCGCTGCAGATCGATCACCAGGATGCGTTCCGCCACGCCCACCTGGATGGCGGCCAGGCCGATGCCCGGCGCGTCATACATGGTCTCGAACATGTCGGCGATCAGCGTGCGGTGCGCGTCGGTGACGGCGTCCACGGGCGTGCTGATCTGCTTCAGCCGGGCGTCGGGCGTTTCGATGATGGGGAGGATGGCCATGGGCGGCACGTATGGTGCAGGCGGCGGGGCGTCAAGGGCTGCGGCAATTCACGGGCACACCCATGAGTCACAGCTTTTCAGCCGGGCGCGGTGCGGGCAAGGTGGTGTTGACCACGAAAACCAAGGGGAAGATGACATGAACCGACTGGCAGGCAAGGTGGCACTGATCACTGGCGCAGCGCAGGGCTTGGGCGAGGCGATGGCCCGCCGCATGGTGGAAGAAGGCGCCCGCGTGGTGCTGACCGACATCAACGAAGCCGGCGTGAAGGCCGTGGCGGCCAGCATCGGTGATGCCGCGGTGGCCTGCCGCCATGATGTGACCAGCCCCGAAGACTGGGCCGCTGCTGTTGCCTTTGCCGAGGAAAAGTTCGGCGGATTCCACGTGCTGGTCAACAATGCCGGCATCGCGGCGGGTTCAACGGTAGAGGCCACTGATTTCGACACGTGGAAACGCGTGCATTCGATCGATCTCGACAGCGTGTTCCTGGGCTGCAAGCTGAGCCTGCCGACCATGGCGCGCACCGTGCGCGAAACCAATGTGCGCGGCAGCATCATCAATCTTTCCAGCATCGCTGGCGTGATCGCCGCCCACAACAGCGCCGCCTACAACAGCGCCAAGGCCGCCGTGCGCCACCTGACCAAGAGCGTGGCGCTGCACTGTGCCAAGCAGAAATATCGCATCACCTGCAACAGCATCCACCCGGTGTTCATCGACACGCCGATCCTGAAGGGCATCACCGACGCCATGGGCCGCGAAGCCGGGCTGGAAAAGCTGGGCCGGCAGATCCCGCTGGGCGCGGTGGGAGAACCGGATGATATCGCCTGGGCTGCCGTCTATCTGGCCAGCGATGAAGCCAAGATGGTGACTGGCCATGGCCTGTACGTGGATGGCGGCATCAGCGCGATGTGAGGCACTGGCCGGGAACCGGCAAGATCCGCGTTAAATGAACTATTGGTAAAATGATGTGAATGACTTGCGGTTGCAGGGCCGGCCGTTAATGCAGAAAGGGGATCAAGGATTGGGGGTGGCGTGTTCAGTGCCAGTGACATGCAGACACGCAATGTCTTGCCAGACGTGCATTTTGCGCTTCCGGCGCCACAATTGCGGCCACTGATCACCACTTATTATGGCGTTTTAACGCCGGTCGCGCTGGAAGATCATCTCCATACCGAATGGGGCAATATCCGTTTCACCATCACCGGCGAATGGACGGTGGAACGGCCCGGCTCGACCGATCCCACCGGAACGCGGGGCGCCCTGTTCGGGCCCACAGATCGCACCGCCATTGTCCGTTCGGCTGGTCCGGGCCGCACAGTCGGTGCGGGACTCACGGCGATGGGCTGGGCGACGCTGGTACAGCAGTCAGCGCATGAACATGCCAATCGCATCCACGATCTGGCCGATATCTACGGGCCCACTGCCGAGCGCTTGTGGGCCGATCTGTGCACCAGTGATTGGGAAGGCTGCTGCGCGCTATTCGATCGGTTTTTCGGCGAACTGGCTGTTGCCGCACCGCCGCCTGAACCGTTGATCGAACGGGTTGAGCAGGCGCTGGTGAGCGGCAACATAGATACAGTGCAGGATTTCGCCCACGAACTGGCCATGACGGAGCGCACCCTGGCGCGGCTGTGCCAACGCGCCTTCGGCTTTTCGCCCAAGCAGCTGCTGCGCCGCCAGCGCTTCCTGCGCACGCTGGCCCAGATCGGCGACAGGCTCGACCAGCCGTTGGCGACGTTGCTCGACGGCGGTTACTATGACCAGTCGCACTTCATCCGGGAATTCAGGGCCTATATGGGCATGACGCCGATGGCCTATTTCAACAGCCCGCGCCAGATGATGCGGCGGGCCGGCGCCGAACGATTGCGCACCGCTGGCGCCCGGGTGCAGGGGCTGCACCAGCAGGGCTGATTCAGCGGCCCATCAGCCATTCGCCCAGCTTGCGCCCGAACGGCAAGGTGAACAGGCCGGCGATCAATAGGCTGCCGATCACCAGGCCGCGGATATTGCCTTCATGCCCGGCCCGGTCATGCCGGCGCGCCTTCAGCACCGCCTGCGGCACTGAAATGGCCACAAACAGGCTGATGGCGTGGATGGGCGAAAAATCGCCCACGAACACCCCGCCCAACTGCCGCGAGCCGGCATTGAAACACAAGGTGAGCAGCGCGTTGCCCAGCATCAGCCCGGCCCAGATGCGGCCCAGCAGGCGATGGCGCGCCGTGCCCTTTGGCCCCAGCAGCATCGGCACGGTGATGCCCATGATGATGATCATGCTGGCCAGGTGGATCTGCACCAGCAGCGGCAGGGCCGGAAACTGGCTGGCACCGCGCACCACCGCCACCAGCACCACGGCCAGCAGTGCCGCGTTGGCCACGGCCAGATTTCGGTTGGACAAGAACGACGCCATCACACCCCCAGATCTGAAGCCCCAGTGTCGCCGCGCAACCGTGGCGGCCCAAGCTGTTTTACGCTGCGGCCAATTTGCGATATGGCCCGCGCGATGAACAACGATGCCTCCCCGACCAATGACGACAGCAGCGACAACGGGGCGCTGCCTGCGGACGTGATGCCCATCCCCGGCCTGTCTGACCCGATGGTGCTGCCGCGCAAGACCGTGGCGCGTGCCGATGGCAAGCGGGCACTGATCGGCCTGTCGAAAGATCAACTGCGCGCCGCGCTGGCCGAGATCGGCCTGCCGGCCAAGCAAGTGAACATGCGCGCCAGCCAGGTGTGGCACTGGCTTTATCATCGCGGTGTCACCGAAGTTTCGGCGATGGCCAATATCGCCAAGGACACGCGCGCGCTGCTGGATGACCATTTCGTCGTCGGCCGCCCGGAAGTGGTGACGGCACAAGTGTCGAGCGACGGCACCCGCAAATGGCTGCTGCGCTTCGGCGACGACGAGGAAGCCGAATGCGTGTTCATTCCCGATGCCTGGCGCGGCACCTTGTGCGTGTCGTCGCAGGTCGGCTGCACATTGAATTGCCGTTTCTGCCACACCGGCACGATGAAGCTGGTGCGCAACCTGACGGCGGCCGAAATCGTGGGCCAGGTCATGCTGGCGCGCGATGCACTGGGGGAATGGCCGGGCGCGACGCCTTTGCCGATCACCCGCCCCACCGCCAGCGATGCCGCCGACGATCTGGACGAGGATGACGTAACTTGGGTGCCCGGCGCGCACAATGCGGGCAGCAATTACACTGCCGAAGGCCGCATGCTCACCAACATCGTGATGATGGGCATGGGCGAGCCGCTGTATAATTTCGACAATGTGCGCGATGCGTTGCAGATCGTCATGGATGGTGATGGCCTGGGCCTGTCCAAGCGCCGCATCACGCTCTCAACCAGCGGCGTGGTGCCGATGATGGTGCGCGCCGGCAAGGAGATCGGCGTCAATCTCGCTGTGTCGCTGCACGCCGTCACCAAGGAAATCCGCGACGAGATCGTGCCGATCAACAAGAAATACGGCATCGAGCAATTGCTGCAGGCCTGCGCCGATTATCCCGGCGTCAACAACGCCCGGCGTATCACCTTCGAATATGTGATGCTGGCCGGCAAGAACGACAGCGACGAGGATGCGCATGAGCTGGTGCGGCTGATCCGCAAATATCGCCTGCCGGCCAAGGTGAACCTGATCCCGTTCAACCCGTGGCCGGGCAGCATCTATGAATGTTCGTCGCAGGAACGCATTCGCGCCTTTTCGGACATCATCTTCAAGGCCGGCATCAGCGCCCCGGTGCGCACGCCGCGCGGGCGGGACATCATGGCAGCGTGTGGCCAGCTGAAATCGGCGTCGGAAAAAATCAGCCGGGCGGAACTCGACAAGCGGGCGGCGGAAAAGGAACTGGGCTGGGTGGATTAAGGCGCTCCACACGGCAACCCCTTCTCCACATCGCGCATGTAATCACGGGCAAGTGGCAGCGCATCCCGCCGCTTGGTCATCTGCATCTGCACATTCATGTGGCCATCATTGGCAAAGGCGCACCACGCCGCCGCCAGATAGAACATCCACATCCGGTAAAAGCGGGCATCGTACAGGGCCGTGATCGCATCCTCCTGTACGGCGCAGCGGTCATACCAAGCCTTCAGCGTGTAAGCATAATGCAGGCGCAGCACCTCGATATCGGTGATCCACAGCCAGGCCCGCTCCACCGCCGGCACGATCTGCGACAGCGCCGGAGAATGGCCGCCGGGGAAGATATATTTCGCCGTCCACGGAACCGTGGCGCCCGGCCCGTCGGCACGGGCGATGGTGTGGAGCAACGCCACGCCGTCGGTGGCCAGCAGGCGCTCTACGGTATCGAAGAACTGCTGATAATGCGGCAGGCCGACATGTTCGAACATGCCAACTGAGACGATCCGATCAAACTGCCCGGTCATCTGGCGATAGTCGATCAATTGGCAATCAACGCCGGTCAGCCCCTGCCGCACGGCTTCGGCGCGAGCATATTTCAACTGTTCTTCCGAAAGGGTGATGCCGGTCACCTGCGCGCCCGACACCTTGTGCAGGTAGCGCGCCAGCCCGCCCCAGCCGCAGCCGATATCGAGCACTTGGCTCCCCGGTTTCAGATCAAGCTTGGCGGCGATATGCGCCAGCTTGGCCTCCTGCGCCGCTTCCAGCGAGGTGATGCCCGGCGCCCAATAGGCGCAGCTATATTGCCGGTGCGGATCGAGGAACAGGTCGTAGAGCCGATCATCAAGGTCATAATGATGGGCGACGTTGCGCTTTGACCGACGCTCGAAATTGATCCCGTCCCACCACGCCGCCAACCTTGCCTGCCGCCACAGCGCAAAGCGCACCGGATTGTCGCGTTCCCAGCGCAGATTGTGGGTGACGAGATCGAGCAGGGCAAAAATATCGCCCTGCTCCATGACCAGACGGCCATCCATGAAGGCCTCGCCCGCGCCGAGCGCCGGATTGAGCGCGATGGCCCGTGCCGTGGCATTGTCGGCCAAACGGATGCGGACCGGCGCACGGGTGGCGCTGGGCTTGCCATAGCGCCGCTTGCCGCCGGCCGGGTCGATCACGACCAACTCGCCATCCTGCATGAAGCGCTTGAAGAGGCGATCAAACAGCCACATGCCGGCAGACTGCCAAAGCTGCCGGCAAGGTCAAGTCAGGGGTTTGACGTGGTGGTCAGGCGCGCGAAACACTCACCATCGCCGGGCGCAGCAGGCGATCGCGGATCGTCCAGCCACTGGCCAGTTCGGCCACCACGCTGCCGGCGTCCATATCGCTTTCCACCTCCAGCATCGCCTGATGGCGATTGGGATCAAGCGGTTCGCCCGGCGTGATCTCGATCTTGGATATGCCCTGGCGGCCAAAGATCGCCAGCAGCTCGCGTTCGGTCGCCTCGATGCCGGCGCGCACATTGTCGAAGCCATCGGCCGGCAGCGACGCAACGGCGCGGCGCAGATTTTCGGCCACCGCCAGCATGTCGCGGGCAAAGCCGGTCACAGCATATTGCGTGGCTTCCGCCTTGTCGCGCTCCAGCCGGCGGCGGGTATTTTCCAGATCCGCCAGGGAGCGCAGCACGCGATCCTTCAGATCGGCGATTTCCTGGTCCTTGGCCAGCAGCGCTTCGGCCAGATCGATCTCCGGTGCGGCCGCTTCGGGCGCTTCGTTTTCCGGGGTTTCGGTGTTTTCGGTCGTGCCAGAGTTTTCGGTTGTGTCTGTCATGATACCAGTCTGCTCAGGGTTCGGGCGGTGAAATCCACCATGGGGATGACGCGTGCATAGTTCAACCGCGTCGGCCCGATAACCCCCACAACGCCGATCACCTTGCCATCGTTCCCGCGATAGGGTGCGGCAATGACGCTGGACCCCGACAACGAGAACAGGCGCGATTCTGCCCCGATGAAGATGCGCGCTGCCTCTGCCTCGCGGGCGCGGTCGAGCAGGCGGATGAGTTCGGCCTTGTCTTCCAGATCATCAAGCAACTGGCGCACCCGTTCAAGATCCACCGCATCTTCGACCAGATTGGCCTGGCCGCGCACGATCAGCACGGGGCGGGCCGCCGCATCCGAAGACCAGGCCGCCAGCCCGGCCGCCACTGCCGTCTGCGTCAGCGTATCGAGCATGACGCGATCACGAGCGATCTTTTGGCTCATGCGCGCCGTGGCTTCGACAAGCGTCAGCCCGGCCAGCCGCGTGGTGATATAGTTGGCCGCGGCTTCCAGCGAGGCCGGCAGCACGCCCACCGGCAGATCGAGCAGACGGTTTTCGACACTGCCATCGGCGCCGACCAGCACCACCAGCGCGCGGGTGGGGGACAGCAGCACGAAACTGATCTGACGGATGACGAGTTCGCGCGCCGGCACCAAGACCAGCCCGGCGCACTGCGACAGGCCCGACAGCGCGGCGGTGGTGCGTGTCAATGCTTCTTCCATCGCCACGCCCGGTGCCAGCCCCGCTTCCAGCGCGGCGCGTTCATCCTGCGACGGCTCGGCGGCCTGCATCATGCCATCAACGAACATCCTGAGACCCAGTTCGGTCGGCAGCCGCCCGGCGGATGTGTGCGGCGCGGCGAGCAGGCCGAGTTCCTCCAGATCCTGCATCACATTGCGGATCGAGGCCGGCGACAGGCCCAACCCGCCTTTTGAGAGCGTGCGGCTGCCCACCGGCGCACCCGACACCAGATAGGCATCGACAATCTGCCGGAAAATCTCGCGCGCTCGTGTGTTGAGCTCGGCCAGCGCCAAGGTCTGCTGGTTCGTTGGCTGCATAGGCGCAATCTAAGGTGCGTGGGCACGCGGCGCAATGGGCGCTTCCCTTCGGAGCCCCCACGCAATAAGGCCCACCCAACTGCAATCAGGAAAGACACGCCCCATGCGCCCATCAGGCCGCGCCCCCGATCAGATGCGCACCATCGAGATGATCCCCGGCTTTTCCGCCCACGCCGAAGGATCGTGCCTGGTCAAGTTCGGCAACACCCATGTGCTGGTGACCGCCAGCGTGGAAGACCGGGTGCCGCCATGGCTGCGCGGTGGCGGCAAGGGCTGGGTGACGGCCGAATATGGCATGCTGCCGCGCGCCACCCATACCCGTGGCCAGCGCGAAGCCGCCAAGGGCAAGCAATCGGGCCGCACCCAGGAAATCCAGCGCCTGATCGGCCGCTCCCTGCGCGCGGTCACCGATCTGACGCTGCTGGGCGAACGCCAGATCACGCTGGATTGCGACGTGATCCAGGCCGATGGCGGTACGCGGACGGCGGCGATTTCCGGCGCCTGGGTGGCGCTGCGCCTCGCCATCGACGCGATCCACGCCAAGACCCCGCTGGCCGGCGATCCGCTGAGCCTTCAGGTCGCGGCGATTTCGTGCGGGATCCACAATGGCAATGCTGTCCTCGATCTTGATTATATCGAGGACTCGGCCGCCGGCACCGACGCCAATTTCGTGCTGACCAACCAGGCCGGCATCGTGGAAGTGCAAGGCACCGCCGAAGGCGAACCGTTCGACGAGGAAGCCCTGCTGCGCCTGCTGCGCCTGGCCCGCATCGGCTGCAACGAGGTGTTTGCCGCGCAGCTGAACGCGGTCGGCCGGTGAGGCAGCTGCTGCCGGGCCGGCTGGTGCTGGCCACGCACAACCCCGGCAAGGTGGTGGAACTGGCCGAACTGCTGAACCCGCACGGGCTGGACGTGGTGTCGGCCGGCGAACTGGGTTTACCGGAGCCGGATGAGACGGAAACGAGCTTCATCGGCAATGCCCGGCTGAAGGCGCTGTCGGCGGCCACACTGAGCGGCCTGCCGGCAATTGCCGACGACAGCGGGCTATGTGTGGATCGCCTGGGCGGCGCGCCCGGCATCTACTCGGCGCGCTGGGCTGGGCCGGGCAAGGACTTCGCTGTCGCCATGGCGCGCGTTAACGACGAACTGGGCACGCAGCCCCGCACCGCCCATTTCATCTGCGCTCTGTGCGTGGCCTGGCCCGATGGCCACACCGAAGTGGTAGAAGGCCGGGTTGACGGAACACTGGTGTGGCCGCCGCGCGGGGGCAACGGCTTCGGCTATGATCCGATGTTCCTGATGGACAGCAAGGCGCAGACCTATGGCGAGATGCCCCGTGCCGAAAAGGAAGCCGACAACCACCGCGCCCGGGCCTTCCGGCAGCTGGACGCGCTGTTGCCGCCGGTGGCATGACAGACGCACCGCCTGTCGCGCTGTACGTCCACTGGCCGTTCTGCGTCACCAAATGCCCCTATTGTGATTTCAACAGCCATGTCCGCGAGACGGTGGACCAGGCCGCATGGCAGGCCGCCCTCCTCGCCGATCTGGCATTTGAAGCCACCCGCCTGCCTGGCCGCCGGCTGGCCAGCATCTTCTTCGGCGGCGGCACACCCAGCCTGATGCCGCCTGACACGATTGCGGCCATCATCGATGCGGCGTGCCAGCACTGGACGCCCGAACCCGATCTTGAAGTCACGCTGGAAGCCAACCCGTCGAGTGTGGAGGCCGGCCGCTTCGCCGGCTTCGCCAGCGCCGGGGTGAACCGGCTGAGCCTTGGCGTTCAGGCCCTCGACGATGCAGCGCTCAAACTGCTTGGCCGCCCGCACGACGTCGCCGCCGCGCTCGCGGCGCTTGATGTCGCGCAAGCCACCTTCGGCAGGGTCAGTTTCGATCTCATCTATGATCGGCCCGGCATGACGCGGGAAAGCTGGCAGGCGGAACTCTCCCGCGCCCTCGGCTTCGGCACCACCCACCTGTCGCTTTACCAGCTCACCATTGAACCCGGCACGCGCTTTGCCGCCCTGCACGCGCGCGGGCAATTGGTGATGCCGGATGATGATACCAGTGCTGATCTGTTCGCCATGACGCAGGCGATCACGGCCGCGGCGGGGGTGCCGGCCTATGAAATCTCCAACCACGCCGCACCCGGCATGCAGAGCCGCCACAATCTCACTTACTGGCGCTATGGCGATTATGCCGGCATCGGGCCGGGTGCGCATGGCCGGCGCGAGGGCGTTGCCACGCTCAGACGCAAGAAACCGGAGTACTGGCTGACCGGCGTGAATGAAAGCGGCCACGGCCTGGAAAGCGAGACGCTGCTCAGTGTGGCAGAGCGCACAACCGAGGCGCTGGTGATGGGGCTGCGCCTCGCCGAAGGGCTGGACGCGGCGCGTTTTGCGACGCGCTGCGGCACGGCGCTGGCCGACGCGGTGAAGCCGGATGCCGT
Organism: Sandarakinorhabdus limnophila DSM 17366; assembly: GCF_945882885.1. Lineage (GTDB taxonomy): Bacteria > Pseudomonadota > Alphaproteobacteria > Sphingomonadales > Sphingomonadaceae > Sandarakinorhabdus > Sandarakinorhabdus limnophila_A. The sequence goes on from NZ_CAMCWT010000028.1 coordinate 12,596, forward strand.
TGCCCGGCTGGTGGCACAGGGACTGCTAACCAGCGACTCGCGCGGCTTGCGCCTAACCACTGCCGGCTGGCCGCTGGCAAATGCCGTGCTGGCGGAGATTGCGCGTTAGAAGCTGTTCGGCGCCGGCGAGACGGTGCCCGTACCGAGTTGATCCACTTCCAGCGCCCGCTCTGCCACGCCCGACGGGGTGAAGCGGAAGGCGCCGTCGATACCGGCAAAGCCATCGCGCGCCAGCAGCGCCGCGCGCGGGAACGGCTGGCCAAGCGTCCAACGCGCGGCCAGGCTGGAGGCGAGCAGCACCGCATCATAACCCAGCGACGCCAGCCGCGACGGGTTGGTGCCATGCTTGGCACGGTAGCGCACGGCCAACCTGTTGAAGCGCGCATCCGACACGGTGGCATAAAGCGCGCCCTTCAGCGCCGGCACGCGGGCCAGGCCGGGTTCGTTGTTCCAAAGCTCCGTGCCCAAAATCACCACCTGCCCCGGCGCTACGCCAAAACGGGCCAACGGCTGCAGAAAACGTGCGGCGGCGGCGCCGGAATCGGCGATCATCAGCGCCTGGAACGGCACCGGCGCCAAGGCCCCGGCCACCCGCGCCACCGTGCCATCGGCGCGGATCTGCGGCTTGCCACTGGCGCGCACCCGGGCATCATAGTTGGTCACCTGCGCTGCCGCTGCCGCCAGCTTGGCCGGATCGCGGGCATAGGAAACCAGCGCCGTCGATCTCCCACCCGAAGCGTTCACCGCCTTCACGAAGGCCAGTTGCGCGCGCTGGCCATAGGCGCCCTGCGGCACCAGCGCGGCGAAGCGATCAACGCCGCGGCTACGCGCATAGGTGATCACCCGCGCAATCGCCTGGCCGGGCTGAAAGCCCAGCACCAACACATCACCGCCAGCAACCCCGGCATCGTTGGAGAAGGACAGGATCGGCACCGGCCGGCCGGCCACCGCGGCCGTCACCGCCGGCACATCGCTGGCCAGTAGCGGCCCCAGGATCAAGCCGGCACCCGCCGCCATCGCCCTGGCTGCGGCTTCGCCCGCGCCGGGCGCCGTATCGAAACTGAGCAATTGCACCTGCGGCTTGCCAAGATCGGCCATGGCCAGAGCGGCGGCATTGGCGATGGATTTGCCCAGCGCCGCATTGGGACCGGTGAGCGGCACCAGCAGCGCCACCTTGTTCAGCCGGGCTTCCGGCAACGGCGCCGGTTTGGGCGCGGTCACCACGGGCGGCGGCGGCGCGGCCACCACGGTTGGCGCCTTTTTCGGCGTCGAACAGGCCGCCACCAGCAGCCCAAGCCCGATCATGCCGGCGCGAACCACTTGCCAGCCGTTTCCAACCCGGCTCTTGATAGCCATGTGAGCTTGCACCCTTCCTTCGATCCCGACGCCCTGCCTGAAGCAGCGCTTGCGCCGGGGCTTTACATCGTTGCGACGCCGATCGGCAATCTCATGGATATCACCGCCCGCGCCCTGCTGGTGCTGGCCCGCGCCAGTCTGATCGCCTGTGAGGATACACGGGTCACCGGCAAGTTGCTTGGACATTTCGGCATCAAGACGAAGATGCTGCCCTATCATGATCATAACGCCGCCCGCGCCCGGCCGGGCCTCATCATGCGGGCGCTTGCAGAGCCGGTGGCGCTGGTCTCCGATGCCGGCACGCCGCTGATTTCCGATCCCGGCTACAAGCTGGTCGCAGAAGCCCGCGCGGCAGGTGTGAACGTGGTGACGGTGCCCGGTCCCTCGGCAGTGATCGCGGCGCTGTCCATCGCCGGGCTGCCCACCGATCGTTTCCTGTTCGCCGGCTTCCTGCCTGCCAAGGAAAAGGCCAAGGCCGATGTGATCACCGAGCTGGCAAACGTGCCGGCCACGCTGGCCTTCTACGAATCCGGCCCGCGCCTCGCCGTCACGCTGGCGGCGTTGCACGCTGGGCTGGGCGATCGCCCGGCCGCCGTGGGCCGCGAACTAACCAAAAAGTTCGAAGAGATGGTGACCGGCACGCTTTCGGAGCTCGCCGCGCGCTGGGCGGATGCGCCGCCGAAGGGCGAGATTGTCGTGCTCGTCGGGCCGCCGCTGCCGCCGCCCGCCGCCAGCGCCGATGATCTTGATTCGGCCCTGCATGCCGCCTTGGCGACAATGCGGGTGAAGGATGCGGCCAAGGCCGTTGCGGATCGGCTGGGCCTGTCGAAATCCGAGGTCTATGCCCGCGCACTGGCGCTCAAAAATGGCTGACCCACGTCGCCAAGCCAACGAACGGCGCGGATGGATGGCCGAACATATTGCCGCCATCTGGTTGATCACAAAGGGTTATCGCCTGATCGGCCGCCGGCTGCGCACGCCCGGCGGCGAGATTGATCTGCTGCTGCGCCGCCGCGATGCGCTGGTGTTTGTAGAAGTGAAAGCGCGGCCCACTCTCGACTCCGGCGTGGCAGCACTGCATCTTGCGCAACAGCGGCGTTGCCAGGCAGCCGCCCGCTGGCTGGCAACGCGCTATGGCTGGCCGGGCGCGGTGATCCGGCACGACGCGGTGGTGGTCACACCGTGAGCGCCGCCCCGGCACCTGGTCGCCATCTGGCGGGAAGAGGCATGATGTTACTGGCAACAATCGGCCTGATGGATGAAGCCGATATCGACGTGATCGAAGCCGGCATCGCGTTGAGCCTGGCTGACAATCCGCGCGCGGATGCCGACAGGCTGCGCCGGCTGATGACGGGCTGGGCCGTCAGCCTGCAACGCGATCTGGCCCCCTCCACCGCCAAGGGCCGCGCCTTGCGGCTGGCCAGCCTGATCGCTGGCGAAGCCGGTTTGACCGGCGACACCCAGGATTATGACAATCCGTTGAATGCCGATCTGGTGGCGGTGGCGACACGCAGCCGCGGCCTGCCGATCAGCCTGTCGATCCTCTATGTCGCGCTGGCCCGCCGCATTGGCTGGCGGGCCGATGCATTGGCCCTGCCCGGCCACGTGCTGGTGGAAGTGCATGGCGGCGGCGAATCGGCCCTGCTCGATCCATTCGATCACGGCATCAGTTTGACGGCAGCCCGCGCCGCCGACATTGCCCGCCAGGCCGGCGGCGCGCCGGTTGCCGGCGGCTTTCCGGCGATGAGCACCCGCCAGATGCTGGTGCGGATGGTGTCCAACCAGGCCAGCCGCGCGCGACTGAATGGTGATATCGGGCGGGCGCTGATGCTGTATGAACGGCTCACCACCATCGCGCCGGATCAGGGCGGCTTGTGGTGGGAACGCGCCCGGCTGGAACAGCGCATCGGCCGCCTTGCCGCCGCCCGCGCCAGCCTTACCGCCATGCTGGAAACTACCCATGACGCCCAGGTGGGCGAACGCATCCGCGCCACACTCGCTACGCTGGCAAGATCCGAAAATTGAAAAGGCCTGCCCAATGACCATGCGCGTCGCGGTTCAGATGGACCCGATCGAAACCATCAATATCGGCGGCGATTCCAGTTTCGCCCTGATGCTGGAAGCCCAGGCGCGCGGCGCCACGCTGATCCATTATATGGCCGATGATCTTTCGGCCGAGAACGGCCGGGTGCGAGCCAAGGCCCGGCCGCTAAAGGTGATCAACCAGGCCGGCGCCCATTATGAATGGCTGGGCGATCCGCGCACGGTCGATCTGGCGGATGAGGCTGACGTGGTGCTGATGCGCCAGGATCCGCCGTTCGACATGGGCTATATCACCGCCACCCACTTGCTGGAGCAAATCCAGGACCGGGTGCTGGTGGTCAACGATCCCGCCGAAGTGCGCAACGCGCCGGAAAAATTGTTCGTGCTGCGCTTTCCCGATCTGATGCCGCCGACATTGGTCACGAAAAGCCTGGAAGAAGCCATGGACTTCCGCGCCCGCCACGGCGCCATCGTGGTGAAGCCGCTCTATGGCAATGCCGGCACCGCGGTGTTCCTGATCGACAAAAACGACGGCAATCTGCCGGTGCTGGTTGAACTGTTCAGCAGCGTGTGGCGCGAGCCGTTCATGGTGCAGGCGTTCCTGCCCAGCGTATCCGAAGGCGACAAGCGCATCGTGCTGGTGGACGGCGAACCGGCCGGCGCCATCAACCGCTTGCCGAAAAAGGGGGAAATCCGTTCCAACCTCGCCGCCGGCGGCAGCGCCCAGCCGACCGAACTGACGGCACGGGAACAGGAAATCTGCGCACGACTGGGCCCCGAACTCAAAAAGCGCGGCCTGATCTTCGTCGGCATCGACGTGATCGGCGGCTTCCTCACCGAGATCAACGTCACCTCCCCCACCGGCATCCGCGCCATCGACCGGTTCAACGGCACCGACACGCCGGCGCGCATCTGGGATGCGATCAAGGCCAGACTCGACAACCGCGCCTGAGGGTCAGTCTTCGGATTTGGTGTTCTTCGGCGGCTTGGGCGGCGGCCCCGCAACGCGTTCCCAGCTGCCAAAGCCGCAGCCGCCGAAATTGACGCCGCCCAGGTTGAAATCGATCACCTGCACGATGTCGCCGCGGCATTGGCTGCCGATCGGGCTGCTGTGCACCAGCGCACGGCGCGGTTGCAGGGTGGGGCATTCCATGGTGTTGCGCCACCAGCGGCCATCGCGCAGCCGGGCATACCATTTGCCATCAGGCGCGGCCTGCGCTTGCAGGATGCTGCGGGTCTGCAGACAATCCCTTGTCTCGGCTTTGAACTCGGCTGGCTTGCCGGGTGGATCGTCGCCGGCCAGTGCCGGGGTTGCCGCGACCAGCGCAGCAAGAAGGAGCGCGTTTCTGATCATGCCTGCCGTAATGCCCTCCGCTCGCTGTATCATCGCTGAACACATCATCCGCGTAAATTGTCCTTGGCGCTGCGCCGCCGCGCCAGCTCGGCCACGCTGCCGGCGCGCACGAACGGGTTGGTTGCCGCTTCCATGGCCAGACTGAAGGGCACGGTGGGATCACCGCGCTCGCGCAGCCGGTCCACGGCTTCGGCGCGCCGCACCAGCGCATCGTTCTCTGGCTCCACCGTTAGGGCAAAGCGCGCGTTGGACTGGGTATATTCATGCGCGCAATACACCAGCGTGCGCGGCGGCAACGCCATGAACTTGGCCAGCGCGGCGTGCATCTGTTCGGCCGTGCCTTCGAACAGGCGGCCGCAGCCCATGGCAAACAGCGTGTCGCCGCAAAACAGCGCGCCTTCGAAGGCATAGGCATTGTGGCCCGCCGTGTGCGCCGGGCAATCGATCACGCGGCCGATGTTGCTGCCGATTTGCACCGTATCGCCTTCCACCACGGCACGGCTGATGTGCGGTATCTTGGCAGCCTCGGCCTGCGGGCCAGTTACCATTGCACCCGTGGCGGCCACGATATCGGCATTGCCGCCCACATGATCGGGATGCCAGTGGGTGTTCAAGATCTGGGTGATTTTCCAGCCCCGGCTGGTCGCGGCCTCCAGCACCGGGCCGGCGACTGCGGGGTCGATCACCGCCGTCTCACCGCTGGCGGCATCATGGGCCAGCCAGACATAATTGTCATGCAGCACCGACACGCCAACGATATCAAGCATCTTACCAGTTCCCGATGTTGGGTGCCGACACCCAGGGTTCCGCCGCTGGCAGCGCCGGGCCGGCCTGAAGCAATTCCACCGAAATCCCGTCCGGCGATTTCACGAACGCCATGCGGCCATCACGCGGCGGCCGGTTGATGGTCACGCCGCCGTCAATCAGGCGCTGGCACGCCGCATAGATATCATCCACCGCATAGGCGAGATGGCCGAAATTGCGCCCGCCGGTATAGCCGCTCTCATCCCAATTATGAGTCAGCTCGACCTGGGCGTCTTCATCGCCGGGTGCCGCCAGGAAGATCAGGCTGAAGCGCCCGGCCTCGTTATCGATGCGGCGCAATTCCTTCAGGCCCAGCAATTCGAAGAAGCGCAGCGTTTCCGCCACGTCCGACACGCGGATCATGGTGTGGAGATATTTCATTTCAGAGCGCGTCCTTCAAAGGCTTCGAACAGGGCCACCACGGCATCCGGCACCGGCGTCGGCCGACCGCGCGGTTCATCCACATGCACCTGCACTTCGGTGCCGCTGGCGCGCAGATCGTCAGCGCCCGGTCCATTCGCCAATCCGTGAACTTCAAACGCGAAACTCAGCGACGTGCGGCCGACCTTCTCGCAGCGCACGCAGATCGCCATTTCCTCATCGAGCAGGATGGGGGCGTGATAGACGACCTCGGCCTTCACCACGTGCAATTCGGGCGCGCCCTGCAGGTTCGGCTCCGGATAGAGACCGGCAGCACGGAAATATTCAGTGATGCCGATATCGAAATATTCAAGGTAACGGCTGTTGAACACCACCGCCTGCGCGTCCACCTCGGCATAGCGGGCGCGGGCATTCCAGACGAAACGATAATCTGAGCGAGCCATCAGCGAGGTGTAGCAGGCAGCGCGCCCTCCGTCAGTGGTTTTTCAGGCAGGGCGGCGTTCATGCGACCAAGCGCGGCGGCCGCTGCCTGCCCTGCCGGCGTATCGGGCGCGTCGGCGGCCGCCGCTTCCCAAGCCTGACGGGCCAGCGCCGTGTCCCCCTTGGCCGCAGCGATATTGCCGGCTTCCAGTTCGACATCGGCGGAGCCCGGTGCCAGCGCAGCGGCCTTCAGCAGCGCGGCTTCGGCAGTCACCAGATCGCCGCAGCGCCGGGCCAGTGTCGCCTTCAGCAGCCACGGCGTGAAATATTCCGGCGAAAGCGTGGTGGCGCGGGTGAGATCGGCCATCGCCAGATCGGGCTTGCCCGCTGCCACCTGCGCTTCGGCGCGGGTGGTGAGCAGATCGGCTTCGGCGCGCGGGCTGAGTTCGGCGCCGCCCGGCCGGGCCAGTGCCCGCGTCAGAAAGCGCACAGCGTCGGCCGGCTGCTCGGCAATCATCGCCGCGTCTGCCGCCTGCCGCCACAGCGCAATGGCCTGGCCGTCGCGGGCGGACTCGCTGGCTTCGCCGGCGGCTTCATAATTCTTCAGCGCCGCCTCGTGGTGGCGGGCGTGCATCTGGGCCACGGCCAGGCAATGGCGCGGGGCCACGCCGCCGCCTTCGATGCGCCAAGCATAGGCCATCTGCATGGCCCGCGCCGGATCCTTGGCAGCCAGTTCGATACAGGCGGCATAGCGCGTCGGATCGGACGGTGCCGACCATGCCGGTACAGCGGCCAACAGAGCCAGAAGGGCCAGATGCTTCAAAGCAGTTCCTCGACGATGGCGATCAGCGCGGAAATATCGGCCTCGCGGGAAAGGCGATGATCACCATCCTTGATGAGCCGCACCTGAACTTCGTCGCTCTGCAGCCGCGCCGCGATGTCGAGCGACAGGCGCCAGGGCACCGCCTCATCGCGCTGGCCGTGCAGCAGCCGCACCGGCGCGGTGATGCCGATCTGGCCATCGAGCAGCAAATGGGTCCGCGCATCATCGATGAGGGTGCGGGAATAGCGATAGGGTTCACCATAATCGGATGGGCGGGTGAAATAGCCTTGCGCCTCGAGCTGCCGCCGCTCGGCCTCGCCTAGCTTGAGCCCCCAAACGGTGAAATCCGACGCCGCCGCCACGCCCACCAGCCCGGCCAGCCGATCCTTCAGCGCCCGGCCCGCCAGCAATGCGATCCAGCCGCCCATCGAGCTTCCGACCAGCAGCACCTTGCGCACCGGCCAGACATGATTGACCAGCGCCAGCACATCATCGGTCCAGCGGCCGATGCTGCCATCAAGGAACTCGCCGCTGCTGGCCCCGCAGCCCGAATAATCCAGCCGCAGAAATGCCTGGCCCTTGGCGCGCGCCCAGTCGCTCAGCGCTTCGGCCTTCGATCCGGTCATGTCGCTCATGTAACCGGGCAGGAATACGACGAGCGGCCCCACCCCCGGCGTGAAGCGATAGGCAAGTCTGGCGCCGTTATGGGAAAGGCTGCTCATGCCATGCCGCATAAGCCAAGCATCACCCCGTTACCAGCCGGCGGCCTGGCCATCCTTGCGGTGATCGGACCCGGCGCGATAGACCGGCTTGCCATCATTGTCCTTCTCGATGCGGATCGCCTGATAGCCCCCCATCGCTCCACTGCTGGGCGGACCCAGGCGGTGTCCCATCGCCTTCAGATCGGCCCCCACTAGCGCATCCAGCGCTGGCTCCAGCGTGAGCTGGTCAGACACCTGGCCATGGCGGAAGCGCGCCATATCGGTCGCCATCTGCACATTGGCACCCAGATCAAGCATGTTGACCAGCACCTGGCCGTGCCCCTGTGCCTGCATGTCACCGCCCATCAGCAGCAGCGACAGCAGCGGCGCACCATCCTTCATCACGAAACCGGCCGCCAGCGTGTGATAGGGCTGCTTGCCCGGCGCGATGATGTTGGGGCTGGCCGGATCAAGGCTGAACTGCACGCCGCGGTTGTGCAGGATCAAGCCATAGTCCTTCACTGTAAGGCCGGAACCCCATACGGACGAGATGGAATTGACCATCGCCACCACATTGCCATCCGCATCGGCCGTGGCCAGCACCACCGTATCGCCGCTGCGATCGGCCGGGCCTGGTTTGGTGACGGCGGCGCGCACCGGGTCGACACGGACGCACAGGCTGGCGGCATAGGACTTCGATATCAGCCGTTCGACCGGCACCTTCGAAAAGCGCGGATCGCCGTTCCACGCCGCCAGATCGGCATAGGCCAGCTTCTTGGCCTCAATCAGATAATGCCAGTAGCGCGGGCTGCGCGGCCCCAGGCTGGCAAGCGTCTGCCCTGGCGACCAGACCGGCACACAGGCTTCGAGGATGTTGAGCATTTCGAGCGCGCCCCAGCTTTGCGACGGCGGCGGCAGCTCGAAGATGTCGTGGCCCTGGTAACGCGTCTGCACCAGATCGACCCAGCGGCCGGCATAACCGGCCAGATCAGCCGCCGTCATGGTGCCGCCCAGCGCTTGCGATTTGGCAATGATCGCCCGCCCGATGTCACCCGTGTAAAAGGCGCTGGGACCGTCCTTGCGCAGCAGCGCGAATGCGCGGGCGAGGCCCGGATTGCGGAACATCTCGCCCACCTTTGGCCCCTTGCCGCCGGGCGTCCACACCGCCAGCGTATCGGGATCATGATCGGTGCAGCAGGCTTTCAGCGGCAACGCACGGGGCAGCGGCGTCCAATCATCGGCGATGCGCGGGGACACCGGAAAGCCATCGCGCGCGTAATATTCCGCATCGGTCAGCACATCGGCAAAGCCCATGGAGCCAAAGCGTTTCAGCGCCGCATCCCAGCCCCACACCGCGCCCGGCACGGTAACGGTGAGGATGCCAGCGGGCGGCATGCCCGAACCCAGCGTCCAGTTCTTGGGATCCCTGCCATAATCCAGCTCGGCATAACGCGCTGGCGTCGCCCCGGTGGGCGCGGTGCCAGCGGCGTTGAGGGCGTAGAGTTTCTTCTCCTTGGCCACCCAGACGATCATGAACAAATCGCTGGCAATGCCGGTGCTGAACGGTTCGACCACGCCCAGCACCGCCGCCGTGGCCACGGCCGCATCCACCGCATTGCCGCCCTTGCGCAGGATGGCGAGACCGGCCTGGGTGGCCAGTGGCTGGCTGGAGGTGACCATGCCGTTGCGCGCGATCACCTCGGCCCGGCTTTGCGCCGCCCAGCCTTCGGTGCGGCCACCGGCTACGGCGGCACAGGCCGGTTCCGGGCAGCGTGCCTCTTGCGCCAGCGCTGGCGTTGCCCACGTCAGGCCAGCGAGCAGGCCCAAACCGATTATCCGCCGCATCATCTCACTTCACCCCCGCATTGCCGCTTCGATCTCGGCGATGCCGCGCGGGATGCCGGCCGACATCCGCTCCGATCCCGCTGCCGTGACCAGATATTGATCCTCGATGCGGATGCCCTGGTTAGCGGACTGGGTGTACAGCCCCGGCTCGATGGTGATCACCGCGCCGGCCGGGATGGGCTTGGAGCGGTCGAACGGGTCATGCACATCCAGCCCGACATAATGGCCAAGGCCGTGGATGAAATCGTCGATGCGCCCGGCGCGGCGGAACACCTGCTTGGCGGCGTCTTCGAACGCGTCATAACTCACCCCGGCTTTCAGCGTCGCCTCGGCAGCGGCCTGGGCGGCCAGCACCAATTCGTAATCGGCGCGCTGCGTTGCCGTGAAGCGGCCATTGGCCGGAAAGGTGCGGGTGACATCGCAGGCATAACCATCCACCGCCGCCGCGGCATCGATCAACACCAGATCACCATCCCGGATCGGGCCAGTTTCCGCCACATAATGCAACGATGCGGCGTTGCGCCCGGCCGCCACGATGCTGTTGTAGGCAAGGCCGGTGCCGCCGGCATTGGCAAAGCCCTCCTCCAGCACGCGGCGCAGCTGGCGTTCCGTCATGCCCGGTTTCACGGCCTTCATCGCCGCCAGATGGCCGGCGCGCGTGGCGACCATGGCCTTGTTCAGCCATTCCAGCTCGCGCGGTTCCTTCACGCTGCGCATCTGGGTGAGCAGGCCGGACTGGTCGCGGATGCTGGTGCCGGGCACGCGGGCCATCACCTTGCTGTACAGCTCCAGCGCTGCCGGCACTGGCGCATCGGCCGATACCACTGGTCCCAGGAAATGCAGTTCCTTGGCGCGTGGGGCGAGCTGTGTGACCACCCCGCCCAGCCGCGCCGTGCGCTGCACGCGCTGCACACCGGTGCGCTGCTCGATCAGCGAGCCCAGCGGCAACCGCTCCACCTCCCAACGCTCGGTTTCGACATCACGCGACGGCAGGAACAGAAATTCCTTCACCACCGCCTCGCCGGGCGCCAGCAACAGCACCGCGCCTGGCTCGTCGCTGATCCCGGTGAGCCAGGCGAAGTCGCCGTTCTGGGTAAAGGGCGCGGCGATGGTGTTGTCGGGCGCGCCAAAGGCGGTGGCGCCATGGATCACCGCCAGCCCTGTTTTCAGCTCCGCCATCAACCGCGCACGGCGGGCGCGGTAGACCTCGGGGGCAAACGGCCTTGTGCCCAGCGGTGTGCCAAAGCCCGGTCCAGGCAGGATCTGCGCTGCGGCATCGGCCGCGGGCAAGAGGGACATGGCGGCGGCACCCGCCAGAAACTGCCTGCGTTCCATTGCTATTTCCCCAGATCAACCCTGGGCTGAAGGTGGCAGATGCAGGGGGCATCGTCCAGCCGCCAGAACCGCCGCGCGGATACCTGCCCGTGCGCCCGTCAGACCAACCAGGATTGCGGCACCGGCCGGGGCAGCGCCTTGGCAAGATCGGGCAGCGACTGTGGGGCCAGCGACACACCGTCGCCGCCCACCGCCCACAGGGCAGTGCCAATCAGGGCCAGCAGTGCCAGCAGGATCACCACCAGCCGGCGCATGGGATTGGGCGGCGGCAGCAACGGCAAATCATGGACCCAGCTTTCGGGCGGCGGCAGCGTGTCGAAGCGGATGCGCCAATCCTTGTTGTCGGTGCGGCGCAGGTTCAGCCCGTCATCCCGGCGCACGCGGGCGATGGGGATGGCGCTGATATTCGCCTCCACATTGATCACCAGCCGCGTTTCATGCGCCGTCACCACCACCTCGTCACGACGGCCATCGCACAGCAACAGGCCCGAGAGGGGCCGGCTCTTGGCACTGCGGCGGGTGGGCGGGGCTGACATTGGCACGAACCCTGCCAAGACACGGCCCTGACTGCAAGTCGCCTTGCCGCCGCGCCTTGCAGGCCTGGCGCGCTGAAGGGTGGCGGGAGCCGGCTTTTTTGGCTAAGCGCGGCGGGCCGCTGCTTGGGCGGCACTGTTCGCAATCAAAGGCCACCAATGTCCGATCTCATCACCCTCACGCTTCCCGATGGTTCGCAGCGCGAAGTCGCGCGCGGGACTACCGGTGCGGACGTGGCGGCAAGCATCGGACCGGGCCTGGCCAAGGCGGCGCTCGCCGCCAAGCTTGATGGCGAACTGGTCGATCTGTCGCGCCCGATCGAGAGCGATGCAGCGCTCGCGCTGGTGACGTCGCGCGATGAAGCCGACGCGCTGGAACTGGCGCGCCACGATTTCGCGCACGTGCTGGCCGAAGCGGTGCAGGGCCTGTTCCCCGGCACGCAGATCACCTTTGGCCCGTCGACGGACGATGGCTTCTATTACGACTTCGCACCCGCCCCCGGCCGCGGCCCGTTCACCGAAGATGACCTGCCGGCCATCGAGGAGGCGATGCGCGCCATCATCCGGGCCGACAAGCCGCTGCGCCGCGAAGTGTGGAGCCGCAGCCAACTGATCAGCCGCTGGAAGCAACAGGGCGAGAATTTCAAGGCCGAATGGGCCGCCGAACTGCCGGGTGACGAAGATCTGACGGTCTATTGGTCGGGCGATGACTGGCTCGACATGTGCCGCGGGCCGCACCTGCCCTCCACTGGCAAGCTGGACCCGCAGGCCTTCAAGCTGACGCGGGTTTCGGGCGCCTATTGGCGAGGCGATCAAAAGAACGCCATGCTCAGCCGCGTCTATGGCACCGCCTGGCTCAACAAGAAGCAACTCGACGCGCACCTGCTGCGGCTGGAGGAAGCCGCCAAGCGCGACCACCGCAAGCTGGGCCGCGAGATGGACCTGTTCCACCTGCAGGAAGAAGCCCATGGCAGCGTGTTCTGGCACCCGCGCGGCTTCATCATCTACCGCGAGTTGGAGGCCTATATGCGCCGCCGGCTGGACCCGGCCGGATACCAGGAGGTGAAAACCCCGCAGATCATGGACGCGCGCCAGTGGGAACAATCCGGCCACTGGGGCAAATATCGCGAGAACATGTTCGTCATCCCCGACGAAGTGCCCAACACCGAGGATGAAGGCCCGGTGGTAAGCAACGACGCTCAGTGGATGGCCTTGAAGCCGATGAACTGCCCGGCGCACGTGCTGATCTTCCGCCAGGGCATCAAATCCTATCGCGATCTGCCGTTGCGCATGGCCGAAATGGGCTGCTGCCACCGCAACGAACCGCACGGTGCGCTGCACGGCCTGATGCGCGTGCGCCAGTTCACGCAGGACGATGGCCATATCTTCTGCCGCCAGGATCAGATCGTGGCCGAAATCGCGGCGTTCTGCGATCTGCTCGACGTGGTCTACAAGGATCTGGGCGGGTTCAGCTATGCCATCAAGCTGGCGCTGCGCCCCGAGAAGCGCTTCGGCAGCGATGCGATGTGGGACTGGTCCGAACAGTCGATGCGCGATGCCGTGAAGGCCACGGGGCGCGACAACGCCGATTGGGGCTGGGAAGAACTGCCCGGCGAAGGCGCCTTCTATGCGCCCAAGCTGGAATTCCACCTGACCGACGCCATCGGCCGCACGTGGCAGGTCGGCACGATCCAAACGGACACGGTGTTGCCGGAACGGCTCGACGCGTCCTATGTGGGCGAAGACGGCAGCCGCCATCGGCCGGTGATGCTGCACCGGGCCATATTGGGCAGTTATGAACGCTTCATCGGCATCCTGATCGAGCATTTCGCCGGCTGGTTCCCGACTTGGCTGGCGCCCTGCCAGGCCGTGGTGGCGACCATCGTTTCGGATGCGGATGACTATGCCGGCACCGTGGCCGACACGCTGCGCAAGGCCGGCATCCGGGTGGAAACCGATCTGCGCAATGAAAAGATCAACCTGAAGGTGCGCGAGCACAGCCTGCAGAAGGCGCCCTACATGCTGGTCGTCGGCCGCCGCGAGGCCGAAGAAGGCACGGTGGCGTTGCGCAGCCTGAAGGGCGGCGAGCAGAAGGTGATGCCGCTGGCCGAAGCCGTGGCGCTGATCAAGGCGGACGCGACACCGCCCGATCTGCGCTGAGCTTTACGGCTTCAGCTGCCGCTCCAGATAGTCGGCGGTGGCGGCATTCACCTGGTGCCAGCCGGCATGGCGTAGGAAATCGTGGATTTCGTTCGGGATGATCAACTCCTCGAACGACACGCCACGAGCGCGCAGTTCAGCGGCCAGCGCGATCGTCTGATTGATCCGCACGTTGCGATCATCATCGCCGTGGATCAGCAGCACCGGGCTGCGCCAGCCGGCCACATCGGCCAGCGGCGATGACGTCCAGGCGGTCTGCAGAGCCTTGTCGCGGTTGGTGTCGCCATAGCTCTTGATGCCGGTGCCCAGCGTTTCGATCATGGTGCGCGACCAATCGTGCACGCCATGGATATCCACCCCGGCCTTGAACACGTCGCTGTTGCGCCCCAGCGCCTGCGCGGTGAGCAGGCCGCCATAGCTCCCGCCCCAGATGCCGATGCGGGCGGGATCGACATCGGCGCGTGATTGCAGATAACGCGCACTGCTGATCACATCCTGATATTCGCTCGCGCCGCGCGGGCCACCGGTGGCCGGGTGCTGGAAATCCCAGCCATAGCCGATGCCGAGCCGATAATTGACCGACAGCACCACGAAGCCGCGGCTGGCCAGATATTGGTTCAACGCATAGGCGTTGGCGTAATAGCGCATGGAACTGAAACCGAGCAGCATCTGGCGCGGCGGGCCGCCGTGCACGAACACCACGGCCGGGCGCTTGCCGGTCGCTCCGGCGGGCCGGAACAACTGGCCGTGGATGGTGGTGCCATCGGGCGCTTTCCATGTGACTTTTTCCGGCATCACCATGGCGGCCCCGGCGAAATCCGCCGGTGCGGCCTGCCCGGCCAGCGTGGCACAACGCGGCGCGCACCATTGCACTGCGCCTGCATCGCGCGCGCTGGCGGCGATCAACGCCACGCCATCATTGGTGGCGGCCGGAGTCCATTCCAGCCCGGTGCCGCTGGTGACAGGAACGGCCTGCCCGCCGCCCACCTTAACGCTGAACACGTGGCGGCGGGTGTCGTCATCCACTGCGGCCCCCGTGTTGGCCGAATAATAAAGCGTGCTGCCATGCGGGCTGAGCGCCACATGTTCGACCATGAAACCATCGCCAGTCAGCCGGGTCGCAGCGCCGCCACTGGCCGGCACCGTGTAAAGCTGCTGCCAGTTAGTGGCCGCCGACAGGAACACCAGCCGATCGCCGGCCGCCCAGTGCAGATTGGCGCCGCCTGTCACATCCGGGAAGCTGTCGCGCAGGGCCGTGCCGCTGGCCCAGGCCTGCCGCGCCGCACCGGTGGCGGTATCGGCCACCATGATCGCCCACGGCTGCGGTTCAAACGCCAGGAACCGGCCATAGCCATCCATCCCGGTCCAGCGCCGGGTGAAGGCGATACGCTTGCCGTCCGGAGACCAGGTCGGGCTGCCATCGACACCGCTGGCGGCCTGCAAATAGGTGATCGGCAGGGCCGGCCCGCCAAAGATGCCGATCAGGGCATGGCCTTCGCGGCGCGAGACATAGGCGAGGCGGCTGCCATCGGGTGACCACGCCATGTCGGCGATGCGGCCGCGATCAAAGAAGGCCCGCGCGAAATCCTTGCCATCGGCACTCACCGTCCACACCTGGCCGGCCTTTTCGCAGGCGATCACGCCTTTGGCCGAAATCGCCGGCGCGTCGCATTCGGCCAGCGGCTTTGCCGGTGTGGCGCCACTGGTATCGGCGCGCCACAGCATCACCTTGGGCTCATCCGGGCTGGCATCGGGATTGGGCGCCAGATTGCCGGCCGCCGCCCAGTTGCCATCCTGATCGCCGCCGCGCACGAAGAACAGCGACTGGCCATCGGTTGCGAAGACCAACTGCGTCAGTTCCTGGCCGTCATCTTCGGCAAAGCCGGTCACCTGCACCGGCTGGGCAGCGCTGCCGCTGGCGACCCAAATGTTGCGCACGCCCGCCACTTCGCGCACCCAGGCGATGCGCTTGCCATCAGGGCTGGAGACAAGACCGGATGTGAAGGGATAGGCCATCGCCCCCTTCAGGCTCATCGGCGCCGCCGCGGCTGGCCCCACCAGGCCCCACAGCATGGCTCCGGCGATCAGCAGCGTGCGCATCGGCGTTCCCCCATTTTGTCGCGATCATGCCGCAAGCCGGCGCAAACACAACCCAAACCGCCTCCTGCGCCAATTGCGCCATTGGCGTTGGCGGCCGGCAAGGGATATGAAGAATGTCAGCCGTAGTGGCCTGAAAATGGGGAGACCAAGATGATGCGTGCCGTTCTTGCTGCCGTTCTGGCAACCACCGTGATCCTGCCAGCCACCGTCGCCACTGCCGGCCCGATTGAAGATCGCAAGGCGATCATGAAGGGCAATGGCCGCGACACCAAGATGGGCGGCGACATGCTGAAGGGCGTCACGCCGTTTGATGCCGCCACCGCCAACAAGATCCTCGCCAACTATGCCGCCGCCGCCAAGGCCTTCCCGGCGCATTTCCCGGCCACTTCCAAGACCGGCGGCGAAACCGAAGCCTCGTCTGCGATCTGGTCAATGCCGGCGGACTGGAAGATCGCCACCGACAAGTTCCAGAAGGACACGGTCGCCGCTGCGGCCCTGAAGCCCACCGACGCCGCCAGCTTTGGCAAGGCGTTCGGCATGGTCACCGCCAACTGCAAGAGCTGCCACGAAGGCTTTCGCATCAAGAAGGGCTGAGATGAAGCGACTGCTGGCAGGGCTGGCCGGGTTTACGCTGCTGGGCGCGCTGGCGGGTCTGTTCGTCACCGCGCCGCAGCCGCTGTCACCGACTGAACGGGCGCAGCGTCCGGGCGATCCCGCCCGCGGCGCGCGTCTGTTCCACGCTGGCGGCTGCGCGTCCTGCCATGCCGCCAAGGGCGCCAAGGGCGATGCGCGCCTGGCGCTGGGCGGCGGCGCGCCGCTGGTGACGCCGTTCGGCAGCTTCCAGCCGCCCAACATCTCGCCCGGCCCCGATGGCATCGGCAACTGGAGCCTGGCCGAGTTCGACAACGCCATGCGCCGCGGCATCAGCCCGGATGGCCGGCATTATTATCCGGCCTTCCCCTACACCAGCTATGCCCGGATGACCCCCGGCGACATCGCCGATCTCTTTGCTTATCTCACCCGTCTGCCTGCCGTTGCCGGCAAGCCCGCCGCCGGTGATATCCCCTTCCCGTTCAACATCAGGCGCGGGATCGGCCTGTGGAAGCTTCTGTATCTTGATCCCGCGCCAATCGTGGCCCTGCCCGCAAATGCCCCAGCCGATGTGAAGGCTGGCCAGTATCTGGTGGAAGGGCCAGGCCATTGCGGCGAATGCCACAGCCCGCGTGACCAGTTTGGTGGCCCCGATCATGCCCGCTGGCTGGCCGGTGCGCCTGATCCTGAGGGCAAAGGCCGCATCCCGAACATCACGCCGGGCAAGCTGGCGTGGAGCGCCGCCGAGATCGCCGACTATCTGAAAACCGGTTTCACGCCCGATTATGACAGCGTGGGCGGCACCATGGTGGAAGTTCAGGCCAACATGGCTGAATTGTCCGATTCCGACAGAGCCGCCATTGCCGCCTATCTGAAGGCCGTGCCAACAGTGAAGCCGTGACAAATTTGGTCGTTGCTCAAATTCGCGCGGTGGGCCACTTGGCCAGCGGCTGTCTTGTCTCTATACGGCACCTTTGAGAGGGGCGATGGCCGGCCTTTTCACGACAGGCCAGAATGTAAGGAAAACCGTGAATGCAGACGCTTGGTCTGGGGGCAAGCCGTCCCGCCCGCTCCGTTGTTGCCGCCGCTCTGCTCGGCGTGTCGCTGTTCGGTCTGTCTCCGGCTGCCGCTGAAACACTGCAGGGCGCGCTGGCAAAGGCCTATCAGACCAACCCGACGCTGAACGCCGCCCGCGCCAACCAGATGGCGACTGACGAGAATGTGCCGATCCAGCGCGCCGCCGGCCTGCCTGCCGCCACCGTCAATTCCACCTTCAACGAAAACGTGCTGATCCCCGGCGGCCAGTTCATCATCATCCCGCGCTCCATGCAGACGCAGGGCCAGTTGACTGTGCCCATCTATCAGGGCGGGCTGGTGAAGAATGGCATCAAAGCCGCCGATGCGCGTGTCGCGGCCGGCGAGGAAACGCTGCGCGCCACCGAAGCCAGCGTGTTCAGCCAGGTTGTCGCCGCTTACAACGACGTGCTGCGCGACACCCAGATCGTTGAGCTCAACCGCAACAATGTGAAGAACCTCGAGGTCAATCTGCGCGCCACGCAGGATCGGTTCGAAGTCGGTGATCTGACCCGCACCGATGTCGCCCAGTCCGAAGCGCGGCTTTCCCAGGCCCGCGCCGATCTGCGGAACGCTGAAGCCAATCTGATCGGCTCCAAGGAACGCTACATCCAGCAGGTGGGTGAAGTGCCCGCCGATCTGTCGCAGCCGCCGCCCCTGCCCGGCCTGCCGACCGATGTTGGTGAAGCCGTGGAAATCGCGATCAAGGAAAATCCCGATATCGCCGCCGCAACGAAAAACAGCGAAGCCGCCGGCTTTGACGTGAAGGCCGCCCGCGCCGGCCGGCTGCCCACCCTGTCCGGCTTCGGCACGGTCAGCCGCAATGACAATTTCGGCGGCGCCATCGTGCCGCCTGGCTTCCCTGCACAGCCTTCGTCCCAAACTTCGGCCGTGATCGGCGCCCGCGTGGCACTGCCGATCTATCAGGGCGGCCGGCCTTCGGCGCAGATCCGCCAGTCCCAGGCCCGCAAGACAGCCGCGATGGAAAACCAGATCGGCACCGAACGCGGCGTCGTCCAACAGGTTCGCTCGGCCTTTGCCAGCTGGAAGGCCAGCCTTGACGTGATCAAGTCTGCCGAAGCCGCGATTGCCGCGAACAGCCTCAGCCTCGAAGGCGTGCGCGCTGAAAATGGCGTGGGCAACCGCACCATCATCGAAGTGCTGAACGCCGAACAGGAACTGATCAACACCCGCGTGCAGTTGGCCACGGCCCGCCGCAACGCCTATGTCGCCGGCTTCACGCTGCTCGCCGCAATGGGCAATGCCGAAGCCCGCGATCTCGATCTGCAGGGCATCACCCTCTACAACGCCAAGGACAATTACGCCCGAGCCAAGGGCCAGTTCCTCGATTGGACCGGACGCGACGCCCCGATGATCCGCTCCACCCGCACGGTGGCAACACCGGCGCAGGATGCCGCCATCATCGCCGGTGAAGACGCCAGCGTGGTCGCGGCGAAGTAAGGCTGGGCAGGGGCTGAGCCCCTGCACCCGCTTTCGTTTCTGGTCAGCCCATTACGGCGCCGAGGCCAATCGCGGCTTCAACCAATCCACCCAGCGCCGCCACACATCGCGGGCACGGATCGGATCGGCGGGGCTGTGGCCAGGCACTGGATAGGCGACGAACTTCACTGGCACCTTGTTATCGGATAGCGCGCGATAGAGCTTGTAGGCCTGCGGGATCGTCACCCGCCAATCGCCGACATCAGACATGATCAGGGTGGGTGCCCGCGCCTTCCACGCCTGGAAGATCGGCGATTGGCGCGAATAGCTGGCCATGTTGTCGCCCACGAAGGGTGACGGGCCATATTGCGCCGCCCGCCCGCGATTGCTGTCGGCCGTGGTATATTGATCAACGATATCGGTCACTGGCGCGCCAGCCACCGCCGCTTTCCACGCCTGCGGATACGCCCCGATCAGCCAGCTCGTCATCATCCCGCCGTAAGACCAGCCGCTTACGGCCATACGCTTGTCGTCAATCAGGCCGCGCCGTTTCAGTTCGGCAACACCAGCCATGATATCGCGGCCCGGCCCGGCAGTGGCGTCGCGGATGATCGATTGCTGGAACTTGTAGCCCCGGTTGTTGCTGCCGCGATAATTGGGTTCCAGCACGATCCAGCCCTGCGCGGCCAATATCTGCGACGAGGTGGTGAAGGTCTGCAGCGACGCTGAAACCGGCCCGCCGTGGATGTAAAGCACCAGCGGCCGCTTCTCGCCGGGCTTGTAGTCGGGCGGATAGGTGATGACGCCATCAGCGGTATAGCCGTCGCTTTTCCACGTCAGCGTTTCCTGCCGGCCCACCGTCACGCCGTCGGTCACCGTCTGCAGGCTGGTCAGTTGCGCGGGCGGCTGGCCCCCAAGCTGCGGATTTGGTGCCGGCAGCATGAACAGTTCGGCTGGGCGGGTGGCGGTGGAGGCCGTGAAGGCGATGGCGCCATTGCTGCCGATATCGGCACTGGCCGGATTGAGGCCGCCCAGATCAAGCTTCGTCGCCTTTCCATCCCGGGCCAGCCACAGGCCATTGCTGGTGCCATCGCTGCCGCTCAGCACCACGGTCTGGCTGTCGGGCAACCAGCCCACCAGTTCCACGGCCACATCCAGATCAGGCGCGGCATCGCGCGGGCTGCCGCCCGATGCCGGGGCGATCATCACCCGGGCCTGGTGCGCCGGCACGCCATCGCGCGCCATGCCGAAGGCCAGACTGCGACCATCGGGCGAAAGCGCCGGCACGCGCACGCTGGTGGGGGTGGGCAACAGCGGCTGCAGATTACCCGTTGCCACATCCACCCGCATCAGACGGCTGCTGTCGGCATCGCCGGTGGCCGGCGTTTCGGCCTGCACGAAGATCAGGCTGGCGCCATCGGGGGTCCAGTTCAGCTGGCTGGGCGCACCGGTGGGCGGGAGCCCCAGCGGCAACGAACGGGAACCGCTGGTGAGCCGCTTGGTGGCGCTGGTCGCCACATCGACCGTCCAGATGTGGATCGGCTTGCGCGCCGCGCGATCGAGGAAGCTGTGGTTGCCCACTTCAAATCCGTCTTCAAAGCGGGCGTCGCCGGTCTTCTCCGGCTCCTCATCGGCGGCGGCAAAAGCCAGCGTGGCCCCATTCGGCGCCCACGCAAACTGCGTCACCGGCGTCTTGCCAATGGTCAGCTGGAGGGCATCGCCGCCATCCATCGACAGCACATGCACCTGCGCGCGGCCGCCCGCGTCCTGCGCCAGGAAGGCGATGCTGCGGCCATCGGGCGACCAGCGCGCACTGCCCACGCCCATGCGGCGGCTGAGCACGCGTTGCGCCTTGGTCGCCACATCGATCAGGGTGAGTTCGCCTTCCCAGCGATTGTCCTTCAGATTGGCGCGGCCCACCACACTGAGCACCGCCTTGCCATCCGGCGACAATTGCGGATCACCGATGCGCACGATCTTGGGCAGATCATCAGCCGAAAAGCGCCGTTCCTGCGCCAGCGCCGGCATACTGAGCAAAGTCGCGCCAACCAGAGCCGCGCGAACCGTGGAAATTATCATGATACTCCTCTTTGCGTTCAGGCTAGCATGGGCCAGGAACGCCGACAACAGATGAGCGGTGATGGGCCGGAGAAGGAAAAGGGCCTCCGGCGGCCAGGGGCTGAGCCCCTGGCCCGCTCTTGTTTGGCGCGGCAAATAGGATGAGGGCGCCCCTCGCGCGTTTCAGGTCGGCAATGCCTGTCCTACAGCGGCACTTTGGCCTTATGCTGTGCTGGCTCTTTCTACCGCAGGTCCGTTTTTTCGCAGTCCGTGCGCGCACCCGCGCACAAGCAGAATCCGTAACCTTTGTAACCTACAGCGCCGCCCTGACGAGCGTGCCTGCGCCCTTGCGGGTGAAGATTTCGAGCAGCAGCGCGTGCGGCACCCGGCCATCGAGGATGACGGCGGCATCCACCCCGGCATCCACTGCAGCAACGCAGGTTTCCAGCTTGGGGATCATGCCGCCGGTGATGGTGCCATCGGCGATCAGGCCGGCGATGCCGGACGGTGTCAGATCGGTCATCAGCGCACCCTGCTTGTCGAGCACGCCGGCCACATCGGTCAGCAGGAACAGGCGGGCGGCATTCAGTGCGCCGGCAATGGCGCCGGCCATGGTATCGGCGTTGATATTATAGGTGTGGCCATCCTTGCCCACTGCCACCGGCGCGATCACCGGCACGATGCCGGCGCTGGTCAACGTGTCGATGATGCTGCGGTCAACGCTGGCGGGTTCTCCCACGAAACCCAGGTCCACCGCCTGTTCGATGGCGCTGCCCGGATCCTTGGTGGTGCGCTCCACTTTGATGGCGGTCACCAAACCGGCGTCCTTGCCGCTGATTCCCACGGCGCGGCCACCGGCCTGGGCGATGTGCGCAACGATTTCCTTGTTGATGCTGCCGGCCAGCACCATTTCCGCCACTTCAGCCGTGGCCGCATCCGTCACGCGCAGGCCGTCGACAAAGCGGCTCTCAATCCCCAGCCGCTTCAGCAGATTGCCGATCTGCGGCCCGCCGCCGTGCACCACCACCGGGTTGATGCCCACGGCTTTGAGCAGCACGATATCCTCGGCAAAATCGCGCGCCCGCTCCGCGTCGCCCATGGCGTGGCCGCCATATTTCACCACAAATGTCATGCCGGCATAGCGCTGCAGATAGGGCAACGCCTCGATCAGCGTTTCCGTCTTGGCCAGCATGTCCGGGTGGGGGGCGTGTGCGCTCATGGAAAATTGCCTTATTGGGGATGGCCGGGGAGTTCCAGCACCATCTTGCCGCCCACCGGCACGGCCGCCCACTGCGCGCTCACCTCGGCCATGCGGGCCCGGATGGCGGTCAGCAGTGCGCCGGTG
>NZ_CAMCWT010000029.1:0-34640 GCF_945882885.1 Sandarakinorhabdus limnophila DSM 17366
CGTGGCGACGGGACTTCAATGAGACCCGACCTCACACGTCACTGGGGTTCATGACACCGGCCGAATTTGCTTCATCGGCCGGGGTTAACCCCGGCCGATGAAGCGCCAGATCTCTCATTCTGGCCGGATACAAAACTGGGACAGGGTCAGCCCAATTCATAATCCTCGGTCAGGCTGGCGGCATCAAAGGGGGCGCCGTCGCGGGCATTGGCAATGCGGCCCAACATGGCCCAATCGATGGCAACCCCCACGCCGGCCGCCGGCACCGCCGCGTCCAGCCACTGCCGCACCAGCAGTTCCTTGGCATGCGCTTCTGCAAATTCATCGATATAATGACCGGAAATCAACGGGCAGCGGCAGCACCGGCAGTTGCACCATGGCATATTCCGGCAAATGGGCGGCAAACACCGCCAGTTCGCAGGCGTGCACCAGATCTTCGGCATCGTGCAGCACGATGGCCGCGAAGGGCCGGCCGCTGGCCGCCTCCTCTGCCAGCGCCGCCCGCCACAGGCTGTTCAGGCAATCGGCCTTGGTGGTGGGGCCGGGTGTCGCACCAACTGCCACGTGCAGGCGCGGGTCGTTGAGCGCAGACACCGCCGCCTGACCTTTGGGATCATTGGG
This sequence comes from Sandarakinorhabdus limnophila DSM 17366, assembly GCF_945882885.1. Classification (GTDB taxonomy): domain Bacteria; phylum Pseudomonadota; class Alphaproteobacteria; order Sphingomonadales; family Sphingomonadaceae; genus Sandarakinorhabdus; species Sandarakinorhabdus limnophila_A. Next base: position 622 of record NZ_CAMCWT010000029.1, read on the forward strand.
ATAAAGGCCAACGAACACGGCATAATCCGGCCAGTTCAGCGTGGCCAGCAGGCGCTGCAGCATGGCACCGATCACCGCCGATTCATCCCAGGCCGGGATCAGGATGGCAAAGCGCGCTGGCGGCGGTTCTGGCAGGAGCCGTTGCGGCTGGCGCTGGTGACGCGGCATCATCAGCCACAGCACATCGATGGCCATATCATCCAGGCCGTTGATGGCCACCAGCAGCGCCACCAGCAACAAGGCTTCGGCCAGCGCGACATGCCAAAGAGCCAGCAGTTCAGGCAGCGTCATAGCCGGTTGTTCTTGAAGGGGTGGATGCCCCGGCCTTCACCAGAATCTGCGCACGGGGAGGGCCGTTTGCAGGTGGATTCAGCAGGCCGGGGCATCCTCGGCAGGAAAGCGACAGACGCAGGGTCAAAACGCCTGTTCATTCTCCCGGCCGATCGGGGGCGGCGACAGCACCGGCCGGGCGATTGCCCAGGCCGCGCGCAGGCGCTACAAAGTGGTCTCATCAATATGGACCCGCAGCGCGGCGACGGCATTAACGCCCTCACCGTGCGGCAGGCCCAGTGGTTCAGCATCCCAGCCGATAGACAGCAGGCTCGGCAACCACGGCAGATGTGTGACCATGATATAATATTGAATTCTTCTTGCAAGTGCATGTTCTTGCAGGGTAATTGCCAATTGTCTGCGCACCTGCAGTGCTTCAGCGCGTGTCAGGCCGGGCGCGGTGACAAGACGGGTGATCTCCCACGCGTCGGGGCCAACCGGGACACCATCGGCACACAGATGCGCGAACTTGTCGCCCAGCAGGTGCGCGCCGGTGGAGGGCAGCAGCCGCACCGATCCCAGATGGCGGCCGGTTTCGGGCTGATGAACGATCAGATAGAGCGTGTCTTCATCATCATATTCGTCCAACTCGTGCAGGCCATCGGGCGATTGCAGATCCCAGCCCAGCCGGTCCATCAGCACGATCTTGCGATCCTTCAGCATGGCGGATCGCAGGGCGGCATGGTGCATTCCCCGACTGGACAAGGCCTCCGCCTCGCCCTGTGCGTCGCGCCACAGGCCGGGAATGGCCCGAATATCGTGGCTAGTGCCTGTTGTGGCTGTACCGAACATCGCCTGCTTCCTGATGGGGTTCGCAAGCGTTGTGGCAATGGTTGACGCGGGCGCGCCATATCCCTGAAAAGGGGCAATGACTCATGGCGGCGAACACCAGTATCTTTCCCTTATGGACCGTGTTTGGCGAACCGGCGCCATGCGCGGCGACCGCACCGGCACTGGCACCCGCGCCCTGTTTGGCGAGACGCTGAAGTTCGATCTTTCCGATGGCACGGTGCCGCTGCTCACCACCAAGCGTGTATATTGGAAATCGGCGATGAAGGAGCTGATCTGGTTCCTGAACGGCGAATCGAACATCCTCCCGCTTGTGGAACAGGGCGTGCATATCTGGACCGACTGGCCGCTGGATGCCTATCGCAAGGCGACGGGCGAACAGATCAATCGGGACGACTTCGAAGCGCGGATCATTGCCGACGATGATTTTGCCGCGAAATGGGGCGATCTGGGGCCCGTCTATGGCGTGCAGTGGCGACGATGGCCGCGTTATGCCGCCAATGAAGACGGCAGTTTCCGCGCCGATACGCCGTTCGATCAGATGACCGAGCTTGTACAAGGCCTTAAAGCTAACCCCGCCAGCCGCCGGCATATCTTCACCGGCTGGAACGTACCCGAACTGCACCGCATGGCGCTGCCGCCGTGCCACATGACCTATCAGTATTTCGTCGCTGATGGTCGCCTATCCGGCATCCTCTATCAGCGCAGCTGCGATCTGGGGCTGGGCTTTCCGTTCAACATCTTCGAAGCGGCGGTGCTGATCCGCATGCTGGCGCAGCAGTGCGGACTGGAACCGGGGGTGCTCACCTGGATGGGGGCGGATTGTCACCTCTATCTCAATCACGAGCATCTGGTGACGGAGCAGCTTTCGCGCACGCCCCGCCCCTTCCCGCGTTTGGACTTCGCGCGGCAGCCAGAAGATCTGTTCAGCTACCGGCTGGAGGACTTCCTGATCACCGGCTACGACCCGCATCCGCACATCGCCGCACCGGTGGCGGTATGAGCCTTGATGTCACCATGGTGGTTGCCCGCGCCCGAAACGGCGTGATCGGTTTCAAGGGCGCCATGCCCTGGCACCTGTCGGCGGACCTGAAGCGGTTCAAGGCGATCACCGTCGGCAAGCCCGTCGTGATGGGCCGCAAGACGTTCGAATCGATCGGCAAGCCCCTGCCCGGCCGCCAGAATATCGTGCTCACCCGTGATGCGAGTTGGACGGCGGACGGGGTGACGGTGGTGCCGAACTTGGCCGAAGCGGTTGCGGCGGCGGGCCTTGACCCACGCATCCGGGGCCACATCATGATCATCGGCGGGGCGGAGATCTATGCGCTCGCACTCCCCATCGCGACGCGGGTGGAATTGACTGAGATCGACGCGGAGCCTGAAGGCGACACGTTCTTGCCCGCCTTCGATCCGGCGCGCTGGGAAGAAGTGGCGCGGGGGACGCATGAACCAGAGGGCGACAAGCCGGGATATGCGTTCATCACGCTGGAACGGCGATAAGGGGAATCCGATGAAGAAGCTGGTGTGGGGAACGGCGGCGCTGCTCGGCGTGGCGGCGGTGGGCTTGTTCGGCTTTGCCCCAGGCATCGCCGAGCGTGGAATGAACAAGCAGACGGGCGCGACGTGGCCGGTAAGCGCCAAGGCCCAGGCGCTGCACAAGACGCTGACCGTGATCGATCTGCACAGCGATACGCTGATGTGGAAACGGGATCTGCTGTCGGAATCCAGTGATGGCCATGTCGATCTAAAAAGGCTGGAGGCGGGCAATGTTGCATTGCAGGTATTTTCCAGCGTCACCAAGACGCCGCGCGGGCAGAATTACGAGAAAAATTCGGACGAGACCGACAATATCACCCCACTGGTGATCGCGCAGGGGCAACCACTCCGCACGTGGGGCAGCCTGCTGGAACGCTCGCTCTGGCACGCCGAAAAGCTGCACGAAGTAGAGAAACGCGCCGATGGCCGGCTGCGAGCCGTCAAGACGCCGACTGACCTGGCCAGCCTGCTGGCGGACCGTGCGGCGGGCAAGCGCGTGACCGGCGCGCTGCTTTCCACCGAAGGCGGGCAGAATCTGGAAGGCAGCCTGGCCAATGTGAAGCGACTGCACGACGCGGGTTTCCGCATGCTGGGGCTGGCGCATTTTTTCGATACTGAACTGGCCGGTTCAATGGCGGGGGAGAAGAAGGGCGGGCTCACCGCGCTGGGCGCCGCAGTGGTGCGCGAGGCGGAGAAGCGCGGCATGATAATCGATGTCGCCCACAGCAGCCCCGCCGCTTATGCCGACGTGCTGAAGATCGCCACCCGACCGGTGGTGGTGAGCCATGGCGGCGTGAAAGGCACCTGCGACACGCCGCGCAACCTTTCCGACGACCAGTTGCGGGCGCTGGCTGCAAATGGCGGCGTGGTGGGCATCGGCTATTGGGATGCCGCCATCTGCCAGCCGACACCGGAGGCTACCGCCAAGGCGATCCTGCACGCGGTGAAGGTGGCCGGCATCGATCATGTCGGGCTGGGCAGCGATTATGATGGCGCCACCACGGTGGGTTTCGATACCGCGCATCTCGATGTCGTCACTCAGGCCCTGATGCAGGCGGGCATGAACGAGGCCAACATCGCCAAGGTGATGGGCGGCAATACGGCACGGCTGCTTGCCGCCGGGCTGGCTCCCCGCTAAGCCGCCTGCCCATGGAGCTGATCGCGTGGACCTGATTTCTGGGGGCGCCGCACTGCCTGGCCATTTGCGTGGCGGCATCGTGGCGCTGGGCAATTTCGATGGATTTCACGCCGGGCACCAGGCTGTGGTGAGCGCCGCGCGTGATTGGGCGCGAAAGTTGGGCCGGCCGGCGCTTGTGGCGAGTTTCGATCCGCACCCGGCGCGGCTGTTCCAGCCCGATGTGCCGCCCTTCGCGCTCTCCACCATAGAACAGCGTGGGCAATGGCTGGGCCAGTTCGGCATGGATGGCGCGGTGGTGATGCCGTTCAACCGGGCGCTGGCTGCGCTTTCGGCGGAAGAGTTCGTGGACGAATGGCTGGTGACGCGCCTTGGCGTTGCCGGCGTGGTGACCGGCGGCGATTTCACCTTCGGGCGCGGGCGTTCAGGCAGCGTGACCGATCTGGAACGACTGGGCCTCGCGCATGGTTTTGCCGCGCGGGTGGTGGATGCAGTGCAGGACGGTGCGGGCACGATCAGCTCGACACGCATTCGTGCCCTTTTGCGCGATGCGCGGCCGGGGATGGCGGCGGAGCTGCTCACCCGGCCGTTCACCATCAGGGGCGTGGTGGAACATGGTGCCAAGCTGGGGCGGACCTTGGGTTTCCCGACCGCCAACATGACGCTGGGGGATTATGTGCGCCCCGCATACGGGGTCTATGCCGTGCAGGTCGTGCTGCCTTCGGGTGAGCGGGTGGATGGCGTGGCCAATCTGGGCATCCGCCCGATGATCGAACCTCGGCAAGAACTGCTCGAAACCTGGCTGATGGATTGGTCCGGCGATCTCTATGGCCAGACGCTGGATGTGCCGCTGGTCGCCTATCTGCGGCCGGAAATGAAACTGAATGGCCTTCATGCATTGAAGGCGCAGATTGCGGCCGATGCGACGGCGGCACGGCGCATGCTCAAGGGTGGGTGACAGGCACGCGCCCTTCCCCTAAAGCCCACCCTCATGAGCGCGCCCGATTATCGCCCCACCGTTTTCCTGCCGAAAACCGACTTTCCGATGAAAGCTGGCCTGCCGGAGCGCGAGCCGCAGATTCTCAGCGTATGGCAGGCGGCCGATCTTTACACCCAGCTGCGTGAAGCCCGCGCCGGGCGGCCGAAGTTCATCTTCCACGATGGCCCGCCCTATGCCAACGGCGACATGCACATCGGCCACGCGCTGAACCATATCCTGAAGGATGCGGTGGTGCGCACGCAGACGCTGCTGGGCAAGGATGCGCCCTATATCCCCGGTTGGGATTGCCACGGCCTGCCGATCGAGTGGAAGGTGGAAGAAGCCTACCGCGCGAAAAAGCAGAACAAGGACGACGTGCCGGCGGTGGAATTCCGCGCCGAATGCCGCGCCTATGCCCAGCATTGGGTGAATGTGCAGATGGGCCAGTTGCAGCGGCTGGGCATCAGCGCCAATTGGGAAAAACCTTATCTGACCATGGACTTCCAGGCGGAAGCCACCATCGTTTCGGAACTGCTGAAGTTCGCCGAGAGCGGCCAACTCTATCGCGGTGCCAAGCCGGTGATGTGGAGCCCGGTGGAAAAGACCGCGCTGGCCGACGCCGAGGTGGAATATCACGACATCACCTCGACCCAGATCGACGTGGCGTTCGAGATAATCGAAGCGCCGGGCGCGCCGGAACTGGTGGGGGCCCATGCCGTCATCTGGACGACGACGCCTTGGACCATCCCGGTGAACCAGGGCATCGCCTATGGCCCGGAGGTTACCTACCAGCTTTGCCGCACTGTTGATGGCCGTCGTATCCTCATTGCCGCCCCCTTGTTGGAAGCCGTGAGCGCGCGGATTGGTTCTAGGCTGACCGTGGAGCATGATGTGGCAGCCGCGGCCTTCGCCGGCGCCGTCGCCCGTCACCCAATGAACCACCTCGGCGGCTTCTTTGCCAAGCCCCGCCCCTTCCTGCCGGGCGATTTCGTCACCACCGATGCCGGCACCGGCCTTGTCCACATGGCGCCGGATCATGGCGAGGATGATTTCGCGCTGTGCAAAGCGCACGGGATCAATCCGGTATTCGCCGTGGAAGGCGATGGCCGCTACCGCGCCGATTGGCTGTGGCTGGGCGGCGAGTCCAAGAACGTCATCAACCCCACGCTCAACGCGCCGGACGGGCCGATCTGCAACGATCTGCGCGCTACGGGCGCGCTGCTGAGCGCTGGGCCGTTCGCGCACAGCTATCCGCACTCGTGGCGGTCGAAGAAGAAAGTGATCTTCCGCTGTACGCCGCAATGGTTCGTGCCGATGGATCAAGGTGAGCACACGCTGCGCCAGAAGGCCGTTGCCGCCATCGCCGCCACCCAGTTCACACCGGACAAGGGCCGCAACCGCATCGGCGCGATGGTCGAAGGGCGGCCGGATTGGGTTCTCTCGCGCCAGCGCGCCTGGGGTGTGCCGATCACCTTGTTTGTCGATCGCAAGAGTGGCGACTATCTTGTTGATAACACAATCAATGACAAGATCATCGCGCGTTTCCGCGAGCAGGGTGTAGACGCCTGGACCCCGGAGTTCGCCGCCGAGTTGCTCGGCGACAAGGCTGAACAGTACGAGCAGATCACCGACATTCTGGACGTGTGGTTCGACAGCGGCTGCACCCATGCCTTTGTGCTGGAATCGGGCCGCTGGCCGGAAATGCAGTGGCCGGCGGATCTGTATCTGGAAGGCAGCGATCAGCATCGCGGCTGGTTCCAATCGAGCCTGCTGCAAAGCTGCGGCACCCGCGGTCGCGCGCCCTACAATTCCATCCTCACCCACGGCTTCACCATGGATGCCTCGGGCCGCAAGATGTCGAAGTCGGAAGGCAACGTCATCAACCCACTCGACATCATGAAGACCTATGGCGCGGACATCTTGCGGCTGTGGGCGCTGAGTGTCGATTTCACCGAGGATCACCGCATCGGCGATGAAATCCTGAAAGGCGTCGCCGATCAGTATCGGAAATTGCGTAATACCTTCCGGTATTTGCTTGGCGCGCTTGAGGGCTGGACGGAGGAAGAACGCCTCCCCGCCGATCAGATGCCGGCGCTGGAACGCTGGGTGCTGCACAAGCTGGCCGTGCTGTCGGATGAGCTCAAGGCGGCGGCCGTGGCCTATGACTTCAATCGCTACACCAGCCTGATCACCGAGTTCGTGCAGAACGATCTTTCGGCCTTCGCGATGGATGTCCGCAAAGACAGTCTCTATTGCGATGCGCCGACCGCGCCGGCCCGCCGCGCCTGGCGCACGGTTCTGGATCTCACCTTCCACGCCCTCACCCGCTGGCTGGCGCCGGTGATGGTATTCACCGCCGAAGAAGTGTGGGGCACCCGTTATCCGGATGCAGCCTCGGTGCACCTGCTGGAATGGCCGGACATCGATGCCGCCTGGCAGAACGCGGCGCTGGAAAAACAGTTCACACTTTCCCGCAAGTTGCGCGAGGAAGTCTATCTGAAACTGGAAGAACTTCGCCGTGCCAAGACGGTTGGCAGCTTCCTGGAAGCCAGCGTGACCATCACCACCACCCATGCCGACCGGATCGCGGCGCTGGCCGGGCTTGATCTTGCCGAACTGCTGCTTGTTGCCGATGTCTCATTGACCCATGGCGACACGGAAACGCTGACCGTTGAGAAGGCCGATCTGGCCAAATGCGCTCGCTGCTGGCGCCTCCTGCCTGATGTGAAGCCCGAAACCGAGCTGTGCGGGCGCTGCGATGCGGTCGTTCATGGCTAAGCGCGGCTTTCTCCTTGCGGCGCTGGTGCTGATCCTGGATCAGATCAGCAAATATTGGGTGCTGGAGATCATCCATCTGCCCGAACGCGGCGGCATCGATGTGCTGCCATTCTTCCGCCTGACGTTTGTGGGCAATATCGGCGTGTCGATGGGGATGTTGCAGGCGGACAGCGACCTGGGCCGCTGGCTGCTCACTTTCATCACGGCTGGCATTGCGCTGGCGGTGGCGCTGTGGCTGTGGCGGGAGAAAAATCCGATGGATGTGGCCGCACTGGGCCTGGTGCTGGGCGGGGCGATCGGCAACATCCTCGATCGCGTGCGGTTCGGTTATGTTGTCGATTTCCTGCATTTCTTCTGGGGGCAAACCAGCTTCTGGGTCTTCAATCTTGCTGATGCTGCGATTACACTGGGTGTGATATTGCTGCTGGCCCGCGCCGTGCTGGCCAAGCCAGAGCCTGAAGCTGCTGTTAATTCAAGGGATGCCAAAGATGCGTAACCTGCTGATCCTGACCGTGGCCGCCCTGGCGCTGACTGCTTGTGGCGGCAAGAAGGACCGGCTTTCCGGCCGTGGCCCCGATGAACTGGCGATCGCCCGCGGCGCGCCGCTGGTGGTGCCGCCTGATTTTTCGCTGGCGCCGCCCAAGCCCGGCGCGCCCCGCGCCATGGGCGTCGATTCGCAGGCCGCTGCCATGGAAGCGCTGTTTGGCCCCGGCGTGAAGCCGCCGCCGAAGAGCGCCGCCGAACAGCAGTTGCTGGATCGCGCCGGCGCCAACACGCCCGATCCCGCCGTGCGCAGCCAGGCCGGCGATCCGCGCACCAGCACGGTGAACAAGGGCGTGTTCCTGCAGGAAGTGCTCGCGGCGCCCGTGGGCGTGCGCGACAGCAAGGTGGCTGATCTCACCGTACCGAGCTAAAAACGCGCAAACCGCTTGTGGATCGAACGGCTGGGCCGCTTGATTTCCAGCCGGCTTTGACGTGATGTGCCGGACATGACGATGCGGGAAGCAATAGGTGGCTGCCATTGCGGCAAGGTGCATTTTCGGGTGCGGTTCGCCGATCCGCCCGAACTACTCGACTGCAATTGTTCCATCTGCGCCAAGACCGGGTTCCTGCACCTGATCGTCGACAAGGCGGGTTTCACGCTGGAGCGCGGCGCTGATGCGCTGACCGATTATCGCTGGGGCAGCGGCACGGCGCAGCATCTGTTTTGCAGCACCTGCGGCATCAAGAGCTTCTATGTACCACGGTCGCACCCGGATGGGTTCAGCGTGAACTGGCGGGCGCTGGACGGGGTGGAGGATGTGAAGCCGCTGATCCGTCCCTATGACGGGAAGAACTGGGAAAAGGCCCGCGCAGACCTAGGTTAGAGCCCAGTTTGCCCGCGCTGTAGCAGCATCGCATCAGCCAGCACCAGCGCCACCATCGCTTCCAGCACTGGCGCGGCGCGGATGCCGACGCAGGGATCGTGGCGGCCCTTGGTGACGATTTCGGCAGCCTGGCCGTCCTTGGTGATGGTTTCGACCGGCGTGAGGATCGAACTGGTCGGCTTCAGCGCCATCCTGACCACGATGGGCTGGCCGGTGGAGATGCCGCCGGCGATGCCGCCCGCGTGGTTGGAGAGAAACTCCGGGCCATCCTCGCCGGGGCGCATCCGATCGGCGTTTTCCTCGCCACGCAAACGGGCAGCGGCAAAACCGTCACCGATTTCGACGGCCTTCACCGCGTTGATGCTCATGGCGGCGTTGGCCAGTTGCGCGTCGAGCTTGTGATAGAGCGGGCTGCCCCAGCCAGCCGGCACACCGGTCGCCACGCATTCGACGATGGCGCCGAGCGACGAGCCTGACAGCCTCGCCGCGTCGAGATGCTCTTCCCAGATTGCGGCCGTCACCGCATCGGGGCACCAGAAGGGATTGCGGTCGATCTCGGCGAGGTCGAAGCGGCTGTGATCAATAGCGATGCCTCCAATTTCAACCAGATAGGCGGCGATGTTCACCCCGGAGATGATCTTCCGTGCCACCGCGCCGGCGGCCACGCGGCTAGCGGTTTCGCGCGCCGAGGAGCGCCCGCCACCGCGCGGATCGCGCAGGCCGTATTTGGCATCATAGGCATAATCGGCGTGACCGGGCCGGTATTTGGCGGCGACGTCGCTATAATCCTTCGAACGTTGATCGACATTTTCGATCATCAAGCTGATCGGCGTGCCGGTGGTGCGGCCTTCGTACACGCCCGACAGGATGCGAACTGCATCCGGCTCCTGCCGCTGGGTAGTGAATTTCGATTGGCCGGGCCGGCGCTTGTCCAGGAAGGGCTGGATATCGGCTTCGGACAGGATGAGCCCGGGAGGGCAGCCATCGACAACAGCGCCGATCGCCGGGCCGTGGCTTTCGCCCCAGGTGGTGAAGCGCAGCAGGTGTCCGAATGTGTTGAGGCTCATTTTTCGAGCCCGATATCCGGCGCATCCTCCGCCTTCATGCCGATGACGTTGTAGCCGGCGTCGACATGGTGCGTTTCGCCCGTCACGCCGCTGGCCAGACCGGAGAGCAAGTAAAGGCCGGCGCCGCCGACATCCTCGATGGTGACGTTGCGGCGCAGCGGCGAATTATATTCGTTCCACTTCATGATGTAGCGGAAATCGCCGATGCCGCTGGCAGCCAGCGTCTTGATCGGGCCGGCGGAGATGGCGTTGACGCGCACATTCTGCGGGCCGAGATCCATCGCCAGATATTTCACGCTGCATTCCAGCGCGGCCTTGGCCACGCCCATGACATTGTAATGCGGGATCACCTTTTCGGCGCCGTAGTACGACAGGGTGAGCATGGCGCCGCCTTCGGGCATCATCAGCGCGGCGCGCTGGGCGACGGCGGTGAAGCTGTAGACCGAGACGTTCATGGTAAGCAGGAAATTGTCCAGCGACGTATCGACATAGCGGCCGCGCAGCTCGTTCTTGTCCGAAAAGCCGATGGCGTGGACGAGGAAATCGATGGTGGGCCATTCAGCGGACAGCGCGGTGAAGCAGGCGTCCATGCTTTCCACCGACGACACATCGCATTCGAACAGGCGGGCGACGCCCAGCGCTTCGGCCAGCGGGCGCACCCGCTTTTCCATCATCGGACCCTGATAGCTGAAGGCCAGTTCGGCGCCCTGTTCCGCCAAGGCCTTGGCAATGCCCCAGGCCAGGCTCTTGTCGTTCGCCAGCCCCATGATGAGGCCGCGTTTTCCCGCCATGATTCCCATGAAAATCTCCTTGGCTGCCGGCCTTAATTGGCAATTGCGGCAATTTCCAGCCGGGCGCGGGCAATGGCGGCATTCAGCTGCGCGCCAAGTACCATCCCGAGCCCGATGATATAAAAATAGAGCAAGGCGATGATCACGCCGGCGAGGCTGCCATAGGTGAGCGCATAGCCACCAAACAGGGTGAGCGCGCGCGGCAGCGCCAGGGTGGTCGCCGTCCACGCCGCCGCTGTGGCCAGCGCACCGGGCCACACCGGGGCGATGCGGAACCGGCGTGGGCACAGCAGCGCAAACAGCCCCCACAGCGCCAGGAACAGTAGCAATGCCGGCACGATGCGTTGCAGGCCAAGCGCCGGGAAGATATTCGCCGCCATCGGCATCAAGCGGTAGACGAAGGTTTCGGCGCCGGTCACCACCACCTGCGCGGCAAAGGCGATCAGCAGCAGCACCACCAGGCCCAGCACCTCGAGCAAGCCGAGCAGGCGCCAACGCAGATAGGGCAATTCCGATTCTCGGCCATAGGCCTGGGTGACGATGGTGCGCAGCGTGACCAGCACGCCTGAAGACGTCCACAGCGCCACCGCGAGGCTGAAGGTGATGACGCCGCTGCTCGAATCGGCCGCGATCACGTCGGTCAGCGCCGGGGCGATGAGTGCGGCGACATCGCTGGGCAGCGCAGTGAGGAAGCCGTTAACGGCCGCCAACCCATCGGCGGTGCGGCCCAGTTGCCCGGCGATGGCGGCGAGCAGGATGACGAAAGGAAACAGGGTGACAAGGCTGAGATAGGCCAGATTGCCGGCGTGGGTGAAGCCATGTTCAAAGGTGCCGCTGGCGGTATCACGCGCGATGGCAGGCCACGACAGCCGTCGGCTCGGGCCCGTTTCAACCATCCAGCGTGGCGCGAATGTTGCGCGGATCAACGAAGCTGGCGGCAAAGGCCTTCAGTTCCTCGTGATCGGGCGGGATATCGATCTGCACCGTCACCAATTGATCGCCGCGGGTGCCATCCAGCTTGCGGAAACCCCTGCCCTTCAGTCGGAACATCTTGCCCGATGCGGTGCCGGGCGGGATGGACAGCGAGACCATGCCTTCGGGGGTGGGCATGCGAATCTTGGCGCCGAGCACGGCTTCATCCAGCTTGATCGGCAAGGTGAGGCGCACATCATTGCCGTCGCGGGTAAGGGCGCGGTGCGGCCCGATCTCGATGGTGACAATGGCATCGCCGTGGCCGCCGGGGCCAGCCTCCCCCTTGCCGGCCAGCCGCACCTGCTTGCCGGTTTCAAGGCCAGCGGGCAGCTTGATCTCGATCGTCTGGCCGGAACGCAGGGTGACGCGCTGCGGGGTCAACTGCACGGCATCGACGAAGGGCACAGTCAGGCGATAGGCAACATCGGGCCCGCGCACCTGAGTGCGGAAACCGCGGCCACCACCACTTGCGGCGCCGCTGCCGCCGAACGGGCTGCGGCCGCCAAAGATTTCGGCAAACAGATCATCGGCAGCACCGGCAAAATCCGCACCGCCGCCGCTGCGGCCATTGCTGCCGAAATCGCGCGGGTTGAAACCGCCACCACCGCCAAATCCACCACCGCCAAAGGGATTGGTGGGCTGGCCATCCGGGCCGATCTCGCCGCGATCAAACTGCGCGCGCTTGGCTGTATCAGACAGCAGCTCATAGGCGAGGTTGGCTTCCTTGAAGCGTTCCAGCGCCTTGGGATCATCGGCGTTGCGATCCGGGTGATTGTCCTTGGCAAGCTTGCGGAACGCCTTCTTGATGTCGGCATCCGTTGCCGACCGCGGCACGCCCAAAACGCTGTAGGGATTTCGCATCGCCTGTCTTTATCCTGTTGGCCCAAAGATTGGCAGCAAGGGCCCGCTTTGCAAGCCCATACAGCCACCCTGCGGCACTGGCCAGCGTCACCGCCGTGCGGCATGGGCGAAAGCCATGATGCACCGCTTGATTCGCCCCCTCACCTGGCTGGCCCTGCCGCTTGCCCTGATTGCTTCCCAACCGGCGCTGGCCTGGGGCGAATATGCCCACCGGCTGACCGGGCGCATCGCGCTGGCCCAGCTCCCGCCGGCGGTGCGTGCCGAGGTGAAGCGCCTGTATCGCGCCGAAGCCGCATTGAACACGCCCGAATGCCGGTTGCGCAACATCGAGGAGGCCAGCGTGTGGCCCGATTGCGTACGCGCCCGTTATCGCGACCGTTTCGCCTTCTCCGCACCCTGGCACTATCAGAACATCAGCGTGTGCGGCGATTTCGACATCGCCGCCAAATGCCCGGACGGCGATTGCGTGACGGTGCAGATTTCCCGCCAGCAGGCCATATTGGCTGATCGCAGCCGGCCGGCACACGAACGCCTGCAGGCGTTTGGCTTCCTGGTGCATCTTGTGGGCGACATGCATCAGCCGCTGCACCTCGGCGACAAGGCCGATCTGGGCGGCAATCAGGCGCGCGCCGATTATGGCTATAAACAGCGCATGAACCTGCACTGGATCTGGGATGGTGACCTGGCCGAACGCGCGCTGACCGAACCGCCGGCGATCACGCCGCAGCGCATCACGCCGGGACAGGCTCGCGCCTATACCGCTGGCCCGGCCGACACCGCAGCACGGGTGGCGCTTTGGGCGCGCGACGTGTGGGAGATCTCGCGCACGATCGCTTATCCGGAATTGCAAGGCACCCCTGACAGCTGCCCGATTGCAGCCGACCAGCGCCGCACCCTGCCGCGCGGGATGGTGACGCCCGCTTATATCACCAAGGCGACGCCGGGCGTGCGTGACCAGGTGGCCAAGGCCGGCAGCCGCATTGCCCTGCTGGTGAACGAGGCGCTGGCGCCGGGCGGGCGCACCCGGTAATCTGCCGGCCAGGAGACGCCGGCCATGAACCTCGACGACGAACAGGAAAGCAGCAACATCGTTGATCGGCGCGGTGAGCGCGGCGGCGGCGGTGGCATGCGGCTGCCGATTGGCGACGGCAAGCTGGGCATCGGCGGCATGATCGTGGTGGGCGTCATCGCACTGCTGCTCGGGCAGAACCCGTTGGCGATGATCGGCATGGTGGAAGGCGCCGGCGTTGGTGGCCCTGGTGTTGGCCAGCCCCAGGAGGCGGTGGCTCGATCAGCGCCGCCCGCTCTGAATGGCACGCATGACCGGTTCATCGCCAAGGTGCTGGGCAGCACCGAACGCACCTGGGATGCGTTGTTCCGCGATCAGCTGGGCAAACCCTTGCCTTGGCCAAAGCTCAACCTGTTCGAAGGCGGCGTGAACAGCGGCTGCGGCCAGGCAGACAGCGGCATGGGGCCATTCTACTGCCCGGCAGACCAACAGGTCTATCTTGATGCCAGCTTCTTCGATGATCTGTCGCGCCGCTTTGGCGCCCCCGGCGATTTTGCCGCCGCCTATGTGATCGCGCACGAGGTGGGGCATCATATCCAGACGGTGCTGGGTATTTCCGCCGAGGTGCAGCAGGCCCGCCGCGCGTCAGGGCCGGCGCAGGGCAATGCACTTTCGGTGCGGCAGGAACTGCAGGCCGATTGCCTTGCCGGCGTGTGGGCGCACCATAATCGCGACCTGCTGGAGCCCGGCGACATCGAAGAAGGACTGCGCGCTGCCCAGGCCATCGGGGATGACACACTGCAGCAAAAGGCCGGGGCGCGATTGAACCCGGAAAGCTTCACCCACGGCACGTCAGCGCAGCGCATGCGCTGGCTGCAGGCCGGGCTGCAATCCGGGCAGATAAACACCTGCGACACCTTTGCGGCGCGCAGACTCTAAAGCGGATCAGCCCTTGCGGTCGCTGATGGTGAAGCGGCCGCGGGCAACGCCGGTGTCGCCATCTTCCACAGCAATCACCATGCGGTCACCATCTTCGGTGGTGCCGGTAAGCGTGTTGCCGCTGCGGCTGGGGGTGCGGCCCTTGTCGGCCAGGGCCTTGGCATACCAATTGGCGACCTGCGTTGCCGTGCCCGGCGCGCTGAAGCCCAGCAGCACCTGACCGCGGCCGTCGCCATCCTTGCCACTGGCCTGCACATTCAAGCTGGTCAGCTTGGCACCGGGATATCGGCCCACCCTGTCCAGATCGAACTTCGCATCCGGTTCAATGCCGGCCGGGATGCTCACCTTGCCGGCGATGCCACCGGGCAGCTTCAGCTCGACCTCGCCCTTTTCCATGTCGGCCTTGATGTTCACGCCGGTATCGCCAGCGGCGCCTTCATCCCAATCCTTGTCCACACTGATCGCGGCCGCTTCGGCCTTTTCCTTCTCCTCGACGCGCCGGGCATCACAGGCGGCGACGGCAGCACCGCAGAGCAGGATAGCAATAAGGGCATTTTTCATTGGGGGAGGCTCCAGTGTATTGCGAACACAATACAGGAAAAGACGAAACCGATCAATGGCCCTTGCGGGGAATGGCGTGCAGGGCTGCGGCGATAATGCCGCCAACGGCAATGCCGAACAGGCCGGCACTGCCTGCCTCAACCAGCCAGGCGACAAGGCTGCCCGCGCCTGCCACGCCCTCGGTGGCAGCGTGCAGCAGATCAGAAGGCAAGCCGATGCCGAACTTGGCGAGCCCGTCGATGATGATGTGGCCACCCACCCACAGCATGGCGAGCAGCCCGACCCAGCCGAGCAGTATCAGGAACGTTGGCATGCCGATCACCAGCCCGCGCCCCAGCGCCGCCACGGCGCCATTGCGTTTGCGGGCAAGGAACACCCCGAAATCATCGGCCTTCACGATCAGCGCAACGGCGCCGTAAACCAGGGCGGTAATCCCCAGCGCCACCACCAACAGCGCGCCGGCCTGTTCGGCGATGGGTTCCTGTTCCACCGTTCCCAGCGCGATAGCCATGATTTCGGCCGAGAGAATCATGTCGGTGCGAATCGCGCCCGATACCATGGTGCGTTCACGCGTCGCCGGGTCCATGGCGGCGTCCTCATCGGCGGATTCATCTTGCGGCGTGAGTTTTTCCCACAATTTTTCCGCGCCTTCGAAGCACAGGAAAGCGCCGCCGGCCATCAGCAGTGGCGTGATGACAACGGGCAGTAAATAGGACAGCGTCAACGCGCCGGGCAGCAGGAACAGCAGCTTGTTCTTCAGGCTGCCGCGCGCGATCTTGGCAACGATCGGGATTTCGCGATCGGCAGAAAAGCCGACGACGTAGCGCGGGGCGACGGCGGCATCATCCACCAGCACGCCAGCCGCCTTGGCGGCTGCCGCTGCGGTATCATCCAGGCTGGACACCGCCATGGTGCCGATATCATCGACACTGGCCGCCGCCACCTTGGCGATCGCCGCTATATCATCCAGCAATGCAAACAGGCCGCTTGCCATGCGTTATCCCTCGAAAATGCTGCCGTTTGATACCGCAGCCGCACGCCAGAACAATGCGGTGTTCAGCGGCGGTCGCGCACAGCGAGCAGGACGGCCGCTGATAAACCCACGCCCAGCCCTGCCAGCAGCCCTACAGACGGCTGCCCGGCGAGCATGCCCCCGACGGCACCCGCCACCAGCCCAAAAGCGATGAAGATACCGCCGCCACGTTGTGGTGGACGCGAAACAGGAGAGCCGGGAGACGCCATTCCCAGTCCCTTGCACCAGAGCGACTGCCAGCGCC
This sequence comes from Sandarakinorhabdus limnophila DSM 17366, assembly GCF_945882885.1. GTDB lineage: Bacteria > Pseudomonadota > Alphaproteobacteria > Sphingomonadales > Sphingomonadaceae > Sandarakinorhabdus > Sandarakinorhabdus limnophila_A. Next base: position 17,013 of record NZ_CAMCWT010000029.1, read on the forward strand.
AGAGGCGCGTGCGCCTTGCGCTGTCTTGCCCATCCGGTAAACCCTGTATGGTGCATCGGTTCCTGCCTCTCTTGCTCGCCACTGTGGCCGGAACCGCGCAGGCCCAAACTGCGCCTGCTGGGCCCCCAACGCCAGTACCAGCCGCCGAGCCAGAAGCTCCGCCGGTGGCCGACGATATTCCAGGCCCAAAAGCCCCCCTGCCCGATCTGCCCGGCGGCGAGGCTGTGGCGTGGCCTGATGTCGATTCGACCAGCTCCGGCGATGCTGATGCTCCGGATGCCGCCGTTCGATACAGCGTTGAGGTCAGCGGGCTGGCCGAACTGGGCCTCGACGATGAGTTTCGCGGCCTGTCGACGCTGTGGCTGCATCGGGGCGAAGAGACCAACCTGGCACAATTGGGCCGCCGCATCGCCGAAGACCGTGATCTGGTCGATTTGCTGCTGCGCTCGATAGGTCATTATGGTGGCCAGGCCCGCATCAGCATCGCGCCAGGCACCGCCGCCGCGCCGGCCAGCGTCGTGCGCGTCGTTGCCCAGCCCGGCCCCGTCTACAATTTCCGCGAAATCACCATCACGGCATCGCCGGGTGCCGTGAACAGCAGTGATCCCGCCCGCATTGTCGGCCGGCTGTTGCCGATCCGGGTGGGCGATGCAGTGGAAGCCGCGCGCGTGCAATCGGCGCAGGATGGCCTGCCGATCCGCCTTGCCGATGCCGGCTATCCATTCGCGCGCATTTCGCTGCCCGATATCACCATCGATCATGCCAGCCGCGACGCCACGCTGGTGCAAAATGTCGATCTTGGCCGCCGCGGCGTGTTTGGCGCCATCCGCATCGATAATGGCGTGAAGGGCATGGACGAAAAGCATGTCGCCCTGCTCCCCCGCTTCAAGCCCGGTGACCGCTACAGCAACGCCGGCCGCGAGGATCTGCGCCGTGCACTGTTGCAAACCGGACTGTTCAGCGCGGTGGCGATCAAGCCTGGCGAAGGCGCCGCATGCGAGGATGGCACACAGACGGTCAATCTCGACATCAACAGCGAAGCCGCACCGATGCGCACCATCGCCCTGTCCGGCGGTTTTTCCACCGGCCAGGGCGTGCGCGCCGAAGGCAGCTGGACCCACCGCAACCTGTTCCCGCCCGAAGGCGCCTTCACCGCCCGTGCCGTTGCCGCGCAGCGCGAGCAGGTGGCGCAGGTGGAACTGCGCAAGCGCAATTTCGGCCAGCGCGATCGGCAATTGCTGGTTGCCGGCGGCTTAACCGCCAGCCAGCAATTCGCCTTTGCCGCCGAAACGCTGGGCATTTCGGCGGCACTGGCGCGCGAATCCAACATCCTCTGGCAGAAAGACTGGACCTGGAGCATCGGCGCCCAGGCGCTGATCACCAGCCAACGCGACCGTTCGGTGCCGGGCGACCCGCGCCGCACCTTCACGGTTTTGGCAGTACCGGCCAGCGTCACCTGGGACCGGTCCGATGATCTGCTCAACCCATCCCGGGGCTTCCGGCTGACCACGCGCCTCAGCCCGGAATTCACGCTCAGAGACCAGAGCAATTTCAATTATCTCAAGGCCCAATTCGAAGTGACCGCCTACAAGCCGATTGGCGACAGCCTGGTGCTCGCGGGACGCTTCCACCTCGGCAGTATCGTTGGCGCCAATCGCGGCGTGATCGCGCCGGACCGGCGCTTCTATGCCGGCGGTGGCGGGTCGGTGCGCGGTTATGTGTTCCAGGGCGTTGGCCCGCGCAATGCCGATAATGTTCCCACCGGCGGCAACAGCCTCACCGAACTGGTGGTGGAAGCCCGCTATCGCTTCCAGGCGCTGGGCCAGGACTTGGGCATCGTGGCGTTCGTCGATGCCGGCGAGGTTTCCACCGGCACCACCCCGGCCTTTGATCGGCTGTCGCTGGGCGCGGGCATTGGCGCTCGCTTCTACACCGGCTTTGGCCCGGTGCGAGTGGACATCGCCACACCAGTCAATCCGCAAAAGGGGGACCCCCGGTTGGTGTTCTATGTCTCCATAGGGCAGGCGTTCTGATGCGCGGGTGGCGCATCTTGCTGGTTTCGCTTCTGGCGTTGCTGGCGGTGATCATCGCCCTGCCCTTTGCGCTTGATACCCAATCCGGTCGCGACTGGACGGCACGGCGGCTGGCCGGGTTCAGCCTGGCCAACGGCATTTCGCTCCACGTGACGCGGATCAGCGGCAGCCTGTGGGGCAAGGCGACGCTGGAGGGCGTGGAACTGCGCGATCAGGACGGTCGCTTTGCCCGCGCACCGCGGGTGCTGCTCGACTGGACGCCGCGGGCGCTGATCAGCAACCGCTTCGAGGCGGCCGAACTAATCATCCCCGATGCCACGCTGGAACGCCTGCCGCGCCTGAAGCCGGTTTCTGATCCACGCATCCTGCCTGATATCGATATCCGCATCGGCAAACTGGAACTGGGCCGGCTGGTTGTGGCCAAGGGCATTGCCGGGCCGGAGCGCCTGCTGAGCGCCAAAAGCCGGCTTGATCTCCACGCCGGGCGGGCGCTGGTGGACCTGGATGCCAAAGTGTCTGCCGGCGACACGCTGGCGTTGCACCTTGATGCCGAACCGGATCGGGACAAGTTCGCGCTCAACGCCAAGCTGGCAGCGCCAGCCGGTGGCCTGGTGACGACACTGGCCCGGTTGAAAGCGCCGCTCAATGCCACCGCCACCGGGCGCGGGCGCTGGCGCGATTGGACCGGGCAGTTGGTGGCCAGCCTGGGTTCCGCACCGCTGGCCGATCTGGCGCTGGCGGGCAAGGCCGGGGCGTTGGGGGCGCGCGGGCGCATCGATCCGGTGCCGCTGTTGGGAGGCGCCGCGAAAGAGGCGCTGGCCGGCGGGTTGGCTGTGGTGGCCGAAGTGGTGCCCGATGGCGATCTGACCCGACTGAAACTGACGCTGGATGGTAGGCAAATCACCGGCCGCCTGGCTGGCCGGATCGACCGTGCCGAAGAACGCTGGACCGAAGCCGACATACGGCTGAGCTTGGCGGAGGGCAGCGCGCTCGCCAAGGATTGGGGCGTCGATGGCGGCCTGCTCACCGCACGCCTCGCCGGCCCGCTGCTGGCGCCCATCATCGATGCGCGGCTGCTGGCGAAGCGGCTGGCGCTGCCGGGCGGGTTGGCGCTTAACGGTCTGTCTGTGGCCGGGATCGCCGATCTGAACGAAACGGGCCTGTCGGCGCCGTTGGTCGCCACCGCTACGGGCCTCACCGGCTTGCCCGACACACTGAAGACTTTGGCCGGCAAATGGCGCGCCGAAGGCCGGCTGCTTTATGCCAAGGGCCAGTTGCAAGCCAATGATCTGAAGCTGGCAAGCGGACCGCTGGCAACCCGCATCGGCCTGTCGTTCGTGCCGGCCACCAGCGCCTGGGGGCTGAGCGCGGCGGGCGATGTGCGCGGTTGGGCGCTGCCGCAACTGGGCGTTGCCGACGCGGCCTTCCGCGCCAATATGAAACCTGGCGCCAATCGGAGCGTTGCCGGCAGCGGCGATTTCCGCCTGATCGCGGCGCGCCCGTCCGCCGGCGGGCTCACCCGCATTACCGGCGGCGGCCTCACGCTGGGCGGGCGTTTTGCGCTGCTGCCCGGCCTGGCCGTTACCCTGTCGGATCTGGTGCTGTCATCACCGAAACTGGCCGCTGCGGGGCGTGCTGGTTGGGCAAATGGCCGCTTCACGCTCGCCTCCTCCGGCAAAAGTCTTGATTGGGGGCTATTCGCACTCGATGGCGAAGGCACCGTCGCCGCGCCGCATTTCACCGCCCGGCTGGCGAAACCCGGCTATGGCCTCACCGCCGTGGCGGCCCGTATCGATCCGGCCGGCGATGGCTGGCGGGTGGATGGTGATGCGCAATCGGGGCTGGGGCCGGTCACCTTGAAGGCCGATGTCAGTCTGTCGCCGGTACTACGAATCGATTTGGACCGCCTGGCGGCTGCGGATTTTGTCGCCAGCGGCCGGCTGGACCAGTCCGCTGCCGGGCCGTTCGCCGGCACGCTGGCGCTGGCCGGCAAAGGCCTTACCGGCAGCGCCAAACTGTCTGCCGCTGGCGCCGTGCAGTTGGCGGAACTGGCTGTGGCCGGCGACTCACTCAACCTTCCATTTTCAACGCCGATCACGGTTGACCGGCTCCGGCTCGCGGCGCGCGTGCTGCTGCCGGCCAGCGGGCCCGATATCGATGCCGCGCTCGATCTGGCCGGATTGGAACGGGGCAATCTGATGATGGAAAAGGCCACGGGCACGCTGCAGATGAAGGGCGGTTCTGGCACCGCGAGCCTTGCCCTGTCCGGCAACAGCGGTGAGGCCTTCAACCTCGCCTTCACCGGCGCCATCGCGCCCAACCGTTGGCAGATCAGCGGCGGCGGCGACTATGATGGCCGTGCCGCCAAACTGGCCGGGCCGGCGGTGATCACCCGCGATACGGCCGGCTGGCACCTCGCCCCCGTCACGCTCACCAGCGCGCTGGGCAATGCCGAAGTGGCCGGCGATTGGGGCGCGACGAAGCGGCTCAATGCCCGGCTCGACAAGGTATCGCTGCAGATGGTGGGCTTGGCCTATCCCACGCTCAATCTGGCCGGGCGGGTTTCGGGCACGCTGGCGCTGGCACAGGCCGGCGATGCCGCCCCCACCGGCACGGCGGCCTTGCGACTGAACGGCCTGTCGCGCAGCAACATCACCTCCACGTCCACCCCGATCGACGTTGGCCTCAATGCCGCACTGGGTGCCGGTGGCACGGTGATGCGCGCGGTGATCGTGCGCGCCGGCAAGGTGGAGGGCCGCGCCCAAGCCCGATTGGGCCCGATCCCGGCCGGCGATGCTGACCTTGTTTCCCGTCTGTTCGATGCCAGCGTCACTGGCCAATTGCGCTATGCCGGGCCGGCGCAGGATCTGTGGGGCCTGTCCGGCCTTACCGCGCTGGATGTGCGCGGCGCGGTGCAGGTGGCTGCCGATGTTTCAGGCACGCTGGGCGATCCGCAGGTGGCAGGCCGGATCCGTGGGCTGGGTGGCCGGGTGGAAGCGCCCTTGCTCGGCGCGGTGGCCACCGATGTCAGCCTGGATGCCCGCTTCACCGCGTCGAAACTGGAATTCACCCGCTTTGCCGGGAAATCCGGCCAAGGCAGCATCAGCGGATCGGGCAGCATCGATCTGAGCTATGAGCGCGCCTTTCCGATGGATATCCGCATGATGGTGACCAACGCCGCCATCCTGGGCCGCGATGATCTTTCCGCCACAGGCAGCGGCAACATCCGGTTGGCGACCGACGAATATGGCGGCGTCGTTTCGGGGACGCTTACCCTGTCACGCGCCGATTATCGGGTGGGGCGAACGGCCGTGGCCGATGTGCCGGTGCTGCAGGTGACGGAGAAGAACACCCGCGTGCTCGGCCGGCGCACGGTGCAATATGTTGCCCCCACGCGCTGGCTGTTCAACCTCAATATCAAGGCCGATCGCCGCCTGCTGGTCACCGGCATGGGCATCAATTCCGAATGGCAGGCCGATGTGCGGCTGCGCGGCGGCGCCACCACGCCGGAATTGTTCGGCCGGGTGCAACTGGTGCGCGGCGATTATGATTTTGCCGGCAAGCGTTTTCAGCTCACCCGCGGCGATATCCGCTTCGTAGGCGCCTATCCGCCCGATCCCATCATCGCGGTGACCGCCGAAAACACCGGCAACGGCTTCACCGCCTTCCTGAATGTGGAAGGCACGGCGCAGCGGCCGCAGATCAAGTTCAGTTCCGTGCCTGCCCTGCCCGAAGATGAAGTGCTGTCACGCGTGCTGTTCGGCAGCAACGTCACCGATCTGTCTGCACCCGAAGCCATCCAGCTGGCCGGCGCGCTCGCGTCCCTGCGGGGCAGCGGCGGCCGTTTTAACCTGATTGGCGCAGTGGGCAAGGGCCTGGGCATCGATCGGCTGCGCATCCTGCCCGCCGATGTTGTCACCGGCCGGCGCACCACGGTCGCCGCCGGACAATATGTTGGCCGCAATGTCTATGTCGAGCTTGCCACCGACGCGCAGGGTTACACCGCCACCAGCATCGAGATCGGGCTGACCCGCACCTTGTCAGTGCTCAGCCAGGTGGCGACGCTGGGCGGCACATCAGGCAGCGTGCGTTGGAAGAAGGATTATTGAAGGCGGTTCAGCGCCCGATCAACGCCTGCGCCGTGCGGTCCGCCACCACCTCCGTCGCCAGCCCGCTGGCATCGGCCTCCGCAAACAGGGTGGCCAAGCGCGGGCCGATGGCATCCACCTGCGCGTTCACCTCCGCCAGCGTCACCTTGTGCCCTTCGGTCTTTGCCAGATATTCAGCCACGACCGAGATGATTCCGCCAGCGTTGATGACGTAATCAGGAGCATAAAGGATGCCGCGCGCCGCCAGCCGGGCACCGTCTTCCGGCGTGGCAAGCTGGTTGTTGGCGGCACCGGCCACCACCGCCACGTCAAGGGCGTCAATGCTGTTCTGATCAAGGATCGCGCCCAGCGCGTTGGGGCTGAACACATCGGCCTTCGCCGCCATGATCGCGGCGACGTCCACCCGGGTCGCGCCCAGTTCGGCGGCCAACGCCGCGGCGCGGGCCGGATCGACATCGGCGATGGTCAGCCGCGCGCCCTCGGCGGCCAGCGCCCGGGCCAGCGCACCGCCCACGCTGCCAACGCCCTGGATAGCGATATGGAGCCCAGCAACACGATCGGTCCCCAGCTTGTGACGCACCGCAGCCTTCAGCCCGGCCAGCGCGCCCCGCGCCGTGAACGGCCCCGGATTGCCGCCCACTTCGCCGGCCGCCACCGGCAACCCGGCCACATGCGGGGTGCGACGGGAAACGACCACCATATCGGCATCGCTCATGCCCACATCCTCGGCGGTCAGATAACGGCCGCCGAGCGCGGCGATGGCATCACCAAAGGCTTCCAGCAGCGCTTCCGTCTTGGGCGCGTCAGCGATTACGACTGCCTTGCCGCCGCCCGCCTTGAGCCCCGCCATGGCATTCTTGTAGCTCATGCCGCGGGACAGGCGCAGCGCATCGGTGAGCGCCGCGGCCTCGCTGGCATAGGCCCAGCGCCGCACGCCACCGGCCGCCGGACCGAGATGGGTGGAATGGATGGCGACGATAGCATGCAGGCCGGTGGCCGCATCCTTCACCAGCGCCACGCGTTCATGCGCGTCGAACCCCGGCGCGCCGGCAGCATCAAGGGCAGCCAGTTGAACGGTCGCAAAACGGGCAGCGGGGGCGGCAACGGTCATCAGCTCTGCTCCAACTGACAGGATTTCATTGCGCGATAATGTAATAAAATTTCTGTTCGACGCAACGGTCATTCATGAACTGGCGCGCGGAACTTCTGGCTTGCCTCTGGCCCCGCCCTCGTCTATCCCGCGCCTCCCGGCAGGTTTGTCGTGGCGACTGTAGCTCAGCTGGTTAGAGCGCTGGTTTGTGGTACCAGAGGTCGCGGGTTCAAGCCCCGTCAGTCGCCCCATCTGTTTTCCGCACTTCCCCACATGCGATTCTGGAACCGGCATTGCCGGCAGGATCGCTGCGATAATCATCGGCCTTGGCGTGCAGCACCACCGCCGCGCCATCAGCATCGAGCAGCGGCGTATCGCCATCGGCGAGGCGGAGCCCGGGCAACAACAAGCTCATCTCTCCGATACCCTTTTCGGTCACGGCCAGATTGGGCAGATCGCCGGCATGGGCGCCCATCGGATTATCCCGGCCGTGCTGCTTGCCCGCCGGATTGAAATGCGGCCCGGCGCTGGTGAAATCCGGGCCAACACAGCGGCCCACGCCGTGCAGGTGCATGGCATATTGGCCCGCTGGCAAGCCCTTCACCGTGGCGATCAGCTGCACGCCTTCAGCCATTTGCAGCAATTCCACTTCGCCCAAGCTGTTGCCTTCCGCCGTAAGCAGACGGGTAGAAAGCATCAGCGACGGCGGCGCGCCGCCCACCCGGCCCAGTGATTCCGTTTTGGGCCCGCAGGCCGCGAGAACGAGGAGCGGCAGGAAGAGGGTGAGGCGGCGCATGGTGCTTACTCCGATGATTGAAGCCTATAATGGCTGACCAGGCGATCAAGCGCCAGTTGCAGCACGAGTTTTCCGGCCCGCACTGGCCAGCCCAGCGCACGTTCGGCCGCTTCAAGGCCTTCGCCCTGACAGATCACCCGCCAGGCGATATCGGAAAGGCCGGGGCCGCAGGCGGCAACCGCTGCCTCGAACCGGCGCTTGGCGGCGATCTGTCCCCTCGAAAGATCGGGCGGGCCGCCCTGCCCGCGCGCGGCTGCAGGCAGCGGATCCCAGCGCATCGTCACGCGCGGGCCCAATTGCGCATGGTAGAAATCGGCGCGCAGCCGTTCGCTTGCCAGCAGTTGCATCGGCGAGACATGGCCACGCCGCGCCAACCAGACCAGCGGCGATTCGGCCAGATTCACCGTCACTCGGGCGCGATCGATTATATCGGGTGCCGGCAGGATGCGGGTGGCGAGCAGGCGATTTTCGGTCGGTGGTGGGATGTCCGGGGTGATTTCCTGTGCATGGCGAGCCATCGGCTTTTCTCCGTTGCGGCACGTTGATGATGGATTACACCTTGCACAGGAGAGGGATTGTAGGACAGAAATAACCAGAGAGGTTATTTGATCCATGCTCACTCGTATCCGTGATGTTCGAAAGGCGCACGGCCTCACGCTGGCCGATGTTGCGGCCGCCTGCGATCCGCCCACCACGCCGCAAACCATCGGGCGGCTGGAAACCGGCATGCGCACCGTTTCCATCGACTGGCTGGAGCGCATCGCTGCCGCGATGGCGGTGCCGGCCTCCAGCCTGGTTACCCTGCCCGATCGGGCGGACGTGCCGGTGGCGGCACTGATCGGCAGCAATGGCGCCGATGCCCCCGAACGGCCACGCACATTGCTGCCGCCGCAGCCGCAACCCGATCTGATCGGCATGGTGGTGGAAACCGCCCAGGGCGATTATCGCAACGGGGACGAACTCTGGGCGCAACGCCTTGCCCCCGCCCAGTTCGGCCGCGCCATCAATCGCGACGTGCTGGCGCCGCGCCCCGCCGGCCGCTTTGCCTTTGGCCGCCTGATCGCGGTGGACGGCAGCCGCATCCAGCTGCTGCCCACAACGCCAGGCGCGCGCCAGCAGGTGCTGGCCGAAGTGCCGTGGCTGGCGATGGTAACGATGCTGGTGCGGCGACCCTAGGCCAGGCTCAGTTCGGCAGATTGCCGTTCAGTTCCAGCGCGCGGCCCGCCAGGTGCAGCGATCCGGTGACCAGCACCAGCGGCGGGCTTTCACTGTTGCGCGCGATGGCGCGCAGCGCTTTGGTCAGATCGGGCGCGGTCACGGCGGCCATGCCCATGGCTGATGCGGTGGCGGCCAACTGCGCGGGATCATGGGCGGCGTGGCCCGGCACCGGCACCGCATAAAGCGCCGATGCCATGCCGGCAAAGCTCTTCAGAAAGCCTTCGGCATCCTTGGCCGCCAGCATGCCCGTTACCAGCAGCAAGCGCTGGCCGGTTTGCAGCAAGGGCCGCACGCTTTCGGCCAGGGCGCGGCCGGCGGCGGGATTGTGGCCGCCATCAACCCACAGGCTGCTGCCCGCCGGCAGCAATGACCACAAGGGCCCGCTTTCCAGTTTCTGCAGGCGCGCTGGCCATTCCACCCAGCCCATGCCAGCGCGATAGGCGGCATCCTTCACGGGCAGCGCCGTCTGCGCACGCAGCATCGCGATGGCCAACGCGGCATTGTCGTGCTGGTGGATGCCGGCCAAGCGCGGCAACGACACGGCCAGCTTGCCGGCTTCGTCGCGATAATGCAGCTGCCCCTCATAGGTCGCCGCATCCCAATCCTGCCCACGGATCAACAGCTTGGCGCCAGCCAGGCCCGCCACTTCAGCAATGCGGGCGGTGACGGCAGCAGGGTGACGGCCGGTGACCAGCGGCACGCCCTTGCGGGCAATGCCGGCCTTTTCGCGGGCGATATCCAATATGGTCGGGCCGAGCCATTGCGTATGATCCAGCCCCAGTTGGGCGATGCCCGAAACCAGTGCGCTGGGGATGATGTTGGTGGCGTCCATGCGCCCGCCCAGGCCTACCTCGATGATGTAGGCATCGGCCTCCACCGTGGCAAAGGCCAGGAAGGCCGCCGCCGTGGTGAGTTCAAAGAAGGTGATCGGCGCTTCGCCGTTGCGTTTGATGACGTCGTTCAGCAGCACAATCAGCGCATCATCGTCGATCAGCTGGCCGGCGAGCCGGATCCGTTCGTTGAAGCGGACGAGGTGCGGGCTGGAATAGACATGCACGCGCCGGCCTTCGGCTTCCAGGCAGGCGCGCAGCATGGCGCAGGTGCTGCCCTTGCCGTTGGTGCCGGCGACATGGAACACCGGTGGCAAGCGGTGGTGCGGATTGCCGAGCGCGCCGAGCAGGCGTTCGAGGCGACCGAGCGTGAGATCGATCTCGGTGGGATGCAGATCGTGCGCCTTGCGGAGCAAGGCATCCAGGCGCGGGTTGTCAGACCGCGCCGGCGGCATGCGCGCGCCGGGTGGAGGGGGCGGCAGGCTCACGCGGCGCCGCTAACCTTTTTCGGGCGCGCCATCAGCAGAGTGATAAGACGACCCAGGGTTTCCTTCAGGTCGCGGCGGTGCACCACCATGTCGAGCATGCCATGTTCGAGCAGATATTCGGCGCGCTGGAAGCCCTCGGGCAGTTTCTCGCGAATCGTTTGTTCGATCACGCGCTGGCCGGCGAAGCCAATGAGCGCGTTCGGCTCGGCAATCTGGATATCGCCCAGCATGGCATAGCTGGCGGTCACGCCGCCGGTGGTCGGATCAGTGAGCACTACGATATAGGGCAGCCCGGCTTCGCTCAGCATCTGAATGCCAACCGTGCTGCGCGGCATCTGCATGAGAGACAATATGCCTTCCTGCATGCGCGCGCCGCCGGCGGCCGTGAAAACGATATAGGGCACCTTGGCGGCCAGCGCGGCATCCACGCCGGCCAGGAACGCCTCTCCCACGCCCATGCCCATCGATCCGCCCATGAAGGCGAAATCCTGCACGCCCACAATGGCGCGCTGGCCCATGATCTGGCCATCGCCGATCATCATGGCTTCGGGTTCACCGGTGGCGGTGCGGGCGGCCTGCAGGCGATCGGTATATTTCTTCTGATCCTTGAACTTCAACGGATCTTCCGCGACCTTCGCCGCCGGCAGCACACGATAATCGCCGTCGAACAAATGGGTGAAACGCGCGTTGGGCCCGATGCGATCATGATGATCACAGCGCGGGCAGACGCTGCCATTGTCTTCCCATTCCTTGGTGTAGACCATGGCGCCGCAATTCTTGCACTTGGTCCACAGATTGTCGGGCGTGTCGCGGCGGGCGAGGAACCCGGTCAATTGTTGGCGGGTGCGGGTGATCCAGCTCATGCGGCTTTCTCCGTACGGGCCGTGCGGACGGCCTGGGCCAGCGCCGCCACCTGGGCAGCAACGCGGGCGGGAATATCGTTGGCGCGTTCTTCGGCGGCGGCACCAATCGCATCGACAATGGCGCTGCCCACCACCACGGCATCGGCGTGGGTGGCAATGGCGGCGGCCTGATCGGGGGTACGCACACCAAAGCCCACCGCGATCGGCAGGCTGGTCGACGCTTTCAGGCGGGCCACAGCTTCGGCAACATCGGTGGCGGCTGCGCTATTGGCGCCGGTGACGCCGGCCACCGCGACATAATAGAGGAAGCCCGATGCGCCGTTGAGCACGGTGGGCAGACGATGGGCATCAGTCGTGGGGGTCGCCAGCCGCACCAGGTGCAGGCCGTGCGCGGCCAGCGCGGGCGCCAGTTCGCCGCCTTCTTCGGGCGGCAGATCGACAACGATGCAGCCATCGATTCCGGCCGACTTGGCAGCAGCGGCAAAACGTTCGGGCCCAAAGGCGAGGATCGGGTTGAAATAGCCCATCAGCACGATCGGCGTGGCATTATCGGCTTTGCGGAAATCCGTGACCATCGCCAACAGCTTGCGAAGCGTGGTGCCGACAGCAAGGCTGCGCAGGTTGCCGCGCTGGATCGCCGGACCATCGGCCATCGGATCGGTGAACGGCATGCCGATTTCGATCACGTCGGCTCCCGCGCCCGGCAATGCGGCGAGGATTTCGGCGCTGGTGGCAAGATCGGGATCGCCAGCGGTCACGAAGGTAATCAGCGCGGCGCGGCCCTGCGCGGCGCAGGCGGCGAAGCGGGTGGCCAGGCGGTCGCTCACATCGTCACTCCCAATGCGGCTGCGACGGTGAAGATATCCTTGTCCCCGCGGCCGCACAGGTTGGCGATGATGATCTGATCCTTGGCCATCGTCGGCGCGATGCGGGCGATGGCGGCAATGGCGTGGGCCGGCTCCAGCGCCGGGATGATGCCTTCGGTGCGGCACAGCAACTGGAAGCCTTCCAGCGCTTCGGCGTCGGTCGCGCTTTGATATTCCACGCGGCCGATGGCGTGCAGCCAGGCATGTTCCGGACCGATGCCGGGATAATCCAGGCCGGCCGAAATGCTGTGCGCTTCGGTGATCTGGCCGTCTTCATCCTGCAGCAGCATGGTCTTGTTGCCGTGCAGAACCCCGGCGCGACCACCGGCCAGCGATGCGGCGTGCTCGTGCGTGGTCAGGCCTTTGCCAGATGCTTCGATGCCGACGATCCGCACATCCCTGTCATCCAGGAAGGGGTGGAACAGGCCGATGGCGTTGGAACCGCCGCCGATCGAGGCCACCAGCAGATCGGGCAAGCGCCCTTCCCGCTCAAGAAGCTGGGCGCGGGCTTCCTTGCCGATCACCGTCTGGAAATCGCGCACCAGTTCCGGATAGGGGTGCGGGCCGGCTGCCGTGCCGATGATGTAGAAGGTGTCGTGCACGTTGGTCACCCAATCGCGCAGCGCCTCGTTCATGGCGTCCTTCAGCGTGCGGCTGCCGCTTTCCACCGCTTTCACCTCGGCACCCAGCAGTTTCATGCGGAACACGTTCGGCGCCTGGCGCTCGATATCGCGGGCGCCCATGAAGATGGTGCACGGCAGGCCAAAGCGCGCCGCCACGGTGGCAGTGGCCACGCCGTGCTGGCCGGCGCCGGTTTCGGCGATGATGCGCGTCTTGCCCATGCGGCGGGCGAGCAGGATCTGGCCGATGCAATTGTTGATCTTGTGCGCGCCGGTGTGATTGAGCTCGTCGCGCTTCAGGTAGATCTTTGCGCCGCCCAGTTCGTCGGTCAGGCGTTCAGCGTAATACAGCGGGCTGGGCCGGCCGACATAATGCTTGAGCAGATCGTCGAGCTCAGCCTGAAACGCCGGATCGGCCTTGGCGGCGATATAGGCCTGTTCCAGTTCCAGGACCAGCGGCATCAGCGTTTCAGCGACGTAACGCCCGCCGAATTCACCGAAGTGGCCATTCGCATCCGGGCCGGCGCGCAGGGAGCCTTCAGGCACGCTCATGCGGCCCTAACGGCGCTGGCAAAAGCCCTGATCTTGTCCACTGATTTCACCCCTGCACTCTCTTCCACACCTGATGCCACATCCACCAACGCCGGCGCCACCCGACAGATGGCATCTGCGACATTGTTTATACCAAGCCCGCCGGCCAGGCCAAAGCGCCGTCCCGGCCGGGTATCGATCAGCAACTGCCAATCAAAGGCCAGCCCATTGCCGCCCGGAAGCGGAGCGTCGTTAGGCGCTTTGGCATCGAGGAGCAACAGATCAGCCGGGCCTGCGGCCTTCTCTGCGCTGCGGATATCGTCGCGGGTCTTCACCCCCGCCGCCAGCCACACCGGCAGATTATACCGCGATTTCAGTTCACCCACCCGCTCTGCGCCGGCATCATGCAGCTGCAATATGGTGATGCCGGCTTCTATCACGGCGGCCACCAGCGCATCATCCGGCGCCACCAGCACGGCAACCCGGCCCACCCCAGAAGGCACGCGGGCGATCAGCGACGCGGCGGCGCCCGGTTCGACAAAGCGCGGGCTGGGCGCAAAAAAATTGAACCCAAGATGCGCCGCGCCAACTGCGACCGAGGCATCCACGGTTTCCGGCGTGGACAGCCCGCAGATCTTGAAGGGCGTCACAGGCTGGCTGCGATCGCAGCAGCCGCAGCGGCCGGATCGGGGGCTGACGTGATCGGGCGGCCGATGACGAGGACGCCGGCTCCGGCCTTGAGAGCCTCGGCGGGCGTCATCACGCGCTTCTGATCGCCAGCATCGCTGCCGGCCGGGCGGACGCCGGGCACGACGAACAGGCCATCGGCCCATTCAGCCTTCACGGCGGCGACTTCATGCGGCGAGCAGACGATACCATTCAACCCTGCCCCGCGCGTCAACCGGGCGAGGCGCGCAGCCTGGGTGGCAGCACCATCGGGCACACCGGCACTAAGCAAATCAGCATCATCCAGGCTGGTGAGAACGGTGACGGCCACCACGTGCGTGCCGGGCAGCGCGGCAGCGCGAGCTGCGGCCAGCATGGCGTGGCCCCCGGCGGCGTGGACGGTGAGGATGGAAGGGGCCAGCGGCGCGAGGCTGCGCACGGCGCCGGCCACGGTGTTGGGAATGTCGTGGAGTTTGAGATCGAGGAACAGCGGCAACGACTGGCCTTCCATGACAGCGGCAATGCCGGCCCGGCCATGGGCGCAGAAGAATTCGAGGCCGAGCTTTACCCCGCCAACATGCGGCGCAACGGCAGCGACCAGCGCGCGCGCAGCGGCGACATCGGGCGTATCGACCGCCACGAATACCGGATTGCTCATGGGGTCAGGCTCCGCTGGCGGGGGAAGTAACCGGGGCGGCCACCTGGGCATGCTCGACCCGGGCCGGGCGCACGCGCCGGCTTTCAGCCAAGGGCCGCAGCAACACGTGCCAGATCCATGTGGAGATCAAGCCGGCAAGGAAGGCGATGCCGAGCAGCAGCGGAAACGGCAGCGCCGCGGGCGTGCCGTCGGGCAGAACGAAATCGACGAGTGTCCAGTTGGACACCGCCAACAAGATGAACAACACCGCCACCACGGCGAGAAAGACCCAGCGAACGATTGCCATGTTGACCCTCACAGCTCTCCGTCAACTGCGATGATACCAGCTTCCGACAGGGTTGCCATCAGCTTTTGCGCCACCTCGGCCAGTTGCGCATCACTGGTGGAGCGCATGACGAAATTGGCGCCGGTCTTGCCTTCGCGCCAGAACGGGTAGGAGCCGATCTGCACGCCGGGATTATCCTTCTCGGTGCGCTTCAATATCTCGGCGGCCTTGCTCTCCTGCGTCCACGCACCCACGCTGCGCGACAACACCGGGGCGCCGCCCGGCAACTGGCCATCCAGCCAGGCCAGCATGCCCTGCGTGATCATCGGCACGCCGGCCATGATGAAGATGTTTTCCACGCGGATACCCGGCGCCTTGGTGCGCGGGTTCTCGATCAGGCTGGCACCAGCCGGTGTGCGGGCCATGCGCAGGCGGGCATCGGTGAGCTGGTCGCCATAGTGCGCGGCCAGAATGGCGCGGGCATCGGGGTGGATGATGACATCAAGGCCGAGCGCGGCGGCGATGGCATCCACGGTGATATCGTCGTGCGTCGGGCCGATGCCGCCGGTGGTGAACAGATAGTCGTGCTTCACCCGCAGGGCGTTCACGGCTTCGGCAATGGCATCCATCTCGTCGGCGACAACGCGCACTTCCTTAAGGCGGATGCCCTGCACGCCCAGCCATTTCGCCAGATAGGCGGTGTTGGCGTCCTGCGTGCGGCCGGACAATATCTCGTCGCCGATGATGACGAGAGCGGCGGTGTAGATGCGCCCCGCCTGCGTGTGACTCGGTTCGTTCATGCGCCCGGACTTAGCGCAGGGCGGCGGCCGTGACCATGGTGAAGATGGACTTTGCCGGCCTGAAACCCTACAGGCGTGGATATGACGCAAGCGCTCTATACCACGGTGATGGACCCACACGAGGGCCAACTGCGCCTGCATGGGCCGGCGGCCTTTGAAGGGATGCGCAAGGCTGGCCGGCTGGCCGCCGAGGTGCTGGACCATCTGACCCCGCATGTGCTCCCCGAAGTGGCGACCATCGATCTCGACACGATGGCGTGGGAATTCGTGCGCGCCGCGGGAGCCGCCTCAGCCACCGTTTTCTATCGCGGCTTCTCGCACTCGCTGTGCACCAGCGTGAACCATGTCGTTTGCCACGGCATTCCGGGGCCGAAAAAATTGAAGAGCGGCGATATCGTCAACATCGATGTGACCGTGGTGGTGGACGGCTGGTATGGCGACACCAGCCGCATGCTCCTGTTGGGCGATGTGCCATTGAAGGCGCGCAAGCTGGTGGAAGTGACGCATGAATGCTTGATGATGGGCATCGAACAGGCTCGGCCCGGTAAGACGCTGGGCGACGTGGGCCACGCCATCCAGACCCATGCTGAGCGGAACCGCTTCAGCGTGGTGCGCGATTTCTGCGGGCACGGGCTGGGCCAGGATTTCCACACGGCGCCCAACGTGGTGCATGTCGGCAAGCCGGGGCGCGGTGTCGTGCTGAAGCCCGGTATGTTCTTCACCATCGAACCGATGATCAATGGTGGCGGCCCGGCGGTGAAGGTGCTGGATGATGGCTGGACGGCGGTGACGCGTGACCGTTCACTTTCGGCCCAGTTTGAACACAGCATCGGCATCACCGAAACCGGCTGCGAGATCTTCACCGCCTCGCCCAAGGGCTGGCACGCGCCGCCATACGTTTGATCAGCGGCGTTTCGGCAGCGGCTTCTTCACAGGCGGCTTCGCGACAGGTTTGGCGGGCGGTTTCGGCAACGGGATCAGCCGGTTCACACTAATGATCTTCACCGGCGCTTCGATCATCTGCCCTTTCATCACGCCTTCGCCCTTGGTGGCGGAAATGGGCACGTTCAGGATCTTGCGCACTACGTCCATGCCCTCGGTCACACGGCCGAACACGGCAAAACCCAGATTGTCTCCCGGCCCGGCCGGATTGGCATCCAGCGCCTTCAGGCTGCCGAGGATGAAGAAGAATTGCGCCTGCGCCGTGCCGGGCGCCGCGCGGGCGAGGCTGACAGCGCCTTCATCATGAGTAAGACCGGTGGTCGTCGTCGGTTCATGGGCCACCGGGGGCAGCAGTTTGCGGCCATCCTGGATGCCAGCTTGCACCAGGCCAATGCTGCCATCGGGCGTGATCTTGTAGGCCCGATAGAAGGCAGCGCCATCGAGCCGCTTTTCATCGACATGTTTGAGGATATAGCCGGCAGTGACCGGCGCGCGCTCGGTTTCCAGCGCTATGGTGATCGGGCCAAGTTCGGTGGTCATCACCACCTTCACTGTCGCCGGTTCGACAGGCGGCGACGGTGGTGGCGCCGCCTCCTGCGCGGACAGGGGCAGCGACAAGCCGGCAAGCGCGGCAGCGATGATGGAGCGACGAATCATAGCCGCAGCATAGCCTGGCCAGGTGCTGTCAGTCTTGTGCGAACTCATCTCTCGAAGATGCAGCTCGGGCTTTGCGTGCGACGCTTAGCTGGCAAGCGATTGCCACTCGGCCAGTGCGGCTGAGCGGCGTTCTTTGAAGGTTTGGCGATCGACGATGTGGCGTTCGAGATTGAAGTGATTGTGGACGTTGGCGTGG
>NZ_CAMCWT010000030.1:0-34038 GCF_945882885.1 Sandarakinorhabdus limnophila DSM 17366
TTGCAGCCATCATAGATGCTGGCGTGGCTGTCGGCATCGAGGATGATGAAATCGCCCTTGCCGGCCAGCGTGGAAACCATGCCGAGATTGGCCTGGTAACCAGTGGAGAACACCATGGCGTGGGACATGCCATAGAAGTCTTTCAGGGCGTCTTCGCAGGCGGCGTGGGTCTGATAGGTGCCATTCAAGACGCGGCTGCCGGTGGTGCCGGCACCGAAATCTGTGAGCGCCTGCCGGCCGGCTTCGATGACGTCGGCATCGAAGGTCATCCCCATATAGTTGTAGGTACCGAGCAGGATGGTGTGGCGGCCCTTGATGATGGCTTCGGTGGGGGAAAGCACCTTTTCCATCACGATGCCGAACGGATCGCGGATGCCGGTGGAGAGCAGTCCGGCGTGTTCGGCGATCAGCGGATCATATTTGGCGAGAAGATCGAGGACAGGAGGATTTGTCATTGCCTCAACCCTTCTTGGCGACCAGCCCGGCCACGGCATCGGCAACCTGGCCGATGGTTTCCAGATCTGGCAGCAGGTTCAGCGGGATCATGATGTCCCATTCGTCTTCCATGCTGGCGACAAGGTCCATCACGGTCAGGCTGTCCATTTCCATGTCGCCGGCAAAGCTGGCGGCTTCGGTGAGTGCCACCTTCTTGGTGTTCAGCGGCTCGATCAGTTCGATGATGCGGGCGTAAACGGTTGCGCGGTCGGTCATGAAGGCTCCAATGATAGGCTTTTTGGTCTCTTGCCCTCACATCATGGCCAAATTGCGGAGTGCGGGCGTCGGTGCCATGATGCCGCACATGGGGGAAACAACCGACATCAGTATAGACGCGACAACCGAGGGCGCTCCGCCGCCGCTTCCGGGTGCCAGCCACGCCAACGCCATCCATCTGCTGCGCACCATGCAGCAGCACCATGTCACGCTGTCGGCGATGGCCGATCAGAAGGCCAGCATCATCATCGGGGTCAATTCGGTGGTGTTTGCGCTGGTGGTTAAGGAAGCCGCGACCAATCCGGCGCTTTTGGTGCTGGCGGCGTCGTCCGGGCTGGCCGCGGTGCTGTGCATGCTGGCGGTGCTGCCCAAGCTGGGTGGTGGGAAGGGGCCGGCAGCACCTCCCAACCTGTTGTTCTTCGGCGGTTTCATCCAATTGAGCGAGGCAGACTGGATTGACTGGATGGAGCGCACCAACGCCGATGATCATGCCATCCAGGTGGCCATGGCCCGCGATGTCTATCAACTGGGCCAGGTGCTAGCGCAGAAGAAGTATAAATATCTGGGCTGGGGTTATCGCGTGATCATCGGCGGGCTGATCGCCACCTTTGTCGTGTTCCTGCTCCAGACGGCGCTGGGGCTATAGCCAGCCGCGCTGCCGGTAATCGCGCACTGTATCGGCCATGCCCGCATCCAGCCCGATCTGCGGCTGCCAGATGGCGCCGAGCCGTTCATTGCCGCTGCGCGCCACCCAATCGGGATGAGCAAGATAGAAGGCGCGGTCGCGGCTGAGCTTGGGCAGTTCGCCTTTCCAGCCGGCCATCAGGGTCGCCACGCTGGCCGCAAGGCCGAGTAGCCGGTTGCTGATCGGGATCATGCGCGCACGGCTGCGTCCCAACGCGCGGGCCATCGCGCTGGCATGCTGGCCGTGAGTATAGCCGCCGAACCCATCATCGATTTCCAGGATATCGCGGGATGGGCCGGCGTTTGCGAGGGCCAGCAGGGCGCGGGCCAGATCGTCGACATGGATCAGGCTGATGCGGGCGCCAGGCCGGCCGGGAGCCAGGCCCAGGCCGAAGCGCGCCACGCTGAACAGATCGCGCATCTCGGCATCGCCGGGGCCATAGACGCCGGGCGGGCGCACGATCACCCAATCAAGGGTGCTGGCCATCACGAGGGTATCGCCTTGCGCCTTGGATGCGCCATACAGTGAAAGCCGCGGTTCGCGTGCGGCGAGGCTGGAGACATGGACGAAGCGTGGCACGCCAGCGGCGGCGGCCAGCACATTGGCGGTGCCAGTGACATTGCCGCCGACGAAGCCGGCTTCATCGGCCGCGTTCACCACCCCGGCGATGTGCAGCACGGCCGCCGCGCCCTCGCACAAGCGGGCCAGCGCGTTTGTATCATCAAGATCGCCCAGCACCCATTCAACGCCGGGCTGCGGCGGCTGCGGCCGGCGGGTGAGGGCGCGCACGGGGCGATTGGCGAGCGCCACGACGCGGCGGCCGACGAAGCCGGTGGCGCCGGTGAGGGCGATCGGGGGGAGCGCGCCGGGCGCGGTGATTTCGGTCATCGGCTGGCGCGACGCTGACAGCGCGGCGCTTTAAGCCGCAATTTCAAACGGCTGAATTTCACCCGACAGATACTGCAATCGCGCCTTCGACCGGCTCAGCTTGCCCGACGAGGTGCGCGGCAGGGTGCGCGGCGGAACGAGTTCGACAACGCAGCTCATGCCGGTGATCGCCTTCACCTTGGTCTTGATGGCGTCGCGCAGCTTGATGCGTTCATCGTTGCAGCTGGTGCGGCACTGCACCAGCACGGCAGGCGCCTCCTCACCCGACGGGGTGGTGACCGAGAAGGCGGCAATGTCGCCGGCCTTGAAGCCGGGCAGCTGCTCGATCGCCCATTCGATGTCCTGCGGCCAGTGATTCTTGCCGTTGATGATGATCATGTCCTTTGCGCGGCCGACAATATAGAGTGAGCCGTCCTTCATGTAGGCCATGTCGCCGGTGTCGAGCCAGCCGTCCTTCATGCAGGCGGCGGTGGCTTCGGGATCGCGGAAATAGCCGGCCATGATGCCGAGGCCCTTCACGAATACGCGGCCGATCTTGCGGTCGGGCAGCAGCTTGCCGTTTTCGTCACGCACTTCGATGGTCAGTCCGGGCACGGCCTTGCCGCAGTTGACGATGGCGCGATACCGGGTGGGCAGGCGGTGTTCAGCGCGCGGCTCGGTGGCGCCCGACAGGGTGCGCTCATCGATCAGGTCGCACTGGATGCCTTCACCCACCGGCATGATGGTCACGGCCAGCGTTGCTTCGGCAAGACCATAGCTGGGCAGGAAAGCGCTGGCCTTGAAACCGGCCGGCGCGAAGGTATCGACGAAGGCCTGCATCACTTCCGGGCGGATCATGTCCGCCCCGTTGCCGGCAACGCGCCAGCGCGACAGGTCATAGCGTTCGGCAACCGGGATCGACGGCGAGATGCGGCGGGCGCAGATGTCGTAGCCGAAGGTGGGCGAATAGCTGAGCGTGTTGTGCGGGTTGCGGCTGATCAGCGTGAGCCACGACAGCGGGCGGCGGGCGAAATCTTCGGTGGCGAGATAATCGACCGACACCTGGTTGGACATTGGCGCGAGCATGCAGCCGACCAGGCCCATGTCGTGATACCAGGGTAGCCAGCTCACCACCCGGTCGCCTTCGGCGGCATGGGTGCAAGTGGCGTGGGCCGAAAGATTGGCCAGCAGCGCTTCGTGGGTGACCGCAACGCCGTGCGGAAAGCGGGTGGAGCCCGACGAATATTGCAGATAGGCGATGTCGGTCGGCTTGGCCTTGGGCAGGGTGACGTCGGGCGCTTCGCCGCTGAACCACTCGTCCCAATCATGGGCGGCACACAGGCCGGTGGCGGCATCCTTCACCATATCGTGAAGGCCGGGCGGGGAGAGCAGCATCAGCGGATCGCAGCTGGTGAGCTGCACCCGGATCTGATCGACATAGGCTTCGCGGCCGCCAAAACTGGTCGGCAGCGGCAGCGGCACCGGCAGCAAAGCCGGCACCGGTTTCGGCGATCAGGGCGATGCGGTCACCGGGCTGCACGCCTTCGGCAATGAAGTGCGCGGCGTGGCGGTGGGCATCGGCGGCGAGTTCGGAAAATGGGTAAGCGCGCACCAGATCGGCGCGGGCATCGTGGAAGTTGAAGCCCTTCTGCCCCTGCGCGGCGTAATCCAGAGCATCACCGAGCGTGGCGAAATTGGAGCGGCGCTGCGGCAGCGCATCGCTGGTGGCGGTGGGTTTCAGCGTCGAGGCTGAAGCGGCCTGGGGGGTGTCGGCCATCGGTATCTCCCTTGCCGCAACGCCAGAGCCCGACCCGACCCGCGTTGCATGTCAATTTTCTACACCATGACTATTGCACGCGGGGGCGTTCAAATTCCGGCCCGAAAGTGGCAGGAAAGTGGCATGGATAATGAAAAGCAAGGAAATGGCCGCCCAAAGCGCGGTGGCGAGCGCCGGGTCCCGCCGCCGCTGGACGAGGCTGGCCTGCGCGATCTGGCCCTGCACTATGCCGCGCGCTTTGCCACCACGCGGTGGAAATTGCTGCGCTATCTGGCCCGCAAGCTGAAGGAGCGCGGCTGGGCCGGAGATCAGCCGGCCCCACTGGAAGCGCTGGCGGACCGGCTGGCAGAGCTGGGTTATGTCAACGATGCCGCTTTTGCGGCCATGAAAAGCCGGGCGATGGCGGCGCGCGGCCTGGGCCATCGCCGGGTGACGGAGCAGTTGCACGCGGCTGGAGTCGGCGGGGCTGATCGCGGTGAGGCCCCCGATGAGCAGGCGGCGCTGGCCACGGCGATGGCCTTTGCCCGGAGGAAACGGCTGGGGCCGTTTGCGCGCGAACGCAGCGATGATCCGGCTGCCCGGCAAAAGGCGCTCGCTGCCATGCTGCGCGCCGGGCACGCGATGGGGGTGGCACGCGCGATCCTGGCGGCGCGCAGCGCGGCGGAAGCGGAAGCGTTGATTGCCGGGGATTGATCAGCGCAGCAGTTGACGGCCACCGTCCGACCAGCTGATCACCAGCCCCAGCGCCTTGCCCATCACCTCGCCGGTGAGGGCAAAGCGCTGCGGCCGCGGATCGCCGACCTGTTCGAAGGCGAGGGTAAGGCGGGGTTCGGCAGCGCCGAGCGCCATGACGGCCAGAACGACCAAGCCGATGCGGGACGCCAGCGTGCGTGCCATGGAATCTCTCCCCGATTAGGCATTCGGAAATGCCGCCGGCTGGCTTGACCGGCGATGAACGGCGGCGGCTGGAAAATCTTTGTTGCGACTGATGATCATTATTGCCTCTGCCGCGCGCCACCGCTAAAGCGATTGCGAATGAGTTGCAATAAGAGGTCGCGTTTCATGGTCGGTCACCAATTCCGGGCATTTTTGCGGGCCCGCCATGCTGTGCTGTTGGCAACGGCCCCGCTGCTGCTGGCCACTCCGGCTTTCGCTGCGCCGGCCGCCGAATCACTGGCGGTGACGGCCGCAGCCGGCGATTCCGCGCCCGATACCGAGATCATCGTGGTGGGCGATGCCATCCGCGCCGGCCAGATCGCCGGATCGACCGCGCTGGTGAGCGAGACGGATCTGAAACGCAGCCGCGTGTTCACGGTGAATGATGCACTGCGCCAGGTCGCCGGCCTGTTCCCGCGCGATGAAGAAGGCGCCGGCGCCCGCCCCAATATCGGCATCCGCGGGCTCAACCCGGTGCGGTCCACCAAGGTGCTGCTGCTCGAAGATGGCGTGCCGCTCGGCTATGCGCCCTACGGCGACAACGCCAGTTACTATCATCCGCCGATCGAGCGTTTCACCAGTCTGGAAGTGTTGAAGGGTGCCGCCCAGGTGCGTTTCGGCCCGCAGACGATTGGCGGTGCCATCAACTACATCACCCCGGCCACGCCGGAGCAGTTGACCGCGCGCTTCACCGGCAGTGTGGGCAATCGCGATACGGTCAACCTGGATGGCATGGTCGGTGGGCAGGCGCTGGGCGGCGGGCTGCTGCTGCACGTGAATCACAAGCAGACCGACGGCAACCGCGACAACCAGCATCTGCGCTTCACCGATATTTTCGTGAAGGGCAGCTGGGACCTTGGTGCCGATCACGGCATTACCCTGAAGCTGTCGCGTTTCCGGGAAGACAGCCAGGTGACCTATTCGGGGCTCACGCGGGCCGAATTTGCCGCCGATCCGCGCGGCAACGTGTTTGTGAACGATGATTTCCAGACCGAACGCTGGAACGCCACCATATCGCACCGCTGGACGCTGTCGGACGCGGCGACGCTGAAGACCACGGCCTATTATCAACATTTTGGCCGCGATTGGTGGCGGCAATCATCGAACAGCGGCCAACGCCCGAACGATGCCAGCGATCCGGCGTGCGGCAGTGTTGCCAATCTCAACACCGGCTGCGGCAACGAAGGGCGGCTGCGCTACTATGATACGTGGGGCGTCGAAAGCCGACTCGGCCTGGATCATGATGATCTCGGCCTGGGCTTTGGCGGCGAGACCGAGATGGGCATCCGCTTCCACGAGGAACGCCAGCGCCGCCGCCAGTGGAACGGCGATACGCCCACCGCGCGCACCCCCGGCACCAGCGTGAACGGCGGCGTGCGAGAGAACAACGAGCGCGATGCCTCGGCCTTCTCGGCCTTCATCCAGTCCCGCCTGCAGTTCGGCGATTTCGCCATCATCCCCGGCGTGCGCGGCGAGTTCATCGATTTCGCTCGCCGCAATCTGCCGATGGACGTGATCGCCGGCGGCCGCCCCACTGGCGCGCAGAACGTGCCGAGCGAGGGCCGCCAGACGCTGGACAAATTGCTGCCCGGCATCGGCATGACCTGGCGCGTGGCCAGCGATGTCACGCTCTATGGCGGCGTGCATCGCGGCTTCGCCTCGCCGCGGGTGGAGGATATCATCACCCCGGCCGGCGGCTCGGTCGATCTGGATGCGGAACTCAGCTGGAACTGGGAAGCCGGGGTGCGCGGCAGCATTGTGAAAGGCATAAAGGGCGATGCCACCTTCTTCGTGATGGATTTCGCCAACCAGATCATCCCGCAATCCGTGGCCGGCGGCATTGGCGCCACGCTCACCTCCGCCGGGCGCACGCTGCACCGGGGCGGGGAATTGTCGCTCACCCTGTCATCACGCGATGCCGGCTGGACCGATGCGGAAACCGACGTGTTTGCCCGCCTGGCCAGCACCTGGGTGGCGACCGCGCGCTACAGCAGCACCCGTATCGCCAATGTGCCCTGTTTCGATGGTGCCACTGCCGGCACGCTGGTTGCTACCGGCGCTGGTGCGGTGCCGTGCGGCGCAGCGCGTGACGTGAAGGGCAATCGCCTGCCCTACGCGCCGGAATGGCTGATCTCGGGCGCGGTGGGCATCGAGCACAAGGGTTTTACCGGCCAGGTGGAAGTGGTGGGCCAGTCCAGCATGTTCGCCGATGATGTGAACCTGTTGGCCGTCACACCCGATGGCCAGCGCGGCCGCATCGGTGGCTGGGCGCAGGTGAATGTCGCGCTGTCTTACGGCCCGCCCAAGGGCAATTGGGAAGTGTTCGTTTCGGCGCGCAACCTGTTTGACCGGCTGTATGTGATCGATCGCGCCCGAGGCGCGCTGCCGGGCCAGCCGCTGATGGTGCAGGGCGGCATCAGCGTACGTTACTGATCGGTCCCGGATGCAAAAAAGGCGGCGGTGCCGGTGTGGCACCGCCGCCCTTCTCTCTTGGCGGGAGGATCAGGCCTCCGTGGCCGGCGCTGGCAGCGCCTTGGGGGCCTTCTTGGCCTTCAGCTTCTTGATCGCCGGCACTATCTCGAACGACAGATCCTCGTCCTTCACGTGCACGCGCACTTCGCCGCCGTTGACCAGCTTGCCGAACAACAGTTCCTCGGCCAGCGGCTGCTTGATCTTCTCCTGAATGAGCCGGCCCATCGGGCGGGCGCCATAAAGGCGATCATAACCGCGGGCGATCAGCCAGGCCTTGGCTTCTTCCGTCAGGCTGATGTGCACGTCGCGATCGGCCAGCTGCATTTCCAGCTGCAGCACGAACTTGTCGATCACCATGGCGACCACTGATGGCGGCAGGTAACCGAACGGCACGGTGGCATCCAGCCGGTTGCGGAATTCGGGTGAGAACATCTTCTTGATGGCTTCCTCGTCCTCACCGATGCGGGTGGTGGCGCCGAAACCGATGCCTTCACGCGCCATGTCGGCCGCGCCGGCGTTGGTGGTCATGATCAGGATGATGTTGCGGAAATCCACCGTCTTACCGTGGTGATCGGTCAATTTGCCGTTGTCCATCACCTGCAACAGGATGTTGAACAGATCGGGGTGGGCCTTTTCGATTTCGTCGAGCAGCAGCACCGAATGCGGCTGCTGATCGACGGCATCGGTGAGCAGACCGCCTTGATCGAAGCCGACATAGCCGGGAGGCGCACCGATCAGCCGGCTGACCGAGTGGCGTTCCATATATTCCGACATGTCGAAGCGGGTGAGCGGGATGCCCAGAATGCTGGCCAGCTGCTTGGCCACTTCCGTCTTGCCAACCCCGGTGGGGCCGGAGAACAGGTAGGAGCCAATCGGCTTGTTGGGTTCACGCAGGCCCGCCCGCGCCAGCTTGATGGCGCTGGACAGTTTCTCGATGGCGGCATCCTGGCCGAACACCACGCGCTTCAGATCGGCATCCAGCGTCTGCAGCTGGGTCTTGTCGTCGGTGGAAACGCTCTTGGGCGGAATGCGCGCCATGGTGGCGATCACCGCTTCGACTTCCTTCACGCCGATGCTCTTCTTGCGCTTGTTCTCGGGCAGCAGCATCTGCGACGCGCCGGTTTCGTCGATCACGTCGATGGCCTTGTCGGGCAGCTTGCGATCGTTGATGTAACGCGCCGAAAGCTCCACCGCGGCCTTGATGGCATCGGCCGTGTACTTCAGCTTGTGATGCTGCTCATACGAAGGCCGCAGGCCCATCAGGATCTTGATCGAATCCTCGATGCTCGGTTCGTTCACGTCAATCTTCTGGAAGCGGCGCAGCAGCGCGCGGTCCTTCTCGAAGTGGTTACGGAACTCCTTGTAGGTGGTCGAACCGATGCAGCGGATCGCGCCCGAAGACAGCGCCGGCTTCAGCAGGTTCGATGCATCCATCGCCCCGCCGCTGGTGGCACCGGCACCGATCACGGTGTGGATTTCATCGATGAACAGTACGGCGTGCGGCAGCTTCTCCAGCTCGTTCACGACATTCTTCAGCCGTTCCTCAAAATCACCGCGATAGCGCGTGCCTGCAAGCAGCGCGCCCATGTCGAGGCTGTAGATGACGGCAGGCAGCAGCACATCGGGCACCTGGCCTTCGACGATCTTGCGGGCCAGGCCTTCGGCAATCGCGGTCTTGCCCACGCCCGGATCACCCACATAGAGCGGGTTGTTCTTGGAGCGGCGGCACAGAATCTGGATGGTGCGGTCCACCTCGGCATGGCGACCGATCAGCGGATCGACCTTGCCGATCTTGGCCTTCTCGTTGAGGTTGACGGTGAACTGCTTGAGGGCGCTTTCGCCGCCCTTCTTGTCGCTTTTTTCCGCCTTGGCCGGATTTTCTTCCGGCTCTTCGCGGTCAGCCGAGCCCTTGGGTGGCTTGGCTTCGGACTGGCCGGACTTGGCGATGCCGTGGCTGATGAACGAAACCGCATCCAGGCGCGTCATGTCCTG
Source organism: Sandarakinorhabdus limnophila DSM 17366 (assembly GCF_945882885.1). Classification (GTDB taxonomy): domain Bacteria; phylum Pseudomonadota; class Alphaproteobacteria; order Sphingomonadales; family Sphingomonadaceae; genus Sandarakinorhabdus; species Sandarakinorhabdus limnophila_A. Next base: position 9,441 of record NZ_CAMCWT010000030.1, read on the forward strand.
CTGTTGCAGGAAGAACACCGCGTGGCTTTCGCGTTCGGAAAACAGCGCGACCAGCACGTTGGCGCCGGTCACTTCCTCGCGGCCTGACGATTGCACATGCAGGATGGCGCGCTGCACCACTCGCTGGAAACCGGCGGTGGGCGACGGATCAACACTGGCATCGGACTTCAGCGCCTGCAATTCGGTATCGAGATAGCGGATCAGCTGGCCCTGCAGTTCTTCCAGATCGACATTGCAGGCATTCATCACCTGGGCGGCGTGGGTATCGGTGGTCAGCGCCAGCAAGAAATGTTCGAGCGTGGCATATTCGTGAGTGCGGCGCGCGGCTTCGGCCAGCGCGTTGTGCAGGGTCTTTTCGAGTTCGCGGGTGAACGAGGGCATCAACATCTCCGTGGCGCGCCGTTCGGGGGAAAGGAGCGCCGTTGGCCGGCCCGGCCGTATGGAAGGGCCTACGTCTAATGTCTGCCCGGTGCGGCCAGATATCAAGGGGCAAACGGCCCATGCCACACGTTTGTAATGTCGCAGCGACTGTTCACAGCCTCTGGTCAGCCGGGCTGCAGCGGGCCATGATATATTTCATTCGTTCGGAGACTGACATGCGCCTGTTGTTGCCTGCCATTATGCTGATTGCCACTCCAGTGGCGGCACAGCCCGCGATGACCGCCCCCGCCTCCGCACCGGCCTCCGCACCGGCCATGTCGCCGGCGCCAGGTTACGTGGCCAACCGGCCGCCGCTGGCCCTGATGCGCCTGTTGCCGCCGCCGCCCGAAGCCGGCAGCACCGACGAGCAGGCCGACAAATTCCTGTATCGCCAGAGCAAGCGCGGCATCGGCGGGCCGCTGTGGCAGAGCGCCATCGGCCAGTTGAGCGTGACCAGCCCCAGCTTCGTCAAGACCGTGAGCTGCGCGCTGGGCGCCACGCTCACCCCGCAAACCACGCCGGCCACCATGACGCTGCTGCGCCGCGCCGGCACCGATCTGGGCCGCGCCGTGTTCCTGGCCAAGGATTATTACAAGCGCCCGCGCCCATTCAGCACCGATAACGGCAAGGCCTGCGACCCGGATGCTGCGAAGGACGGCGGGAAGGCGCTGGGCTTTGCCTATCCGTCCGGCCATGCTGCGGTCGGCTGGCTGTGGGGCCTGATCCTGTCGGACGCGCGGCCGGAACGCGGCGCCGCACTGCTGAAGTTCGGCAAGGCCACGGGCGATCTGCGCATCGCCTGCCGGGTGCACTGGGCGTCGGATGTGACCGGCGGCCGCCTGCTCGCCACCGCGCTCTATCAGCAGATCGCGGACGCAGCGGATTACAAGGCGGATCTGTTGAAGGCCAAGGCGGAACTGAGCCTGGCGCCGGTGCCGGAAGGCTGCCCGGCCGCCTGACACGAAAAGGGGCGCCGGCCGATTGGCCAGCGCCCCTTTTCATTATCCGTCGCTTACGCCGGCACGCTCTGATTGAACGGCGTGTCCTTGTCCGGCCGCATGTCGCCGGGCAGGCCCAGCACGCGTTCGGCTATGATGTTGCGCAGGATTTCGTCCGTCCCGCCGGCGATGCGCAGGCCGGCCGAACCGATGTACGACCCTTGCAGCTTGGCCAGTTCCGGATCCGCGTCCGCGCCCGCCACAAAGCCATCGCCGCCCGAGAGATCAAGCGCGAAGCTGGCCAGATCCTGCATGGTCTTAGCCACGACCACCTTGGAGATGGACTGCTCCGGGCCGGGCACCTGGCCCTTGGACAGGGCCGACAGCGCGCGCATCTGGGTGAGCTTGATGCCCTGATCGTTGATGTAGGTCTGGGCGATCTTCTGGCGCACGTCGCTGGCACCGATGGCGGGGCTTCCGTCCGGCGCTTCCACGCCCTTGGCCAGCTTCATCAGCGTTTCATAGCCGGGCGCGTAACGCGGCTTGCCGCCAACCGCCAAACGCTCGTGCATCAGCGTGGTCAGCGCCACCTTCCAGCCGTCGCCAACAGCGCCGAGCCGGTGCGAATCATTCACCCGCACGCCATCGAAGAAGACTTCGTTGAAATCGCTGCCGCCGGACATCTGCTTGATGCCCTTCACGGTCACTCCCGGTGCCTTCATGTTCACGATGAACATGGTGAGGCCCTTGTGCTTGGGCATGTTCGGATCAGTGCGGCAGACGACGATGCCGAAGTCCGACGCGTGGGCGAAGCTGGTCCACACTTTCTGGCCGTCGATCACCCATTCATCGCCTTCACGCACCGCCTTGGTGCGGATGCCAGCAAGGTCAGAGCCCGCCGCCGGTTCGGAGAAGAGCTGGCACCAGACTTCCTCGCCCAGCAGCGCCTTGGGCACATAACGCTGCACCACTTCGGGGTTGCCGTGGGTAAAGACGGTGGGGATGCACATGCCAAGGCCAATGGAATAGAGGCCCTGCGGCACGTGCAAGCGGCTTTCTTCCTGGCCATAGATGATGCTGTGCATGGGCGTCAGGCCCTGGCCGCCGAACATCTTGGGCCAGGTGATGCCAGTGTAGCCGGCGGCGTGTTTCTTGGCTTGCCATGCCTTGGATCGCGCGATGAATTCCGGCAGCTTCATGCCTTCTGGCGGTGGATCGCGATATTCGGTGGCATTCTCGTTCAGCCAGGCGCGCACAACGGCGCGAAATTCGGCTTCCTGCGGGGCGTCGTTAAAATCCATGATGTCTCTCCCGAAGCTGTTTTCACCCTCGACCGATCAATCTGTCGAGGCGCATTTCGTCACGCGGCAGCGCTGTTGCGCTGTTCCAGCGCGCGCACCAGCCGATCGGCCCACCAGCCGCGCGGACCAAGCGCGGCGACCAGCGCGCGGTTGCGGCGGTAATAGAATTGGCAATCGCTTTCCCAGGTGAAGCCGATGCCGCCGTGCAGCTGCACATTTTCCTCGGCGCAATAGGCCAGCGCATCGAGGCTGGCGACGCGGGCGGCAGCTGCCACCTGGCGCAGCTCGGCACCATTGGTGCCAATCATGGCGAGGCCATGCAGGGCGTGGGCGCGGGCCAGTTCCAGTTTGATATACATGTCCGCACACTTGTGCTTGACCGCCTGATAACGGCCGATCTTCTGGCCGAAGGCGACGCGGGTCTTGGCATAATCCACCGTCATCGCCATCGCGGCGCCAGCGGTGCCGATGGCTTCATAGGCCAGGATGACGGCGGCGCGGTCGAGCCAATCCTGATAGTCGCCGGCTGTGCCGAGCGCTTCAGCCGGCGTGGCGTTGAGCGTCAGCTTGCCATGGCGGCGGACGAGATCGACGGTTTCCACCGCCGCCGTCTGCGCGCCCTTCAGATCGACGATGTAAAGCTGTGGGCCATCAGCGCCAGCGGCCGCCACGATGGCGACATGGGCAACGGCAAGATCGGCCACCGGCTGCTTCACGCCGGTCAGGGCGCTGCCGCTGGACACGGTCTTCACCGTGGCCGGGCTCACGGCACCAGGTTCGCTCCAGGCGACGCACGCGATGATCTCACCGCTGGCGATGCCGGGCAACCACTTGGCCTGCTGGGCTTCCGTGCCGGCCAGCACCAGCGCTTCGGTGGCGAGCAGGGTGGAGAGGAGCGGCACATGGGCGAGGCTGCCACCGGCCGCTTCAGCCAACTGAGCCACTTCCTCGACCGTGAGGCCAAGGCCGCCATGGGCTTCCGGCACGCGTGCGGCGGTCCAGCCCAGTTCGGCAATCTCTTTCCACAGGGCGGCGTCCATCGCCGGTGCGTCAGCGGCCATCGCCTTGCGCGCCGGGCCGGTGCCGGCCTTTTCGGCGAGCAACTTGCGCGCCTGTTCGCCGAGTTCCTTGGCTTCGTCGGAAAAATCGAAATTCACGGGTCCACTCCCCAAAGATGATTGGGCGGCAGATTACGCGCACGTCAGCCTTGGGCAACCTGTCGCTTTTGACGCGGTGATGGACAGGATGGAGTCAGAGCTTGTGCGCGCTGAGGAACTCATAATGCGGCCGGCATTCGTCACGCACGTTTGCCGTTTCGCCCGTCAACGCCGGCTGCGGCCCTTCGCGGCCATCAAAGCCGGTGGAGGCCAGCACCCTGCCATACCAGTGCGGCGCCCACACGCCATCGGTGTCGCGCGGGCCGGCCGGCCATTGCAGCATGGAGTCGGTCCACGCGATGCCCAGCGCCGCGCACAGGCGGGACAGCGTCCCTGCCGGATCCGCCAGCACATCGGCCGAATCGACCACCGGCGGCGCATGGCCCAGCCGGTCGGCTTCCGCCTCGAACCAGGCGCGCTGCTGGGCAAACCCCAGGCCTTCCGCCGTCACCACCTCCCGCTTTTCGGCGTAAGAGGCGATCACCCTTTCTGGCGCGCGGATCAGGAAGGCGTGTTGGAAGCCCTTCAGATCATCCAGTGCTACCTCCCCGACCATGTGGTGCACCATGTGCTTCTGGTACCATATTGGCTTCGCGCACGGCCCGGAAAGCGCGGCGGTGACGCTGTGCCAATCACAGTCCATATCGGCGATCACGTCGCCGGCCATCGGGTGATCGTCGCCAGTGTGCTTCAGATACGCGCCATAAAACGGCTCGTCACTCACATGGCAATCGCCGCGCGCCCCAAAGCTGCGCATCACCGCCGTCGACAGGTTGCGTGGCCCAGACCACAGAGCAATGCGGGTGGTCACGGCCGACCCCGCGCCGTGACGTCGGCTTCGATCAACGCGCGATACAGGCCCTGCAACCGCGCCACCATCGGGCCGCGCGCATCGGTCAGTTTGCGGCCATCGATGCTGGTCACGGGCACCACGCCGGCAAAGGTGCCGGTCACAAAGGCTTCGCTCGCGGAATAGACGTCGGTCAGCGAGAAATTCTTCTGGAAAACCGGGATGCCATAGTCCTCACACACCGCGATCACGTTGCCGCGCGTGATGCCGGCGAGGCAATAATCGCCCGACGATGTCCACACTTCCTCCACCCCGCGGCGGTTCTTCTGCACGATGAAGAAATGCGTGCTGTTGCACGTCGCCACAAACCCGTGCGGATCCAGCATCAACGCCTCGTCCGCGCCGGCCTGCGTGGCCTGGATGCAGGCGGTGATGCAGTTCAGCTTCGAATGGCTGTTGAGCTTCGGATCCTGCACGTCCGGATAGCCGCGCCGGACATGGACGGTGGCGAGGCGGATGCCCTTCTCGATCGTGGCGGGCAGCGGGTCCTTGTACTCGGCGATGATGACGACGGTGGCGGGTGAGACCACCACGCGCGGATCCTGATAGGGGGTGGAACGCAGCCCGCGCGTCACCATAAGCCGGATATGGCAGGCGCTCATCGCGTTGGCATCGATGGTGGCGTAAATCCGCTGCTCCAGCTCGTCGCGGCTGATGCCGATATCCATGTAGATGGCCTTGGCGCCCTCCCACAGCCGATCGAGATGCTGATCGAGGAAGGCGATGCGGCCGGCGTGGACGCGCAGGCCTTCCCACACGCCATCACCCAGCATGAAGCCGGAATCGAACACGCTCACCATCGCCTCGGCGCGGAGGAGCAGCTGGCCATTGACGTTGATCAGGATCGTCTCGTTGCGCGTGTCCGCAACGAAATCATGGGTGCCCAGGGATGTGGTCATGGTTGGTTACTTCTTGAACAGGCTGTCGGCCGCAGCGCGGAATTGCGCTGCGCCTTCGCGCTTGGCTTTCGTGCGCACCAGCTCCGCTTCAAGCCCCGCGATGCGCTCGTCGAGATCGACGATGGAGAGGCGATCAAGGTCCTCCCGGGCCAGATCGGCCAGCAGGTCACTCTTCTTCTTGGGCAGGTCGGCTTCGTCGAACACAATCGCTACGGTTGACCGGGCGGGCTGCCCTGTCAATATCCGTCCCATGACCATACCCAGCCATATGACCGCCATCGACCCCGCCGCGCCGGGAGGTCCTGAGGTTCTGATTCCTGTCTCCCGCCCCGTCCCGCAGCCCAGCCCAAGCGAAGTGTTGGTGAAGGTGGCGGCGGCCGGGGTGAACCGGCCCGATGTGCTGCAGCGGCTGGGCCTCTATCCGATGCCGCCCGGCACGCCGACAATCATAGGCTTGGAAATCGCCGGTACCGTGGTGGCGGTGGGCAGCGAGGTGACGCGCTGGCGGCCGGGTGATGCGGTGTGCGCGCTGGTGGCGGGCGGCGGTTATGCCGAATATTGCACCGCGCCGGCCGGCCAGTGCCTGCCCGTGCCCGCCGGGATGGCGATGACGGAAGCCGCCGGCCTGCCGGAAACCTGGTTCACCGTCTGGTCCAACGTGATGGACCGTGGCCGGGCGCGACCGGGGGAGACGATCCTGATCCACGGCGGCACCAGCGGCATCGGCATCACCGCGCTGCAACTGGCCAAGGAAGTCGGGCTAACCGCGATTGCCACCTCCGGCAGCGATGAAAAATGCGCGGCGGCTGTGGCACACGGCGCGGCGCATGCCATCAGCTACAAGACGCAGGATTTTGCCGCCGAGGTGCTGGCGCTGACCGGCGGCAAGGGCGTCGACATCGTGCTCGATATGGTGGGCGGCGATTATGTGCCGAAGAATATCGCCTGCATGGCCGACGATGCCCGCCACGTGAGCATCGCCTTCCAGCGCGGGCCAACGGCGGAAGTGAACCTGGCGCTTGTGATGCGCAAGCGGCTGGTGTTGACCGGGTCGATGCTGCGCCCGCGCCCCATCGCCTTCAAGACGGCGATCGCCGAAACGCTGGAAGGCGTGATCTGGCCGGCGTTCGAGGCCGGGCGACTGACGCCGGTGACGGATATGGTATTCCCGCTCGCCGAAGCGGCCGCCGCGCATCAGCGGATGGAGGCCGGTGCGCATGTGGGGAAGATCGTGCTCAGCGTCAGCTGACCATACCCTTTGGCGCGAAACGCTCTTCCCGCCATTCGCCGCTGGTCAGCGCCGCCTGCAACGCCTCGAGCGCCAGACCGACATCGACAAAGCGGGTGGTCAGCGCCGGGAAACCGAAGCGCATGGCATCGGGCGGGCGCATGTCGCCGATGACACCGCGGGCGATCAACGCGGTCATCAGGCGACGGGCTTCAGGGTGGCGAATGATGACGTGGGCACCGTGGCGAACAGCGGGTGGCGCGTCCACTGTGACGCCGGGCAGCGTCGCGGCGCCGGCGGCAAAGAGGTGGACGAGCTGGCGCGACTTTGACTCGGCGGCGGCAAGATCGATGCCGTCGAACGTTGCCACCCCGGCCTCCAGCGCGCGCATGGCCAGGATCGGCGGCGTGCCGGTGAGCAGGCGACGGGCGCCGGCGGCAGGGGCGTAATCGGCGGTGAAATCGAAGGGGTCAGCGTGGCCCATCCAGCCGGTGAGCGCCGGTTCTGCCGTGTCCCAGTGGCGGCGGGCCATATAGGCGAAGGCCGGCGCGCCGGGTCCGCCATTGAGAAATTTGTAGCCACAGCCGACCGCGAAATCGGCGCCGTCGGTATCGAGATTGACCACCAGTGCGCCCGCCGAGTGCGACAGATCCCACAAGGTGAGCGCGCCGGCCTTGTGTGCGGTAGCGCTCATCGCGGCCATGTCATGGACCTGGGATGTCACGTAATGCGCATGCGTCAGCAGCAGTAGCGCCACATCGCCATCCAGCGCGGCGGCGAGATCGGCACGTTCGACGCGCCCCAGCGTGACACCGGCCAGCTGCGCCAACCCCTGCATCACATAGGCATTGGTGGGGAAGTCGCTGGCCTCCATCAGGATCGTACGGCGGCCAGGCCGCAGCGCCAGCGCCGCGCTGGCCAGCTTGAACAGGTTGAGGCTGACCGAATCGCAGGCCACCACAGATGCGGGCTCGGCGCCGATGATTGGCGCGATGGCGGCGCCCAACGAGACCGGCAGATCGATCCAGCCGGCATCATTCCAGCTGCGGATCAGGCCCTCGCCCCACTCGCTTGCCACTGTCTGTGCCAGGCGATCGGGCAGGGCGGCGGGCAATGGCCCCAATGAGTTGCCGTCGAGATAGACGATCCCCGGTGGCAAGCGGAAGCGCGCGCGGGCGAAGTTGAGTGGATCGGCAGCATCAAGCGCAGCCAGTTGGGCGGGGGAGGGCAACATAGAGCGCCCTTGCGCCACAGTGCGCCTTCCATTACAAGCTGTCTGTGTCAAGCCGTCCCGCAGGGGGCGGCTGTTTTTATTCCGCAAAGGAGCCAAGACCATGGCCACCACCCTGCCCCTGATGCAGCATGCCACCGCCGCCTGGCTGGTGGACAACAGCGCGCTCACCTTTTCGCAGATCGCCGATTTCTGCGGCCTGCACATCCTGGAAATCCAGGCGATCGCCGATGATACCGCCGCCACCAAGCTGAAGGGGCGCGATCCGATCCGCGCTGGCGAATTGACCCGTGAAGAGCTGGACAAGGGCGAAGCCAATCCGGATTACGACATCAAGATTTCGCGCATGCCGGAACAGGCGCGCCGCACGTCGGGCCCGCGTTACACGCCGGTTTCAAAGCGCCAGGACAAGCCGGATGGCATCTTGTGGATCATCAAGAACCACCCGGAAATCACCGACGGCCAGATTTCAAAGCTGATCGGCACGACCAAAATGACGATTGCCGCCATCCGCGACAAGAGCCATTGGAACTACGCGAATCTGCAGCCGCGTGACCCGGTGACGCTGGGCCTGACCAGCCAGCGCGAAATGGATGCGCTGGTCACTGCCGCCGCCAAGAAGGCCGGTATCGATACGACCGTCGATCCGGAGAAGGTGGAAGCCGATCGCGCTGCGCTGATCAATCAGCTGCAGGCCGAACGTTATGCCGCCGCCAATGCGCCGGAAACGCCGGTTTCGAATACGCCCGGCACCGCGCTGGAGCAGGGAGAGGCGTTGTTCCGCCGCTGATCCAGCTTATACGCTGAAGCTTCAAAGCCCGCTCATGCCCATGGCGTGAGCGGGCTTTTCATTCCTCGCGCCCGCCCAGCGGCAGCGGCAGTTCGCGCGGCGGCTCGCGGTCGAGCAGGCCGGCGGCCTTCAGATCCGCCATGCCGGGCAGGTCGCGCCGGCTGGTGAGATTGAAATGGGCAAGGAATTCCGGCGTCGTTGCATATTGCAGCGGCCGGCCGGGGGTTTCGCGGCGACCGGCGGGGCGGACCCAGCCAGCTTCCATCAACACGTCGATCGTGCCGCCGGAAACCGCAACCCCGCGGATTTCCTCGATTTCCGGTCGCGTCACCGGCTCGTGATAGGCGATCACCGCCAGTGTTTCGACGCCGGCGCGGCTGAGTTTCTTCACCGTTTCGCGGCTGGTGCGCAGGAAATGGCCGAGATCGGGCGCGGTCTGGAACTGCCATTTGCCGCCGCGTTCGACGAGGTTGATGCCGCGCGGTTCGTAACTGGTGGCGAGCGCCCGCAGCGTGGGTAAAAGGTCGCCGCGTTCGCCGACATGGCGGGTGATCTCTGTAAGGCTGAGCGGCGCATCGGCCGCGAACAGGATCGCTTCCAAGGCGCGGGTCAGTGCGAAATCCACAGTCTCGTCAGTCATGACGGGCCCTCAGCAGGATGGGGGCAAAGGCGGCGCCTTGGCTCAGCGTTGCCTTGCCCTGGCGGGTGAGTTCCAGCGCGGCGACAAAGCTGGAGGCCAGCACCGAGCGGGCATAAGATTCGTCCGCCAAATCGGCCGGCAGGAAGCGCACAAGCTCCGTCCAGTCGATACTCGGGCCTAACAAATGTTCAAGCCGTTCGATGGCTTCGTCCAGCGCCATCACCGGCCGGCGGCGGACGACATGGACGGAGCGTGAGCGCCGCGCGGTGATGGCGCCATAGGCGGAAAGCAGATCATAATAGCTGCATTCAAAGGTGGCGCGCTTCTCTTCGGCGAGGCCTTCCGGATTGGGGCGGCGGAACATGTCACAGCCCAGCTGTGGGCGGGCGAGCAGTTTCTGGCCAGATTCGCGCATGGCTTCCAGCCGTTGCAGCTGGAATTGCAGTTTCAGCGCCAGCTCAGCCGGATCGGGTTCGGCCTCCGGGTCCTTGGGCAGCAGCAGCAGGGATTTCAAATAGGCCAGCCAAGCAGCCATGACGAGGTAATCGGCGGCCAGTTCCAGGCTGAGCGCCTTGGCGTCGCGGATGAAACCCAGATATTGATCGACCAGCGCCAGGATGGAAATCTGCGCCAGATCAACCTTTTGCGCCCGCGCCAAGGTAAGCAGCAGATCGAGCGGGCCTTCCCAGCTGCCCAGTTGCAGGATCAGCGTGCTCGTTTCCGGTGCGGCCCGCACCGGCAGATCGAACTGCTCGTCCGCTTCGATCACGCAAGCGCCAGCAGGGCGTCGCGGGCGGCGGCCCATTCGGTGACAGGGGTGGAATCGCCCCGTGCTTCACCGCTCCCCATCCACGCCATGGCGGCAGCGAGGCGCGTCGCGGCGGCGTCGCTCATCACCGGAGCGGCTTCGACGATGGAACGCATCTCATTGAAATTAGAAGAACAATGCAGGGCGATGTCGCAGCCGGCATCGAGGCTGGCGAGCGCGCGGGCACCGAAATCCTGCAGGGCGTTGCTGCCCGGCGGGTGGCCCCCCGATTGCGGGTTGCCGAGGGCGTGCATGCCCAGATCATCGGACATCAGCAGGCCGCCGAAGCCGATATCCTGGCGAATGAAATCAATCACATCCGGAGAAAGCGTGGCGCAGCGCGCGGCGTCGAGCGCGGTGTAGGTGATGTGAGCGGTCATCGCCATTGGCGCATCGGCGAGGCGGCGGAATGGCTCGAAATCGCGCTCCAGATCTTCGCGACTGGCGGTGACCACGGGCAGTTCCAAATGGCTGTCCGCCCGGGCGCGGCCGTGGCCGGGGATATGCTTGACGACGCCGCAGATGCCGCCGGCGCGGAAGCCATCGAGCACCGCCTTGCCGAGCGCGGAGACCACCATCGGTTCCGTAGAGAAGCTACGATCGCCAATGATATCATGACCTTGGGTGTCACGCACGTCGAGCAGCGGCAGGCAATCGACGTTAATGCCGAGGTCCTTCAGCAAGGCTGCCAGCGCCAGCGCATTCAACCGGCACGCCTCGATCGCGGTGATCGGCGCCTTGTAATAGAGCAGGCCAAAACGCTCGCCGGTCGGGAACTCCGGCCAATGCGGCGGGCGCAGGCGGGCGACGCGGCCGCCTTCCTGATCGATCAGGATCGGCACATTGCGGCCGGCCAGATCGCGTAAACTCTGGGTCAGCGCGCGCACCTGATCCGGCGAATCGACGTTTCTTTTGAAAAGGATATACCCGGCCGGATTGGCGGCGCGGAACAGCGCGCGCTCGTCATCATTCAGGGCAAGGCCGGCGAGCCCGAGGAAAAGCGGCTGCATCACTTCTTCACCTCGCAGGCGCCCTTGACTGCCAGAATGGCCTCGCAGGCGGCATCGGGATCAGCGGCCGTGCCGCGCACCCGCCACATCGTCTTGCCGCTGGACAAGGTCAGTTTCTGGATCTGCTTGCCTGTCAGCTTTGCCTTGCCGGACACCCGGGCCCATTCCACTTCGGCCTTGGCCTCGCTCGAAAAGGCACCAATCTGCACCGTCTTGCTGCCGGTTGCTGCCGGCGGGGTGGCGGGCGCTGGCGGCACGGCAACGGGCTTGGCCGGCACTGGCTTCACGGCCACGGGCGCTGGCTGCGGCACCGCGGGTTTGGCCAGAGGGCGGGCGGGTGCCGTGGCGGTTGGCCCGGCCGGCATCACCTGCACCTGCACCGGCTGGCCCGCTGGCGCGGCGGGCGGCGGCGCTGCGCTGCCCGGCGGCAGCAGATCACGCGGCCGGCCCAGCGGTTCTTCGGGCAGGGCGCCCATGTCGATCACCGCACCCGGATTCTCGCCGCGTACGGCTTCATGGATCACTTCGCCGTCGCCCAGCACATCCATGCCCTGGCGATCGGCGGGCGGCACCTTGTACGGGCCGGCATCGGCTTCGATCAGCGGTGCCTGGTCGGCTTCCATATAGCCCTGGGACGAGCCGTCATCGCGCCGGCCGAGCAGCATCAGCAGCGCCACCGCCGCCACCGCGCCCAGCGCCAGCACGGCGATGATGATGTTGAGCAGCGGGCGCTTCTTTGGCGCCGCCCGCAGCGGCGCCGCTTCAGCCATCCATAGGGCGTCTTCGTCCCTTTGCGCCATCAGTGTAGTTCCTCGGCAGCGGCCACCCCGATCACCGCGAGGCCGTTCCTGATCACCTGCCCCACCGCGCGCGCCATGGCCAGCCGCGCTGCGGTCAGATCAGGCCGATCGGCCAGCACGAAGCGACGGGTCGCATCATCATTGCCGGCGTTCCACTGGCTGTGAAAGGCGGCGGCAAGATCGCCCAGATAAAAGGCGATGCGGTGCGGTTCGCGGGCGTCGGCAGCTTGTTCGACGATGCGCGGGAAGTTGGCGGCCATTTTCACGACGTTTAACTCATCGGCATCGAGCAGCGCCAGGTCCGGTTCCGGCAAGGCCACGCCCGCCTCAAGCACCTTGCGGCCCAGCGAGGCGATGCGGGCATGGGCGTACTGGACATAGAACACCGGGTTGTCGCGGCTCTGTTCCACCACCTTGGCGAAATCGAAATCCATCATCGATTCCGGCCGCTTGGTGAGCATGACGAAGCGGACCACATCCTTGCCCACTTCCTCAACCACTTCGCCCAGCGTCACGAACGTGCCGGCGCGCTTGGACATCTTCACCGGTTCGCCGGCGCGCAGCAGCTTCACCAGGTTCACGATCTTGATATCGAGCGGTACGCGGCCATCGGAAAGCGCCTTCACCGCGGCTGTCATCCGCTTCACATAGCCGGCATGATCGGCGCCGAAGATGTTGACCAGCGCGTCATAGCCCCGGGTCAGCTTGTCCCAGTGATAGGCGACGTCGCCGGCAAAATAAGTCCAGTTGCCGTTCGATTTCTGCATCGCCCGGTCTTGATCGTCACCGAAATCGGTCGAGCGGAACAGGGTCTGCGGGCGGGCTTCCCAATCGTCGGCAGCATCGCCTTTCGGCTTTTCCAGCACGCCTTCATAGATCAGGCCCTTGGACTTCAGCGTGTCGAGCGCGTCCTGCACCTTGGTGCCGAGCGAGGCTTCGGAGAAGAACATTGACTGTTCGATGCCGAGCAGGGCCAGATCGGCACGGATACGCTCCATCATCAGGGCGACGGTGCGGGTGCGGAACAGGGCCAACCAATCGGCTTCGGGCGCGTTCACATGCGTGTCGCCGAACTCGGCGGCCAGCGCCGCGCCCACCGGCACCAGATAATCGCCGGGGTAGAAGCCTTCCGGGATCTCGATCGTCTCACCCAGCGCCTCGCGATAGCGCAGGTGGGCGGAACGGGCGAGCGTATCGACCTGGCCGCCGGCATCGTTGATGTAATATTCCTTGGTCACGTCCCAGCCGGCATATTCCAGCAGACCCGCCAGGGCATCGCCCACCACCGCACCGCGGCAATGGCCCATGTGCATTGGCCCGGTGGGATTGGCGGAGACATATTCGACGTTGATCCGCTTGGCCTGGCCCACGGTGGAGCGGCCATAATCGCTGCCGGCGCCGAGCATGGCGTTGATCTGTGCGTGCCACACGCTGTCGGCCAGCTTCAGGTTGATGAAGCCCGGCCCGGCCACTTCGGCGGCGGCGATGCCCGGCTTTGTGCGGAGGGCGGCGACCAGCGCTTCGGCCAATGCGCGCGGGTTCATGCCCGCAGGCTTGGCCAGCACCATGGCAGCATTGGTGGCCAGATCGCCGTGGCTGGCATCGCGCGGCGGTTCCACGGTGACGTTGGCATGGGACAGGCCGGTGGGCAGGGTGCCAGCGTCGGTCAGCTCAGCCAGCGCCGCCTTCAGAACGGCGGCATAGTCGGTAAACAGGTTCACGAGGGTCTGCTTTGCATGAAGAAACGGGATTGCCCGTTCCCTAACGCCAAGCAGCGCGTGCGTCTATCAGCTTGGGGTGCAGGCTGGCCCGGTTCAGGCGGCGGCGGCGTGCGGCCAGGCGCGCGGGCCCGCATTGGCGGCGAACTGGGTGATGCGCAGCTTTTCCTGCGCCACAGTGCGCGACGTGCTGATCACATGATCCACCCCGGCGATGGTGATGGCCAACGATCCGGCATCGGTGGTTTCGATCAGGCCCTTGGCCTTCAGATACCAGGCGTGGAAATCAAAGGCTTCGGTGGTGCAGCCCAGCATGCGCTGCAGTTCATACTGGCCCACGCCCGGTTCCTGGGCGCGTTCGCGGCGGCGCTTGTACAGGTACAGCAGCACTTCGGCATGAACATCGGCATCGGACCGCGCAGTGCGCTCTTCAGCCAGGATGTCATCGTCGGCGGAAAACGCGAAGCCGGTGTTGCTGCTGTAGAGCGCGTCATAGGCCAGGCGCTTGCCGTGATCCTTGAGCGCACGATAGGCCTCGATCACCGCATTGAACATGTCGATGTCGGCGGTTTCCGGATGATCGGGGTGATAGATTTTCGCAAGGTTGCGATAGGCGATTTCCAGCGTGCGGTGATCGCACTCGGGATGAACCCGCAGGATCGCATAATAATCAACGAACGGCCGCGCATCGGACATCGGAACATCCCCCCACTTCGGCGCTGGCCTTACGCAAACACACCAACGCAACAACAATAGAAATTATATGTTAAAGTTTATCAGAAATTTATTAATGGCAAACCCAATAATAAAGGGTTAACGCCGTGGTCGGCGTTGCCGCCCTCTGCAAAACCGGCACTTGTGACCAACTCGGTCGCAGCGCAGCATGGGTTCATGCACCACCGCGCCGCCGTCGAATCCAGCCTGGAACTGGCCGTTGCTCGAATCGGCGACCCGCAGCCGGCGATCTATGCGCGGCTGTTTGCGCTGCACCCGGCCATGGAAACCGAATTCTGGCGCGACACCTCGGGCCGCATCCGTGGCGAGATGCTCAACCGCAGTTTCGAGATGGTGCTGGATCTGGCCGCTCCCTACGCGCCGGACGGCGGCTGGGGCGGGGCGTTCCTGGGCACCGAGGCCATCACCCACGATGCCTATGGCATTCCGCGCGCCGTGTTTGCCGATTTCCTGCCCATCGTTGCCGCCGTGATCCGCGATGGCTGCGGCAATGGCTTCACGCCGGCCATGGCGGCGGCGTGGGAGCTGGCGCTGGATCGCGCCGCCCAGACACTGGCTGCCCTGCCCGGCAGCAGCAATGAAGCGCGGGTGATCGATGTGGATGATGTGCTGCCGCCGGTGGGAGAGCGCGGGCTGCCCTTCCCGATGCGCTGAGCGGTTGACAGCCGCGCCAGCGCCCTGATGATGGCGCCAACAACGAGGCCGGGGGGCAGAATGCGGGCGATATTGGTGGGCGAGGCACTGGGCAGTTTCCTGCTGTTTGCCTGCGTGGTGGGATCGGGCGTGATGGCGGAGCGGCTGGCCGGCGGCAATGTCGCGGTGGCGCTGATCGGCAATGTCGGGGCGATCGCCGCGATGCTTTATGTGCTGATCGCCATGCTGGGGCCGATATCGGGCGCGCATTTCAACCCGGCCGTCACCATCGTCACACGGTTGCGCGGCGAAGGCACTTGGGCCAGCGGCGGGGCGATGATGGCGGTGCAGCTGGTGGCCGGCATTGCCGGCGTGTGGTGCGCGCACGCCATGTTCGATCTGCCGATCCTGCAGTTTTCCGACCATGTGCGCGACGGCGCCGGGCAATGGCTGGGCGAGTATATCGCCACCTTCGGCCTGCTGCTCACTGTGCTGCTCACCGGGCGGCATCGCCCGGAAGCGGTGCCAGCCTGCGTGGCGCTTTATATCACGGCGGCCTGCTGGTTCACGTCGTCAACCAGTTTCGCCAATCCAACGCTCACCTTTGCGCGCAGCCTGACCGATACATTCGATGGCATCGCACCGGCCAGCGTGCCGGCGTTCGTGGCCGCGCAACTGGCGGGGGCGCTGTGCGCGCACTGGGTTGATCGGGCGATGCATCCGGCGCCCTGAATCGCGCTGGTTCAGGCCGGCAGGCGCTTGTCGCGCTCAGCCTGGGCGGCGATTTCCTTGTCGGCCAGCGTTTGCCAGGCAGCCTGGGCACGCAGGAACATGGTGCGTTGATTGTCCAGCACGGCATCGGCGGCGTTGCGGGCGCATTGTTCGATTTGGGTGGAGTAGAACAGGCTGGTGGCGCGCATGCTGTGATCCTTTGCGGGACCGGCCAGAGCGGGGTGGCGGGCCGTGTGGCTGGTCAACCCAGCTGATCGAGCACCAGCCGGCGCAGTTCGCTGCGGGAGAGGACGGGTGAACGGCGATATTCGCGGTTGCCGTAATGCGGGGTGAGCGTGCGGCGCACAGTTTGCGCACGGCTTGTGTTTTTAATCGTGGGTATGGTCATCAAAGTCCTGGCGCAGTTGAGCGCCCATTATGCTGTCGTGATTGGGTGGTGTGAACAGGAAGGCAGCAACCCTGCGCGGGTGTTTTCCGGCCCGAAGGCTGGAACGACCGCCGCGCAGGGGCGCCTCGAAGGGCGGGCAGCAGCCTTGCGGCGCTGCCCTGCCCCTGCAACTTACGCAGCTTCGAGGTTGACAGCCGAGGTCTTGCCGCGGCGATCGGTTTCCAGTTCGTACTTGACGCGCTGGTCCTTGTTCAGGGTGCTCATGCCGGCGCGCTCGACGGCGCTGATGTGGACGAAGTTGTCATCGCCACCATTTTCCGGCGAGATGAAACCATAGCCCTTATCGGCATTGAAGAATTTGACGGTTCCGGTGATCATGAGATGTTTTCCTTTCGCGAAAACAAGAAACACAGCCGCAAATGCACGGCTGGAGCTGGAAGCGCGAGAAAGGAAGAGGAGCCGATTTTAACGAGTCGATTTCCGTCGCAGGCGACGATTAGCAACGCTCATGTGGGCGTGATTTAGGGGAAAGTCAAGGAAAGCCCTGATCATCATGGTTTGGTGCCCGTGCTGATTGGCGGATTGCCGGGGCTTTTCACCGCCAATCAGGGGAGCACGTCTGCCGCGCTGCCTGCCCCTGCGCGCATCACGATCACGCTTTGGGCGGGGCGTTGGTGCGGGGCCGCCGGTCGGGGGGCGGCGGCTGGTGTGTTGCCGGGGTTGCGCACCAGGCGGGTGGCGGTGCCATCGTTCAGGTCGCTCACCTGCAGGCTTTGCAGGCGCACCCGCGCTTCGTTGCCGAACGGGCGCAGGGCCAGCCGGATTTCGCCGGTGGCCATGGCGAGCGGAAGCTTCTGCGCCAGCAACGGGTTCACTTCAATTGTGACGGTCTTCACCACGCCGGGCTTGTCGCGGGCGATGTTCATGTCGCTGCCCACGGCCAGCACGCGGATATTCTGCGCCAGCAGATCGGCATAGGGCATCGCTTCATCGGGCTGGCGGATCAGAAACAGGTCCACCCGATCGCCGGGGAAGACCAGCCCAGACACGCCGGCCACTTCGTTCACCGGCATTGCCAGCGCGCGCATGGTGGGGCCAAGCAGCGGCGCGGTCGAAAGCCGGTTGGCGCCGGTCACCAGCGCAGCTTCGGTCACGATCTCATTAGCCGTGATGGGGCGCAGCGCGGTACGGCCCTGGCCCAGGATCAACGGATCGATGCGCGCGAAATGCCCCTTGGGACGCTGCTGGGCCGGCACATCAACCAGCTTGAGCTTGTCCGGCGTCAGCTTTTCACCAAAGCCGATGGGTGCCGCGGCCACCACGGCGGGCGCCATGGGAATCGCGGATTTTGCAGCGCCGCGGCCGGGTCCGTGCGGCAGCCAGCGGGCCAGCATTATTGCCACCAGCAACAGCGCACTGCCGGCAATCAACATCCAGCGCGAGCGTTGCTGCACCCGGCTGTTGCGGTCATCTCGCCCGCGCCTAGCTGGCACGCGGCGCGGCACGCGATCCTCCGCCCCCATTTTGCCACCTCCATCTGGAGGGGGTAACGGGCGGGTGTGGGCGCGGGTTTAGGCTGCGGCCAATCCGTCTTCCGGAATCGCATAGAGCAGCGCCGCGCCGCGCATGGCGGACGCGCTGAGCGCCTGCACCTGCGGCAGCAGTTGTTCGGCGAAGAAGCGCGCGGTGGCGCGTTTGGCGGCGGCGAACTGCGGATCGGGGTGGTGGCGTGAGGCCAGCGCCTGTTTGGCGAGCAGCCAGCCGCCGAGCGTGAGGCCCATTAGGCGCAGATAGGGCGTGGCACCGGCGGCGACATCGTCCGGGTTGTTGGCGCCGGCCAGCCAGAGCGAACTGGTCTGCGCGGAATCGAGCGCGTCCTGCAGCCAGGGCGTGATCAGCTTGAGTTCCTCGTCCTCATCGAGATCAGACAGCGTGGCGCGGACTTCGCCGAGCAGGTCCTTCCAATGCTGACCGCCATCCATGCCGAGCTTGCGGCCGACAAGGTCCATGGCCTGGATGCCGTTGGTGCCTTCATAGATCGGTGCGATGCGGGCATCGCGCAGATATTGGGCGGCACCGGTTTCCTCGACATAGCCCATGCCGCCGAAGATCTGGACGCCAAGGCTGGCGACCTCGACGCCGATATCGGTGGCCCAGCTTTTGGAGATGGGGGTGAGCAAATCGGCGAGGCCTTGCCCGGCCTTGTCGCCGGTGTGCGCCCGGTCAACGGCGGCGGCATTCAGATACACCAGCGCGCGGCTGGCTTCGGTGAGGGCGCGCATCGTCATGATAGTGCGGCGCACGTCGGCATGTTCGATGATGCGCACCGCAGCGGGCCCGGCGCCGAACTTAGCGGACTGCACACGGGTGCGGGCATAATCCAGCGCGTGCTGCATGGCGCCTTCGGCAATGGCGACGCCCTGCAGGCCCACCTGCACGCGGGCGTTGTTCATCATGGTGAACATGGCGCGCATGCCGCCGCCTTCACGGCCGACCATCCAGCCGATGCACTGATCATGATCGCCAAAGCTCATCGTGCAGGTGGGGGAAGCGTGGATGCCGAGCTTGTGTTCAAGGCCAACGCATTTCAGGTCGTTGCGGGTGCCATCGGGCAGGAACTTGGGCACCAGGAACAGGCTGATGCCCTTGGTGCCCGCCGGGCTGTCGGGCGTGCGGGCGAGGACGAGGTGGACGATATTCTCCGCCGCGTCATGCTCGCCCCAGGTGATGAAGATCTTGGTGCCCTTGATGCGCCAGCTGCCGTCCGGGTTGGGTTCCGCGCGGGATTTCAGCGCGCCGACGTCGCTGCCGGCGGTTGGCTCGGTGAGGTTCATCGTGCCGGTCCATTCACCGGTGACGAGCTTGGAGAGGTAGCGCTCCTGTAATTCCGGGCTGGCGTGGGCGGCGAGCGCCTCGATCGCGCCCTGGCTCAGCATCATGCACAAGGCGAAGGCCATGTTGGCGGAGGTGAGCTGTTCCTGCACGGCGACCGCGACGGCGAAGGGCAAGCCTTGGCCGCCATGCGCTTCCGGCACGCCCAGCCCCGCCCAGCCAGCCTGCACATATTGGCCATAGGCCTCCACGAAACCGGCGGGCAGTGTCACCACGCCGTTGTCCAGTTTTGCGTGGGCCTTGTCGCCGCTCTTGTTCAGCGGCGCGAAGACGTTCCCAGCCAGCTTGCCGGATTCGGCCAGGATCGCGTCCACCATATCCGGCGTCGCGTTGGCATAGGCGGGCAATGCGGCGAGGCCCGGCAGATCGGCGATCACGTCGAGCACGAAACGCTGTTCGGTGGTGGGAGCGGTGTAGGGCATGAGCTGGTTTCCGTTTTCGCTATCACCCCGGTATAGACGCGCGCCATGGCCAGCAAAAGCCGCATCCTTCTGCCCGACGCCGCCGGCATTGCCGCAGCGGCGGATGTGCTGCGCGCGCGCGGACTGGTCGCGGTGCCGACGGAGACGGTGTACGGTCTGGCGGCGCGCGCGGATGATGGCGCGGCGGTAGCGGGCATTTATGCCGCCAAGGGTCGGCCGAGCTTCAACCCGTTGATCGTGCATGTGGCCAACGTGGCGCAGGCAGAGACATTGGCGATCTTCTCACCGTTGGCGCACACGTTGGCGGAAAAGTTCTTGCCGGGGCCGCTGACGCTGGTTTTGCCATTCCGAGCGGGCGCGCCGGTGGCCAGTCTGGTGACGGCGGGTCTGGAGACGATTGCGCTGCGCTGCCCGGCGCATCCGGTGATGCAGGCACTGGTGCGCAGCGTGGGCCCGCTGGCGGCGCCGTCAGCCAATGCTTCGGGGCGGATTTCACCGACGCGGGCGGAACATGTGCTGGCATCGTTGGCCGACGTGCTGGTGATCGATGCCGGGCCGTGCGCGGCGGGCGTGGAATCGACGATTGTTGCGGTAGAGGGGACAGGCTGGCGGTTGCTGCGGGCGGGGGCTGTGGCGGTTGAGGCTATCGTGGCTGTGGCGGGAGAACCCCTCACCCCGCTCGCCGCAAGCGGCGAGTCGCCCTCTCCCGCAGGGGGAGAGGGGATTGTCGCCCCCGGCATGATGGCATCGCACTATGCGCCGCAGCAGCCGGTGCGGCTGGAGGCCGTGACGGCTGGGCCGGACGAATATCACATCGGTTTCGGCCCCGTGGCGGGTGATGCCACGCTGTCGGCCAGCGGCGACCTCACTGAAGCCGCCGCCCGGCTGTTCGATCTGCTGCATGTCGCGCAAGCCTCGGGCCGCGCTGGCATTGCTGTCGCGCCGGTGCCGCGGCACGGCCTGGGCCTGGCCATCAACGACCGCTTGGCCCGCGCGGCCGCGCCGAGAGGCTGATCCCAACGAAAGTGGGTGCAGGGCCTAAGGCCCTGCCCGCCGGAGGCCCTTATCTTCCAACAAGCCCGATCAGAGCTTGCCGATCCTCTCGGCGGCTTCACGCAGGATGGCAGCGATGGCTTCGGCGCGTTCGGCGCTCGATTCGGCGTCACGCACCGCGTCGCGCGGAGCGGCGCGCAGATCGTGCATGGCCTCGCGCAACGGTTCGCGGCCATCGTCTGCATTGCAGCGCGCCATGTCGGCCAGGCGCTGCAGCGCGTTTTTCAAGTGCGCTTCGGCGGCGTCCAGCGCGGCGCGGCCGGCATCTGTGATGGCATAGCGGCGGCGGCCTTCCTCGCCGGCAACTTCGGCGATCAGGCCTTCATCGGCCAGCATGTTGAGCATCGGATAGATCATGCCCGGCGACGGCGAATAAAGGCCGGCGGACAGATTCTCGATGGCCTTGATCAGGTCATAACCGTGGCGCGGTTCTTCCTTGAGCAGGTGGAGGACGAGGATCCTCAGCGCCTCCGCGCCGAAACGGCGGCGGCGCGGACGCGGGCTATCCCCGCCATCACCGAATTCATCGGCAAAGCGCTGCGCAAAGGCGGCCCAGCTACTGCCACGGCCGGACCAGCGGCCGCCGAAGTCCTTGGCAATCTCCTTGTGGAAGCCATCGCGATCGAAGTGGAAACGGAAGTGCATGGGGGCGACTCCAGATGGGGGTGTTGAGCCCTTAAGATATATCTTGAACGAGTGTATTGCAAGAACCATACAGCCAAGATCGCTGGACCCTTGCTGGCAGCGATGGCGCGCCATAAGCTGCCCCCATCACCAAGGGGGATCAATCATGCGCATTCTGGCACTTGCCGCTTTCCTGCTGGCCACGTCTGCGATGGCGAAGCCGGCGGTGCTCACCAATGGCCTGATCGTCGATGGTTCGGGCGAAGCGCCCTATGCCGGCTGGTTGGCGATGGACGGGGACCGGATCACCGGCATTGGCAAGGGTGCCGCGCCCGCCAGTGTGACGGGCGGCGCCAGCGTCACCGACGTGAAGGGCCAGGCCATCTCGCCGGGCTTCGTCAACATGCTGAGCTGGGCGACCGAAAGCCTGCTGATCGATGGCCGCGCGCAGAGTGATATCCGCCAGGGCGTCACACTGGAAATCATGGGCGAAGGCACGTCGATGGGCCCGCTCAACCCAGAGATGAAGCGGCTTGGCGCGCTCCGCCAGGACGATATCAAATACCCCATCAGCTGGACGACGCTGGGCGAATATCTGGCCACGCTGGAGAAGAAGGGCATTGCGCCCAATGTTGCCAGCTTCGTGGGCCACACCACGGTGCGCGTGCATGAAGTGGGCGAAAGCGATGTTGATCCGACGCCCGAACAGCTGGCGCGGATGCAGGGGCTGGTGCGCGCGGCGATGAACGAGGGCGCGCTGGGGCTGGGCACATCAATGATCTATGCGCCGGCCGCCTATGCCGAAACGCCGGAGCTTGTGGCGCTGGCCAAGGCAAGTGCGGCCTGTGGCGGCATGTATATCAGCCACATGCGTTCCGAAGGCGACCGCATCGAGGCTGCGGTGGATGAACTGATCGCGATCGCGCGTGAATCCGGCGGCCCGGCGGAAATCTGGCATATGAAGATGTCGGGCCGGAAGAACTGGGGCAAGTTCGACACCATCCTTGGCAAGATCGAGGCGGCGCGGGCCAGCGGCATCCGCATCACCGCCAACATGTATAATTATACCGCCGGCGCCACTGGGCTGGATGCGGCGATGCCCTTGTGGGTGCAATCGGGCGGGCTTGAACGCTGGATCGAGCGGCTGAAAGACCCGGCTCTGCGCGCCCGGGTGAAGGCCGAGATGATGGACGAGAATGCCGATTGGGAGAATCTCGCCAAGCGCGCCGGCAATCCGGAGAATGTGCTGCTGCTGGGCTTCAAGAACCCCGCTTTGAAGCCGCTCACCGGCAAGACGCTCGGCGAGGTTTCGCGCATGCGCGGCACCAGCCCGGAGGATACCGCCATCGATCTGGTGATCGAGGATGGCAGCCGGGTGGGCACGGCCTATTTCCTGATGGATGAGGCCAATGTGAAGCGGCAGACCGCGCTGCCGTGGATGAGCTTTGGTTCGGATGCGGGTGCGCCATCAGCCGAGGGCGTGTTCCTGCTGAGCCAGGATCACCCGCGCGCCTATGGCAATGTCGCGCGATTGCTGGGCAAGTATGTGCGCGAGGAAAAGACGACGACGTTGCAGGACGCGGTGCGGCGGCTGAGCCAACTGCCGGTGACCAACATGGGGATCAAGGAACGGGGCCTGCTGAAGCCGGGCTATTTCGCTGATGTCGTGGTGTTCGATCCGGCCACCATTACCGATCACGCGACGTTCGCGAAGCCGGCGCAATATGCCACCGGCGTGTCCAGCGTGTTCGTCAATGGCGTACAGGTGTTGAAGAACGGCGAACCGACCGGCGCGGCGGCAGGGCGGTTCGTGAAGGGGCCCGGCGCCGGCCGGTGCCCCGCCTGACGCCTCACTGGCTGCGCGCCAGCAGCGCCTTCAACTCGCCTTCCCAGAAGATGCTCCACGTGTGCGTGCTGTGGCCGCGCGTCTCCGTGCTTTCGGGGATCAGCACGTAACGGGCCTGCGGCATCGCCCGGACATGGCGTTCAGGCTCACCCACGCCGGGTGGATTGATGAAATCATCGGCGCTGTTCACCCAGGTGACGGGCACGGTGATGCGGGCCAAAAGTGGCGCCGGGTTGTAGTTGCGGCTGGCCTCCAGTTGATAAATGCGATCATTGGCGTCGGCACTGCTGGCTAGTCCCGCAGCCATCGCGCGTTCGGCCAGTGCATCGGAACTGGCGCGATCGGGCGTATCGGCCTGCATGCGCACCGGGGCGGAACTGGCCATCGCCTGCAACGCCACACCCACGCGCATGCCATTCAAGTGCAGCCTGGTGAAATTGCCGCCCTGCCAATCGGGATCGGCCTTGATCGCCTGGATCGCCATCGCCCGCCACATGCGGTTGCGCCCCGCCAGTTCGATCACGTTGCAGGCCAGCGGCATGATGGCGGCGGCGCGGCCAGGAAGATTGATGCCGAACTGGAAACCCATCATGCAGCCCATCGATGTGCCCATCAGCAGCCGCAATTGCTTCACGCCCAGATGATCGAGCAACTGCCCCTGCGCGCGGACCATATCGGCGTAATCATAGGCCGGGAACGCCATTTTCAGGCCGTCGCTGGACTTGGACGATCCGCCGTGGCCGATGGCATCGGGCAGGATGATGAAATATTTGGCTGCATCCAGCGTGCCCCCCGGTTCGAGCAGGCGGGCGAACTGCGGCACCAGGAACTGCGCGCCGGTGCCGCCGGTGCCGTGGCCCACCATCACAGCGTTGATGATCTCGCCCTTGGCATTGCGGATCGGCGTGCCGAGCGTGCGGTAATGCTGCTTTATCTGCGGCAGGGTCTTGCCGTCGGAAAAGCGGAAATCCTTCGAGACGAAGTCGGCTTCGGTGACGGTGGGTGCGGCGGTGGCAGCGCTGGCGATAAGGGCCGCGATCGCGGCAACGGCGGGCTTCATGGCGGTGGCTCCCTGTTGGTGCGACGGGGATGCCATCGCCGACGGGGCGGGCGCAATCAGAATGTTGGAACTACGGCTTTGTGAAATCCAGCCGGTAGACGTTGATGAAATACAGCTTCTCCGTCTCGGAGCCGCCGTACTGGTAATAAAGCAGATCCTGTTTTCCGTCGGCGTCGAAATCGGCGACGGTGAGCAGCACGCCATTCTCTCCGCGCGGCAGTGTGGTGGTCATGCGGGTGAAGCGGCCTCCGCCCTGGTTGAAAAACACCAGCAGCTGTGGATCGGCGTGCAAAAGGGACCCTGTTAGCGGGGTGATCGGCGTCCAAAAGGGAACCACCATTCCGATGGTTTAGACAGCGACTTGGTTTTCCAGGTGGCGAGATCGGGATGTTGGTTGTGGAGACGGTTGTACGGATCCGGCGG
>NZ_CAMCWT010000031.1:0-31685 GCF_945882885.1 Sandarakinorhabdus limnophila DSM 17366
ATCAGGGCATCCGCCATGCCTACATCAAGCGCGGAACCCCACAGCTCAACGGCAAGGTCGAGCGTTCCCATCGCTCTGACCAGCAGGAGTTTTACCAACTCCTGTCGTACAAAGACGACGTCGATCTCGAAGCCAAGCTTGCCGAGTGGGAGAACTTCTACAACTTCAATCGGCCACACGGTGCCTTCAATGGCAAAACACCCTATGAAGCGCTCCGCGAACGCCTATAAACTCATGCACTCAATGTCCCGCTAGATCGTCAAACTTACATGCTCGCCGACCGCGGCTACGACGCAGACTGGTACAGGGACGCCCTTCAGGCAAAGGGCATAACGCCCAGCATTCCGCGACGAAAATCCCGGGCTATACCCATCAAATACCATAAGCGCCGCTACCAAAGCCGCAGCCGCATTGAGCTCATGTTCGGCCGCCCGAAGGACTGGCGGCGTGTCGCCACCCGTTACGATCGATCCCCGGCCGTCTTCCTCTCCACCATCGCGATCGCGGCCACCGTTATCTTCTGGCTGTTCATCAACGAGCCCTGAGCCTAGGCACTGTCAAAAGCCGACGCTGTAACATCGCCAAACGTGCTCACAGCCATTTCCGCTTGAGCCAGATTAACGGCCCACTTAGCGCCAGCAGCACCGCGAGCGCCGCGAACAGGTCGTTTGCCCATTTAAACTGCTCGTGAAAAATCACCCCGGCGTGCAGGTCGGCCATGACGAGGAACAGCGGCGTGCCAGGTGCGGCGGCACGGACCGAAATTCTGCTATCGACGAAGCTGCCGGGCGCGTTCCCCTCTCGTAAAATCGCCTTGCTGTTCTTGACGTACCAGACGCCGCCGTCGCGTGACGCCCCGGTGATCGCGGTCTTGGGACCGTCGATCTTGCGCCACGCCCCACCGCCGGGGCCGCGCCGGAAATTGCCCTCACGGCCAAAGCCCGCGAATAGCTGATCCTCGACGCGGAACAGATTGCCCCCGGCATCGCCGTCGGGGACCGGCAGGCTGGGATCGGGGCGCCAGCTGCGTCCGCCATCGCGACTTTCGAGCAGGCCGAAGCGCGTGGCGATGCCGATCCGTGCTGCCTCGCCGGGCCACGACGCCACCCCGTCGATTTCGTGATCGAGCGACACACCGCGGAACGCAGGGGGTAAGCTTAACCGTTCGACCGTCCGTCCTTCGGCCCACCAGAGGAAGCCGTAGATGTGGTTAAGCGGGATTGCGGTCACTGACAGGTAGAGGATCGGCAGCACGGCCAAGAGGCCGACCAGCGGGCCGTGAAAGCGGTAGAGCCAGCGGATGGCGCTGCGTTGCGTGTCCATCAACAGGCCGCGCCGCCGCCCGCGCCGCGTCACCCACCAATAGCCGAGCCCAGTGAGCGCCAACACCGCCATGGCGATGCCCCCGAGATCGTTCAAGCGGATCGACCACGCGCCGGGCAGCAGGCCGTGACCGAAATGCACGTCCATCACCACGCGGCCGAGCGGCATCGTGGGATTCAGGCCGGTCAGATTGGCGGCGATGGAGAGGTCGGTCACGGCACCAGTCGCAGGCACGATTCGCAGCAGGTCGCTGCGGTCGCGGACAGCGACGAGCGACGCCGTGTCGGCACCGGGACTGATCGCGGTCAGGCGAACACCTGCCAGCGCGAGGCGGTGGGCGGACATACCGTCGGTTGCTGTGGCCCACAGCCCATCGTCCGTGGCGAGATAGAGGCCGCTGAAGCGCTGCCGGGCGAGTTCGGCGAAGCCATAGACCTGCGGCTGGTCGGCGCGGCCCGCGAACGCCACCAGCACCCACGTCTTGCCGCCGTCCGCCGAGCGCCACGCTCCGCGCTCGGACGCGCCGAGCACGACACCATCGGCGACCGCGATGTGGCGCATGATAGTGGCCGGCACCAGCCGCCCGATCTGCTTAGACGTCCACGCCGACGGAACGCTGGTCTGGTTGAGCCAGCGCCACTCGTGATGATCGAGCGCAATACCGGTCAGCGCTAGCACCAGCAGCCACGCGCACGCGGTCAGCCCGGCATATTTGTGGACTGCGCGCACGACGCGGTGCATCCTCGGCGGCATCAGGCGTCTGCCAATACCGCCGTACTACGCTTCGGCTTGCGCCCGCGCCGCCACATGATGAAGCCCGTCGCCACCCACAAACTCACCGACACGCCGATGATCGAATAGATCACTCCGCCGACCGGACCGATGACGTAGCCGCTATGGACCGGAAACAGCCAACCACGGACGCCGTCGCCGCCGCTTGTCAGGCCGGTCGGATAGCTGCCGACCACCTTGCCGGTCTGCGGATCGACCAGCACGTCGGTCCGCTTCAGCTGCTTGTCCATGAATGCGAACCAGTAGTTGGCCGCGTGCGGCCCCGCCGGTCCGAACGCGATCATGTGCAGATTGCCGACTGTCTTTTGCGCGCTGGCGTACGCTGTGTTGGCATCGACGGCGGGGGTCATTGCCATTCCCGCATGCCCGGCGGGCATCTCCATATTGCTCTTGAACACCGAACGGCCCGAGGTCTTCTCGGCCCAGGTGTAGAGGTTGAGCGCGGTGCCGGTGCCCGCGACCGAGATGATGAACAGTCCAGCGACGATACCGGCGGTGCGGTGGAATTTGACCACGCCCTTGACGTTGCGGCTGGTGTTCCGCGTCCGGAACCAGATCACGATGCCGAGCGCTGAGAAGGTGACCACGCCAATCCCGAGTATGGTAAGGATGATCTTGCCTGGCGTGCCGAAAATCAGCCATTTGTGTATCGCGGAAGCGATACCGACCCAGCCCGCTGTCGCCGACTGTTCGGTGATGACCTTGTCCTCGAACTGATTGACCAGAACCATGCGCGACATATCGTGCCTCGTGATGTCGCGACCGCCCATTACGACGATGGCGGTGTTGGGCGAGACAGCCGCCGGATACATCATGTGCGCAACCTGAAAGCCGGGACGTTCCCGCTGAATATCGGCGAGGATGTCGCCCGGCGGGGCGGGCGGACCGCTGCCGTCGGCCCGATAAAGGCCGGGATCGGTAGCCTGGAGTAGCCAGAACCGGTTTTGCGCGATCGCGCCGGTGATGCCCTGGACGACAAAGAACAGTCCGAGCACCAGCGCAAACCGGCGGTGCCAGCGCCGTAGTGTCAAGGTCGATACCGCCATGCCATCCTCCCGATAGTCTGCGGACCAGATCAGTCCGCACCGATGCGCTCAGGCAACCACGGCAGGTTGCCTAGGTGCTTTGCTAGAATTTATACGACGCATTAATGCCGAACTGCCGTTTGCGCGGAGCCGACACAAAGAAATCGCGGAAGAAGGTGGTCTGGTTGAGCCCGGTCAACGGATTGACGCGGGTCAGCAATCTGTTGAAGTCGAGGATACGGGTCACCACCAGCGGTGTGCGATCCTGCAGCAGGTTTCGCGCGAACAGGCTGACGTACCAGTTGGCCTTTTGAAGACCGAGGCTAGCGTTCAGATTGAAGCTGTCGCCAGCCCAGTTAAGATTGTCGACTTGGCTATACCGCTTTGATTCATAGGAGAGGTCACCGCGCGCGGTGAATTCGAGATCGCCGCTGACGGGGCGATTGACCTCCGCCGTAAAGATGGCCTGATGCTGCGGCGTTTGCGGTAACCGGTTGCCGCTGACGTCGCCAAAGCTTGGGCCGTCGACGTCGAGCGGGTTGGGCGTATCGTCGCTACGGAACGCCGAACGGCCGTCGGTGTCGAAAATCTCCTCGGTCGTGTCGTCGAAGAAGCGCGTGAACTTGGCGTCTACGAAGGTGTAGGCGGCGCGCAAGTACAGCCAGTCAGCGGGCTTGCCGGACACATCGAACTCGAAACCCTTGATTTCCGACTCACCGGCGTTCTGGATGAAGACTACGCTGTTAGGCGTTCCGGTCGTGCGGGTGTAGGCTTCGCCCCGGCTCAGCTGTTGCTTCTGCCAATCGATGTAGAAGGCCGCCACCGCGAAATTGATGCCCCGGGTCCGTCCTTTGACGCCAAGCTCGTAGCTCCACGCACTCTCTTCGTCGAAGGTTGCAAATCCGGACGCGGCAAAGGTGGCTGTGTCCGAGGCAATAGCGTCGGTTGGGAAATTATTGAATCCGCCGGGTTTGTTGCCCTTTGCAGCCGTCGCATAGACATTCAGGTTTTCGTGAATTTTATAACGCGCCGTGAAGCGCGGCAACAAGGCATCAAACTTCTTTTCCTTGACGTTGATCGCTGCAGCCGGTGGCCCGCCCACCGGACCCAAAACGCGCGTCGATCCGATAATCCGGTCGTATTGCTGACGGGCTTCGGCGCTCACAGTCAACTGCTCGGTTACGTCACCTTCCAGCATTCCAAACACCGACTTGCTGCGCACGCCGTTGGGGCTATCGTAAGGACGGCGGGTATTGGTCGCGGCATTGACCTCGAAACCCGGAAGCACGTCTTCGTTGTACAAGTACGCGCCAATGGCACCCCGAATTCGCTTGTCCTGCGGGCTGGAGAGACGGAATTCTTGGCTGAAATCCTGGTTCTTTGAACCATCGATGGCGAATGACGGAACAGCGGTCACCAAGGTCGCATTGTCTTGTCCGGTGATGCTGTAGTTGTGATTGTAGGAAGTGTTGGAAGTCAGCGTCGTACCGCCCTCCGTGGTGTAGGTCATCGCCAGGTTGGCGCGATAGAATTTGCGATCCAGACCATGATATCCAAGGGCCGCGAGCGCGTCGTTATTGGCAAAATAGGACGGCAACGTTTTAACCTCACCGCAATAAAAGCCGCGGCGGCTTGTATTGGTTCGCGGAAACGGCACCGTCGCAATGATCGGCGGCGCGAAGCAGTTGTTCTTCAGCGATCCCTGCGGATTGTAAACATAGGCCGTGTCCTGATCTTTGCTGAACCCGAACGAGGCGATGGCTTCGAACGCGTCGGCAGGCTTAAACAGCAAGCGTCCGCCGACATTGGTGCTGTGTTGGTCGCCTAGATCGCGCTTGCCGCTTGCCGCGTTCTTGTAGTCGCCGCCGAAATTGTAGCTGCGCGCGTTGAACTCGAATAGAAGCACATCCTTTATGATCGGACCGGAAATATACCCTGATACTTCCAAGTTGTCGTATTGGCCGACAGTAAGTCTCGCGCGGCCGGTGAACTCATTGGTTGGCTTGCGCGTCACATAGTTAATCGCACCGGCGAAGGTGCCGCGCCCGAACAGGGCCGACTGCGGCCCCTTGATCACCTCGACCCGTTCGACATTGTCGAGTTGATAGCTGCTGATGTTGTCCGAGACGAAAATGCCGTCGATGAAAAAGGCAGCATTGGGCTGTCCGACGACCGAAGACATTCCGCGGATCGAAGGCCGAACGCCCGCGCCGCCGCCACCGCCCGTGCGACCAAAGCCCTGCTTGAACGAGAAGCCGGGGGTCTGCCTGGCAATGTCCGAAATATTGTCGAGATTGGCGCGATCAATGGCCTCGGCGCCGACCACCGAGATCGTCAGCGGAACATCGACAAGACGCTCTTCCTTTTTGCGCGCGGTCACGATGATTTCTTCGGCAGCGACAGCTTCCTTGGCGATTGTGGCGGTCTGCGCCGACACCATTGCAGGCGTCAGCAAGGTGGCGCCCATCAGCAGTGCGCGTGTCCAACCGGTCATCTCATTCTCCCCAATAGGGCCGTCAATCCCCAGCGTCAGGACTGTTGCGGCATTTAGGGCGACAACGCGAAAATTTGTCCAGACAAATTCCGTCAACGCCAAAGCTGTCCGGACAAATTGCGGCATGCTGTTGCCGACGGGCAACGCTGCTCAGGCGACTGGTTTGACCACGCCAAGCCAGCTGGTCGCGACCAGCAGGAAATAGGTCAACATCACCCAGCGGCGGGTCTTGTCCATGGTGGTCCGCAGTGGGATTTCGGTGGCGTCGCTGGATCCCTCGGCGATCAGTTTCATAAGCTGCGGACCGACGGGTTTGAAACTGAAATCGATCATGATGGCCGCGACAAAGATCATCCCGAATAACAAGGCCTTCCACGCCAGCCAGCCTGCCGCAATCGGATGGCCGGTTACCAGTGATTCGGCCCCCAGCACGATATAGCCGGCCGCCAGTATCCAGCGTATCCAGCCCTCGATCCGGCGGTTTCGCGCCGCGCGCGCGGTCTGATCATTCCAATGGGCATCCCACACAAGCCACAGCCAGAAGCCGCCAATTAGCCAGCCAAAGCCGACGAGCGCCACCGGCACATCCCACCAGCCACCGGAAAAGGACACCGTGAGCGACAGTGGCACCATCAAGGCCCAGGCGGTCCGCGGGGTCATGTCGACAAGCACGAGCAGCTTCAGAAGGGCAAGCCGCTGATCAAGCGAGTAATCTTGGCGCATGCGAAAATGCTGGCCAAGTAGGAAGACGCCGACATCGGCCCCCAACCACAGTACGAACAACAAGAGATGCACATAGACCAGGCTGGGATAGATTAGGTCGCTCATTCTGCGCCCCCTCGAAAATGCGTTCGCGGCACCGCCGCCACAGTCATCGTGAAATCGTCATGCCGTCCGCGCGGCCGCAGGTCAATTGTCCGGACAAGTTTCCGACCGTAGCTTGACAACCCCAGATATGTCCGGACAACTCTTCTGCAGGCTGTAGGTCATGCAGCCGGCCGTGCATTTGAGAGAGTTGCAGGGCAGCACCAGGATCAATGACCCGCCCGCCAGGCGGACGGTTTTTTTGGAGGTTATGGGAACATGAAGGTACGGACTATCGCTATCAGCCAACTCGCACTCGCGACCGCGCTGCTCACCCTGGATGCCGTTCCTGCATTGGCTCAAGCAGCCACTGTGGTGGAAGATACCGGCATCATCGAGGATATTGTGGTTACAGCTCAGCGTCGCCGCGAGCGCGCGCAGGACGTGCCTATCGCAATCACCGCCTTTTCAGCGGAAACCCTGCAGGCCCGGGGCGTGGTCAACGCGCTTGATCTCACCCAATTCGTACCTAATCTGGTTGGCCTCAATAACACCGGCCTTGGTACCGCAAATTCTTATTATCTCCGTGGCTTAGGCAACTCCGAATCGATCGCTACCTTCGATCCGCCCGTGGGGACCTATATCGACGACATCTATATCAGCCGCCAGAATGCTAACAATTTCAACCTTTTCGATGTAGAACGCGTAGAAGTGCTGCGTGGCCC
This sequence comes from Sandarakinorhabdus limnophila DSM 17366, assembly GCF_945882885.1. Taxonomy (GTDB): domain Bacteria; phylum Pseudomonadota; class Alphaproteobacteria; order Sphingomonadales; family Sphingomonadaceae; genus Sandarakinorhabdus; species Sandarakinorhabdus limnophila_A. The sequence continues at coordinate 7,164 of NZ_CAMCWT010000031.1, forward strand.
GCAGGGCACACTTTTTGGCCGCAACACCACCGGCGGGGCCATCTCTGTTGTTATGCGCGAACCGGGCGATACGACCGGTGGCTATGTCGAGGCCGGCTTTGGCGCTTACAAGCAAAAGCTGATCAGAGCCGGCGTCGATCTGCCGGTGAGCGAGAATTTCGGCCTGAAGGTATCGGGCTATTGGCAGGAAGATGATGGCTGGGTGCGGAACACCGTGACCAACGAGCGTCTTAACAACAACAATGGCTGGGGCCTGCGCCTTGGCGCCCGGGCCAAACTATCCGACAGCATCAGCTGGAACGGCAGCTTTACCCACACCTTTGCGGATTCAACCAACGTCTTGAACTTCGATTGCAATCCGGCCAACCCGGCACAGTGTGATGGCCGTTTTGCCACCACTGGCCTGCGCCGCACCAATGATTTCGGCGACCGCTTCACTGGCTTCAAGGATGACTTCGGCAACTACAACAAGGCACGAATGACGCTGTTCACCTCTAATTTCGGTTTGGCGCTTTCGGAGAAGATCAACCTCAACGTCATTACTGGCTGGCTTGATCTTAGCCAGAAATTCGCGCTCGATTTCGCAGACGGCACGTCGCTGCCGTCGCTTTCCAGCCCCACTCCGCCAGTGCGCAGCTTTACACCGGGTGGCTTCGTCATCGCTAATGATGGCCGCCATCGCCAGTTCACCCAGGAAGTGAAACTGTCGGGTTCACTGGCCGACGGCCTGATCGATCTCGTCACAGGCCTCTATTATTTCAAGGAAAACAACAACACCGATTTTGCTGACCTGTTCAACATTGGCAGTGCAGGTCCGGTCGGCTTCCCGTTGGTTCTGGCCGATCGCACCTTGCGTAATACCACTGAAGCCTGGGCCGGCTATGGCCAGATCGACGTACACCCGATCGAGTCTGTTACCCTGACCGCCGGCATCCGCTACACCGACGAGGAAAAGACCTTCGGCATGCGCGACAATCGGTTCAGCTGCAACGACGGCTCAATCGAAGCGGGTTGCATCGACAGCATCAACCTGCGCGCACCAAACGGCGTCGCAATCCCGCGCGCGCAGACGGTGCAGTTGTGGACCCCGCGCTTTGCCATGTCGTGGAAGGCGTCGAACGACATCCTGCTGTTTGCCAGCGCGACCAACGGCTTCAAGTCCGGCGGCTGGAACGCGCGCGGCACTGCAGCATCAGAACTGTTGCCCTTCGGCCCCGAAAAGGCTTGGAGCTATGAAACCGGCTTCAAGGCCGATCTGTTTGGCAAGCGATTGCGCTTCAACGTGACCGCCTTCTACATTGATGTCGCAGGCCTGCAAACGCCGTCGGCCTTCGTTCGGCCCAACGGCTCGGTCGCCTTCCTTACCCGCAACTTCGCCGACTATCGGAACAAAGGCATCGAAGCCGAGTTCACGGCCCGGCCAACCGATGCGCTCACCCTGTTCGGCTCGCTGGGTTATCAGGACGATCGCTATGAGCTGCCGTCGAACGCACCGGCGCTGGATGAATACAACTTCCAGTCGGTCGCCGCGCAGCAGATCAACTGTCGCCAGCAATTGGCGGCCGGCCGTGTCGCACTGGGAGCCACGGCCGAAGTTGCCGGCGCCTGCGGTGTCGGCATCGTCGCGCCAGATGGAAGCATCGCCACTCCGGTGCGTACACCAGCTTTGACGATGAGCATGGGTGCCACCTATGAAGTGAAGGCCAGCGACAAGGTGTCGATTATCCCGTCGGTCAACGCCAACTGGCGCTCGTCCAGCGAAGTTGGCACCAGCGCGGTAAGCTTCTTTAATCAGGCCTTCACTAGCGCCGGGGGCACGCGTTATGCATCCAACACGGCCTACAATGGTGATTTCATCCGTGGCTCGTTCAGCCAAGCACGCTGGATCGCCAACGCCTCGCTTATGCTGAAACATGCAGATGGCTGGCAGGTTCTAGTGGAATGCCGCAACTGCTTCGATGAGGAAGCTGTGGAATCCAGTCTGGCCAATCACAGCTATCTGAACCCGCCGCGGACCTGGACCATTCGCGCCCGCCATAACTTCTGATGGCAAACACCGGCACGATTGTTGCCCTGATTGCAGCCGCATCGGCCAGCCCCGCGCTGGCCGGTGTGGCTGCTGATCATGGGGTGGCGCCGTGGCGAGAAGCAGTGATCAGCGTTAGCGACCCCCTGCCTTTTACCCGCCTGCTAAAGAGTGCGGGCGGCTGGCGCGAAGTGGCAGCCGGCAGGCTCTTGCCGGCGGAAATCGCCTATTGGCAATTGCCGGCCACCGCATCGGGCCGGTTCACCTTGTGGTGTGCGCCCGGCGTTTCCACCGGCTGCCTGCGCCTTATCACTTTCAGAGGGGTCGCACAGCGCCCGATCCGACTGGCGGCCCGTGCTTGGGATCCAGGTGGCATCTATTCGATCATGGTCCGCTCAAACGATATTGATGGTCTGTTCGATGCCGCCATCAATCACGGCTGGTGGGCGGAAAGTCCGCCCATCCGCTTCGATTTCCTCGGCTCGAAATTGACCAATGTCGTCCTCACTGGCCCGCATGGCATCAATATAGCCGTCTATCAGCGCTTTTCGCCCCCGTTTGAGGCCTTCCCATTGGGCCGTATAAGCGAGGCCTTCAATTCGATGCGAATGGTGACTGATCGTGCCGCAGCACGCGATTTCTACAATCGCAAACTCGGCTTTGACATCGTCTTCGATGGCGATGGTACCAACGCCATCGGCGCCGTGCCGGAACCCTCCAACTTCGGCATCCCGCTGAATTACACGCTCAAGGCGCTGCGCGCCGCCGCCGCGCTAAGCCCAACTCCCGGCGAAACCGGCCGGGTTGAGATGATGCAGATCACTGAATTCAGTGGCATCTCCCAGAGCCAGTACGCACGTGCGCCCAATCTTGGCATTCTATCTGTGCGCTACACAGTGCGCGATCTTGCCGGCTATCGTGCTGCCATCGCCGCAGCCGGAGTGACACTGGTGCAGCAGGCCAGTGCCGTACCGATCAAGGGCCTGGGCACAGTCGATCTGTTTGCCGTGGCAGATGTTGACGGCAACCTAACGGAATTTGTCCATGCCCGCTGAATTTCGGCCCCTGCCCCGCCGATCGGGGCGCATCGCCTATCGCAGCGCCACCAGCCACGCACTGTGGGGCACGGAAGATTTCGCCCTCACGCGGGATCGCGACGGCGGCCGCACTCTAATGGTCCAGTGCGAAATGCGCCACGGCAATGAGGATGTGACGCGCTTCACAACGCTATCCGTCGATGCCGCGTTCCAGCCAACAGAAGCGCATGTCCGCATCCTCAACGGCGGTCGGCCAACGGGCAGCGGATGGTTCCGCTTCACCGACTGTGAAGCGGAAGCCGAAACCGCCACCCTGGCCGAAGGTCGCATGTCGCAACGCAAACCTATCAGCCGGCCGATGCGTGGTTTTGGCATTCATGCCTTGGTTGGCGATGGCTGGCTGGCGGCAAGCTTTCCGTTTGATAAGGGGGCCGGCCACAGCCATTTCTGGGGCCCCAGTCTATTGCACAGCCTGCACCATTTCGGCGCGACTGGCCCGATGCTGGTCACTTCCACCTCCGGCCTTAACTATGAAGCCCGCGAATTGGTGGAGGTGCCGGCGGGCCGCTTCGATTGCCACCGCCTCAGCTTCGTCGGCATGACCAACAATCACCCGCCCTATACCATGTGGATCAGTGCCGATGGCGATTATCTCTATGTGAAGGGTTGCGTCGAAGGCTACATGGACGGGCTTTTCCAGCTTGAAGAGATCACCGGTGGGACGCTGGCATGAGTATGGGCCGCAACGAGTTCAAATCCGGCTGGAAAGTACTGGTGGCTGGGCTATTGGGCGTGATGTGTGGGGCCTCACCGCTGCCGTTTAATACCATCGGTTTTGTGCTGGGGCCACTGCACGAAGAATTCGGCTGGAGTTTTGCCATCATTTCGGCCGGCGTCACCGCGTTCGGCATCACTGCCGGCCTGCTCGCCCCGGTTATTGGCGCGGCGGCAGACCGCTTCGGCGTCCGCACCATCGCACTGACCTCCACGTTCGCTTTCGCGCTGGTGTTTGCCGGGATCGGCCTCATCCCCGGCTCGCTCTATGCGTGGTTCGGCATGTGGTTCCTAATCGGCCTTGTCGGTATGGGTTCCACGCCGGTCACCTGGAGCCGGGCGATCAACATGTGGTTCTATCGCAGCCGCGGCCTTGCGCTGGGCATATTGCTGGTTGGCACCAGCCTGGCCGCATTGATCGTCCCCAAAGTCGCGGTGTGGGCGATCGGCACTTATGGCTGGCGCGGCATGTATCCGGTCATCGCGCTGTTCCCGCTGCTTCTATCGCTGCCCATTGGCTTGGCTTGGTTCCGTGAACCGCGTACCAGCGAAATCCCCCCCGAAATTACAGCCGGCGGCGGCCTGGTGGGTGTGACCTTTGCAGAGGCTGCCAAGGACCGCCGCTTCTGGACGATATGGATTTCTATCGCGCTCGTCGCCCTCGCCTACGGAGGCGCGCACATCCACATGCCGGAAATCATCAAGCAACACGGCCTGACGGCGGCCGATGGCGCCGGAATTATGGGCATGATTGGAATCGCGCTTCTGTCGGGCCGCATCATCACTGGCTGGCTGCTGGATCGCATATGGGCACCGTTCGTATGTCTGCCCATCCTCACCATTCCAGCGCTGGCCTGTTACTGGCTGATGGGCAACAGCACGTCAGAAGCCATGGTGTGGGTATCGGCCTTTCTGCTCGGCTTTGCCGCTGGCGCGGAATCCGATCTGATCGCCTATCTCGCCAGTCGCTATTTCGGCATAGCTCATTATGGCAAGATCTACGGCATGCTCTACATGCCGTTCGGTATCTTCTCGGCGATCTCGCCCGTTGCCTATGGCCGCATCCGCGATGTCAGCGGCAGCTATGATCAGATGCTCATGGCGGCGACCTTTTTGTTCGTGTCAGGCGCGCTGCTGCTTCTGACGTTGGGCCGTTATCCGGTCTTCACCGCGAAGGAAGTGACACCATGAGCACCACCACGGTGGGCAGCGTGCTGGACGGCGCGGTGCCACCATCAACGCTGCTGACGGATGCCGACAGCCTGTCGCTCTACAGTCACGATGTGTATGCCGCCGGGCCGCAACCACTGGCGGTGTTCCGTCCCGAAAGCGTGGAGCAGTTGAGCGTCGGCATCGCTGCTGCCACCGCGAAAGGCATCGCCATTGTGCCGCGCGGCGGCGGCATGAGCTATACTGGCGGTTATCTCTCCCCCACCCCACAATTCATTCTGGTCGATACCGGCGCGCTGTCCCGGATCATCGCGCTCAATGAAACCGACATGACGGTGACAGTTGAAGCCGGCGTCACTTGGGATCAACTGCGGCGTTACCTGAGCCCCAAGGGCTATCGTGTCCGCTGCTGGGGTACATTGAGCGGGATCAATGCCACCGTGGGCGGCGGCATGAGCCAGAACGGCGTATTCTGGGGCGCCAACGCCGGCACGGTTGTGGATTCGGCGCTCAACTTTGATGTCGTGCTAGCCGATGGTCATATCGTTTCCACCGGAAGCGCGTTCTTCCGCCCCTACGGCCCTGATATCACCGGGCTCTTTGCTGCCGATTGCGGGGCGTTCGGGGTTAAGGCACGCGCCACACTGCGACTGGTCCGCGAAGGCCGCTTTGCCTATGGCAGCTTCGCATTCGATACTGCGCAGCAGATACTCACCGCCATGGCTGGCATCGCCCGCGATGGACTGGCGGCCGAAAATTTCGGTTTCGATCCCTTCCTGCAAAGCCAGCGCCTGAAGCGCGAGAGCCTCGCAAGCGATGCGAAAAGCCTGCTTTCCATGATGAAAACGCAAGGGTCGCTGCTCAAGGGCCTCAAGGAAGGCGCCAAGGTCGCTCTGGCAGGGCGCTCGTTCCTCGACGATGTGCCCTTCTCGCTGCACTGCATCTCCGAACGCCGCAGCGAAAGGGAAGCCGAGAGCGACATGACCGAAATCACCCGGATCGTCGAGGCGGCCGGCGGAAAGACGGTTGAGAACAGCATTCCGAAGATTCTGCGCGCCAACCCATTTCCGCCGGTCAATTCGATGATTGGGCCCAATGGCGAGCGCTGGGTGCCAGTCCACGGTTTCCTGCCGCATTCGAAGCTGGTCGAAGGCTGGAATATGGTCCAAGCGATCTATGCGGCCCGCGCCGAGGATATGGCGCGGCTGGACGTCGAAGCCGGCGCCATGCTGGCCGCCGTCTCCCCGCAGGCCTGCCTGATCGAGCCGGTGTTCTTCTGGCCGGAAGCATTGAACCCGCTGCACCGCCACGCCGTGGAAGCCGGGCATCTCGCCAAGATGAAGGGCTTTCCACCAAATACAGACGCCAGTGCGCTGGTGCACGAACTGCGCGGCGCCATTATCGCCGCCTTCCAGTCACTGGGTGCCATCCATCTGCAGATTGCTCGCGCCTACCCCCTCAAAGCCAGCCACGATCCGGCGGTCTGGGCGCTCTTGCGAGCGATCAAAACGCAGCTTGACCCGAACAATTTTATGAACCCCGGAGTTCTCGGTCTGTGACGCCCTATACCGCGGTCGCCATGCAATTGACGGCGCAAAGCGTCGAGGCCTCTGCCAACCCGCGCGACCAGATCATGGCGCAGATCGCCGCGCTGGAAGGCAAGATCCGTTCTGCGCGCATCTTTATCGAACAATATGGCGGCTCGCCGGTGAAACTGGCGGTGCTGCCGGAATATCTCTTCACCTCCTATCCCGGCCGCGTCACCATACCCGACTTCGCGGTACGCGCCGGGTTCGCGGCCAATGGCCCTGAATACACGGCGCTGGGCGAGATCACGCAGCGTCTGGCAATGTTCATCGCTGGCAACGCTTATGAGACGGACGCGGCTTTCCCCGGCTTCTATTTCCAAACGAGCTTTATCGTTGCGCCGTCGGGCAACGTGGTGCTGCGCTACCGACGGCTGATCTCGATGTTCGCGCCCTCCCCACACGATGTGCTTGATCGCTATATCGATGCCTATGGTGCCGATGCCCTGTTTCCCGTTGCCGATACCGAAATTGGCCGATTGGCAGCAATCGCATCGGAAGAGATCCTCTATCCCGAAATCGCCCGCTGCCTCGCCTTCAATGGTGCCGAGGTCTTCGTGCATTCCAGCTCCGAGATCGGCTCGCCGCTGGCCACCGCCAAGGATATCGCCAAGCGCGCCCGTGCATTTGAAAACGCGGCCTACGTGGTTTCTGCCAACACCGCCGGCATCGCCGGCTCGGCGCTGCCCCTGATGAGCGCGGATGGAAACAGCCAGATCGTGGCGCCCAGCGGCAAGCTGCTCGCCCAATCCGGCAGTGGCGAAACCTTCACCGCATTTGCCGAGATCGACATCGCCCACAGCCGCGAGCAGCGCCGCCAGCCAGCAATGATCAACAGTCTCGCCCGGCAGCGCCCCGGCCTATTCGCCCCGGCCTATGCGGCTGCTGCGGACAATTTTCAGGCCGGCAATCTGATGCTGACCCCGGACGGCAAGCCACATGTTCCCGACCGCGACCTGTTCCTGAAAATGCAACGCGATGTCATTGATAAACTTGGAAAGGCCGACGTGATATGAAACACCGAACAGTCGCCGGCACCATCCGCTACACCAGCATGAAGCCGGGCAAGGAAGGCCAGGAACGCGGGCGGGAAAGTTTCCGTTTCACGCACCATGCCGATGGCAGCGTGATCCTGCGTGCCAGCTGCGAAATCGAGGAACCTGATCCCACCGTTCTACGCGATGTGATCTATCACCTTGGTCCCGGCATGATACCACTCAACCTGCATGTGCACCTCACCATCGGCGATGCCTATCTGGGCAGCGGCTGGATGCGCCATGATCCGGCGACCGGCAGCCTTGAATGCGAAAGCGAAAGCCCATCGCTGGGCCGCATCTCGCAGAGCCGCCCTGCGGAAGGTCGCTTCGACGCGTTCGGCACACACCCGGTCGTTGGTGACGGCTATCTCACCCGTGCCATGGACGTGAGCAAAGGCCCGCACCGCCGCCTCATGCGCGTCTTCCTGCCTTCCCCCGATCATCGAGGCGCCACTCCACCATTGATCGCTGAAGTGAAGATCAACCTGGAGTATGTCGGCGAGACGGAAAAGACTGTTGCCGCCGGCACCTTCAAATGCCGCCACTTCCGCTTTGTGGATGACAGCACGGATGGCATGGGCGGCAAGACCCACCCTGATTACGACATCTGGGTCACCGCTGATGATGACTGCATATTGGTGTATGGCAGAATCGACGGTTACATGATGAATCGCTACGAGCTGCTTGAACTCACACGATGATCTTGATCATTGGCGCGGGCCTGGGCGGTCTTGTCACCGCCATATCACTGGCCCGCGCCAGGCTGCCTGTTACCGTTTACGAGGCGGCCAGCGCTTTGACGGAAACCGGCGCTGGCCTCACGCTGGGTCGAGGCGCGCAGCATGTATTCCGCGATCTTGGCCTGCAAGCTGATGTGGCCGCATTGGCCTGCCCCGCCGGTAGCCTGCCCTTTCTTCACTACAAGACTGCGCGTCTGCTGATGGGCACCCCCGATGCCGGCGACGGCACGCCCGATGATGGCGGAACCGACATCGTGCGCCACATTTATCGCGGCGATCTGCAGGCGGTCATGCTGGCACACGCCGCACGCCTTTCCATACCGGTTCATACCGGCAAGCGCCTGACCGGCTTTGAACAGGACAGCGCCAGTGTCACCGCCCATTTTGCTGACGGCAGCAGCGCCGCTGGCAGGCTGATCGTTGGCGCCGATGGCATTCGATCGGCGGTGCGCGCCCTGCTACACTCTGGCGATGCGCCGCGCTTCACCGGCCATGTCGCCTTCCGCTTTCTCGTACCCGCCGCCTTGGCTGCGCCCTTCATGGGCCAGGGGCGCAGCGCGATCTTCATCGGACCAAAGCGCACTTTCAACCGCTACACAATGCAGGGCGGAAAGGTGGTGAATTGCGCCGGCCTTGCCGAAACAGGTGAGGAAGTGCCGGAAGGCTGGTCATTATCGTCCAGCATCGCCGAAGTTGGCGCCGCTTTCCCCAATTGGCACCCTGATGCAACAGGCCTCATTGCACAGGCACATTCCGTCATTAAGTGGGGGCTCTATGACCGAAAGCCGCTGGCGCGCTGGAGTGAAGGCCGCATCACCCTTCTTGGAGACGCCGCGCATGCCATGCTGCCTTTCCTTGGTATGGGCGCTGCCATGGCGATCGAGGATGGCTGGGCGCTGGCCCGCAGCTTGGCGCTTGAACCCGATCTCGCAGCAGCACTGGCACGCTATGAAGCGGCCCGACACAGCCGTTGCGAAACCATGCAGACGATGTCACGCCGCCAGGGCGAGATGACGCAAGCTATGGACCCCGACACGCTGGCGCCCTCTGCGGTGCCGATGGCCAATCAAGATCTGATGGGCTTCAACCCGGTGAGAGCCGGCGTCTAGGCCCCGCGAATTGGCGCAAACAATCGGTCGATGAAGGCTTTCAGCTTGGCCTCCCGGTCCACCGGCGCCGAGCCCCCTGCTTCTTCCAGAGTCAGCAAGCGTTCTTCCTGCACCCACATTTCCTGGGCCATATTCATGACTACCGCAACGAAGCGGTCCATTGCCGGATCGGCAAAGAAGCGCGCATTTCCCGTCTCGTCGTACAGGCCGGGAGGCGTATCGTCCGGGCGCGGGGTCTCGCTCATTTCTTCCACGCCCCGAAACCGAACCACATCACACCTTCGGCCAGCCTGCCCGTCGTCGCCTGGCCAACGGCCTCGGCAGCCTCGCTAGCGATCAGATCGGCAATCGCCTGTTCACCATAAATACCGATGCTTGGCACCACGAACTGAAAGTAATCGGTCGGCGCAAACCTTGCAGCCGCACAGAGCTCAGGCGGCTTTTCATCGCGGAAGCCCTTGTAATATGGCTCTTCGTTGTACCAGCTGTCCCAGTCGAGATAGAAACCGTCGAATGCGCCCATCTCGGCGTTGGGCGGCAATTCCATGTGCAGCATCAACCCGCCAGGCTTCAGCACGCGATAGGCCTCAGCCAAGGCAGCTGCGCGCTGCTTCTTGGACAATTCGTGCAGGAACATCGAAGACCACACGAGATCAAAGCTGGCATCGGGATAGTCCAGCTTGTCAGCACACATCTGCACGAATTGCACATTCTGCCCCTGCATGGCCGCCCGCGCCGCGCCATAAACCAGCACGCCCGGCGCCGCATCAATGGCAATCACTTCGGCACCCGGATAGGTCTGCTTCCACGGCAGCGTGTTGTGGCCGATGGTGGTGCCGGTATCCAATATGCGCTGCGGCGCGAAATCAGGATACTTTAACCGGATATAGCGGCTCATCGACAGGCCGATATCATCCAGGTTCGCCCCCATCAGCCCCATGGAGAACACAGCCAGCCCGCGATCATAGACAGCGCCTGCCTCAAGGCTGTCACCGCCGCGCGTATAGCTGCCGGGCATCAAGTGTACTTCGATGGCGCCGACATTATTCGGCACTTCCAGCGTCGGATTGAGCGCCACCTTGCCGCCCGCTGCCCGCGCCGCCGCGCCCAGTCGTTCGGCCTCGCGCTCCACGCTTTCGGCTACACTGGCCCACACCATCTTTTGTGCCTGCACCCGCATTGCCGAATAGATATTGAAGGCAGGATCGCCGCGCATCGCTTTGTGCGCCTCGGCGCTGGACTGCGGTGGGGCGCCGTGGCTGCGTTCCCAAGCCGGAACGGCGCGACGATCATAAGCGGCTTTCATGTCGGCAGCCAGATCATTCAGGATCAGGCTACGCATGCCCGAAACAAAGCGTCCGCGTGCGGCCTCGTCCGCCGTTTTCTGCGGGTTCATCGGATGTTGCAGTTCCACGCTCATGGCTTCACCCCTTCAATCGGTTCGACGTCATCCGTCCCGAACGGTACTCGATACGCATTGTCGCCCACCTTGCCCACCATGTCAGCCCGCAAAGGCGCTTCCGGATAGACGGTGACGATGTAATCCCCCGCCGACGGGTTCAGACGTAACGGCTTGATCCTTTGTTGATATTCCTTTGAAAACCAGAAGGCCTTTGCGTTGGCCATGCACGGAAAGCGCACCATCAGGTTGACATAGCTTTGTGGAGCACGGCCTTCGAAAATCGCCTGCGGAAAGGCCAGATTGACATAATAGCCGCCGAGCTTCTGATAAAGGCCGCTGTCGGCAATCGCCTTGCCATAGGCCAGCATGCGCGCCCTGTCGTGCGTAGGCCCGGACACGATCATGATCACCGGCGCGTTGCAGGCCTCGGCAGGCGCAGCTGCGGCCATCAGCGCAAGGATCCCCAGCATCATGGCCGTGCCTCGTTGCACAAGGTCCATTTCCATGGCCGCCCGTCTTGGAACCATTGCCAGGTGCGCGCCCGGGTCAAACGGTCCGCAGCCTGCGCAATCATCTCAATATAATAGGCATCGGCCACGTCACGCCGGTCGAGCCGCAGCATCAGCACGTCCTCCGCCGTCTGCCAGCCATAACCTGCAAAGCGGTCCGTCTCCCAGTGCAGATGATCGCCAACCAATGTGCCGCCGAATTCATAGGTAGCGCTTCGGCCATCATCCCATTCCAGCCAGTTATGCTGAACATAGTGGAACGGGCCGTCATCGGGCATCTCGCACCAGGTTCTCACCCGGTGCGCGTCCATCAACGACCCATCGGCAGAAAAATGCCGATACCAGCCCTGCCAATGGCCTTCGTGCAACAGCATCGCCGGCATCGCGGCGGCCAGTTCAGCGCGATTGCCCATCAACCGCGCTCCAGATAAGCGGCCAGCGGCAGCGGCTGCCCGGTCTGGATGATAAGCGCCTTGGCGCGGAAAAAGCGCAGAAAGCCCTCGTCCCCCATTCGGCTTGGCCCCAACCCGCTGGCCTTTTGCGAACAGTTGGCGGCATCCCACACCATCGAGGTGAGTGCGCCATCATTTATCGAAATGGCGCCAGCCTGCAGCGTCTCCGCCACAGCTTCCGCCGCCTCGCGGGGCCCAACCACGGCTGCAGACAGGCCATAAACACTGTCATTGGCTTGGGCCACCGCATCGTCCACGCTGTCATAAATCGTCACCGGGATCACCGGCCCAAAGCTTTCTTCTGTCATCACCGCCATATCGGCCGTCACGTCCACCAACACAGTCGGCAGCATATACCAGCCTCCACCCAATTGTTCGGGTTTGCCGCCGGCAAGCAGGCGCGCGCCCTTGGCCAACGCATCATCGATCTGCGCAGCCACTTTTTCGGCTTGTGCAGCAAAGATGAACGGGCCCAGCCCGCCAGCATTGATATCCGGCCAGTTCGGCTGCACCTCCGCAGCGCGTGCCTTCAGTTCCGCCAGAAACGGCTCGGCCAGCCCGCGCGGCACATAAACCCGCTCGATCGATTGGCAGGCCTGCCCTGTCGCTGCCACACTGGCCCGCAGTGCCAGCCGCGCCGCCCCCACCGGATCGGCACCGGGCAGCACAATCATCGGGTCCTTGCCGCCCAGTTCCAGATTGGCCGGGATCAGAGCGCGCGCTGCGGTTTCCGCCACCTTGCGTCCCGTCGCAGTCGATCCCGTGAAACAGACATAATCCACCGAACCAACAAGCGCCTGCCCGGTATCGGGCCCACCCAGCACATAGGCAAACACCGCGGCCAATTCCGGCACTTCGGCAAGTGCCGCCTGCATCGGTTCGACGAAACGCGGCGTCACCTCGGATGGCTTCACCAGAGCGGCGCAGCCCGCCATCAGCGCCGGGATGGCATCGATGTGCGAAAGGATCACCGGGAAATTCCACGGCGCGATGGCGCCAAACAACGGATAGGGCTCAGCCCGCGCTTTCAACACGATGCCAGGCGCGGCGCTGGCCCGTTCGCCACTGTCGAAACCGGCCATCAGCGCCTGCCCCCGCGCTGACCAGCGCCGCAACGTACCTGCCAGGCTGTCTACCTCCACCGCCGAAATCGCCATGCGGCCTGTATCGGTGGCCAGCGCTTCGATTATGGCGTCGCGATGACGCTCCACGGCCTGCGCAAAACGCTCCAGCACAGCGGCCCGGCCCGCTGGACCAAGCGCCGCCCACGACGGCTGCGCGCGGCGCAGCCGCGCCGCCACTGCTGCGACATCGGCAGCACTGGCTGGGGTGAAGCTGTAATCCTCCTCGCCGGTGCGGGGGTTGCGGACCTTCATTTCGGTCCCTGCATGGTGAACTGGTCAACAATCTGGCCACCATTGGCGAACCAGCATTCAGGCCGCGCCGCCAGCCGATCCAGCAACCGTTCAAAGGCGGCGATGCGATACGGCAGGCCCATGATGTAGGGCGTAACATGGATGGGCAGCATGCGGCCCGAGCCGGTTGCAGCAGCTTCGCCGGCCAGCCAGTCGAAGGCGTCTTCCAGGCTTTGCGCCCATGAATCCGCCGATTGCTGCTGCACGGCGCTGATCTGCCGGTCTGAAAGCTCGTGGTTCAACGGCAGGTTGATGAGGCCGTTGCGGAAGCGATAAGGCAGTTCATCATTCACCCAGTCGCAGGCATATCTGTAGCCGGCTTCGACCAGCAGATCGGGCGTGTTAAAGCTCTGGCTCCGTGCGACGGAGAGCCAGCCGTCGGGCTGCACACCGCACGCAGCCAGCCGATCACGCGCTTCCGCTATTAGCGTGCGTTCGGCCTCCACCGAAAGGCTGGAATCGATCGTGCCGTTCATGTCGGTCGAATGGGCAACCACCTCGTGGCCACCGGCCTGCACGGCAACAAGCAGTTCGGGATAACGCTCGGCCACGGCGGCATTGGTGGCGAAACTGGCGGTTGCGCCTGCGGCGCCCAGCGCATCCAGGAAACGTCCCACGCCAACCCGGTTGCCATAATCGCGCGCCGTGTAATGGCGGAAATCTGGATAGGCTGTCTGCATATGGCCGGGCGCGCGAAACGGCGTGTCGCTGGGGATTATCGGAAACCACTCCAGGCTGACGCACACCCACACCGCCACGCTGCCGCGCGGCCATTTCAGCGGCGGGCGCTGGTGCAGCGCCGACCAGGCATATAGATCATGGTCGTAGCCGTGGCGGCGCTTGGGATATTCGAGATAGGCAGGATCAAGGGTCATTGCTGCGCCCTTCCGGCCTTCCACGCATCGACAATCTCTCCGGCTGTGGCGATCCAGGCGCGGCCATCGGCGGCGATGTGCTTCAGGGCCTGTTCGAACGGCCCGATGCGGTGCGGCTGACCGATCAGATAGGCGTGCAGCGGAATGCACATCACGCTGCCCGGCTCAGCGGCGAGCCGCTCATACTGGCGGATCAGCGTGTCGGCATATTCCCGGCCAGACATATTGTAGACGAAGAACCCATAATGATCGTTCACCTCCAGGCTGTAAGGGATGGAAACGAGGCTTCCGGTCTTCGTCTTCACCGGCATCACCTGATCGTCGTGATAAAGATCGCAGGTGTAAGACAGGCCATATTCCGCAATCAGATCAAGTGTGCGTGGCGTGTGAGTAAGCGCCGGCGCCAGCCAGCCCCTTATCGTCTGCCCGGTGGAAGCGCGTACAGTTCGGATCGAATCCTCTATGATAGCGCGCTCCTGTTCCTCTGCCATGTCATAGGCATAGCGGGTGTTGTAGATTCCGTGGCTGAAGAATTCCCAACCGCGTGCATTGGCATCCTCCACCACCTCGGGATGATGCTGACACAAAGCAACGGACAACGAGACAGAGCCGAGAAAACCGTGCTTCGTCATCACATCGGCCATCCGCCAGTGCGATACGCGGTTGCTGTGATCGCGGTGGGAAAAGCCGACCACATCCGGATGCGGCCGGCCCCAGGCCTTCCGGCGCGGATGAGCCGGCGGGTCGATCTCGTAATACTCCAGGTTCGGCGCCACCCATACCGCCACGTTCTTGCCGCCCGGCCAAGTTAAGCGCGCGTGCTGGGGGGGCCAGTCATAAAGGCGGGGATCGCCAGCGCCTTCAATCACGCCAATCTCCTCAAGGCCTTGCCTCCAGCCAGTCGATCACTGCCTGCACTGGCTCCACATCGGCATATTTCAGCTGCAGGTCGGTCAGATTGGCGAAATGATAACTCTCATGCTTGTCGGCGCAGGTCTCGATCGGCACGATGGTTCGATAGCCGTGGGACAGCGCGTCCACCGCAGTGGCCCGTACGCATCCCGATGTGGAGCCGCCGGTAATCACAACCGTATCCACCTTGTGCCAGACAAGATAACTGGCCAACTGGGTTTCAAAAAAGGCGCTGGGCATGCGCTTGGTGTACTGCAGATCGTCCATGCCAACGATCACGCGCGGATCGTAATCATGGCGCTCGCTATCATATTTGATGTTCTGCAAGCTGTCGGGCGTGTTGGTACGCGTTCCCCATATGCCGGCATCCCCGGCATCGGCCTTGTATGCAACGCGCGTCCATACGACCGGCATGTCTTTGGCGCGGGCCAATGCGCTGATTTTATTAACATGATAGATCTGGCGCGGGTCGGTCTCGTAGGCAGTCGCAAAGGCTTCGACGTCGGTGTAGGCGCGCTGGAAATCAACATTGATGACAGCGATCTTGCTGCCGATACCGAACTTCCGGCGCGCTGGGTTGGCCATCACTTCGTCGAAGATCTGGCGCGCGGTTCGTCCATCGCTCACCATGTATGTGCCCTTGAGCACCATCCCGTTCCTCCCGAATCCCCAAGCTTACAACTTGGCCAAGAAGATAAAGCTTGTCGAGGGGAGTTTGTCCGGACAAATTACCTCTCATGATTTCCCGTCACTTCATCGACGTGCCCAATCCGGACGGCAGCTTGCGCCGCGTCCATTACCGTCGCTGCGGCGCGGGTCAGCCTCTGCTGATGGTCCACCAGTCGCCGCGCTCATCGGCCGAATATGACGCCCTGATGCGGGTATGGGGCCAGCATTTCACCTGCATCGCGCCCGACACACCGGGTTTCGGTCAGTCGGAACCTCTGCCTGGCAACCCGGATATCGCCGATTTCGCTGCTGGCCTGATTGCGCTGATGGACGCACTGGGCCTCGATCGCTGCCCTGCATACGGGTTCCATAGCGGTGGCATCATCTTGATGACCGCCATGAAGCATTATCCCCAGCGCTTCACCGGCATGGCGGTGGGCGGCTATGCGATCTGGACGGAACAGGAAATGGCGATCTTCAGCGCCTCATATCTGCCAGTGTTCCAGCCAAGCGCTTATGGCGAACATCTCACCTGGCTTTGGAACCGCATGCTGGAGCAGAGCTGGTTTTTCCCCTGGTTCGACCTGCGCCCCGAAGCGCGTCTGCCGAATGCACACGCCGACGTCTCCCGGATCGATCAGGCCGTTCGGGAAATGCTTGAATCGGGCGACCACTATCGCGCTGGCTATGGCGCCGTGCTCCGCGCCCCGCGTGACATTCCGCTGGCCGATGCCAACGTGCCGCCTGTCCTCATCTCAGCCTATGCCGGCGACCCGTTGCAGGCCCATATCGACCGGCTTGGGGCCATGCCTGCCGGCTGGAAGGCCGAAAAGGTCGCGACCCAAGCCGATCACCACCGGGTCAGTCTAGATTGGCTGCTGGCGCTTCCATCGGTGCCGGACGCTGTCTTGCGTGAATCAGATGACCAAGGTTTTGCAAGAGTATCCACCGAATATTTCACAGGCCTCGTCCATTGGCGGGGGCGTGCCGGTGACACCTGCATCATCCCTGCGCCGGGACGCGCCATAAGCCTGACCGTGGGCGCCGGCATCGATCCCCCGGGCCATGGCCTTTCCGACGATTGGCAGGCCGGCAGCGACCGCGCGACATGGGATGCCGTATTCGCACAGGTGCAACGTCAGCGCGGTTTTGCCGACCTGGTCTTTGAACCCCCTCCGCCGGGCAATCCCGCCCAGCTATACCCCGATCTCACGCCCGATCGCTTCGGCAGCCATCTTGCCCGTGCGTGGAGTGTAGTCCGCGCCGGTCGCTTGTTTGCGCCCTGGTACAGTGTCAACGTCATCCCATTCGACCCCGCGGCCATCGCGCCGGCTGGGCTCGCCGCCGCTCACCTTGCCCTGCTGCAAGCCCGCAGCGCTTACGCCTTTCACACCGCTTATGGAGACAGAGATGGGGATCCGTGAAGACATGCCGCTGCTTGCCCGCCACGAAGGCGTTTGGGATGGCAGCTACATCTATTACAACGCGGCTGGCGTGAAGGTTGACGAGCACAGGAGCCGACTGTTCTGCCGCTTTCTCGCCGACGATGTGGAAATGCCGTACCACCAGACCAACCATTACAGCTGGGCCGATGGCCGGACCGAGATCCGCGAGTTTCCCGGCCGCTATCACGATAAGCGGGTATGGTGGGACAATGAGTTGATCAAGGGCAGCGCCTGGGAAGTGGGGCAGGATGATCACAGCCGATCGGTCATGCTATTCTGGGAACGCACCGGCGATCCATCTCTCTATCTTTACGAAATGATTCAGCTTTCTGACTGCGGCACCAAACGTTGCCGCACTTGGCACTGGATCAGGAATGGCCAGCTTGAAACCCGCACCGCCATCCAGGAAGAACTGGTGACGAAAGACTGGAGGAGCCTGGAACCCTGATGGCAACTCTTGTAGAGAAGATCTGGAACGCGCACCGGGCGGCCGCCACCTCTAGCGGTGCCGACGTGATCGCCATTGATCGCATCTTCTTGCATGAACGCACCGGCGCTGCAGCACTGAAATCGATGGCCGCCGCCGGGCGTCCGGTGCGCGACCCGGCGCGCGTCTTCGTTGGCATGGATCACATCGTCGACACACGCCCTGGCCGCTCCGATCAGACGCTTATGCCCGGCGGCCAGAGCTTCATAACCGAAACCCGAGAAGCCGCCCGCGCTGCCGGCCTGACAATCTTCGACGTGACGGACCGAGATCAAGGCATTGCCCACGTAATATCGCCCGAGCTCGGCATCGTGCTGCCAGGTTGCACGCTGGTGGCGCCTGACAGTCACACCTGTACCCAAGGCGCATTCGGCTCGCTGGCCTGGGGCATCGGCAGCAGCGAAGCTGAACATGCGATGGTGACGGGCACGTTGCGCTTGTCGCGCCCGAAGACCATGCGCATCCGCCTCGATGGGCGACTGTCAGTGGGCGTCACCGCCAAGGATCTCGCGCTCGCCCTGCTGGCTCGTTTCGGCGCAGCCGGCGGCGCTGGCCACGCCGTGGAGTATACTGGCAGCGCAGTCGCCGCGCTGGACTTGGATGCACGGATGACCCTTTGCAATATGGCAACAGAATTCGCTGCATTCACCGGCATCATCGCGCCCGATGAGGCCGCTTTCGCCGCACTTGCAGGCCGCCGCTATGCTCCACAAGTCTTTGATTCTCCTTATTGGCAATCGCTGTACAGCGACCCGGATGCCGCTTTCAACGCCGAGCTGTCGTTCGATGCCAGCAGCGTTGCCCCGATGGTGAGTTGGGGCACCAGTCCCGAACACAGCATCGCCGTGACGGCCACCGTGCCCCAAGGCCCCGCGCGCGCGCTCGAGTATATCGGCCTCGCCCCCGGAACGCCCATTGCAGGTACACCAATTGATGTCGCCTTCATCGGCAGTTGCACCAACAGTCGGCTTTCCGATCTGCGCCGCGCCGCCACCCTCTTGCAGGGCCGTCATATCGCGCCCGGAATCAGGCGAGCGCTGGTCGTTCCGGGCAGCAGCGCCGTAAAGCGCGCGGCCGAGGCCGAAGGCCTGCACCACATCTTTGCCACCGCCGGCTTCGAATGGCGCGAAAGTGGCTGTTCGCTTTGCTTCTATGCCGGCGGCGAGGGCTTTTCACCTGGCAGTCGCACCATCAGCAGCACCAACCGAAATTTCGAAGGCCGCCAGGGCCCCGGTATTCGCACCCACATCGCCAGCCCGGAAACCGTCGCCGCCAGTGCAATTGCCGGTGTCATCGCCGATCCCAGAAATGTTTCGGGCGCATTGACATGACGCCCTTCACGACGCTCACGTCGATCGCCATCCCGCTCCTCCGGGACAATGTCGACACGGATACGATCATCCCCAGTCGGGAAATGCGCTCGACGGGGCGCACCGGGCTGGCTGCTGGCCTGTTCGCGCCATGGCGCTACCTTGACGTGGATTCCAGGCTGCCCGATCCCGACTTCCCGATCAACGATCCCCGCGCTGCCGGGGCACAGATCCTGCTCGGCGGCGACAATTTCGGCTGTGGATCAAGCCGCGAACATGCAGTTTGGGCGCTGGCCGAATGGGGCATCAACGCCGTCATCGCTGCCAGCTTTGCTCCGATCTTCAAGGCCAATTGCCTGCGCAACGGCTTGCTGCCCATCGAATTTCCACCTGCCGCCTTCGCCTGGCGCGAACTGAGCATCGATCTTGCCGCACAAACCGTCAACGGCCACCACTTCGCCATCGACCCCGAAACCAAGACCATGTTGTTGGAAGGGCTGGACGTGATTGCGCTCACCCTGCAATCGCATGCCGTGATCGACGCCTGGGAGGCGGCGGACCGCAAGGCGCGGCCGTGGGTCTATCTGGAACCGCACGCATGATACTCGTATCCGAAGTCGGACCGCGCGACGGGCTGCAATCAATCCGCCGGATCATGCCGCTCGAAGCCAAGAGGGCCTGGATCGCCGCCGAGGCCGCTGCCGGTGTGAAGGAGATAGAGGTCGGCAGCTTCGTGCCGACCTCGCTGCTCCCCCAGATGGCCGACACGGAAAAACTGGTCGACTTCGCGCGCAAAATTCCCGGCCTCAACGTGGTTGCGCTGGTACCAAACGCCAAGGGCGCGGCACGGGCGGTGGCAGCCGGTGTACACGGCATGTCCATCCCCTTCTCGATGAGCGAGACGCACAGCTTGAAAAATCTCCGAAAGTCCCACGCGCAAATGCTCATGGAGATTGCCGAAGTTGCGAAGCTGGCAAATACGGCAGCCGTGCATTTCTCCGTTGGCCTCTCCACCGCTTTTGGCTGCACGATGGAGGGCGCGGTGCCGGAACGCACGGTCGTGCGCCTCGCCGTTGCCGCCGCTGAAGCCGGTGCAATGGAGTTAAGTCTGTCAGACACGACCGGCTATGCTGATCCTGCCCAGGTGAAACGTTTGATCCAAGCCGTCCGCGCAGCCGTCGGAGATAGGCTCACAACGCTGCACCTCCACAATACGCGCGGTCTGGGCCTCGCCAATGCTCTGGCCGGGCTCGAGGGTGGCATCACCACCCTCGATGCTTCGCTTGGCGGCCTGGGCGGGTGCCCGTTTGCGCCGGGGGCGTCAGGCAATCTTGTGACCGAGGATCTGGTGCTGATGCTCAACAGCATGGGGCTGGAAACCGGCATTGACCTTGAGAAACTGCTCGCCGTGCGCGCCATTCTGGCCGCGGCGCTGCCCGGTGAGCCGCTCTATGGGTTCACACCGGATGCCGGCCTTATGCTGGATTATCGGGAGCGCCTTGCCAAATGACCGCGCCCACACCCCTTCTTGGTCTGAAGATCATCGAATTCACCCATATGGTGATGGGTCCTACCGTCGGGCATATCCTGGCAGGCCTGGGCGCGGAGGTAGTACGGGTGGAGCCGATGGGCGGGGACCAGACGCGGCGGCTGCTGGGTTCGGGTGCCGGCTACTATCCAATGTACAATCGCGGAAAACGCTCCATTTGTCTCGATCTGAAATCCGAAGCCGGGCTGGCGGTGGCAAAAGACTTGATCGGTCAAGCAGATGTCCTGGTGGAGAACTTCCGCCCCGGTGCACTTGATCGGCTGGGCCTGGGCTATACGGCGATGGCGGCAAGCAATCCGGGTCTGATCTATTGCAGTGAGAAGGGCTTTCTGCCCGGCCCCTATGAGCAGCGTACCGCCCTTGACGAGGTCGCGCAGATGATGGGCGGGCTCGCCTACATGACCGGGCCGCCGGGCAAGCCTATACGCGCCGGCGCCAGCGTGATCGATGTGACTGGAGGCATGTTCGGGGTGATCGGCATCCTTTCGGCCCTGCACGAGCGTGGCCAGACCGGGCGTGGCCAGAAGATCGTCGCCAGTCTGTTTGAAACGACTGCATATCTGGTGGGCCAGCATATGGCGCAGTTTGCCGTGACCGGGAAGCCAGCCGCCCCGATGCCCGCGCGCGTCTCAGCCTGGGCGATATACGATGTGTTCGAAACGAAAGACGAGCCTTTGTTTATCGGGGTGGTGACCGACGCACTTTGGGAGAAATTCTGTCATCTGTTCGGAATGGAAGCGCTTTGGGCGGATAAGACGCTCCGAAAGAACAACCAGCGGGTGTTGGCGCGGGACCGTATCCTGCCTCCCATCCGCGCGCTGATTGCCGGCATGACCCGGGCCGAGTTGGTGGCGAAACTGGACGGCACGGGCATGCCTTTCGCCCCCATCGGCAAGCCCGAAGAATTGTTTGATGATCCACATCTCAATCAGGGCGGTCTGGAACCGGTCACGCTCGACGACGGCCGCAAAACGATGCTGCCGACCATCCCGCTCGAGATGGCAGGCGGCCGGCCAGGCGCGCCGCAGCAGTTGCCTAAACCCGGCGAACATAGCCGCGATGTGCTGACCGCGCTGGGCTATGGCGCAGAAAGGATCGCCGCATTGCTCGCCAGCGGCGCAGTGGAGGAACCTCGATGAAGCCGCTGATCATTGCGCTTGGCCTGCTGGCCTGCGCCGCCGCCGCGCAGACTGCGCCAGGCGTGGGCAAGCCGAAAGAACGCCTGCCCACCGATGTGCGCCGTGCCACCATCATCGTGCGCGACATGGAAGCCAGCCTGAAACTGTATCGCGACGTCGTGGGGATGCAGGTGAATTACGACACTGTGGTGGAAACCAGTGGGGTCGCCCTACCCGCTGGCCCGCCGGGCGCCAAAGCGCGGTTGGTGCTGCTGAACTCGAATGACGCATGGGTAGGCTGGATTGGCCTGATGCAGTGGGTGAAGCCGGCGATAAAGGCCAAGCCCTACCCAAAGCGGATGGGGCCGGGCGGCGTCGTGCTGGTCATGAACACCGATGATGTGGCCGGGCGCTGCAAGGCCGCCAAAACGGTGCCGGGCGTTCATTTCACCTCCGAACCCCGTCTGCAGATTTATCCAGGCCGCAATGGCGGGCCTGAAATCCGTGTTATGGGATGCAATTTCTTCGATCCGGATGGCGTGCTGGTGGAGATAAACCAGATCTTGAAGTGATCAGGACGATTTCACCCCTCCCGAAAGGCAGATGCCTGAGACGGTGATCTAATGGAAACCGGCTATCATCCAGCCCGATCCGATCGCGCGGGCGAGCGAAGCGTCCGCGGCCGAGTTCGGCCCGTGGGCGAGGCAGCGGCCGCATCATGATGTCCATGCGATCTCCCCGGGGAGCCGCACGATCCTGCGGCTATTCCTTCGACAATTTCTCAACCCAATCCATGATCGGCGGATCAGTATTGGCCATGGCCTCCACCTCTTGCTGGAAGCCACGCATCACCCGGGTCATATAACCGCGTGTCGCTTCGCCCCGCTCCTCGCCGGCGCTGGCATCAGGCACGTAGCTCTCGATATCGTTGCGGTTTAAGCCACCCTTGGCTTCCAGCAACCGCTCTACCGTGTCGAGCCGCTCACGCAGCACGCTCACTTCGGCAGCAAGCGCGATGGCGAGGCTAAGCAGCCGGTCAATCGCCGGGTCCTCGAAATAATCCGGGCGGCGCCCCTTGGCTTTGCTACCGGCGCGAGCGATCCAGTCAACGCTTTCAGCGTCCCTAGCAGTCACGCTGCCGTCTCCTGCGCCGCAGCCTTCCACGCTCCATAGGCGTTCCACACTGCGGCTCGGCCATAATCTTCCTGCGCTTCGGTCTCTGCGGCCGGAAAGATCGAACGATCCACGACCGCGCGCACGCCCACCACAAATTGGCTATCCTTCGCGAAACCAGCGCGGGCCATCACGTCCTTCAGGTCCTGGCCATGCATGGCGCTCCAGAACGGCTCGTTGTTGTTGAAGGCATCCCAGTCACGCATGAATTGCTCGAACAGCGGCATGGCAGCGCTATACTGGGGCTGTTCGATGTGGAGGATCAGCCCGCCGGGTTTCAGCACGCGATAGCATTCGGCCAGCAACCTCGGCATCGCTTGCGCCGACAATTCGTGCAGGAACATCGTCGTCTGCACCCAATCGAAGTGATTGTCCGGATAGCGCGACAGATCCTCGCCGTTGGCTTGGACAAACCTGATGTTCCTCGCCCCCATTCCAGCCGCCCGCGCCGCCCCATAGCGCAGTGAAGCACCCGCCGTATCAATGGCAATCACATCGGCATCCGGGTAAGCCAGCGCAATTGGCACGGCGTTGTGCCCGACGGTACATCCGATATCGAGGATGCGTTTGGGATGCCAATCCGGCCGCTCCTTATTTGCCCAGGACACCACGGCCTGTCCGCCGCCATCGTTCAGGCCACCCAATGCGCCGCCGGTGGTCGCGAAAATGCCGACATCATAATTGGCCCCGGCCGACACATCGCCGGGCCGTTCCTCGCCATGATAGCCGCCGGGCTGGCAGTGGATGTCCACGGCTGTCTGATAATCTGGCTGCCGGATGGCGGGATCAAGCTCCAGCATTCCGGAATGCTCGTTGAACTGGCGCGCCAACGCATCGAGCTCGTCAATCTGGCGCAGCACGGTCTGCCGGCCATTGTGCTGGCGCATCTCCATCGAATTGCGTTTCAATGCACTCCACATGCGGTGGAACTGATCCTCGTTCATGGCATCGCGAATTTCGTAGCGATGCTCGGGATCGCGTCCATGCCTGGCCTGGAAATCAGGCAGAACCCGCGTGTCATAGGCCAGCCTGTTGCCTGGCCCCAGCACGCCCGACAAATAGCGGTTAAAGTGGGTAAGAAAGTTGAACCGCGCCGCTTCGTCATGCTTCGTGCGCGCCAGCATCGGATGGCGGGTTAGCGCAGTATAGGGTGGCGGCAGATCACTCATCGCAGGGCACCTCCGGATTGGTTGTCCGGACAAATGGGCCTTAAGGACGTCCCCAAGTCAAGCCTCAGGAAAGCTCGGTGTGGCTGTAGGACTTTACGGACTTGCGGGACATCTTTCATGCTGCTGACTGGCAGCCAGTAGGATGGATCCAATGACCAAGGAAGACCGCGACATTCATCGCAAGCTCAAAGTGCTGCGCCATGCAGAGAAGATCGGTGATGTGGCCAGGACCTGCCGATACTTCGGCGTGGGGCGATCGAGCTTCTACCGCTGGAAAGCCGCTTACGACCAGTGCGGCGAAGCCGGGCTGGTAAACGCCAAGCCCATCCCGAAGAACCCTGCCAACCAGACGCCTCTCGAGATCGTAGACAAGGTTCTCTACCTGCGAAGCAAATATCACCACAGCAAGCAGGTGCCAGGCCATCACATCCAGATGGACGTCAAGTTCCTCACCTTCGCTGGCGAGCGCGGCGAGAAGATCCGCCGGTTCCAATATACTGCCATCGACGATGCCACCCGCGTCAGGGCGCTCAAGGTCTACGACAAACACACACAAGC
>NZ_CAMCWT010000032.1:0-31644 GCF_945882885.1 Sandarakinorhabdus limnophila DSM 17366
TGGTTTCTGGAGCGATCAGCGGCCTCGCGCTCGACCTGCATCGAGGCATCTTGCCGTTGACTGCCATCGAAGCTGCAACGACGCGTTTGCTCGAACTGCTCGGGCTTGATCCGGCTGTCGCGGCAGCACTGGGCCATGAACCGATTCCATTTCCGCTCACCCCAGCATTGCCGATGCGCTGGCTGGCGCTGCCGCCGATCAGGCCTCCTGCTGGCTCAGTTCCATGAAGCGAAGTGCCGGCAAGGGCCGGATCATCGCAAAGGGCGAGGCAGACTTTGATGCGGCGCTACTTGGCACCAGTTTCAACGCGCAGGACCCGGGCCGCCGCCCGGCGCTCATTGTCCAGGCCAGTGACGACACCGGTGTTGTGGCTGCCGTTCGGCAAGCGAAAGACCACGGCCTGACCATCGGCCTCTGTTCGGGCGGACACAGCTGGGCGCAGAACCATATTCGCGACGGCGGCATGATGCTCGATTTGTCGCGCCTCAACAGCATCGCCATCAACGCCGCCGATGGCACGGCAGTGATCGGCCCAGGCTGTCTCGCCGGCGATCTCAACGGCGCCCTTTCCAAGCGTAATCTCTTTTTCCCGGTGGCGCATGCCTATACGGTCGGGATGGGCGGCTTTCTGTTGCAGGGCGGCTTTGGCTGGAATAGCCGCGCATCCGGAATGGCCTGCCAAAGCGTTACCGGCATCGACGTCGTTCTTGCCGATGGCACCCTGGTCCATGCCAGCGAAACCGAAAATCCCGAACTGCTCTGGGCCGCGCGTGGGGCCGGCCCCGGCTTTTTCGGCGTCGTTGTGCGGTTTCATCTGAAGCTTCAGGCGCGCCCGAAATTCGTCGGCATGAAGGTGCAGGTCTTCCGCATCCGCCACCTTGAAGCCGTGATGGCGTGGGCGGATCGCGTCGGGCCGTCGGTGGCCCCCAACGCCGAATTTCAGCTCGTCCTCGATCGCAAGGCGATGGGCATCTTTGCGCACGGCGTCCAGGTCTTGACGCCGGTTCTCGCCAACAGCTGGGCCGAGGCGCGCGCGGCGGTGGCATTCATCGACAACAGCCCGATCCGCAAGCTTGCAAGTTTCACCTTGCCGCTGCTGCCAGTCTCGCTGAACATGATGATGAAGGGCGGCGAAAACACCCTGTTCCTGCCCAACACGCGCTGGACGGCCGACAGCATGTGGATGAACACGCCGGTCGACCCATTGTTGCCGGCGATGCGACGGATTGCCGACACGCAGCCGGCGTCCCCCAGTCATGTGCTCTGGCTCAACTGGAATGGCCCAGCGACACGCCCCGACATGGCCTTCTCGCTCGAAGCGCGAACTTATCTCGCGCTTTACGGCGGGCTGCGCAACGCGACGACAAATCCGGCCGATGAAAGCTGGGCGACAGATCATATGCGCGCCATGCAGGACCACAGCGTCGGCATCCAGCTGGCCGATGAAAATCTCGGTCGCCGCCCGGCGCCGTTCATGGCGCCGGCCAATCTCGCCCGTCTGGACGCGCTGCGCGTGCGCTACGACCCGGACGGGCTCTTCAATCCCTATATGGGGTGCGTTCCATGAAGAGCAGCAAACCGATCGCCGGGCGCTATCTGGGCTATCAAGCCGCCGACACTGCCCAATCCTTTGCGCACTTTTTCAATCCTCATATGGCGCCGGTGGCGCCATATGTCACCGCAGCGCTAGATCGCGGCGGTGTGCCGGCGCCGCTGCTGCCCGGGTTTGAGGATGCGGCGGAGAATCTGTTCGGCGGCGGCGACGTGCTTGAGGATGGCTATGTCCTCTTGCCTGACGGCGGGATGCGAGTGAGCGTGCGCACCGCCATGCCCGGCGTGACCCCGGCCATGATCGACTGGTGGTTCGGTTGGCATGGCGACACGCCTGCAAAATACAAGCTCTGGCATCCGCAGGCGCATGTTCACGTCGGTTGGCGCGAGACGCCGCCTTCCGGTACGACCGGCCGCGCGCTTTATGTTGGCCAGACTTCAATAGTCGACGAGTATATCAGCAGCACGCTGATCCGCGGCGCTATCCGCTTTGTGCCGCCCGCGTCGCTAGGGTTCAGCGATCGCAGCCTCGAAGATGATCGCCAGGCGACCATTGTTTGCGCCCGCATCGGGCTTGGCGATGCTCCGATCGATATCGGCTATTTGGCCCATCATGTTCGCGCCGTTCCCGGTGGGAGCGAGATGCGCTCGCGCTTCTGGATGGGGGGACGCCACGTCGCCGGGCGCAATTTGGTGGGCAGTCTGGCGGTGCCGATCGCCAGGCTGGTGCAGCGGCTGACCGAAAACGATGCACGCGCGCTACTGGTTCATTGCGCGGAAGAAATGCCGCATCTGGCAGGTTTTTTGCCGGCATTGCATGGTGAATTCAGCCATTGTGGTGGGGCCGATGCCGGCATCGCTCCCCAAATACTATAGGTCCGGCTATGCGCGTCATTTCTTTCGCAGCTATCGGGCTTTTGCTTGCCATAGCGGTGGCGGCTTTTGTCGGGCTCCGACCACAACAAGTGCGCGTATCGGTTCGGCCTGCCCCGGCTACGCCGCTGCGGGCGACGATTGCCATAGCGCCGACGGACAAGGCTCTGACCTTCGCCCGGTCTGGCCGGGGCGTCGCCGCGCAGACCATTGTCGTCACCCGCTATCAGGATGGCGTTGTGACTGGTGTCGACCTGGCGCCGCTATTGCTGCCCGGGGAAGATGCGATCGCAGCGTATAACCGCCTCGGCTATGATGCGCTCACCACGTTCGTTGCCTCGGCAAAGATCAGCGTTAGCCTTGATGCCGCAACCCTCGCCGTACCGGTCAATTTGCGCGCTTTGCACGCTGCCGTGGCCACGAATTATCCCGAGCATGCCGATGAAGCCAAGGTGGAGGGCGGACCCTTCATGTTTGCGAAGGTTGCCCAGCCAACTTCGTCACGCGCCGCGATTCTGGCAAGCAAAGGCCTGCTCGA
Organism: Sandarakinorhabdus limnophila DSM 17366; assembly: GCF_945882885.1. GTDB lineage: Bacteria > Pseudomonadota > Alphaproteobacteria > Sphingomonadales > Sphingomonadaceae > Sandarakinorhabdus > Sandarakinorhabdus limnophila_A. The sequence continues at coordinate 2,963 of NZ_CAMCWT010000032.1, forward strand.
TTATGAGGTTGAGCTTTGCCTCGTCACACTTTCGGCATTGCCTGCCAAAGCTGGCGCCAAGGGCGGATTGATCCTGTGCAACGATGTTACTGATCGCGCAGCGCTGCTACGCGGCGCCGACATTGGCGACATCGCATCAGGCAAGGGCTTTACCGATGGCAAGAGCGGGGCCGGTTTCTTGCCTGTCGGGGAGCTGTTTGTCGTGCCGCGCGACCTCAAGGCCTTTGTCGAGCCGCTTGAGCTGCATCTCTCCGTCAATGGCGAGGAGCGGCAGCACACCCGTGTAACCAGTTGGATTTGGGATCTTGACCGTTTGCTGCTCGAAACAGCCAAGAGAAGCGGCGTCAGTTGGACCTGGCGTGAAGGAAGCGCGCAACTTCCAGTCAACACGGATGGTGTCCTGCCCGATCGCACGCTGGTTCTGGCGGGAACACCGGCAGGGACGGTCTTCCTGGGCCCGGGTCCAGCGACGTTCGTGCGTGGTGCGTTCGATTGGGTGGCGAAGTTCGGCCAAGGCAGTCCGGTTTCCGCGATCATCGAGCGGACAATCACGGATGACCGCGCCTCTGGCGGCTATCTACAGCCGGGCGATGTCGTGGCAATCCGTGTGGATCAAATGGGTACGATCGAGAACCGCATCGAATAGCGCCGTGAACCGCGCCGGGATTGCCGGAGGCGTTAGCTCCTGAATTCTAATTGAGCAGGTTGATTGGAATGACCCGAATTCTCCGAAGCAGTCGCTCGCAGGCGGGGCGGCGAACGACGACAATTGGATCGGAAGCAGCCTTTGGTTCCTGGTGGCAATGAAAGGCAGTTTTTCGGCAGTGCGGCCGAAAACTGCCATTCCGCTTCCGGCCCAGAAGCCGTTGTCCGCCACCCTGCGACCCCGCACCCCTTGACGCCCCTCGCTCCGCCACCCCACCCTCGCGCGTATACGTGAGGGACTCTAATGCAACTCGTTATCGTTGAATCGCCGGCCAAGGCGAAGACCATCAACAAATATCTCGGCAGCAACTATGAGGTGCTGGCCAGCTTTGGCCATGTGCGCGATCTGCCGGCCCGCGACGGCTCGGTGGACCCCGCCCAGGATTTCGCCATGGCGTGGGAGGTTTCGGCGGACCGTTCCAAGCAGCTCGCCGCCATTCGCGAGGCGGCGAAGCGGGCGGACAGTGTGATCCTGGCGACCGATCCTGATCGCGAGGGGGAGGCGATCAGCTGGCATTTGCTGGAATGGCTGAAAGACAAGCGCGCGCTGCCCAAGGGTGGGGCGAGCCGGGTGACGTTCAATGAAATCACCAAGGCCGCTGTCACCAAGGCCATGCAGGCGCCGCGCGATCTCGATCAGCCGTTGATCGATGCCTATCTGGCGCGGCGCGCGCTGGATTATCTGGTGGGCTTCACGCTTTCGCCGGTGCTGTGGCGCAAGCTGCCCGGTGCCAAGAGCGCGGGCCGCGTGCAATCGGTGGCGCTGCGCCTGGTGGTGGAACGCGAGCGCGAGATCGAAGCGCACAAGGCGCGCGAATATTGGCGCGTGGAAGCCGAGATGATTGCCCCCAATGGCGCCACCTTCAAGGCGCGCCTCGCAGTGCTGGATGGCAAGAAACTGGCGCAGTTTGATCTGGACAATGTTGCAGCCAATGCTGCGCGGGAAGCCATTGAGAACAAAGGCTTTACCGTGCGGACGGTGGAGACCAAACCTGTGAGCCGCAACCCGGCTCCGCCGTTCACCACATCGACCCTGCAACAGGAAGCATCGCGCCGGTTGGGCTTCAGTGCCAGCCACACCATGCGGGTTGCGCAGAGCCTGTATGAAGATGGCCACATCACCTACATGCGGACCGATGGCGTGCAGATCGCCGGCGACGCCATGGCCGCCGTGCGCGACATGATCGCCCGCGATTATGGCAGCAAGCCCGACGTGCTGCCGGAGAAGCCGCGATTCTATGCCACCAAGGCAAAGAACGCCCAGGAAGCGCACGAGGCGATTCGCCCGACGGATTTCTCGCGCCGCCCCGGGCGCGCCGATACCGATGCGGATCGGTTGTATGCGCTGATCTGGAACCGCACGGTGGCGAGCCAGATGGCCAGCGCCCGGCTGGAGCGCACCACGGTCGACATGTTTGACGATGATGGCCGCCACGGCCTGAAAGCGACCGGCCAGGTGGTGATCACGCCGGGGTTTTTGGTGCTCTACACCGAAGGCCGTGATGAGCCGGCGGAAGACGATGAAGACGGTGCCCGCCTGCCGCGCCTGGCCGGCGGGGATCGCTGTGCGTCCAAAACCGTGGAGGCGATCCAGAGCTTTACCGAGCCGCCCGCGCGGTTTTCGGAAGCCACGCTGGTGAAGAAGCTGGAGGAGCTCGGCATCGGGCGGCCTTCCACCTATGCCAGCACCCTGCAGACGTTGCGCGACCGTGCCTATGTGCGGGTGGAGAAGAATCGCTTCTTTGCCGAGGAAAAGGGCCGGCTGGTCACGGCGTTCCTGGAGCGATTCTTCACGCGTTATGTCGAATATGATTTCACCGCCGACCTGGAAAGCCAGCTGGATGATGTGTCGGCCGGTGATGCCAGCTACCTGGAATTGCTGCGGGCGTTCTGGGCGGATTTCCACCCGAAAACCGCCGAAATCATGGAGCAGCGGCCTTCGGACGTGACCGCCGCGCTGGACGAATATCTGGCGCCGTTCCTGTTCCCCGACAAGGGCGACGGGGTCGATCCGCGCGTGTGCCCGAAGTGCGGCGCGGGCCGGCTTTCGCTGAAAACCGGGCGGTTCGGGGCGTTTGTGGCCTGCTCCAATTACCCCGAATGCAAATACACGCGGCCGTTTGCCAGCGAAGGCGGGGCGAACGATGGCCCGCAGGAACTGGGCAATGATCCGGTGACGGGCGAGGCGATCAGCGTGCGGACGGGCCGTTTTGGGCGGTTCGTGCAGCGCGGTGAAGGCGAAAAGCCGGCGCGGGCCTCCATCCCCAAGGATGTGAGCATCACCGGGCCAGAGGATATCGAGTGGGCGATCAAGCTGCTCAACCTGCCGCGCACCATCGGGCCGCATCCGGAAACCGGGGAACCGATCACGGCGAGCATCGGCCGCTATGGCCCGTATCTGGCGCACAATGGCGCCTATGGCCGGCTGTCCAACACGGCCGAAGTGTTTGAAACCGGCATGAACGCCGCCGTGGTGAAATTGGCGGAGGCGGCCGCCGCCAAGGCGGCCGGCGGCCGCCCGCAACGCGGCGTGGCGATCGCGCTGGCCGAACTGGGCGCGCATCCGGAATCCGGCGCAGCGGTGCGGGTGCTGGCCGGGCGTTACGGGCCCTACATCACCGATGGCACCACCAACGCCAACGTGCCCAAGGGTGCGGAGCCAACAGCGGTGACGCTGGACAAAGCCATCGCCCTGCTCGCCGCCCGCGCCGCCGCTGGCCCGTCGAAGAAGGGCAAGAAGGCCCCGGCGAAGAAGGCGGCCCCGAAGAAGGCAGCGGCCAAGAAGCCGGCGGCGAAGAAGAAAGCGCCGGCGAAGAAGAAGGCCGAGTAAGTTTTGCCTCCGGCGGGCAGGGGCTGAGCCCCTGCCCGCCGGAGGCAACCCCTTCTTCTTACAAGATATACTTCGACAAATCCCGGTTCCCCGCGATATCGCCGAGTTCGCGGGTCACCATCGCTGCGTCCACTGTCACCGTGTCGCCGCCGCGTTCGCTGGCGTCGAAGCTGACGCTTTCCAGCAGTTTTTCCATCACCGTGTGCAGGCGGCGGGCGCCGATGTTTTCCACGCTTTCGTTCACCTGGGCGGCGGTTCGGGCGATGGCGTCGATGCCGTCGGGCGTGATGGTCAGCGTCACGCCTTCGGTGGCGAGCAGGGCGGCATATTGGCGGATCAGGCTGGCATCGGTGTCGGAGAGGATGCGGCGGAAGTCGTCTTCGGTCAGGCCTTTCAGCTCGACCCGGATGGGCAGGCGGCCTTGCAGTTCGGGCAGCAGGTCGCTGGGCTTGGCGACGTGGAAAGCGCCGGATGCGATGAACAGCACATGGTCCGTCTTCACCGGGCCGTATTTGGTGGCGACCGTGGCGCCTTCGATCAGGGGGAGCAGGTCGCGCTGCACGCCTTCGCGGGAGACGCTGCCGCCGCGCACGTCACTCACCGCGATCTTGTCGACCTCATCCAGGAACACGATGCCGTTGGCTTCGGCGTTGCGCACGGCTTCGCGCTGGATCTCCTCATCATCGAGGCGCTTGTCCGACTCTTCGGCCAGCAGCGCCTCCCAGGCGGCATCCACCTTCATCTTGCGGCGCTTGGTGCGGCCGCCCATCGCCTTGGCCATCATGTCCGAAAGGTTGATCATGCCAACCTGGCCGGGCTGCATGCCGGGCATTTCGAAGCTGGGCGGGGTTTCGGCCACTTCGATCTCGATCTCACGGCCCTTCAGATCGCCGGCTTCGAAGCGCTGGCGGAAGGCGAGGCGTGTGGCTTCGCTGGCATCCTTGCCCACCAGCGCGTCGAGCAAGCGGGCGAGTGCGGCGTCTTCTGCCTTGTCCTTCACGGCGCTGCGGCGGGCTTCGCGGACGAGGCGTATCGATTCCTCCACCAGATCGCGGATGATCGAATCGACATCCCGGCCAACATAGCCAACCTCGGTGAACTTGGTGGCTTCCACCTTGATGAAGGGCGCACTGGCCAGCCGGGCCAGCCGCCGGCTGATCTCGGTCTTGCCGCAGCCAGTGGGGCCGATCATCAGGATGTTCTTGGGCACCACTTCGTCGCGCAGATCGTCGGGCAATTGCTGCCGGCGCCAGCGGTTGCGCAGGGCCACGGCGACGGCGCGCTTGGCATCGTCCTGCCCGATGATGTGGCGATCGAGTGCGGCGACGATCTCGCGGGGGGTCAGATCGGCGCTCACAGTTCGATGGCCTCCAAGGTCAGTTCTTCGTTGGTGTAAACGCACAGGTCGGCCGCAACCTTCATGGCGCGCCGCGCGATGGTTTCGGCGCTGTGATCGGAATCGGCCAGCGCGCGGGCGGCGGCCAGCGCGAAATTCCCGCCCGAACCGATGGCTGCGATACCGCCCATCGGTTCCAGCACGTCGCCGTTGCCGGTGATGACCAGTGTCACGGTGGCATCGGCCACGATCATCATCGCTTCCAACCGGCGCAGATAGCGATCGCTGCGCCAATCTTTGGCCAGTTCCACCGCGGCACGCATCAACTGGCCGGGGTGGCGTTCCAGCTTGGCTTCCAGCCGTTCGAACAGGGTGAAGGCGTCGGCGGTGGCGCCGGCAAACCCGCCGATCACCTCGCCCTTGGGGCCGAGCCGACGCACTTTCTTGGCGTTGGGCTTCATCACCGTTTGCCCCATTGTCACCTGGCCATCGCCAGCAACGACAACCTGCCCGCCCTTGCGGACGGAAACGATGGTGGTGCCATGAAATTGGGGAAGTTCGCTCATCAGGGGCCCTTTCGTGTCTCTCCATGTAGGCTTCGTGCCGCAGAGTAAAAGGGGGCAGCTTGGGACGCGACCTTGGCAGCAAACTGGGTTATCATGCCGGCGTCGCCTCGTGGGCATGATCGTGCTGCATTATCTTGATGTGATGATCGGGTTCGCTTTCACCATGCTGCTGATCAGCCTGGCGGTGACGGCGATGGTGCAGGCCGTGCCGGTCTACATGCGCAATTTAAAGGGCGAGGCGCTGGAGCGCGGCCTGATCGATCTGATGGTGCGGGTGCTGCCGGGGCTGGAAAGCCACGCCAAGGTGATTGTCGATCATATTCTGCGCGATCCGCTGCTTTCCCCGCCGCGCAGCCCGCCCTACACGTGGATCATCAAGCCGCAGGACGGCAAGGAGGTGCCACGCGCGCTCAGTGGGGTGGTGCAGCGCGAGGAATTCGTGCGGCTGCTTCTGGATTTCATGGCGCAGGATGACAAGCCCGATGAGTTGCAGGCGGTGAAGGACGCCCGTTCCGAGATCAAGGCGATGCTGGCCAAGCTGGACCTGACTGACCCCAAGGACCTGCTGCTGCGGATCCGCACCCGCATCGCCAATCTGGAACTGCAATATCCCGACTGGTCGAGCAGCCAGCGCGCCAGCAAGGCCATTCTCGAGGCGTTCATGGCCGGGCCGGGCAAGGATTTCATGGCCAAACTGGTCGGCTGGTTCGATCAGACCATCGATCGGGTGGACGCCGCCTACACCGCGCGCGTGCGGATTTGGACAGCGGTGTTCAGCATCGCGCTGGTGGTGGTGCTGCATCTGGATACGTTCGCGCTGATGGCGCGGCTGAACGCTGATAGCGCGCTGCGCGACAAGGTGGTGGCTTCGGCGGTGAGCGCGATGGAAAAGGGCCAGTTCGCGCCGCCGCCCGCCGGCGGGACCGTGAACGAAGCGCAGGCATTGGCCTGCGCCCGCACCCACCTCGCCACCCCCGGCGCCGCGCGTGGCCTTGATGCCTATGCCGATTGCATGGGGCTGGCCGAGGCGACCAGGCTGGAACTCGTCTCGTGGCTGCACGATCTGGACGCCTGGGCCAGCCGCTGGCAGCCGTTCAGCTTTGCGCTGCTGCTGCAACTGCTCGGCATAAGCCTGTCGATTTCATTGCTCTCGCTGGGTGCGCCCTTCTGGTACGCCACCCTTTCCAACCTCATCAAGCTGCGCTCCACCATGTCGCAGAAGGACGAGGCCGCGCGGGTAGAACGGCAAACGACGCAGGCGGGTTAGGGGCGGCGGGCCGACGCATGCAGGCGGGCAAACTTGCTGCCGATGCCGCTTTGCTCTAGGCACACCCCCTAAGGAGCAGGCTTATGACAGCGCGCAGGGCAAGCATTTCCCGCGTGACCAAGGAAACCCAGGTCGAGGTGCATGTGAACCTCGACGGCAGCGGCACGTACGACGTGTCGACCGGCATCGGTTTCCTCGATCACATGCTGGAACAGCTGTCGCGGCACAGCCTGATCGATCTGACCGTGAAGACCACGGGCGATCTGCACATCGATGGCCACCACACCACGGAAGATACCGGGATCGCGCTGGGTGAAGCCGTGGCCAAGGCGCTGGGCGATCGCCGCGGCATCACGCGCTATGGCGATGCGCTGATCCCGATGGACGAAACGCTCACCCGTGTCGCGCTCGACATTTCGGGGCGGCCCTACCTGGTGTGGCGCACATCGTTCAGCCAGCCCAAGCTGGGCACGCTGGATACCGAGATGTTCAAGGAATTCTTCGCGGCCTTTGCCGGGAGTGCGGGCATCACGCTGCACATCGAGACGCTGTATGGCGTGAACAATCACCACATCGGCGAAAGCTGCTTCAAGGGCGTGGCGCGGGCGTTGCGGGCGGCGGTGGCGATCGATCCGCGCAAGAGCGATGCGATCCCGTCGACCAAGGGTACGCTTGGCGGTGCCTGACACGGTTGCGCTGGTTGATTATGGGGCCGGCAATTTGCGCTCTGCGGCGCGGGCGCTGGAACGGGCGGGTGCGCGCGTGATCGTTACCGATGATCCGGCGGTAATTGCTGGGGCGGCGCGCATTATGTTGCCGGGCGTGGGCGCCTTTGCTCAGTGCATCGGCCAGCTGCGCGAGAAGTCCGGCATCGAAGCGGCGCTGAACGAGGCGGTGAACGGGCGCGGCGTGCCGTTCCTCGGCATTTGCGTTGGCATGCAGTTGTTGGCCAGCGAAGGCCATGAGCATGGCGTTCACAAGGGCCTGGGTTGGCTGCCGGGCAAAGTCGAGCGGCTTACGCCTTCGGACCCGACACTGAAGATTCCGCACATGGGCTGGAACCGGGTGGACGCAGTGAACGGCGCTGATGTGCCGTCGGGCAATGCCTATTTCGTGCACTCTTTCGCCTTCACGCCCGACGATCCGGCCGATGTGCAGGCGGTGACCGATCACGGCGGGCGCTTTGCCGCCATCGTCAAGCGCGGGCACATCACCGGCGTGCAGTTCCACCCGGAAAAGAGCCAGGCTTACGGGTTGGCGTTCCTCTCCAATTGGCTGAAGTCATGATCATTTTCCCCGCCATCGATCTGAAGGGCGGCCAGTGCGTGCGGCTGGCGGAAGGCGACATGAACCGCGCCACGGTTTATGCTGACGACTCTTCGGCGCAGGCGGCACTGTTCCGCGCCGCGGGCGCGACGCATCTGCATGTTGTCGATCTGGATGGTGCGTTTGCGGGCGATTCCCGCAATGCGGCCGGCGTGAAGGCGGCCCTGTTCGGCTTTGGCGGCGGCAGGGTGCAGGTCGGCGGCGGCATCCGCACAGCGGCGCATGTGGAAGGCTGGCTGGCGGCTGGCGTGTGGCGCGTGGTGATGGGCACCGCCGCGCTGGAAAATCCCGATCTGGTGCAGGGGCTCGCCGCCGATCATCCGGGGCGGATCGTCGTTGCCGTGGATGCCCGCGAGGGCATGGTGGCCACACGCGGCTGGGCGGATGTCTCCACCCTCCCGGTGGCCGATCTGGCCAAGCGCTTCGAGGATGCCGGCGTCGCCGCCGTGCTGTTCACCGATGTTGGCCGTGATGGCATGCTCAAGGGCGTCAATGTCGAAGCGACCGTGGCCTTGGCGGCCGCAACCTCGCTGCCGGTTATCGCGTCCGGGGGTGTGGCCTCCATCGCCGATATCCACGCGCTGATTGGCAAGCCCGGCATCGAAGGCGTGATCACCGGCCGCGCGCTCTATGATGGCCGGCTTGATCTGGCCGAGGCGATCAGGGTCGCGGCATGACGCTCGCCGTCCGCATCATCCCCTGCCTCGATGTCGCCAATGGCCGCGTGGTCAAGGGGGTCAACTTCGTCGCGCTGCGTGATGCCGGCGATCCGGTGCAGGCCGCCGCCGCCTATGATGCGGCAGGCGCCGACGAACTCTGCTTCCTCGACATCACCGCCAGCCACGAAAACCGCGGCACATTGCTCGATATCGTCGAGCGCACCGCCGATCAGTGCTTCATGCCGCTCACCGTCGGTGGCGGGGTGCGTTCGGTTGAGGATGCGCGCGCGCTGCTGCTGGCCGGCGCGGACAAGGTGGCGGTGAACAGCGCCGCCGTCGCCCGCCCCGCCCTGATCGGCGAACTTGCCATGCGGTTCGGCGAACAATGCGTGGTGGTGGCGGTCGATGCCAAGGCCGTCGGCCTAGGCAGATGGGAAATCTTCACCCACGGTGGCCGCAAGGCGACCGGCATCGACGCGGTGGCTTATGCCATCGAAGCCGCGCGTCTGGGCGCCGGCGAAATCCTGCTCACCTCGATGGACCGCGACGGCACCAAGGCCGGTTACGATCTGGCGCTGACCCGGATAATTTCCGATGCAGTGCCGGTGCCGGTGGTGGCCTCGGGCGGGGTGGGCGGCGTCGCCGATCTTGTCAGCGGCGTGCGCGACGGCCATGCTTCGGCTGTGTTGGCCGCTTCCATCTTCCATTTCGGCGAAGTGACCGTGGCCCAGGCGCGCGCGGCGCTGGCAGACGCCGGGCTGCCGGTGCGGGAGGTGTTTCATGGAGCGCTTTGATCACTTGCTGGCCACCATCATCGAACGGCGCAGCGGCGATCCGGCGACGTCGTACGTGGCGAAGCTCACCGCCAAGGGCCGCCCCAAGATGGCCCAGAAACTCGGCGAGGAAGCCGTGGAAGTGGTGATCGCCGCGATCAGCGACGATAAGGCCGGATTGGTGAGCGAAAGCGCCGACCTGATGTTCCACCTGGCCGTGCTGCTGGCCGATGCCGGCCTGTCGTTCGACGATGTGCGCGCCGAACTTGAGCGCCGCGAAGGGGTTTCGGGTATCGAGGAAAAGGCCAAGAGGTCGACTTAAGGGGGCCTCCGGCGGGCAGGGGCTGAGCCCCTGCACCCACTTTCGTTTTCGGGCTATCCAAAACCAACGGGTGCAGGGACTGCGTCCCTGCCCGCCGGAGGCCATTTCTCTTCTCTCAAACGATACGGCTGAACGCCTTCAGCTTGCGCGCCGTTGCCTGCGCGGCGGCAGCGTCGCCCTTGATCAGCACGGCCGCCAATTCTAGCCCCTGGCGTTTCACCATGGCTTCAAACCCGTCCTGCGCTTGCAGATTGTCCAGCCCCTTCAGCAGGCCGGCGGCGCGGTTGGCGTTGCTGGCGTCGAGATCGAGCAATGTGATGGCGAAAAACACGCGGGTGGAGGGCAAGCCCGGCGCCAGTTTCAGGGCCTGAGCGTAGCAGCGCTCCATCTCGGTTTTCTTCGCGCCCAGCGCCGTGCCGGCGAGGAAGCTGCCCACCGTGGCGACTGCGCCGCCGTGCCAGCCGCCCAGCGCGCCCCACACCAGGCTGTTGCCCGGGTGGGCGGTGCGGATGGTTTCGAAGCGGCGGCGGGTTTCCTTGGCCAGCGCTATGCCGCGGGTGAGCTGGGCGCGGTAGGCGATGGCGATGGCCTTTTGCAGCTGGGCATCCACGCTGCCAGGCGCGCGGGCTAGAGCGGTGTCGAAATCCTTCTCAGCGGCGGCGACCAGGGCAAGGGCGCGATCCTTGCTGTCGGTCTGATAGCCGGCGATGGACAGTTGCGCGCGGCCAGCGAGCACTAGGCTTTCCACGCTGTTCTCCGCCCGCCCATCGCGCACGGCGGCGGCCCAGTTGCCGGCGCGGAATTCATCGACGGCGGCCGCGCTGGCCGGACTGGCCAGCAGCATCATGAGGGCGGCGAGGGTCTTGGTCATGCTGTTTCCTGCTTGGAGAGGGTGAAGATGTCGATAATACTTACCTTGCCAGAACGGCAGATGAATCCCAGCCCGCGGAGTTGACGCAGATGAGCGATTTTTCCGGCAAATTGGTGATGGTGCTGGGCGGCAGCCGCGGCATCGGCGCGGCAATTGTTCGCCATTTCACGGCGGCGGGTGCAAAGGTCAGCTTCAGTTACTCCGGTTCGCCCGATGCGGCGGCGGCGGTGGCAGCTGAAACCGCCGCCACGGCGGTGAAGGCCGACAGCGCCAATCGTGACGAACTCATCGCAGCCGTGGCAGGCGCCGGCGCGCTCGATATAATGGTGATCAATGCCGGCGTGGCAAAGATGGGTGATCCGTTGACGCTGGACGCCGACGTGGTGGACCGCCTGATCGATGTCAATGTGCGCGCGCCCTATCATGCCGGGGTCGAGGCTGGGCGGCGGATGAACGACAATGGCCGCATCATCATTATCGGTTCGGTGAACGGCGATCGGGTGCCGGTGGCAGGCCTTACCGCCTATGCGCTGTCCAAATCCGCCGTGCAGGGCATCGGCCGCGGCCTGGCCCGTGATTTTGGCGCACGCGGCATCACCGTGAACGTGGTGCAGCCCGGCCCGGTCGATACTGACATGAACCCGGCGGAAGGGCCGCTCGCCAAGATGCTGCACGGGATGATGGCCATCCCCCGCCACGCCCACGCCGACGAGATCGCCGCGCTGGTGCTGTTCCTTGCCAGCCCGGCGGCGGCGATGATCACGGGCACAACGCAGACGATTGATGGTGGGATGGGGATTTAAGGAAGAAATAGGATCCTCCGGCGGGCAGGGACGCAGCCCCTGCCCGCCGGAGGCCAGCTTTCTTCAGTCCTTCAGCGCATCTGCGATCAACGCTCGGCTCTGCCCCAGCCCATAGAGCGCGATGAAGCCGCCCATGCGGGGGCCGTTCTGGCTGCCGATGAGTATTTCGTAGAGCGATTTGAACCAGTCGCGCAGGTTTTCGTAGCCGGCGGCCTTGCCGGCTTCGTAGACTTCGAACTGAAAGGCTTCGGCGTCGCCGTCTTCGCCTACGGCAGCAAGGCGAGCGACGAGGTCGCGCAGGGCTACGGCTTCGGTTTCGGTCGGCGCGCGGCGGTTGAGGCCGGGGATGACGAAATCGCGCGCATACGCCGCGGCGTGGTGCACCAGCCGATCGAGCATCGGGTGCGTTTCCGGGCTGGAGCTGGGGGCGTATTTCTTCACGAAGCCCCACAGCCGCGCCGGATCGTCGGTGGCGGCGACCGAAGCGAGGTTCAAGAGCAGCGAGAAGCTGACCGGCAGAATTTGTGCCGGCGGCTCGCCTTCGTGGATATGGTGCACCGGGTTGCCGAGTTGCTGTTCCAGCGGCTGTTCCGGGTAACGGCTCAGGAAATCGGCATAATCCTCGATGGCGCGCGGAATCACGTCGTAATGTAGGCGCTTGGCCTTGCGTGGGCTCTGGAACATGTAGAGCGCGAGGCTTTCGGGCGGGCCGTAGTCCAGCCATTGTTCGATGGTCAGGCCGTTGCCCTTGGACTTCGAAATCTTGGCGCCTTCGCCATCGAGGAACAGCTCGTAATTGAAGCCGGCGGGTGGGTTGCCGCCGAGCGCGCGGACGATCTTGCCGGAGAGCATGACGCTGTCGATCAGATCCTTGCCGGCCATTTCATAATCGACGCCCAGCGCCAGCCAGCGCATCGCCCAATCGACCTTCCACTGCAGCTTGCAATGGCCGCCGGTAACGGGAACGGTGACGGTGTCGTTGGTGCCGGGGCGGACGCAGGAAACGGTGCCCGCCGCGACGTCGCGGGCCACGATGGGCACCTGCAGCACATGGCCGGAGACGGGATCGACGGGCAGGAACGGCGAGTAGGTGGCGCGGCGGTCGGGGCCGAGGGTGGGCAGGATGATGCCCATCACGTCGTCGTAATGCGCCAATATCCGCAGCAGCGTCGCATCGAACATGCCGCTGGCGTAGCACTCGGTCGAGCTCAGAAACTCGTAATCGAACCCGAACGAATCGAGGAAAGCGCGCAGCCGGGCGTTGTTGTGGGCGCCAAAGCTGCTGTGTGTGCCGAACGGGTCGCGCACCTGGGTCAGCGGCTTGCCCAGGTCTTCGCGCAGCATTTCGGGGTTAGGAATACCGTCTGGCACCTTGCGCAGCCCGTCCATGTCGTCGGAAAAGGCGATCAGGCGCGTCTTCACGCCGGGCACCAGCGCTTCGAAGGCGCGGCGGACCATGGTGGTGCGCACCACTTCGCCAAAGGTGCCGATGTGCGGCAGGCCCGACGGACCATAACCGGTCTCGAAGATCACCGCGTGGCCGGCCGGGACGCCGTTCGGATAGCGCGCCAGCACCTTGCGGGCTTCCTCGAACGGCCAGGCCTTGTTTTCAAGAGCGGCGGCTTGCAGGGTTTCGGTGGTGATGGTCATGGCTTTTGGCTATCGGTTGGGTTCGGCCTTCCTCTGGCGACTGAACTTCATGAGTGCAACTGAATCCCGCGATGCGCCGTTGGCGATCCCGGCGCTGGTCGCCAGCCATGCCGGGGTGTGGATCGCTGCGCCGGATGGCAGCGTGCGCGGTGTGGGGCGCGGCGAGGCGATGGCGCGGGCCGGGGACAGCCCGCACCTGCTGCTGAATGCGCCGGTGACGGCGAGCCGGCTGGGCATTGGCGAATTGTCGGGCCTTGATCTGCTGGAGTTGTTCGCTTTTCTGTATCCGGCGCGCTTTGCCGTGCCGACGGCGCATGGGCTGGCGGCGGCGCTGGGCATTGCGCCGCCCAAGGGGGAAAGTGATGCCGGGTTCCTGCAACGCGCGGCCGGGGCGTTGCTGGCGGTGGCGGCACAGCCCAATTGGCCGGAACGGCATGGCGCGTGGACGTCATTGCAAAGCCTTGGCCGCCAGCGCTGGGCATGGGCACCGCATCTGGCAAAGCTGATCGAGAAGCCGCGCGCGTCCGAACGCCATGTGTTCCAGCTGCTGCCCAAGTGGGAGGAAGCGCCACCGCGCCCCACGCCGCGTGTGGTGGCGCTGGAAGATGGTGCCGTGGCGGCGGAGCTTGCGCGGCTGGTGGGCAGTGGCGCGGAACAGCGTGACGGCCAGCGTGATTATGCGCGGGCGGCCGCCGCAGCGTTCGCGCCGCGCGATGCCAGCGGCGCGCCGCAGATGATGCTGGCCGAAGCCGGGACGGGCATCGGCAAGACGTTGGGTTATTTGGCGCCAGCGGCGCTGTGGGCACGCGAGGCGCAAGGGACCGTGTGGGTGGCGACCTTCACCAAGGCCCTGCAACGCCAGTTGGATGCCGAAACCGCGCGGGTGTGGCCCGATCCGGCCGAACGCCGTGCCAAGGTGGTGGTGCGCAAGGGCCGCGAGAATTATCTGTGCCTGCTCAACCTGGAAGACGCGGTGCAGGGCGGGTTCGGCGGGCGTGCAGCGGTGTTCGCTCGGCTGGCGGAACGTTGGGCCGAATATACGCGCGATGGCGACATGGTGGGCGGCGATCTGCCCGGCTGGCTGCCACCGCTGTTCGGCCGCACCAGCTTTGCCGGGCTCACCGACAGGCGCGGCGAGTGTATCTATGCCGCATGCCCGCATTATCGCAGCTGCTTCATCGAACGCGCGACCCGGGCCAGCGCTCAGGCCGATCTGGTGATCGCCAACCACGCGCTGGTGATGATCAACGCGGCGCGCGGCCGGGCCGAAGGCAGCGGCCTCACGCGGCTGGTGTTCGACGAAGGCCATCACCTGTTCGACGCCGCCGATGCAACGTTCGCGGTGGCGCTGACCGGCCGCGAGGCCGTGGAGTTGAAGAACTGGCTGCTCGGCCCGGAACGCGCGGCCGGGCGCGGCAGGCGGCGCGGGCTCGCGGCGCGGCTGGCCGATGCAATCAGCTATGATGACGAGGCAGCGCAGGCGGTGGAACGCATTACGGCGGCGGCGCGCCACCTCCCCGGCGAAGGCTGGCTGGGGCGGGTGGGCACCGACGATCCGGAGGGTCCGCTGGAAGGCCTGTTAGCTGCCGTGCGCGGCCAAGTGCTGGCGCGCGCCGAGGAGGCTGATCACGGCTATGGCCTCGAAACCGAAGTCGCCGAAGTGCTGCCGCGTCTGGTGGAGGCGGCAGCGGCGGCCAGTGCGGCATTGGGCGCGATGGTGACGCCGATGGCGCAGCTGGAAGGCCGGCTGGCGCTGCTGCTGGAGGATCCGCCCGATTGGCTGGATGGCGGGGCGCGGGCGCGGGTGGAAGGCGCGCGGGCGGGCTTGACGTTGCGGGCGCAGTTGCTGGGCGCGTGGCAGCAACTTTTGGCCCGATTGGGCGGCCCGGCCGATCCGGATTTCATCGACTGGCTGGACCTGGCCCGGGCGGAAGGGCGGTTGCTCGATGTTGGCATCCAGCGGCGTTGGCTCGATCCGATGCGGCCCTTTTCCGGCGCGGTGTTGGAACCGGCGCATGGCGTGCTGGTGACGTCGGCCACGCTGCGATCGCGGCCCGATGCGTTGGCCGATGATTGGCGGGACGCCGAACTGCGTACCGGCGCGGCCTGGCTGCCGCGCCCGGCCAAGCATTTCGCGGCATCGAGCCCATTTGATTACAGCGCTCAGGCGCGCGTGCTGATCGTGACCGACGTGAAACCGCGCGATATCGCCGGGCTGGCCCATGCCTATCGCACGCTGATCGAGGCGGCGGGCGGCGGCACGTTGGGCCTGTTCACGGCCATTGCCCGGCTGCGCGCGGTTCATGCGCGGCTGGCGGATCCGTTGGCGCGCGCTGGCTTGCCGCTTTATGCCCAGCATGTTGATCCCATCGATACGGCAACGCTGGTCGATATCTTCCGGGCCGAGCCGGGGGCGAGTCTGCTAGGCACGGATGCGCTGCGCGATGGGGTGGATGTGCCGGGCACGTCCTTGCGGCAGGTGATTATGGAAGGCGTGCCGTGGCCGCGCCGCGCCGTGCTGCACGCGGCCCGGCGGCTGGCGGGTGGCGGTAATAGCTTTGATGATCGGGTGGTGATGGGCCGGCTGGCGCAGGCGTTCGGCCGGCTGATCCGGCGGGCCGATGATCATGGCCATTTCGTGCTGCTGGGGCCGGCGGTGCCGTCGCGGCTGCTCGGCGCCTTCCCGCCCGGTGTGCCGATCGAGCGCGTATCGCTGGAAGAGGCGGTGCGATTGGTGAAGGCCGGCGTTTCGGCCTCTGGAATCGCCGCCACTGATGTGCCAAGCCTTGGCCACACATGAAGACGCTCACGCTCTTGCGCCACGCCAAGTCCGGCTATGACGATCCCCTGCTGCGGGATTTTGATCGGCCGTTGAACGATCGCGGCCGGCGCGCGGCGATGAAGGTGGGGCAATGGCTGGGCGCTGCGATCAGGCGCGGCGACATGCCCGATTTCGCGCTGGTCTTTGCCTCGCCCGCCGTGCGTGTGCGCCAGACCATCGAAGGCCTGGAAGCCGGCATGAACCGGCCGCTGGCGCCGGTGTATGAACAGCGCATCTATCTTTCGTCATCCGCCACGCTGATCGAGTTGTGCGCCGGTTTTTCCGACGAATTCAGTGACGCCATGCTGGTCGGCCACAATCCGGGGCTGGAGGATCTGCTGCTGGAACTGGTGCCGCCGGGCGGGAAACTGCGTGCCGAGGCGGAGCTGAAATATCCGACCGCCACGCTGGCCCGGCTCGATATTGCCATCGACCGTTGGGCGCAGATCGATGGCGGCCGGGCGGAGCTGACTAAGTTCGTGCGGCCGCGTGATCTCGATCCGAGCCTGGGTCCAGACGATTAAAGTTTGAGCACGCGCCCCAACCGCCCGCGCACGGCCAACATGATCACAGCGCCCGTCAGCGGGAAGGCGGCGTGGAGCAGCCAGAAGGCGCTGATGTCCATCGTCTCGTAAAAGCGCCCCAACCAGCCCGATATGGTGCTGCCAAGAAACACCGCGAACTGCACCGCGCCCAGCATCACGCCGGTGATGGCCATCGGGGCGGCGCGGGAAAACAGCGCGTTCACTGTGGGGACGAGGTAGAGCCAGCCGACATTCAGCACCAGGTGGAAAGCGACGACCCACAAGATGGGCGTCTTTTCGGTACCGCTGCCCGCCGCCAGCCAGACAAAGGCGCTTCCCATCAGCGCCATGCCGATGCCGATCTTGCCCAGTTCCTTCGGCTCCTTGCCGCGTGCCGCTTGCCAGCGCCACAGCGCCAGCGCCGGCGGCACGGCGAGGATGGGGGCCAGGCTGTCAAACGCCTGCAGCCAGGTAACGGGCACGTCAAAGCCCAGCACCATGCGATCCAGATGATCGCGGCCCCAAAGCGAATAGACGTTCCACACTTGGCTTTGCGCCAGCCAGAACAGGCTGGTGAGCAGCATGACGCCGATCAGCGCTGCGATCGTTTTGCCGTCGCCAGGTTGCAACCGGGCGCTGCGGCGGGTGTCGGGCGGGGTATCGGCCGGCATCAGGCCGTTGCCCACCAGCAGCGTAACCGCGGCCAGAGCCATGCAGCCGCTGGCCGCGGCAAAGCCCCATTGCCAGTTCACCCGTTCGCCCAGCGCGCCGATGAGCAGCGGGCCGAGAAAGGCGCCGGTGTTGAGGCCGGCGGCAAGAATGGAGAAGGCCGCATCGCGGCGACCATCGTCGCGGGCATAGAGATGACCGGTTTGCGCGTTCAGGTTGCAGCGCAACGCGCCCGCGCCGAATGCGCAGACCAGCAGGCCGGGCAGGAAGGTTACCGGGATCACCACCATCACCATGCAGGTCGTGGCCAGCACCGCACTCAGGATGCAGGTGAGGCGCGGGCCCCAGTGGCGATCGCCCAACCAGCCGCCCAAAAGCGGGGTGAGGAAGAACAGGCCAAGATAAAGCCCCATCGTCTGGGTAGCGAGCGCCTGCAGGCTCATCGGGCCGAACAGGCTTTCCAGCAGGTCCCGCCACGCGTTGAAGCAGCCAACACTGGCCAGCTGATCGGGCGTGAACAGGAAATTCGCCATGTAAAGGATGAGCAGCGCCTGCACGCCATAGACGCCGGCCGCCTGCAGCGCTTCCGCCACGGTGACGATGGTCAGGCCCACCGGATGGCCTGCGAAAGTGCGCGTTTCCCCCATGGCCAGCACCGTGGACGGTGGCCGCGTCACCCCCAAGGGGTGATTAGCGCGGGGCGTCCTCTGCAGCGCGCCGCCGCTCGCGTGCTGCACGTTTGGCGTCGCGCTCGGCCTGCTCATCCGCCTTGCGGGCGGCGCGGCCGCGCTTGATGTCGGCCTCTTCCTGGCTTTCAGTGGCGGTGTCGTAGATGATTGCGCCGGCCTTGATCGGCGCGGTGATGATGGTCTTGGCGGCGCTCATCAGGCACCCGCCGAGCAGAAGCGGCAGGGGAAGCAGAAGCAACGGGCGCAACAACATGGTTACCTCCTAACAGCAGTTTGCTGACGCTTTGATGAAGCCGCCTCAGCCAATTGCGGTTGCCGGCAGCGCCAGAAGCTTCGGAATTGCGCCCTTGAACGGAAAGAAGCCCTTTTTCGCGTGCGGCCAAGCGACATCATCCCACGCCCGCCGCAACCGCACCAGCTGCACGCCGTCGGCGGCCAGCGCGGGGGCCAGCACGTCGAGCCGGTCCTTCACCGGGCCTACGGGCGCATCGGCGGTGATGATCTGCGTCAGCCGGTTGCGGGCGGCCCAATCGCGCATGGCGTCCACGCCGAAGGTGGCATCGACACGTTCCGGCTCCAGCCCCAGCCGCGTGGCGGCGCGTTGCAGACCGTCGGCCAGCATCGCCATCGCGACCTGGTGCTTCAGCGGCGCCGGGGTGCCGCCGATATCAGCTGTGGCGGCCAGCGCCACGATGGCGCCGGGCAGGGCCAGCGTTTCAAGGCTGGTGTCTTCCGTGGTGACGAACAGCCCGGTGCGGGCGGTGGGATCGGCTTGGATCACCGGTGCGGCCGGGATCGGTGGAGGGATGATATCCGCCGGCCACGGTGTGGCCTCGCGGGCCAACGGCGCGTCCACGGAAAAGCGCCCCCCCGAAAGGTCGCGGATCAGATCGGCGCGGGCCAGATAAGTCTTCCCCGCCGTCTGCAGGCCCACCACCCAGCGCCAGCCAAGCGTGTTGCTGGCCGGGCACGCATCGAGGAGGTGCTTGTAGAAGAAGGCCGCGCCCAGCTGCCAGGGCAGGCGCAGGGTGAAGCACCAGATGCTGGCAAAGCTCATCCGCACATGGTTGTGCAGCCAGCCGGTTTCGATCAGTTCGTGCACCCAGGCATCGAAACAGTCGATGCCGGTGTTGCCAGTGAGTGCGAGTTCGTACCGGCGCTGCCATTTGCCGTCCTCGGCCAGCATCGCCTCCATGCGCACCACATCGGCCTGCCATCGCGCCCAGATTTCCGGGCGCTGCTGCAGCCAGCCGACCCAATAGGTGCGCCAGCACACTTCCTGCACGAATTTTTCGGCGCCGCCGAAGCCATGCGCGGCGATGGCAGCAGCGGCGACTTCGGGTTCGCTGATCAGCCGGCGGCGGATGGCGGGGGACAGAAGTGACGTGGTCGCCTTGCCGTCTGGCCCGCCATCATGATTGCGCCGCGCGGCATAGGCGCGGCCCGCCAGTGGCACGAAGTCCTTCAGGCGGGCAAGGGCATCGTCGCGAGTGAGGGGGAAGCTCATGAACGGCGGGATAGCGGCTCAGCCGCCGGAGCGCCCTTGCCGCGATGCCGCAGTGTCAGACCGTGAAGCTTTCCCCGCAGCCGCAGCTGCCCTTGGCGTTGGGGTTGTTGAACACGAAGCCGGCGGTGAAATCATCCTCGCGCCAGTCCATCGTGCTGCCGATCAGGTACATCAGGCTGCCGCCATCAACGAACAAGGTGCCGCGGGGCGTGTCGATGCGCTCGTCTGCCGGCTTGGCGGCGGTCACGTAGGCCAGATCATAGGCCAGGCCCGAACAGCCGCGGCGCGGGGTGGAAAGGCGCACGCCCACGGCATCAGCCGGCGCGGCGGCCAGGATGGCGGCGATGCGGTTGGAAGCCCCTTCGGTCACGATCAAGGGCGCGGGGCGAGGGCGACGCAGAGTTGTCGTCTGTTCCATCACAACATTCCCATCTCAAGCTTGGCTTCGTCGGTCATCTTGCCGGGGTCCCACGACGGCTCCCACACCAGATTGACGTCGCAGCTTTGCACGCCCGGCACGGCGCACACGCGGATTTCGACTTCGCCGGGCATGGATTCGGCCACCGGGCAGGTTGGCGTCGTCAACGTCATCGTCACCACGGCGTGGCCGTTATCGACTTCGACGCCGTAGATGAGGCCAAGATCGTAGATGTTCACCGGGATTTCCGGATCGTGGATCTGGCGCAGGGCGGCAACAATTTCATCCACCAGGTCGCTGCTCGCGTCGGCAGGGGCCGGCTCTGGCTTCTGTTTCAGGAAGCCATCGAGATAATCCGGTGTGTGGCCACTCGATTCCGCTTCCTGCATGGCGCGCAGCGGCGGCGCCTTGGCCACCGGCTTGGCTTCATTGACTTCTTCAACTTCGAAGGCGCGATCAGACATTACTTGACCCCAAAAATACGGGAAACACGGGAAAGGCCATCCACCAGCCGTTCGACATCGCGTGGGCTGGAATAGAGGCCGAAACTGGCACGGGCGGTGGCCGGCACGCCGAGCAGGTTCATCAACGGCTGGGCGCAATGATGCCCGGCGCGGATGGCCACGCCCGCTTCATCCAATATGGTGCCGATGTCGTGCGGATGCACCCCCTGCATGGTGAAACTGAGGATGCCGGCGGAATCTTCTGGGCCCCACAGGCGGATGCTGTTGAGACCCGAAAGGGCTTCGCGGGCCTGGCGCACCAGTGTGGCCTCGTGGGCGTGGATGCGGTCGATCCCGATGGACTCCACATAATCGATGGCAGCCGCGAGGCCGATCACGCCTTCGATGTGCGGTGTGCCAGCTTCGAAACGGCCGGGGGGCGGGGCATAAGTGGTCTGCTCGAACGTCACCGTTTCGATCATGGCGCCGCCGCCCTGCCACGGCGGCATGGAGGCGAGAATCTCGGCCCGCGCCCACAACACGCCGATGCCGGTCGGGCCATAGAGCTTGTGGCCCGACAGCACGTAGAAATCGCAATCGAGCGCGGCCATGTCGAGCGCGAGGCGCGGCGCGGCCTGGCAGCCATCAACCATCAGCAGCGCGCCGGCGGCATGGGCGGCATCGGCAATGCGGCGCACATCGGCAATGCCGCCGAGCACGTTGGAGATATGGGCGATGCTGACCAGCTTGGTTTCCGGGCGGATCATGGCGATGAGCGCATCTTCGTCGATGCGGCCATTGTCGGTCAGCGGCGCGACGTCGAGCACGGCGCCGCTGCGTTCGCACAGCATCTGCCACGGCACTATATTGCTGTGATGTTCCAGCGTGGAAATCAGGATGCGGTCACCCGCCTTGAGGCGCTGGCCCCAGCTTTGTGCGACCAGGTTGATGCCTTCAGTGGCGCCGCGCACGAACACGACTTCGTCCGGCGATGCGGCGCCGATGAAGCGGGCGACGGTGGCGCGGGCTTCCTCAAACCGCAGCGTCATGGTGGCGGAGCGTTCGTACACACCGCGATGCACGGTCGCATAATCCGGGCCGTAGACGCGGGCGATGGCGTCGATCACGGCTTGCGGCTTTTGCGAGGTCGCCGCCGTGTCGAGATAGGCCCAATCGCCGGCCAAACCGGGGAAATCGCCCTTCAGATCGAGCAAGGCAGGTGCGGTCGCCACGGTCACGCCGCCGTCTCCATCAGGGCGGTGATCTCGGCGTCGAGCGTTTCGGTGATCGCTTCGTCCAGGCCTTCCAGCGCGTCCGACAGGAAGGCGCGGGTGAGCAGGGCGCGGGCCTGGGCCGGCGGCACACCGCGGCTGGTCATGTAAAACAGCGCATTGTTGTCGATCTCGCCGATGGCGGCGCCGTGGGCGCATTTCACATCATCGGCAAAGATTTCCAGCTCCGGTTTGGCGTTGGCTGTTGCACCGCGGTTGAGCAGGATGGCCTTGAACGACTGGCTGGCGTCGGTCTTCTGGCCTTCGCGCGCCACGGCGACCTGGCCGAGATAGGAGGTGGTCGCGGTGCCGCCGGCGACGGCGCGCACGATCTGGCGGCTGGTGGAATTGGGGCCGATATGGCGGACGGTGGTGACCAGTTCGATGGTTTGCGCGCCCTTGCCGATCAGGATCGCGCCCAACTGGAAATCAGCGCCTTCGTGCAGCGTCACGTCCAGCGCGATGCGGCCATAGGCGCGGCCCGAATCGAGGATGGTCAGGCGGTACGCGCCGCCCGCGCCGATGCTGATGGCGAGGTGACGGATGCCCTCTTCGCTGGCGCGGATGATGTCGCTGTGCGTCTCGCCGGCCGGCACCACGACCGGCTCGACCGCGACCGGCCAGTGGCGGGCAACGGCGGCGAGTTCGCTGTAGCGCCAGGCCTCATTCTTGCGGGTGGGGAGCGCGCTCATGCGGCGATGGCGGAATAGCCTTCCGCCTCCAGCTTGTGGGCCAGTTCGGCGCCGCCCGAATGGACGATGCGGCCGTCCATCAGCACGTGGATATGATCGGGCACGACATAATCGAGCAGGCGCTGATAATGGGTGATCAGCAGCGTGGCACGATCTGGCCCGCGCATCGAATTGATGCCATCGGAAACGACGCGCAGCGCATCAATATCAAGGCCGGAATCGGTCTCATCGAGCACGGCCAGCCAGGGCTGCAGCACATGCATCTGCACCATCTCGTTGCGCTTCTTCTCGCCGCCCGAAAAACCCTGGTTCACGGCGCGCTTCATCATGTCGAACGGCAGGCCGAGCTTTTCGGCGGCGGCCTTGGCCAGCTTCATGAACTCCGCGCCCGAGGCTTCGGCTTCACCGCGCAGCGTGCGTTGGGCGTTGAGCGCCGTGCGCAGGAACAACAGGTTCGAAACGCCGGGGATCTCCACCGGATATTGCAGTCCCAGGAACAGCCCGGCAGCCGCACGTTCGTGCGGCGCCTTGGCCAGCAGATCTTCACCGCGGAAGGTCACCGAACCGCCGGTCACTTCATAACCAGCGCGGCCGGCCAGCACATAGGACAGGGTGGATTTGCCGGCGCCGTTCGGCCCCATGATGGCGTGCACTTCACCGGCATTCACGGTCAGCGTCAGGCCCTTCAGGATGGTCTTGCCATCAATTTCGGCGGTGAGATTGTCGATAACGAGCATTTGGGGGCAGTCCTTAACGGGTCTGGTTCTGGCGCTTGACGATGGTGACCACCGCCTGTTCGCGCAGTTCTTTTTCAATCACGCCCACGCTGGCTTCGGCGACGGCTTCGGCCTGATTGGCCGTGTGGTTCGGGTGACCAAGTCGA
This sequence comes from Sandarakinorhabdus limnophila DSM 17366, assembly GCF_945882885.1. Taxonomy (GTDB): domain Bacteria; phylum Pseudomonadota; class Alphaproteobacteria; order Sphingomonadales; family Sphingomonadaceae; genus Sandarakinorhabdus; species Sandarakinorhabdus limnophila_A. Next base: position 25,988 of record NZ_CAMCWT010000032.1, read on the forward strand.
TCGAAGGATGCGACCTTGAGCCTGAGTGCGCCGCGCAGCGGGCGGCAGGCCTTCACGGCTTCGATGGCGATGCTGCCGGCGGGGTCCTTGGATACATCGGCGGCGGCGACCTTTTTATCGACGCATTTGCTATAGTCAGCCGTCAACGTGTCTAACTCGGAGCGCAGCTGCTGGCCCCTGGGATCGATGCGTGTCGGTGCCGCATCGCAGGCGGCAAGCGACAGCAGCAGAGGCAAGGCAATCGCCAGCCTCATCCCACGCTGCCTTCCAGGCTGATGCCGAGCAGCTTCTGCGCTTCCACCGCAAACTCCATCGGCAGCTGCTGCAGCACCTCACGGCAGAAACCGTTGACGATCAGGCTGACGGCGGCTTCTGCGTCCAGCCCGCGCGATTGGGCATAGAACACCTGATCATCGCTGATCTTCGAAGTGGTGGCTTCATGCTCGATGGTGGCGCTGGGATTGCGCACCTCGATATAGGGCACGGTATGGGCGCCGCATTGGCTGCCGAGCAACAGGCTGTCGCACTGGGTGTGATTGCGCGCGCCTTCCGCCGTTGCCGCCACGCGCACCAGGCCACGGTATGTGCCACTTGAGCGCCCGGCGCTGATGCCCTTCGAAACGATGGTGGACGTGGTGTTCTTGCCCAGATGGATCATCTTGGTGCCGGTATCGGCCTGCTGGCGATTGTTGGTGACGGCCACCGAATAGAATTCACCCACGCTGCCATCGCCCGACAGCACGCAGCTGGGATATTTCCAGGTGATGGCGCTGCCTGTTTCAACCTGCGTCCAGCTCACTTTGCTGTTCTTCCCCAGGCAGTTGGCGCGCTTGGTGACGAAATTATAGATGCCGCCCTTGCCTTCCGCATCGCCCGGATACCAGTTCTGCACGGTCGAATATTTGATCTCGGCATCGTCCAGCGCGACCAGTTCCACCACGGCGGCGTGCAGCTGATTCTCATCGCGCATCGGGGCGGTGCAGCCTTCCAGATAGGAGACGTAACTGCCCTTGTCGGCGATGATCAACGTGCGTTCGAACTGGCCGGTGTTGGCCGCATTGATGCGGAAATAGGTGGAAAGCTCCATCGGGCAGCGCACGCCCGGCGGAATGTAGACGAAAGTGCCATCCGAAAAGACGGCGCAGTTCAGGCAGGCAAAATAATTGTCGGTGACCGGCACGACGCTGCCCAGCCACTTCTTCACCAGATCAGGATATTCCTTCACCGCCTCGCTGATCGAACTGAAGATGACGCCGGCCTTTTCCAGTTCGGCACGGAAGGTGGTGGCGACGGACACGCTGTCGAATACGGCATCCACGGCGATCCGCCGCGAACCTTCGACGCCGGCGAGCATCTTCTGCTCCTCGATCGGAATGCCGAGTTTTTCATAGGTGCGGCGGATTTCGGGATCGAGTTCATCGAGCGAGGCCAGGGTCGGCTTGGCCTTGGGCGCGGCGTAATAATAAGCGTCCTGGTAATCGATCGGCGCGATATGGAGCTTTGCCCAATCCGGGCTCTCCATCGCTTCCCACTTGGCAAAGGCCTTCAGCCGCCAGTCGAGCAGCCATTCGGGCTCGCCCTTCTTGGCGGAGATGTAGCGGACGGTATCGGTGGTCAGCCCCTTGGGCGCCATTTCCGATTCAACGTCGGTGGAAAAGCCCCATTTGTAGGCGGCAAGATCGGCAACCGCGGCACGTGCTTCGGCGTCCTGGATGGGGGCATCCTGAACAGGTTCATTCTCCACGGCAGTGGCAGACACGTCTTCAGACATCACTCGTCTCTTTCAGTCAGTCAGCCAGCGCCGGGGCGGGCGCCGCCAATGGTGCAGCCGCTGCCGCCGGTCGCACCAGATCGGCCAGTGTCACGGCGGCAAGCGCGCCGCGCACGGCCTGGTTGATCGGGGCCCAATGTCCCCGGATCGCGCAATGGCCTTCCATCACACAGTCGTTCACGTCGTTCCCGGCACAGCTGGTCAGCGCGATCGGGCCGTCCACCGCTTCCACCACGTCCACGACACTGATGTTGGCCGGGTCGCGGGAAAGGGTGAAGCCACCGGCCACGCCGCGTGATGCGGTCAGCAGCCCGCCACGCGCCAGTGTGCCCATTATCTTGGCCACGGTGGGCGCCGGGATCATCGTCAATTCCGCCACCCGCGCCGCCGACAATTTCACCCCCGGCTCACGCGCGGCCGCAGCCATCACGACGACGGCATAATCGGCAAGGTTGGTGAGACGAATCAAGCGTCGGTTCCCAGCGGTGCCCGCAAAGTGGACAAATCTGGTCTACTTATGCGGTTCGGGCCGGCTGGTGTCAAGGTTTGCGCCGCTTTGGGAGCGGCGTCACGTTCAGGCGATGCGCACCAGGCTGGGCAGGCCAGGCAGTTGCCGGCGCTGGGTCATGGTGGCGCGGGTGAGCGGGGCGAGCTGGGCCTGAAAGCGCGCCGGGGTAAGGCCGGTGAAAGCGCTGAATTCGCGGATGAAATGTGTCTGATCATAGAAGGCATCGCGCGCTGCATCCGACCAGCCTTGCGCGTCGCCCATGCCCAAGCGCACCGCAGCGCTCAGCGCACGATATTTGCGCGCCAACAGCTTGGGCGATGCGCCATAGAGCCGGTTTGTGAGCCGTTCGACTGAGCGTGACGACATGCCCGAGGCTGCCACCAGCGCATCAACCTGTGGATTGGGGCTGGCGGTGAGCCATTCATCGGCCAACCGGGTGAACCAGCGAGCGGCGTGACGGTTGGCCGCCAGCCGCGCCTGCAGGAAATCGGTGACCACGCGGGCGCGGCCGGCATTGGTGGATGCGCAGGCAAGCGCGTCCATCAAGTCTGTCACCAGCGCCGGTGGCAACACGCTGCTCAGATCGGTGGCATTGTCGGCCAGTTCGTCGGCCGAAAGCCCGATCAGTTCTGCCCAGCCAAGGGGCAGCAGGCCAATGCCAAACAGGCGAAGCCGCGTATTTGCACTATAATGGGTGGGTGCGGTGGTCGGGCCCTGCAGGATGGCCCCGCTGCCCTCCTATTGCTTTCCGGATTTGTAGTTGTTGCGGGCGACGCCATCGACCAACAGCCGGATCTGGCCCAGTTCGGCGCGCATCAGATCAGAAAACCCCGGTGCCGCGGTTTCGAACCAATAAAGCGCCGACACGTGCAGCCGCAGTGCCGGCGGCGGCTCGAAATACTGGATGGAAATCATGGCCTGCCCTCCCCGGCCGGTCATGCCCTGTCCGCTGCGGCCACAGCAGTCATTGCAATTCCGTTACTGAAAGATAACAGAAAGAACCATTTTGTCAACGCCCCACAAAAAGCGGCCCGGACAGCAAAGCCATCCGGGCCGTTCAAGTTCGGGAAGGCCTGAAAACTGGCCTTCCACGGGTCGCATCCTGTTCATAGGCCTGGCCGGCGGCCATGGATTGTAGATATCCGACAGGATCGCCCTCTTGCGCGGCGCGGCAAAGCCCGTAAGCCGGCCGCCATGGGCAGCACCACCACGCAAGCGCCAGGCCGTCTGGCCTTTCCGGCCATGATCACTGGATCGGCCTGCCTGGCCTTTGGCCCGTGGCTGGTGCGATTGGCCGATGTTGGGCCGCTGGCTTCGGCCTTCTGGCGGCAGGCGCTGGCCGTCCCGTTCCTGCTGGCGCTGGCCTTTGTCGTGCGGGCCCCCGGCGGCAAGCCGGCGGGCTTTGCCGACACCACTTTGGGTATTGTTGGGCTGACGGCGCTGGCCGGCTTCGCCTTTGCGGCTGATCTGTCCGTCTGGCATCTCGGCATCATGCGCACCACGCTGGCCAATTCGACACTGTTGGCCAATGCCGCCACGTTCATGCTGCCGCTATATGGCTTGCTCGCGCTCGGCCAGAAATTGTCCCGGCCGCAATGGTGGGCGCTGGCCTCTGCGGCGGCGGGGGTGACCCTGCTGCTCGGCCGCAGTGCCGAACTGTCGCCGCGTCATTTCGCGGGCGATCTGCTTTGTCTGGCGGCCGCTGTCTTTTACTCCATCTATCTGATCGCCATCGAAAAGGTACGCGGCACACTGCAGGCGATGCCGGCGCTGGCGCTGGCAACGCTGGCTTCCGCCCTCGCACTCGCCCCCTTGGCGGCAAGTGGCGTGTTCTGGCCCCAGAATTGGACCCCGGTGCTGGGCCTTGCCATCGGCAGCCAGGTGGTGGGCCAGGGCCTGATCGTTTATGCCGTGCGCCACCTGTCGCCGCTGGTTGTGGGTCTGTCGCTGCTGGTGCAGCCGGCCATCAGCGCGATGATCGGGGCGTGGCGCTTTGGTGAAGTGCCGGGGTCGCTGGAAATGGTGGGCGCGCTGATGGTGGTGGCCGCGTTGGTGATCGCACGGCTGCCCAGCCGGGGCTAGAATTTCGGCTGCGCTGTCCAACCCGGTTTCTGCCAGCGGTTGGCGACGGCGAGCCCAACGCGCCACGCCGCCTCGGCCTCCTGCGCGGCGGCTTCGAACGTGAAGCCCTTGCCCACCTCGTCGCAGGGCTGGTGATAGCAGCGCTGGTTGTAATCATCGATCAACGCCTGCCCGGCCGTCACGCCGCCCGTCACCAGATCGCGCCCGGCGCGGAAGGCCAGCGCCGGCACGCCTAGACGCGCAAAGGGGAAATGGTCGGACCGGAAATACCAGCCGGCCTCCGGATTGGGTTCGGGCACCACCACCAGGCCCATGGCCTTCGCCGCATCGCCGAGATCGCCTTCCAGCGTGGTGCGGCCGCCGCCGATCAGTTCCAGGCTGCGGGTGCGCGGCAGCTGCACGTGCGGATCGAGATTGATCACGGCCACCGTGCTGGCCAGCGGCACCAGCGGATTGGCAGCATAATATTCGGCACCGAGCAGGCCCTTCTCCTCCGCCGTCCACGCTGCAAACACCAGCGTGCGCGCCGGGCGCGGGCCGGCGGCAGAGGCGCGGGCAACCTCGATCAGTTCGGCGGTGCCGGTGGCATTGTCGATGGCGCCGTTGCGGATGGCGTCGCCCTTCGCATCGGCCACACCCTGCCCGTTGGCATCCCAGTGCGCGCCGAACAGCACGGTCTCGCCGGCCTGCGTCGTGCCGGGCAGCTTGCCCACGACGTTGTAACTGGTGAACGGCGTCGCGGTCAGCCGGCCGCTCGCGGTGGCGGTAGCGGGCAGCGGCAGGGCGCGGAAATCGGCTTTGCGAGCGGCGGCCTTGGCGCGGGCCAGATCCAGGCCCGCGGCGGCCAGCAACCGCTGGCCCAGCCCGCCTTCGATCCAGCTGGCAAAGCGGAAAGCGCCGCCAAATGTCGTCGCGCCCGGCACCATCTGCGCCACGCGTTCGGTGCCGACCAGCTGCGCCAGCGAATAGGAGGCGGCGAAATCCTCATGCAGCACGATGGCGCCCACGGCGCCGGCCTTGGCGGCGGCTGCCATCTTGATGCCGACGCGGCCAGCATAAGTAAGGCGGCGGCCCTCAAAGCCCAGATAGGCCCCGGCTTCACCATCAGGATCGCCGGCGAGCAGCAGCACCACCTTGCCGGCCACATCCACCCCCGCATAGGGATCATGCCCGCCCGCCACCACGCCGAAGCCGGCAAAGACCATCGGCGCGGTGCTGATCGCCATGTCGCCGGGCAAGCGCAGCGCTAACGTGGCGTTCTCGCCCAATCGAATCGGCAGCGCCGTGCCGTTCATC
>NZ_CAMCWT010000033.1:0-30725 GCF_945882885.1 Sandarakinorhabdus limnophila DSM 17366
CGGCGTGGCGGTTGGTGTCGCGGCGTCTGGCCTATCCTTGCCGGCATGGGCGGCCGAAGCGCCCGACTATCCCCCGTTGAAAACCGGCCTGCGCGGGCAATATCCCGGCAGTTTCGAAACCGCGCACATGGCCCGCGACGGCAGTTTTGGCGGCGCGGTTCCGGCGGATGACAGCGGCGAACATTATGATCTGGTGATCGTGGGCGGCGGCATTTCCGGACTGTCGGCGGCCCATTTCTACCGGCAGGCGCTAGGCGACGATCGCAAGATCCTGATCCTCGACAATCACGATGATTTCGGCGGCCACGCCAAGCGCAACGAGTTCCACTACGGCGGCCGCACTATCCTTGCCTATGGCGGCACGATGAGCATTGAATCGCCCTTCCCTTACAGCTTCACGTCGAAAAAGCTGCTGGCCGATCTGGGTGTCGATCTGGCCAGCTATGAGCGGTTCGAGACCAAGGCCTATGCCGGGCTGGGCAACGCCACTTTCTTTGACCGGCAGCATTTCCTGAACGACAAATTGGTCACCGGCACGGGCAAGAAACCGTGGCCACAATTCTTCGCCGAAGCCCCGCTCTCGCCCGCCGTCCGCGCTGACCTGACGCGCCTGCACACGCAAGTGAAGGATCATCTCCCCGGCCTTGATCCAGAGGCAAAGGCGGCGGCGCTCAAGGCCATGAGCTATCAGGATTATCTGCTGAAACATGCCGGCATGCTGCCCGAATGCCTGCCCTTCTTCACCGGCCAGGGCTATCGCAACAACAAGCGGGTGGACACGCTGCCGGCCTGGGAAGCCGCCTTGAGCAAGCGCGCGCCGGGCTTTGCCGGCATGACCCTGCCCGGCCAGATTCACGCCGAAGCCCAGCATTTTCACTGGCCCGATGGCAATGCATCGGTGGCGCGGCTGCTGGTGTCGGCGCTGGTGCCGGGCGTGTTTCCGGGCAAGCTCGATCAGGAAAGCGTCGTGCTGGCGCCGGCCAATTATGCCGCGCTCGACAATGCGAAGAATGCGGTGCGCATCCGGCTTTCGAGCATGGTGATCCGCGCCGAACATCTGGGGCCGGTGACGCGCAGCACCGAAAAGGCGGCGCGCGTGGTGTATGTGAAGGATGGCCAGCGCGTCGCGGTGACGGCGGCCAATGTGATCCTGGCCTGTTTCAACAACATCATCCCGTTCATCGTGCCCAGCCTGCCGCAGGCGCAGAAGGCGGCGCTGCTCTATCCGTCAAAGGTGCCGATGCAATATACCAACGTGCTGCTGCGCGACTGGAAGGCGTGGGCGAAGCTGGGCATCAAGGCCATCCATGCGCCCAACGGCTATCACACCACCACCGCGCTCGACACGCCAATGGCGATCGGCGGTTATCGCAGCGCGCAGACGCCGGATGAACCGGTCGTGCTGCACATGGTGCGCAATCCCAACAGCCCCGGAAGCCCACGCAAGGAACAGAACCGCATCGGCCGTGCCGACATGCTGGCCACCGACTACACCACCATCGAACGCGAAATTAGGAGCCAGCTGCAGCGCATGCTGGGCAGCGCCGGTTTCGAGGCGGCGCGCGACATTGCCGGCATCACCGTCAACCGCTGGCCGCATGGCTACAGCTATACCTATGACACGCTGGACGATCCGGATGTGCCCGATGAACAGCGCCCACACATATTGGGCCGGCAGAGCTTTGGCCGCATGGCCATCGCCAATGCCGATGCGTCGGCTTCGGCCTTCACCAACACCGCCATCGACATGGGCGAACGGGCCGTGCAGGAATGCCTGATCAGCCGCGGGCTTATCTAGCAAAAATCGCTGGCTGAGGTCGCTGGACTTCGCCAGCCACCCCATGTCAGACTGCGGCAAAACAAGGCCGCCAATCCTTGGCAGGCCAGGGGGTTGGCGGCGGAAACACGGCAAATGGCCATTATCACCATCTGGCATAACCCCAAATGTGGCACCTCGCGGGGTGCGTTGGCCTTGCTGCACGAACAGGGCCATGATGTGCACGTGATCGAATATCTGAAAACCCCGCCCGATGCCGCAACGCTGGCTGGCGTGGCCGCGGCCGTGGGCGGCGCCAAGGCCCTGCTGCGCACGCGCGGCACCGATGCGGAAGAACGCGGCCTGCCGCAAGCGGACGACGCCACCATCCTGGCCGCCATGCTGGCCGATCCCATCCTGATCAACCGCCCGGTGGTAATCGGGCCCGGTGGCACCATGCTCGCCCGCCCGGCCGAACGCGCGCTGGAAGCGGCATGAGCATCCGTCCTGCCCGCATGGAAGATGCCCCGACCCTGGCCGCCATCTATGCGCCCGCCGTGCTGAACGGCACCGCCAGTTTCGAGATCGAACCGCCATCAGCCGCCGAAATGGCGCAGCGGCTGATGAAGGTGAAATCACACGGCTGGCCGTGGCTGGCGCATGTGACGATGGGCAAGGTGGATGGCTATGCCTATGTCACCCAGTTCCGCGATCGCCCCGCCTACCGCTATTGCGGCGAAACCAGCGTCTATGTGGCGCCCGATGCCCAGCGCACCGGCATCGGCCAGGCGCTGCTGATGGCGGTGAGCAGCGCGGCGCGAACGGCCGGGTTCCGGCAGTTAATCGCGGTGATCGGCGATTCCGGCAACAACGCCTCCATCAGCCTGCATGCATCCTGCGGCTTCGAACGCGCCGGCCTGCTGAAGCAGATTGGCGAAAAGTTCGGCAAGCCGCTCGACATCGTGATGATGCAGCGCAGCCTCGTGGGCTAATCAAGCCATCACCCACTTTGGCCCGCTGCGATGCCGCTAGAGCAGCTGGTGTCCCACCGCCATGAAGCGCAGCCCCAGCATCAGCCAGGTTGCCGGTTCGGGCACGTTGCTCACCGCGACCGGCGGATTGCCGTATCCGGTGGCAAACAGGCTGCTGATCTGGCTGCCAACGCTGTCTGCCCAGGCCGGCGTAAAGCTGGACCAGATGGGTGTTGCCAGCGCAAAGCCGGGCTGGCGGAAACCCCGTATAAGGCGGGTAACGGCTGCACTGGGGTGAAGCTTGCGTGCGGCAATCGCGCAGCATCCATTTCGGATCTTTTGACCTGAGGGCTTGCCGGCCAGGCGCGAAGCCGCCATGGGGCGAGCATGGCGATTCAGCGTTTGTTCCCCACCCCGCTCTGGCAGGGCCGGCTTGATGATGCCGCGCTGCTGGCCGATCTGGCCCACAGCTGCCGGACGCTGGCCGAGGACGACAGCGCCGGCCGCCGCTGGAGCCGCGACAACCGCTATCGTGGCTACACCAGCTATGCCTCGCTCAACGACCTGCCGTCGCGCGATCCGGCCTTTGGCGATCTGGCGCGCTGGCTGGTGAAACAGGCCAGTGGCTTTGCAGCGGCCGCACATCTCGATCTTGCGAGGCGCAAACCCAAGCTCGACAGCCTTTGGGTCAATGTCCTCAAACCCGGCGGCGGCCACAGCGGGCACATCCACCCACACAGCATCATTTCAGGCACACTCTATGTGGAGGTGCCCGCTGGCGCCGGCAGCATCCGCTTCGAAGATCCGCGCCTGCCGATGCTGATGAACAGCCCCCCGCGCAGCGCAGATGCGCCGGCCGAAAGCCGCAATTTCGTCCATGTCGAACCCGCGGCGGGCGATCTGCTGCTGTGGGAAAGCTGGCTGCGCCACGAGGTGATGCCCAGCGCCGCCAAGGCTGAACGGATCTCCATCAGCTTCAACTTCGCCTGAAGCCCGCTGGCTTACCCCGTTGCCCCGGCGTGATCCGGGGCCGCACATTTCTGTCGCCGCCGCGTGATGGACCGGGTGCTGTCAGACCGCTTCCCAACCACCGCCCCCAAGCATCAAACGGCCCGTCGCTCCTAGGTGGGGGTGGAGCGACTGGCCGGGCAGGCCCTCCCCGCCGAGTGAGCCGACCCCGGGGGAGGCGGCACTTAACAGATGTTGAAATCAGAACTTGAAGCTGACTTCACCACCAATGATGCGGCGCTGGCCGGGTGAAATGAACGATCCACCAAACTCGATCGCCGGAATCACCTCGTTCAGCCACAGCTTGTCGAGCAGATTGTTTGCAAACACCGATACTTGCCAGTTCTTGCCTTCGATGCTGGCGCGCAGATTGACAACGCCAAACGCATCGCGACGGGTCACGTCATAACGCGCGTTGCCCACCACCGCCGGCAGTTGCAGCGCCGAAATCGGCAGCAAACCGCTGAAAAGCGTTGGCTTTTCCTGATCCTGCACGCTGTGGAACCAGGTCGGCCCGGTCAGGCGGTAATCGGCACGGAAATTGGCCTTCAGGGCATCGCTCACCGGCACACTCACCTGCGTGCCGACATTCAGGGTGTAATCGGCGGTATAGGGGCTCTTGTTGCCCAGCGTATCCGGCCGGCTGCGATTGGCCTTGATCTCGCTGTCGGTGATGTTGCCGCTGGCAAACACCGTCCAGCCATCGACGATCTTTGCATTCAGGTTGAGTTCGGCGCCCCACAGATCGACCTTGTCGATGTTCGACACCACGCGCAGCAGGCCAAAGCCGCCTACGAAGAATTCGAAGAACTGCATATCGCGGACCTGGGTGTAATAGCCAGCCAGATCATAGCTGATGCGGCCATCGAACAGATTGCCCTTGATGCCGGCTTCGAACGCGGACGAGTGTTCTAGGCGATACTGATCGTTTATCGTCACACCGGCGTTGATGGTGCCGGGTACGCGGCCATTGTTAAAATTGTTGTTCACAATGGCGGAGGAGCCCTGGTTGTTGAAGCCACCGGCCTTGAAGCCCACACCCCAGTTGGCAAACAGGTTGGTATCGTCGTTCACCTTGTATGAAAGCGTGATCTTGGGCTGCAGTTGCTTGAACGTGTTTGCCGCCGGCGGAATCGGCCCGCCAACCTGGCCGGGGTTGATCTGCCCGCCGTTGATCGGATCAAGTGCGAACGGCACCAGATTCTCGGCGCGGCGGCGTTCGATGTCATAGCGCAGGGCAAAGCCCACGGTGAACTGCTCCACCGGCTTCCAATCCAGCGAGCCGAAGGCAGCATAAACATCGGTGCGGAAGCGATCGTTGAACAGCTGGCTGGTCGGGTTGGACGAACCGGGCGCATTGTAGAGGTCACGCGACACACCGCGGCCGAGATCTGCGCCCAGGCTGATGCCGGTTTCCCGATCGATGTTGAGATAGTAGAGGCCCACCGACCAGTTGATCGGGCCATCTAGCGCGGAGGCATAGCGTATTTCAGCCGACACATCCTTCTGGCTGCGCGTCTGCAACTGGGTGCCGTCGCAGGTCGTCGGGCTGTAGGCGCCGAATGTAGAACCATTGGCCGGCGCAAAGATGAAGGGCACCGGAATTTGGCCGATGAACGTCGGCTGGGCCAGCGGGAAGCCGCGCAATTGTGCCGTGGTAGTAAAGCACTGTTTATTCACCGCCTGGCTGGTGGGATTGGCGACGTTGCTGATATAACGCGCGAAATCGGCCGAGGTGCCATCGGCGGTCAGCGATTGATCGACATCGGAATACAGCGCCCAAGCCGACAATTTGCCTGAGCTGAAATCATGTTCGACTCGAGCCGAAAGCTCGAACGTTTCCTGTTCGTTGGTCGGCCGGATGTTGCTATAATAGCGGAACTCGCGCGCGTTGACGTTCTCATAAAAAGCCGGGTTCACCGCCGCGAAGTTGGGCAGGTGGAAGCTGGCGTTGAAGTTGATCGAAGCGCCAGACAGCTTGGCATAGCGGCTCTTGAAGTCGAGCGTGGTGGCATCGCTCAGCTTGGCGACGATGCGGCCATCGAGCCCATAGTTTTCCTGATCATCGACAACCTTGGCATTGCCCAGGAATTCATTGCGCCAAAAACCATCGGTGGTCTGATAATTAGCCGACAGCACGAAACCGACGGCATTAGACAGCGGCCCGGCGACATAGCCAAAGGCCTGACCGGTGGCGAGTTCGCCATAATTGGCGCGGAACGCGCCTTCCAGCACGTCGCCCGGCTTGATCGTGGTCATCACGATGGCGCCAGCCGCCGCGTTGCGGCCATAGATGGCGCCCTGCGGGCCCTTCAGCACTTCCACCTGGCGCAGCGTGCCCTGCACCTGATTGAGCTGCGCCGTGTTGGTTTTCAAAATCCCATCAACCACCAGCGCCACACTCGATTCAGCGTCGCGGGCGCCGTTGAGGCCGCGGATGTTGATCTGGGTGTCGCCGGCTTCCGCCGAGCCCGAAACAATGGTCACGCCGGGCATGAGCTGCAGGATTTCCTGGCTGCGGAAGGTGCCGGTGGCGGCCAGGGTTTCGGCAGTGACCACCGACACGCTGGCCGGCACATCAATAAGCCGTTCGCTGTTGCGGCGGGCCGTCACCAAAATCTCGCCGGCCTCGTCGTCTGCGGCAACAGCCTGCTGGGCCATGGCCGGCGTGGCGGCCAGCATCAGCCCAGAAACGCCAAGCAAAAGCCGGGCCAGACGCGACGGCAACAGTCCGCCAGCGGCCGGCAGCGCGCTGCCAGTCACCAGATCCGTGCCGGCACTCGCCGGCAGCGCCCGCATGAAATTGGCCTGCATCTGGCTGTAAATCTGCGCCATGTTACCTCGCTCCCACCGGTGTAAACTTTAGTTTAGTGACAAATACGTTGCTGATAATGTATACAAAAATGGCCATTTGCAAGCGAGCTTTAGTCCGTTTCGCTGCAAACACGGGGGGCGCGACCATTTTGCAACAGGGTGAAGATGCCGGATAACGCCACCAGTGCCAGCAATGCCGCGTCCAGCGCCGCCGATCGCGCCTATGCCGAAATCAGGGGCCTAATCCTGGCCGGCGATGCCAGCCCCGGCACCCCGCTGCGTGAAGAGGCGCTGGCCGATATCGTCGGCGTGTCGCGCACCCCGGTTCGCGATGCGCTGCGCCGGCTGGAGGTGGAGCTTTACGCGGTGCGCACCCTCGGCCGCCGCCTGGTGGTTGCCGATTGGGACAGTGACGATGTTGCTGAAATCTTTGCTTTGCGCGCCATGCTGGAAGGCCATGCCGCCGCCCGCGCCGCCCGCCGCGCCACCCAGGCACAACTGGCGGAACTGCGCCATTGCAACGCCGCCATCGAAGTCGCCGTGGCGCTACCGCAGCCTGATATCGCGCGCTTTCTGGCCGAGAACCGCCGCTTTCACGATATCATCCTGAGCGCGTCCGCCTCGGCACGGCTGTCCACGATTCTGGCTGGCCTTGTGGAACAACCTATCGTGCGGCGCACCGCCACCCGCTATGACCGCGCTGATCTGGCCCGATCAGCCCACGAACATGGCCAGTTGATCCAGGCCTTTGCGGCCCATGATGAAGATTGGGCACGGGCAGTGATGACCGCCCATATCCGCCGTGCCCTGCACGCTTTTCAGGATGTAATATCCTCGAAATAAGTGATTATTTCCACCACGCTGCGCAGTTCAGCCGTCTTGGCGGCGAGATCGAACAGGTTGGCGTCGTGCACCGATTGCAGCCGGTCACCCACGCCTTCGCGCACGATCACCGGCACAAAACCATGGCAGATCGCATCCACTGCACTGGCGCGCACGCAGCCCGATGTGGACAGGCCGCAGATCACCAGGGTGTCGATGCCTGCGCTGTTCAGCAGCGCCGCCAGATCGGTGCCGAAAAATGCGGACGGAAACTGCTTGGTGATCACCGCCTCGCCCGGCCGCGGTTCAAGCGGCGGTTCGAAATTGCCCAGCGGACTGCCTGTTTCAAACACTTTCAGCGCCGCGATCTTGCGGAAGAACACGCCGCCATCGGCGCCGCCCGGCTGATATTCAACGCGCGTGTGGAATATCAGCACGCCATGGCCCCGCGCCGCCGCCAGCACCTGCGCAGCCGCGTCGCGGGCGGCCTCCACACCGGCATACAGCGGCGATCCCGGCGCGAAATAGGCGCGCGCGAAATCTATCATCAGCAACGCCGGCCGCGGCCCCAACAACAGCCCCTGGCCAAAGCCGGCCGCCGCATAATCCGCATCCGGATTGGCCTCATTCACGATTTCCTCCGTTCACGCCGGCTATACAGGGGCACCGCGACTTTGTATACAAAACCGCATGTCCACCACCAGCCCGAACATCACCGATCCGGTGACAATCGTTGAGGTATCGCCCCGCGATGGCCTGCAGAACGAGCCCGTGCTGGTTTCCAGTGACCACAAGCTGGCATTGATTGGCCATTTGGTGACCATGGGCGCAAAACGCGTCGAAGTGGTGTCCTTCGTCAATCCGCGCCGCGTGCCGCAGATGGGAGACGCCGAACAAGTGGCACTCTGCCTACCAGAAGCGCCCGGCGTGCGCTTTATCGGCCTGTGTCTGAACGAACGCGGCGTCGCCCGTGCCATCGCCACGCAGGACAATCCGCGCCCGCTGGATGAAGCCGGCTGCGTGCTGGTAGCCAGCGACACGTTCGGCGTCGTCAACCAGGGCCAGAAAATTTCCGATGGCATCCTCGCCAACAGCGCTATGCTGAAAATGGCAAGGGATGCAGGGCTTTACGCCCAGGTTACGATCAGCGCAGCCTTTGGTTGCCCTTACGAAGGCCCCGTGCCCGCAGACCGCGTGGTGGAACTGGCCAAGCGAATGGCCGACGCCGGTGCGCAGGAGATCGCGCTGGCCGATACGGTCGGTGTGGCTGTGCCGCCCCAGGTTGGCGACCTTACAGCCCGCGTGATCGAAGCCATCGCCCCCATCCCGATCCGCCTGCACCTGCACGACACCCGCGGGCTGGCCCCCGCCAACGCCTGGGCCGGATACCAGGCCGGCTGCCGCACCTTTGATTCGGCGCTTGGCGGCCTGGGCGGCTGCCCGTTTGCGCCTGGCGCAGCGGGCAATGTCGGCACCGAGGAGCTTCTCTACCTGTTCGGCCGTTCGAGCATCGCCACCGGCTATGATCTTGAAACCACGCTGGAAGCCAATCGCTGGTTCGCCACCATCATGGGCCGGGCGCTGCCCAGCCGGGCGGGCAAGGCCGGGGACTTCGTTGCGCGTCCTATTCCAATCGGAGCAAATTCGTGAGCTACAGACTCGGCGTTGATGTGGGTGGCACGTTCACCGATCTGATCGTGATTGATGAAGAGACCGGCCGTGCCGTGCGCGACAAGGTGCCCTCTACCCCGCACGACCCGTCCGAAGCTGTCATCACTGGCGCCCGCCAACTCTGTGAGAAGGCAGGGATTTCGGCGGCCGATCTGTCACTGTTCCTGCACGGCACCACGGTCGCCACCAACGCGGTGCTGGAACATAAGATCGCCAGGGTCGGCCTGATCGTCACCGAAGGCTATCGCCATATCCTGCAGATTGCCCGCTCCCTTGTGCCCGGCGGCCTTGCGGCCTGGATCATCTGGCCCAAACCCACTCCGATGGCGCCGCTGGAAGCCACGATCGAAGCGCCCGAACGCGTCTGTGCCGATGGTTCGATCGTGCGTCCGCTCGACGAAGCCGCGCTGCGCAAGAACCTCAAGCGGCTGGCCGAAGAGAAGGTGGAAGCCATCACCATCTGCCTGATCAACAGTTACATGAACGACGCCCACGAACGCCGCGTCGCCGCGATCTGTGCCGAGGAACTGCCCGGCATCCCGGTCTCGCTGTCGGCGGACATCCTGCCCGAAATGCAGGAGTATGAGCGGGCGCTGACCACGGTGGCCAACAGCGCCGTTCGGCCCACCGTGTCGCGCTATGTCGGCAATCTCGAAGCCGCGCTCAAGGATTGGGGCACAGCCGCCAAGCTCAACCTGCTGCGCTCCGACGGCGGCTTGATGAGCGCCGAAAAGAGCCGCACGGCACCGGTTAACCTGCTGATGTCTGGCCCTGCCGGCGGTGTCGCCGGCGCAGTGTGGATCGCCAAGAGCGCCGGCTTTCCCAACGTCTTGACGCTGGACATGGGCGGCACCTCCACCGATGTCGCGCTGATCGAGGATTATCAGGCACGGCTGCGCCGCGAGACCAGCGTGGGCCACCTAACCGTTCGGGCCTCCAGCCTTGACGTGAAGACGGTCGGTGCCGGCGGTGGCTCTATTGCAACTGTGCCGGAACTAACCAAGGCGCTGCGCGTAGGCCCCCAATCAGCCGGTGCCGTGCCCGGTCCGGCTGCCTATGGCCGCGGCGGCGAATTGCCGACCGTGACAGATGCAAACGTGGTTCTGGGCTATCTGCCCGAAAACCTGCTCGGAGGAAGCTTCAAGCTGGACCGCGAAGCTTCCAAGCGCGCAGTGCAGACGGTGGCCGATGCGCTGGGGCTGCCGCTGCTGGAAGCGGCAGCCGGCATCATCGCTATCGTCAACGAGACGATGTTTGGCGCGCTGCGATTGGTGTCCGTTCAGCAGGGTTATGACCCGCGCGATTTCGCGCTGATGGCCTTTGGCGGCGCTGGCCCGCTGCATGGCAACGCCATGGGCATGTTGATGGGATCGTGGCCGGTGATTATCCCGCCCTCGCCCGGTGTGCTGTGCGCCTATGGCGATGCCACCACCCGGCTGCGGGTCGATGCCCAGCGCAGCTTCAACAAGCTGGTGACGCAAACCAGTGATGCCGAAGTCGGCTCGGTGATCGGTGAGCTCATCGCCCAAACCAGCGCCGAATTGGCCACCGAAGGCGTGGCCGCCAACGAGATCGAGATCCGCGTAGAAGTCGACGTGCGCTATGCCGGCCAGGCCTTTGAAGTACCGCTGTTTTCGCCGCCCGGCTCTAGCATCGCTAGCCTCGCCGAACGCTTCGATGCCGAGCACAAGCGGCTGTTCACTTTCAATCTTTCGGTGCCGCAGGAACTGGTCAACATCCGGGTCGTCGCACTGGGCAAGGCTGCCAATGTCTTGGCCGAACGCATTGCCAAGGGTGACGGCAACCCGGCCGCCGCACGGGTGCGCGACCACGAGGTGTGGATGGACGGCCAGGCCCGCGCCGCCGCCATCTATGACCGGTCAAAGCTTCGCGCTGGTGACGTGGTGGCAGGCCCGGCGGTGATCACCGAAATGGATTCCACCACGCTCGTCCATAATGGCCACATCTCCAGCGTGGATGTTTTTGGCAATCTGCTGATCACACCGGAGAAATGATGCGCTCCCTTCATCATCCCGTCATCGCCAGCGGCCTACTGCTTGCGACGATGGCCAGCCCAGCACAAGCCGCCGTCATCAAGTCGGCGCCTGATGGCTTTTTGTCGGAAAGTTCAGCCGTCATTGGCGTAAAGCCCGCGCGGATATGGCGGGCGCTGACCAATTGGTCGAACTGGTGGGACAAGGCCCACAGCTACAGCGGCAAGGCCGAAGCCATCCATCTCGATCCGCGCGGCGGCGGCCTGCTGCTGGAACGCTGGGATAAGAACAGCGTGCAGCATGCCGTCGTGCTAAGCGCGGTGGCGCCATCGTCGCCGCGAATGTCGGGTGGCTTTGGCCCGCTGCGGGCGCTGCCGGTGAACGCCATCCTGGAATTCAGCCTGCGCGGCGAAGGCTCCGGCTCACGATTGACCATGACCTATCGCGTTGCCGGCACCGCAGCGAATAATCTGGATACGCTCGCCGTGCCGGTGGACAGCGTGATGAGCGAAGGATTCAGCCGGCTGCTGAATTACGCCGTGACCGGCAAGCCCTGAAGGACCGCACCATGCCCGCCCGTATCATTGAGACCAATCCGCGCCCCTTTAAGGCCAAGACCATCGATCCGGTCACGCTTGATATCATCGAGAACGCGCTGCGCAATGCCCGTATCGAGATGGACGCCACCCTGGTGCGCACCGCGATGTCCCCCGGTATCCGCGAACAGGGCGATGCCTTCCCGATGATCGCCAACCCGGCGGGCAAGATGATCGTTGGCCAGTTCGGCAGCTTCATTGATGGCTTCCTGCGTGGCTGGGATGGCAGCATCGAGGAAGGCGACATGATCTTCCTGTCTGACCCCTACAGCTGTGAAGGCGCGATCAGCCATAGCAACGATTGGCTGGTTCTGCTGCCGGTGTATCGCAGTGGGCGCCTGGTCACGTGGACGGCAATGTTCGGACACCAAAGCGACATTGGCGGCAAGGTCGCCGGTTCCATGCCGATCGACGCCCGCGCCATATTCGAGGAAGGCGTGCGCATCCCGCCGGTGAAGATCTGGCGCAAGGGCGAGTATAATGAGGATCTGGTCAAGCTGGTCATGCACCAGACCCGCAAGCCTGATTGGTGCGCGGCCGATTTGAATGCGCTGATCGCCTCCTGCCGAGTCGCCGCGCGGCGCATCGACGAAATGTGCGCGCGTTTCGGCGACGACGAAGTGGTGGCCGCAATGGACGCGCTGCTGGCCCGCAACCACCGCGCCATGAAGGCGCTGATCGCCTCGTCGGTTTCCACCGACAAGGTGAGCTTCGAAGATTTCGTCTGCGACGATGGCGTGGGCTATGGCCCCTACAAGATCAAGTGCACCATGCAGCGCGTGGGCGACAAGGTGGTGCTGGATTTCGATGGCACCGATCCGCAGAGTGACGCGGCGATCAATTTCTATCTCAATGAGAACATGTTCAAGATGTTCTTCGGCATCTACATGATCATGGTTTTCGATCCGCAGATCATGTTCAACGATGGCTTCTACGACCTGATCGAGGTGAAGATCCCCGAAGGCTCGCTGTTGAAGCCGCGTTACCCGGCGGCGCTGTCGGGCCGCACCCACGCTCTGGGCCGTATCTTCGATTTGCTGGGCGCGTTGCTCGGCCAGCGCACGCCGGAATTCCTGTGCGCGGCAGGGTTCTCCTCGTCGCCGCACCTGATGTATTCCGGGCGTGACCAGCGGCCAGGCAAGAACGGCGAGTGGTTCCAGCTGTTCCAGATCGGTTTCGGCGGCATTCCCGGCAAGCCGTTCGGCGATGGCCCGGATGGCCATTCGCTGTGGCCGGGTTTCACCAACGTGCCCAACGAATTCCTCGAACGCTATTTCCCGCTGCGCATCGAGCGTTACGAAGCCTTGGCGGATACCGGCGGCGCCGGCCTGAACCGTGGCGGCAACGGCATCCTGATGAGCTACCGTTTCCTGAGCGCCGGCAGTGTTTCGATCCACGATGATCGCTGGTTCACTTACCCCTGGGGCGTGAACGGCGGCGCGCCGGGGAGCCGCGCCCGCAAGATCCTGGAAAAGGCCGATGGCACCCAGACGATTGTTGCCAACAAGCTCGACAGCCTCGATGTCGAGGCTGGCGATCAGCTCCACTTCATCACTTGGGGTGGCGGCGGCTGGGGCAACCCGCTGGAGCGTGATCCGGCGCTGGTTGGCCTCGAAATCCGCCAGGGGCTGGTGAGCGAAGCCGGCGCGAGGGCCTATGGTGTGGTGGCCGACGCAGAAGGCCGGGTGGACGCAGTAGCCACTTCAGCCCTGCGCGCTGAACTGGCCGCCGCTCAGTCTGCTGAACCGGAGATCTTCAATCGTGGCGGCACGGTGGACGAGCTGCGCGCGGCATGCGAGGCTGAAACCGGCTTGCCTGCGCCAAGGCAGCCGGTGTGGCACCACTTGGCCATCGCGGCCGAATAAGGACCAGCGATGACCGTTGAGAATAACGGCCCCCTCGCGGGCATCAAAGTCGTGGAAATGGGCCAGCTTATTGCCGGGCCGTTCTGCGGGCAATTGCTGGGCGACATGGGCGCAGACGTTATCAAGCTGGAACCACCTGGTCAGGGCGATCCGATGCGGGTGTGGGGCCGCGGTGATTACCCGCTGTGGTGGGAAGTTGTAGCCCGCAACAAGCGCGCCGTTTCGTGCAATTTGCGCGAGAGGGAAGGCCAAGCGCTGGCCCGCCGCCTGATCGGCAAGGCCGACATACTGATCGAGAATTTCCGCCCGGGCACGCTGGAGAAATGGGGCCTGTCACCCGAAACCCTGATGGCCGACAACACTGGCCTGATCATCGTGCGCGTGTCGGGCTATGGCCAATCCGGCCCCTATTCTGCCCGCGCCGGCTTTGGCGGGATCGGCGAGGCGATGGGCGGCTGGCGGGCCATTGTCGGCGATCCGGATCGGCCACCCAGCCGCATGGGCGTCTCGATCGGGGATTCGCTGGCCGCTACTTACGGCGCTATGGGCGCGCTGGCCGCGCTGAACCACCGCCACGCCACTGGCAAGGGCCAGATCGTCGATTCCGCCCTTTATGAGGCCGTGCTGCAGGTAATGGAAAGCCTCGTGCCGGAGTATGTTGCCTCGGGCTATGTGCGCGAACGCTCTGGCTCCGTGCTACCGGGCATTGCGCCGTCCAACGTCTATCCGTGCAAGGACGGCGAATATCTGATCGGCGCCAATCAGGACTCGGTGTTCGGTCGGCTTTGCGACGCGATGGGCCGGCCCGAGCTGACCAAGGATCCGCGCTATGTGAACCATGTCGCGCGCGGAAAGCACCAGGAAGAACTGGACGCCCTGATCGGCGACTGGACAAAAACACTGACCATCGCCGAGCTGGAAGACAAGATGGTGGCAGCCGGCGTACCGGCCGGTCGCCTCTATCGCCCGCAGGACATGCTGGACGATCCGCATTTCCAGGCCCGCGAAGCCATTATCGGCGTGCCGCACCCGCGCTGGGGCGAGGTTAAGATGCAGAATGTCTTTCCCAAGCTGTCGGCCACGCCAGGCAGCGTCCGCCGCCGCGCGCCCGAAACGATCGGGCAAGACAATGCGGACGTGTACGGCGAGATGCTTGGCCTTGACGAAGCGGCGCTGGCCGAACTGCAGGCCCGCGGCATCATCTGACGAACTGCGGCCAAAGCGCCGCCAGCATCACCACACCGAGCAGCGCCAGCAGGGCCGCCGCGGCCATGCGAACGGCCTTCAGCGGCACACCCGCCAACAGCTTGTCACCCAGCAGCACGGCCGGCACGTTTGCAATCATCATGCCCAGCGTGGTGCCGATGGTGACAGCCAGAACATCGTGGAACCGCGCGCCCAAGGCAATGGTGGCGATCTGGGTCTTGTCGCCGATCTCAACGATGAAAAAGGCGACGGTCGTGGCGAAGAACGCCTGCGCACCGCTGGCAACGGCCGGCATGTCGTCCATCTTGTCGGGCACCAGCGTCCATGCGGCCATGGCGATGAAGCCCAGCGCCACCGCCACCTGAAACCACGGCCCGGCCAGCCAATCAGCCAGCGTCGCCCCCGCCCAGGCAGCGAGCGCATGATTGGCAAGGGTCGCCACCAATATGCCGGTAATCACGCTGCCCGGCTTGCGAAAACGCGCGGCCAGCAAGAGAGCGAGTAGCATGGTCTTGTCGCCAATCTCGGCGAGGGCCATCAGCCCGGTAGCGGTGGCGATGATGGCAAGGCTGCTGCTCATCGCTTCGGCATAGGCGTTCGGCGTCGCTTTGCAATCGGTCCCTTGCACCCCCACCGTATCAGGCAGACAATGCACTCATGTCCGTGTCGAACCTTTTGCTGGCCGCTGCCGCCGCCAGTGTGACACCGCCGGCCACCTCCGTCCCTGGCCAACCGCTGATTGCGCCTGCCATCATCGACAACAATCTCGAAATCCTGGGCGACGCGCTGGAAGCCGAACAGCTGAAAAAGCGCATGTTTGTTGATGTGAAGGTGAATGGCATCGGGCCGCACCGCTTCCTAGTCGATTCCGGCGCCGATCGTTCGGTGGTCAGCGATGGACTGGCGGCTCGGCTGAACTTGCCCGCCGGCGGGTCGGTGCGCCTGCAAGGTATGGCCGGCGCCGTCAGTGTCGGCACGGTCGAGGTAGCCATGCTCACCATCGGCAAATCGGAAATTGGCCCGATCAACGCGCCGGCGCTGTCAGCCCGGCATCTGGGCGCCGATGGCCTGATCGGCATCGATGCGCTGGCCGATCAACGGCTGTTGCTGGATTTCGACAAGCGCACAATCACGGTGCAGGATTCGCGCACGCCCTTTGCCGCCAATGGCCAGGAAATCGTGGTCACCGCGCGTCGCCGCAAGGGCCAGTTGATCATCACCCAGGCATCGATCGGCAATCGCGCGGTATCCGCGGTGATCGATACCGGCAGTGAAGTTACCCTGGGCAACAGGGCCCTGCGAGAGCGGCTTTATGGCACCCGCCGGCCCGAAAAGATGTTCGATATCGAACTGTTGTCGGTCACCGGGCAGGTGCTGAAAGCCGAAGCGATGGTGCTCAACAACGTGCGGATCGGCGGGCTCATCCTCAACAATGTCGTGGTGGCCTTTGCCGATGCGCCGCCCTTCGCGCTGTTCGGCCTGAGCACCCAGCCAGCGATCTTCCTGGGATCGGATCTTCTGTCCAGCTTCCGCCGCGTTGCGTTGGATTTCGGCAACCGCAAGGTGCGCTTCACGATGAGGTGAAGCGCGCGCTGCGCCGATATCAATCCTGAAACGTGTTGACGGCCAGCCGCTAGAGCTGGCTCTGGCAGCCAGCCTCCACCAGCGCCCTGCCCAGCGCTTCCAAATACGCAGGTGCCGACAGTTGCTTGACATTCGGCGTAACCGGCAACTTGCCAACACTTTTGCAGGCCAGCAGCGGTTGCGGCCCAACCCGGTTGACGTCGAGCCCCACAAGCGGGATTTCACGTCGTCCTAACGGAAGAAATCCACTCCGTACCGCCGGCAGCGGCCTCGAAGGCGACATTGGGCCCCACAGCTGCAAGAATTGCAGAACTGAAGTTCAAGCTCAGCGGCGGCGCGGACTACCGCCACCGCGACCGGCATTGCGGCCACCGCCGCCTTCCTCGAACAGTGCGGCGAGACTGTCGATGATGGTGCCGCCCAGTTGTTCGGCATCCATGATGGTGACGGCGCGGTGATAATAACGCGTCACGTCGTGGCCGATGCCGATGGCGATCAGTTCGACCGGGCTCTTGGTCTCGATGTGGCGGATCACGGCGCGCAGGTGGCGCTCCAGATAATTGCCGCTGTTCACCGACAGGGTGGAATCATCCACCGGCGCGCCATCAGAAATCACCATCAGGATGCGGCGGTCTTCGTTGCGGGCCACCAGCCGGTCGTGCGCCCACAGCAGCGCCTCGCCGTCGATATTCTCTTTCAGCAGGCCTTCGCGCATCATCAGGCCCAGATTCTTGCGCGCCCGCCGCCACGGCGCATCGGCCTGCTTGTAGACGATGTGGCGCAAGTCATTCAGCCGCCCCGGCTTGGCCGGACGGCCAGCCTGCAGCCACGCTTCGCGGCTCTGCCCGCCCTTCCAGGCCCGCGTGGTGAAGCCCAGGATCTCGGTCTTGACTGCACAACGTTCCAGCGTGCGCGCCAGGATGTCGGCGCAGATGGCGGCGATGGAGATCGGCCGGCCGCGCATCGATCCCGAATTGTCGATCAGCAGCGTCACCACCGTGTCGCGGAACTGGGTGTCGCGCTCGATCTTGTAGCTGAGGGCATGGGCCGGATTGGTGACGATGCGCACCAGCCGGGCGGCATCCAATATGCCTTCTTCCTGATCGAAATCCCAGCTGCGGTTCTGCTGGGCCATCAGGCGGCGCTGCAGGCGGTTCGCCAGCTTGGTCACCGCCGATTGCAGCGGGATCAGTTGCTGATCGAGATAGGCGCGCAGACGGGTCAGTTCCTCGTCGTCGCACAGTTCGGCAGCCCCCACCACTTCGTCATGCTTGGTGGAATAGGCCTTGTACTCGAAATCCGGCGGCAGATCGGAAAGCGGCATGTTGGGCCGCCACGGCATCATGCCGTCCTGACCCTCTTCGCCCATTTCTGCGTCCGACACCTGATCGGTGTCCATCTCGACTTCGCGTTGCTCGGCGCCCTCGGGCGCGTCCGACGAATCCTCGGAACGGGTTTCGGTGGACTGGTCCTGGCCGCCGCCGTCGTCCTGTTCCTGATCTTCGCTGTCTTGGCCGGACTGTTCTTCCTCGTCCTGCCCGTCGCTTTCCTCGGTCTCGTCGCTGGCCTCGTCGGGATCGGCGCCCAGGCCCAGATCGGCGAGCACGTGGCGGATCAACTGCGCGAATGCCGCCTGATCCTCCATGTTGGCGGCGAGCGCATCCAGATGCGTGCCGGCCTGCGCCTCGATATGGCCGCGCACCATGTCCACCGCCTGTTGTGCGGCGCGCGGCACGTCGGCACCGGTCAGCCGTTCGCGCACCATAAGGCTGATGGCGCTGGCCAGCGGCACTTCCTCGGCAGTGCGGGCGCGCACGATCGGATCGGTGCGCACGCGCATTTCGGTCATGCGGTCGAGGTTGCGCGCCACCCCGGCCATTTCGGCCGCGCCCAAGGCTTCAAAGCGCGCCTGTTCCAGCGCATTCCAGATGTCCCGCGCCAGCCCTGATTCCGGCTGCTCCGCCCCATGCAGCTTGGGATCGTGGAAGCGGCGTTTCAGCGCGAAACTGTCGGCCCAGCCGCGCACTTCGGCCACCTGCTCAGCCGGCAGCGCCCGCGCCGGCTGCGGCACGCGGGCCTGATCACCGAAACAGCCCGGCTTGTCGGCCGTATAGGCCAGCTCCATACCCGGCGCATGGCCCAGCGCCCGCATGGTCGCGGCCACCGCCTGGCGGAAATCCTCGATGGGGCTGGTTTCGGCCATTCCCTACTTCTTCGCCTTCACCGCGATGCTTTCCGGCAGGTCCTCGCCGAACACGCGCTGATAATATTCGGCCACGATGCTGCGCTCGGCCTCGTCGCACTTGTTGAGGAACGACAGACGGAAGGCAAAACCCACATTGCCAAAGATCACCGCGTTCTGCGCCCAGGTGATTACCGTGCGCGGGCTCATCACCGTGGAGATGTCGCCGCCGATGAAGCCGGCGCGCGTCATGTCGGCCACGCGCACCATGTTCGAAACGGTCTTGCGGCCGGCTTCGGTGTCGAATTCCTTCACCTTGGCGGTCACGATGGCGCTTTCGGTGTGGTGCGGCAGGTAATTCAGCGTGGTGACGATGCTCCAGCGGTCCATCTGGCCCTGATTGATCTGCTGCGTGCCATGATAGAGC
This sequence comes from Sandarakinorhabdus limnophila DSM 17366, assembly GCF_945882885.1. GTDB lineage: Bacteria > Pseudomonadota > Alphaproteobacteria > Sphingomonadales > Sphingomonadaceae > Sandarakinorhabdus > Sandarakinorhabdus limnophila_A. The sequence goes on from NZ_CAMCWT010000033.1 coordinate 18,897, forward strand.
CCGGTGGTATCGCCCAGGCCCACGGTGTTGGCGGTGGCAAACAGCCGGAACCATGGGTTGGGACGGATCACCCGGTTCTGATCGAGCAGGGTCAACTTGCCTTCCACTTCCAGCACGCGCTGGATCACGAACATCACGTCCGGCCGGCCGGCGTCATATTCGTCGAACACCAATGCTGTCGGGGTTTGCAGCGCCCACGGCAGCAGGCCTTCGCGGAATTCGGTCACCTGCGCGCCGTTCCTCAGCACGATGGCATCCTTGCCGATCAGATCGATGCGGCTGATGTGGCTGTCGAGGTTGATGCGCACGCACGGCCAGTTGAGGCGGGCGGCCACCTGCTCGATATGGGTGGATTTGCCGGTGCCGTGATAGCCCTGCACCATCACGCGGCGGTTGAAGGCAAAGCCGGCAAGGATGGCCAACGTGGTGTCTGGGTCGAACACATAGGCCGGATCCAGATCCGGCACGCGATCATCCTTCACCGAAAAGGCTGGCACAGCCATATCGATATCGACGCCGAACACCTCACGGGCGTCCACCGTGGTGTCCGGCGCATTCATCGCCACCGGCGGGGTTTCGTGCATATCGCTCACGAGTTGTTCGACTCCGTCTTGTATCCGGCTGCTGCCTTCAGGTGCGTAAAGGCGTTGACCACCGCCTGCAACTTCCCTTCGTGGCTTCTGTCCCCCCCATTGCTGTCAGGGTGGTAGCGGCGCACGAGCTCGCGATAGGTGCGGCGGACGTCGGCCGCGGTGGCGTTGCGGTCAAGTCCCAGCGTGCCCAGCGCCTGGGCATCGCCCTTTTCGGCCCATCGGCCAACAGGCGCCTTTGCCCGCAGTGGTTCATCGAACAGCCCGTGCGGATCGCCAAAAGTGAAGGCCATGCGGCCACCGCGCACCAGATCCTTCTCCCACCCGGCCAGTGGCGATTGGGCAGCATGGATTTCATCGGGCGAGAGGCCGTCGAAATAATTATAGCCGGCGTTGAACGCGCGGACATGATCAAGGCACAGATATTGCCAACCGCCGACATCGCCCGGGACCCGATTGGACCGCGGCGCCCGGAATTCGCCACTGCCGGCACAGCCCGGCCAGCCACAGGCCTGCGGCTCGGGGGTTTCCACCCGCCCGTGCCACCGGCTGTGACGTGGTTGGCTCTGGCTTGAAATATCTGTCGTCCTTCTGTCTGCCCGGTCTATAACGGCCTCGACAGGAGACGATATGGGCAAGGTTGCCGCAGAAATCCAATCCCGGCTGATGGCCGCGCTGGCACCGTCGCATCTGGAGGTGATCGACGACAGCCACCAGCATCATGGCCACGCCGGTCATCGCGGCGACGATGCCGAATCGCATTTCACCGTGAAGATCAGCGCCGCCAGCTTTGCCGGGCAAAGCCGCATTGCCCGCCAACGCGCCGTCTATGCCGCGCTGGGCGATCTGGTCGCGCCTGATCGCATTCACGCCCTGCGCATCGTCGCATCGGCCCCCGGCGACGCCTGATGCGCGCAGCGACTGCCGCCCTTGCCCTGCTGGTCGCCGCACCGACGCTGGCCGCCACCGAAGCAGCCGGCAGCCTGGACGGCGTCACCATCATCGATCGGCTGGACGTGAACGACATCGCCGCCGGCAGCGTGCAGCGCTTCTGGTTCCGCGCCGGGATGAGCCCCGTCGGCCAGCCGTGGCTAGTGCCGGTGGTCGTGGTCAAAGGCGCCCAACCCGGCCCGCGCCTGCTGTTCACCGCGGGCATTCACGGTGATGAACTGAACGGCATCGCAGTGCTGCACCGGCTGGCGAACGGCATCGATCCGGCGCAACTGGCAGGCACCCTCACGCTAGTGCCCGGCCTCAATCCCCCTGGCCTGCTGCAATCCACACGGCAATGGACGCCGGACTGGTCCCGCAGCGCGCCCAACCTCAACCGCGAACTGCCCGGCAAGGAAGGCCGCTCAGCCATCGCCGATTTCGCCGGGCGCCTTTGGAGCCGGTTGATCCGCCCCAATGCCGACAGCGCGGTCGATCTGCACACCCAATCGCGCGGCACCGCCTACATGATGTATGCCTTTGCCTCCACGCCGCGCACCCGCCGCATGGCTGAACTGGTGGCGCCCGACATCATCAAGATGGACAAGGGCGACAAGGGCACGGTGGAAAACACGCTGACCGATGATGGCGTGCCGGCAATCACGCTGGAACTGGGCCGGCCCGAGATGTTCGACGACACCATGATTGCGCGCGCTGAGTCCGGCCTCACAAACCTGATGCGCGAGATGAAGATGCTGCCCGGCAAGGTGACGCCGCCGCGAGCCGGCCTGACCGTGGCCAATGATATCGTTGCCGTGCGCGCGCGCCTGCCCGGCTGGGCCCGCCTGCTGCTGCCGATCGGAAGCGTGGTGAAGAAGGATCAACCGATCGCCGAAGTGCGCGATGCCTTTGGCCGCAGCCTGGAAACGGTGGTGGCGCCGGCCGATGGCCGCATCAACATGATCACCACCGATCCCCGCGTCGCCGCGGGCGACACGATTGCCCGCATCGTCTGGTGGTCCCCCGATCCTGCGTGCCAGAACGGTTGCTGACTTGAGTTGGAGGCGCGCAGCGGCTATCCGCAACAGCGCGCCGGATTAGCTCAGCGGTAGAGCAGCGGTTTTGTAAACCGAAGGTCGGGGGTTCAATCCCCTCATCCGGCACCATCTACCCCTGCCATTGAACCGGCACGATTCCGTCACGCCGGAGTCGCTGTATCTTCATCGTGGCGCCTTCGAACCGTCATGGCGACGAAATGCGGATTGCCTAACCAGACCTCCTATCAGTCGGGGTCTTAATCATGATGCTGCGCGCCATTCTGGCTGGAACGACTGCCTGTCTTGCCTTTGCTTCGCCAGGCCTTGCCCAAACGCTGGCAGCCGCCGATGCGGATGCCGGGCTCACTGAAATCGTCGTCACCGCCGAACGCCGCCAAACCAAGTTGCAGAAAACCCCGATCTCCATTTCGGTCGCCACCGCTGCCGATCTCGAAAACCGCCGGGTGCAGAGCCTGGCTGATCTTGCTGACGGCAGCATCCCGTCGTTGCGCATCGCGCCCTTCTTCTCGCGCACCTCGGCGCTGACGGTTGGCATTCGCGGCATCGTGCCGTTCGATGCCAACCAGCCCAGCCGCGATGCCACGGTGGGCATTTATGTTGATGGCGTCTTCCTTGGCCGCAGTCAGGGCCTGGGCGCGGCGCTACTCGATATCGAACGGATCGAAGTGCTCAAGGGCCCGCAGGGCACGTTGTTCGGCCGCAACGCGGTGGGTGGGGCCGTCAATATCGTCACCCGCAAACCAACCGGCGAGTTCGGTGGCCGCGTGCTTGGCGGCATCCGCAACTTCAACGGCTACAGCGGTGAAATCCATCTCGATCTGCCAGAATGGAACGGCTTCTCGTTCAAGCTGGACGGCATCGCCACCCGCCGCGACGGCACGATCGACAACCTGCTGGAAGGCGCCGAAGATTTCAACCGCTTCGAACGCCGCGGCCTGCGCGCCTCGGTGCTGTGGCGACCATCGAGCGATTTCAGCGCGCTCTATGCCTTTGATATTTCCTATGACGCGACCACCCCCAATTATCTGCAACTGCTGTCGCGCAGCCCGAACGCTCCGCCCAATTCGCCGCTGGTGCGCGTGCAGGCTCGCCGGGCGCAGACGGCGCTGGTCGGCGTGCCGCAGGAAGACAGCGTGGGCAAGACCAACGGCCACCTGCTGACGCTCGACTGGAAGATCAGCGATAGCGTCGAGTTCCGTTCAATCAGCGCCTATCGCGAAGTCGATCAGACCCAGTTCGACAATGGCTTCGGCATCATCGCCTCGGTGTTCCGCCCGAACACCAATGCGGTGCGCTACAGCCTTGCGAACCTGGTCCAGAACCAGTTCAGCCAGGAACTGCAATTGCTGGGCAACAGCGAGCGCCTGAACTGGGTCGCCGGCCTCTTTTATTACCGCGAAAAGGGCAGCGACGATGCCTGGGCACCCAATACGATGCGCTGGAATGCCGATGGCAGCGCGCTGACCGTGCTGCCCTCGCTGGTGGCCGGGCAGGTTACCCCGTTCCCGGATCGCGCCAGCACGGCGCGCGCCACCAGTTATGCCGCCTTTGCCCAGGCCACCTACACGCCGCCGGTCTTCGATGACCGCCTGAAGCTCACTGCCGGGGGGCGCTACACCCACGACAAGCGGTCGGGCGTGCTGTTCAAGGTGAACGCCGCCGATACCAATTTCACCTTCGATCGCAGCTACAACCGTTTCGATCCGATGGTCACTCTGGCCTTCGATGCCACCGACGATGTGCATGTCTATGGCAAGTGGGGCACGGCCTATCGCGCCGGCGGCGCCAACTCGCGTTCGGTGAATTATCGTTCGTTCGATCCGGAGAGCGTGGAAACCTTTGAAGTTGGCTTCAAGTCGGAGTTCCTCGACAACAAGGCCCGCCTGAACGCCGCCTATTACACCACGCGCTACACCGACATTCAGATCGACTTTGCTGCACAACTGGTGGCTGGCACGACCCGCACCACCATCGAAACGGTGAATGCGCCCGGGAACGGCCGCATTCAGGGCCTGGAAATCGATTTCACTGTCGCCCCGATCAAGGGCTTCACGTTCGCAGCCAGCTATGCACACACCAAGGGCAATCTGCCGCTGGCGCAGAACCCCTTCAACAACAATAATTTCCAGCGGCCATTCATCGTTTTTACGCCAGATAATGCCTACAGTTTTGCCGCCGATTTCAACGAGGATGTCGGCTTCGGCGTGGTGCGTGCCCACCTTAATGCCAATATCGCCGATCCGGTGCGCGGCCTGCCGGGTGAAGCCACCTTCTCGGACCGCAGTGTGCTGGTCAACGGCCGGCTGGCGCTGACCGATATCGAAATCGGCAACGGCACCCGCGCTGAAATCGCGCTGTGGTCGCGCAACCTGCTCAATCGCCAGCAGGTCTATCTGCGCAGCGTCGCCGCACAGGCCGCCACCGGCCCCTATGGCATTTTCAACGAACCGCGCACCTTTGGCGCCGATATCCAGGTGCGGTTCTGATCCGAAAGCCGATCCCATGACCAAGCAACTTGCCCTGATCGCGCTGGGCCTTCTAGCCGCAGCGCCAGCCCATGCGCTGACCGACGCCCGCGTCGAACGGATCGACGCCGAAACCCTGCTGGTGCGCTGGACGGCCAGCCGGCCGGTGGACGTGCTGGTGAGCGACGCGCCGGACGCGGCCGCCCGTTCTGCCCCGCTGGCTTCGGCGGCTGACGGCGATGGCGAACATCGCCTCGGCGTGCCGGCCGGCCAGCGCCGCTATGTGCTGCTCAGGGAACGCGGCACGGGCAAGACATTGCGCGTCGCCGAACGGCTGCTGCCGCTGGAGGCCGGCTCCAATTTCCGCGATATCGGCGGCTATCAGGGCGCCAGCGGCAAGCATGTGCGCTGGGGCCTGATCTATCGTTCGGGGGGGCAGCCCCTGCTCACTGCCGCCGATCAGGCCCAGATCGCCCGGCTGCGCCTCGCCAATCTCGTCGATCTGCGTTCGGCGGAGGAACGCCGCTTGGCCCCGACCCGCATCGAACAGGTGCGTTACAATGCGGTGGGCTATTCGATGGCGGCCTTGATGCCGGCCAGTGGTGTGGCGGCGGTGCGCAATGGCAGCACCATCTATCGCGGCTTCCCCGCCCTTCTGGCCCCGCATCTGCGGCTGGTGTTCGATCGCGTGCTGAATGAGCGCGGGGCACTGGCCTACAACTGCTCTGCCGGGCAGGATCGCACCGGCTTTGTCACCGCCATGATCCTGTCAGCCCTGGGCGTGCCGCGCGCGACCATCATGGCCGATTATCAGCTTTCCACCCAATTGCGCCGGCCGCAGTTCGAAATGCCCAGGCTGGATCCGGCGGTGGTTGCCAATGATCCGGTGGCGCGCATGTTTGCCGGCTATCAGACACCGCAAGCCGCCGCGCCCACGCCCCTGGTGGAAGCCGATGGCACGCCCTTCCTCGCCGGCGCCTTTGCCGAGATTGAAGCAAGATACGGCACCGTAGAGGCCTATCTCGAACGCGAAGCCGGCCTGACCCCGGCCCGGCGAAAGGCGCTGCAGGCGGCCTATCTCGAATAAGGCAGGGCCATTGTCATCCCTGTCGGCGTCCCAGGGTGCGATTGCGACCGGCAACCACGGCCGCCAGCGACGTTGCCAGTACCGGGCCAAGCCAATCGGCCACCTGTTCCGGCTGCGCCCACAGCCGGGCATCCAGCGCACCCCACCATGGCAGATTGGCACGCAAACCATCGCCGAACTGTTCGATCCAGCGATACTCCGCCTGTGCCACCTCTCGCCCCAGGAAATAGCCGCAGGCCAGCGCCGCTCCGATCCACCAGTTGCGGGTGGTGAGGCCGATCACGGCCTGGATGGGCACAGCGGCCAACGCATGTTCGACAAGATTCATCATCGGCTCACCGGTTTCCTGTGCTGGGACCACAGCTTGCCCGATGCCAGGCGCAAGCAAAAGCGGCCCGCCCTACGCAATCGTCCGCTCTTTCCTTTTTGCCAGTGGCCAAGCGGGGTCAGGCGTGACAGCCTGTGCGCTGCAACATGCAATAATCCACACACGGGGAAGGTGCGCCATGCATTTCGAATATAGCGACAAAACCAAAGGCCTGATCGAAAAGCTGCGCGGCTTCATGGACGAGCACATCTACCCCAACGAAGAGCGCTACCACCGTGAAGTGCAGGAAGGCGAACGCTGGAAAGTGCTGCCGGTGATCGAGGAGCTGAAGCCCAAGGCGCGCGAAGCCGGGCTGTGGAACCTGTTCCTCAACATCTGCGATCACGACACGGGCGAATGGAAGGGCCCCGGACTCACCAACCTCGAATATGCGCCGCTGGCCGAGGAAATGGGCCGCGCCGGCTGGTCATCCGAAGTGTTCAACTGCTCCGCGCCCGATACCGGCAACATGGAAGTGCTGCGCACCTATGGCACCGAAGAGCAGAAGCAGACGTGGCTGAAGCCGCTGATGGCCGGCGAAATCCGCTCCGCCTTCCTGATGACCGAGCCGGCCGTGGCATCTTCGGACGCGACCAACATTGAAACCTCGATCCGCCGCGACGGTGATCACTATGTCGTCAACGGCCGCAAATGGTGGTCGTCGGGCGTGGGCGATCCGCGCTGCAAGATCGCCATCGTGATGGGCAAGACCGATCCCAGCGCCCCGCGGCACAGCCAGCAGAGCCAAGTCCTGGTGCCGCTGGATGCACCCGGCATCACCAAGCTGCGCCCGCTCAACGTGTTCGGCTTTGATGACGCGCCGCACGGCCACTTCGAAGTGATTCTGGACAATGTGCGCGTGCCGGTTGCCAACATGATTCTGGGCGAAGGCCGCGGCTTTGAAATCGCGCAGGGCCGCCTTGGCCCGGGCCGCATCCACCACTGCATGCGCTCCATCGGTGCCGCCGAACGCGCGCTGGAAAAGATGGTGAAGCGCCTGAAGAGCCGCGTCGCCTTCGGCAAGCCGATTTCGGAACACAGCCTGTGGCACGAACGCATCGCCGATTCGCGCATCGCCATCGAACAGGCCCGACTGCTCACGCTCAAGGCCGCCTACATGATGGACACAGTTGGCAATAAGGCCGCGGCCAACGAGATCGCGATGATCAAAGTGGTGGCACCGAACATGAGCTGCCTGATCCACGATCACGCCATCCAGGCCCATGGCGGCGGCGGCGTGTGCCAGGATTATGGCCTCGCCAGTGGCTATGCCGGCCAGCGCACCCTGCGCCTAGCCGACGGCCCGGACGAAGTGCACCGCGCGGCCATCGCCAAAAACGAACTGCGGAAATACAACTAAGGCTGCAAGGCGGCGGGGAAGGGCTTGCACCACAAGCCCTCCCCTGCTACCCGCGCCATCTGCCGAAGGGGCGCTCAGGCGCTTCATTTCCCTGGTGTGCGGCCATGGCGGAATTGGTAGACGCGCAACGTTGAGGTCGTTGTGGCCGAAAGGCCGTGGAAGTTCGAGTCTTCTTGGCCGCACCATTTGGGAACAATACCGGGCCGGCTTTGCCGGATAGGTTGGTAAGCGCACAATCGAGCCGTCGTCTCCAAATTGTAATCGCTCTGCCGCACTTCGTGTTTAATGGACCGCGATGTTCATGGGTGTGCAGGGGCAAGAATCGCGCGGGCGAGGGCCGCCATGGTTTGGTATGGCAGGCGGTTTGCCGCGGTTGCTGCTGGGCGGTTTGGCAGCCTTTGCGGCCTATTTTGCCATGTACGCATTCCGCAAACCGCTGGCCGTAGCAAGCTGGACCGATGTCGGCTTTCACCCCTTCGGCCTTGATTACAAAACGGCGCTCGTGATCGTGCAGGTGGTGGGATATGCCGCCTCCAAGCTCATTGGCATCAGGGTGATGGCTGAATTTGGCCGCATAGGCCGAGCCCGCGTCATCTTCGGCCTGATCAGCATTTCATGGGCCTGCCTGATTGCCTTTGCGCTGCTGCCGCCGGTGCTTGGTCTGGCCTGCATCTTAATGAACGGCTTTGTACTGGGGATGATCTGGGGGCTGGTGTTCAGCTATCTGGAAGGGCGGCGCACCACCGAACTTCTGGGTGCCATGTTGTGCGGGGCGTTCATCCTGGCCTCTGGTGTCGTCAAGTCGGCCGGTGCGCTGTTATTGCAGGAAGGCGTGCCGGAACATTGGATGCCAGCTGCAACCGGCCTGCCGTTTTTCCCGGTGCTGATCCTGTCTTTATGGCTGTTGGAGCGGATGCCGGCGCCATCGGCCGCCGACGAGGCTGAGCGAACACCGCGCCGCCCTATGGACAAAACCGAGCGGGCGGCCTTTCTGCAGGCGCATGGGCTACCGATGGCGCTGTTGACGGCCAGTTATATCGTGCTCACCGCCATGCGCGATTTCCGGGACAATTTCGCGGCCGAACTCTGGACGGCGTTGGGCATGGGCGGGTCGGCAGCGGTGTTTTCCGCCAGCGAGTTGCCGGTGGCGGTGATCGCGCTCGGTGCACTTGCCGGGCTGATCCTGGTGCGCGACAACGTGAAGGCAATGTTGGCGATGCACGGGGTGATCATGCTGGGCGGCGCGCTTTTGGGGCTGGGCACATTGGCTTTCCAGGCCGGCCTACTTGGCCCGATGCCGTGGATGATTCTGACCGGTGCAGGGCTTTATCTGGCCTATCTACCGTTCAACGCCATGCTGTTTGATCGCATGATTGCCGTGCTGGGCCGAACGGCCAATGCCGGTTTCCTGATCTACATTGCCGACACTGCTGGGTATGCGGGCAGCATCGCCCTTCTGCTGTGGCGCAGCCTGTTTGCCCCTGCCGCGGACTGGGTGCCCTTGTTCATCGCATGTGCCCATGTCGCAGCCGTGCTCATTATAGTGCTTACCGGTATTTCGGCCCTGTATTTCTGGCGCCGGGCCGGCCAAAAACGGGGGATTCCTGATTGTCTGACGTGATCGTGGTGGGCGCCGGTATTGTCGGTTTGGCCCATGCGTTGGCTGCGGTACGTGCTGGCGCGCGGGTGACGGTGGTCGACCGGGACGCGCGCGCGAATGGTGCCTCCATCCGCAATTTCGGCTTCATCACCGTCACCGGGCAGGAACAAGGCCGGGTGTGGCGCCTGGCAAGGCGCAGTGCCGCCATCTGGCGGAACGTGGCACCCGCCGCTGGCATCCGCATCGATCAGGAAGGTCTGCTTGTTGTGGGGCAGCGCCCTGAATCATCGGCGGTCCTCGATTCCTTCATGGCCACTGAAATGGGAGAAGGGTGCCGGCGCCTGAACCCATCTTCGGTCGCCGATCTCTGCCCGCAGGCCCATGCGCCTGCTGGCGCCATCCTCAGCACACATGATCTGCGCGTCGAATCGCGCGAAGCGCTGCCCCGATTGGCCGCCTGGCTGGCCGAGGTGCATGGCGTGCGCTTCCGTTTCGGCAGCGCCGTAGTGGGTATGGAAACCGGCCGTGTCGCGTTGGCCAATGGTGAAGCGCTCGCGGCCGATGCCATTTTCGTCTGCCCCGGCGATGACTGGGCCTCGCTGTTCCCGTCGATTTATGCCGAGGAATCAATCACTCGCTGCAAGCTGCAGATGCTGCGCCTTGCAGCACCCGGCTGGCGGCTGCCAGCCCCGGTCATGAGCGATCTCAGCCTGGTCCGCTACCTCGGCTATGCCGCGCTGCCCGAAGCTGCAGCGTTGAAGGCCCGGCTGGAACAGGAACAAGCCGAAGCCCTTGGTTGGGGCATCCATCTGATTGTGGTGCAGAGCGCCGATGGGAGCCTGGTGGTGGGTGACAGCCATGAATATGGCCCGACACCTGACCCCTTCGGTCGTGCCGACATCGATGCCGCCATGCTTCGCCAGTATGAGGCGGTTCTGGGCACGCCACCTGCGGTGGCCGAACGCTGGACCGGCACCTATGCCTCGGCCGCCGGCCACAGCATCGTGCGCTCACCGATGCCCGGCGTGCACTTGGTGGTGGTGACCAGTGGCACCGGTGCTTCCACCGGATTCGCGCTGGCCGAAGAAACGGTGAACGGCGTATTCGGCAATAGGGAGCCAATCTGTTGAGCGCAAATCTGCAGGCTGTGGTGTTCGACTGGGCGGGCACGATGATCGATTTCGGCAGCCGCGCGCCAGTGGTGGCGCTGCTCAAGCTGTTTGATGGCTTTGATGTGCCGATCAGCGAGGCCGAGGCCCGGGCCGACATGGGGATGGCAAAGCGCGACCATATCGCCGCCATTCTCGCCCAACCGCGTGTGGCTGCCGCCTGGGCCGCGCGCTATGGCAAGACCCCTGACGTGACAGACGGTGACCGGCTGTTTGCCCGCATTACCCCTCTGATGCAGGCCGCCGCACGCGAAACCGCCGTGCTGATCCCCGGCGCTGCCGACGTGGTGCGCCAGTTGCGCGGACAAGGCGTGAAGATCGGTTCGTGCACCGGCTACACGCGGGAAATGATGGCCGATATCCTGCCCGCCGCCGCCGCGCAGGGTTATACCCCTGATTGCCTCGTATGCGCCGGTGACACGGCCTTCGGTCGGCCTTCGCCATTGATGCTGTGGAAGAACATGATGGAACTGGGGGTATGGCCAGCCGCCGCTGTGGTTAAGGTGGACGACGCTGCGGTGGGCATAGCCGAGGGGCGCAGCGCCGGCACTTGGACGGTGGGTGTGGCCGCCAGTGGCAACAGCGTTGGCCTGTCGGCCGAGGCGCTGGCGGTGCTTCCAGTGGAGGAGCGGGCCGATCGTATCGCAGCTGCCCGGGCCGAACTGCTGGCGGCCGGCGCCCATGTGGTGATCGATACCGTGGCCGATCTGCCGGCAGTGTTGACCGGCTTTGCTTACGGCTGAGCAGAAACGCGCAGCAGGCTGGCCAGCAGAGGGCGCCAACTGTCGAGCGGGGGCACCGCACAGTGGGGATCCTTGGCAGCATCATCCCAACGACGCAGCGTCACGGCATCGGCTGCGTGCGGCTGCGCGCAGAAACGGGCCTGCTCTTCGATGTCCATCGGCCCGCCCTGCAGCACAAGGCTGAGGATGGAGGCGGCGCTGAGACCGGCTTGGTATGCTGGATCGACGGCGCACAGATAGCGCTTGGCCGCGACATGCAGGCGAACGGGTTCGGTGACCGCCGGCCCGAACCAGTGGGCCAGCAGGTCTGCACAGAGGTGGCTCGGTTTATCTGCACAGCCCCGCGCGATTGCTAAGTGTAGCGGCTGCCGGTTTCATGCCGCGGCGAGAAGCGGTTGGTTGAAGTAGACGTGATCGGGGGTCTTGCGGTCAAGCGATGAGTGCGGGCGCCTGCCGTTGT
>NZ_CAMCWT010000034.1:0-30424 GCF_945882885.1 Sandarakinorhabdus limnophila DSM 17366
CAAGGCGCACCTGCGTAAAGCTGCCGAGCGCACAATCCACGGCCTGTGGGACGCCATCGGACGCATCCTCGACCTCTACTCTCCCCAGGAATGCGCCAATTACTTCACAGCCTGCGGATACGATGCAACATGATCGAAAACCGCTCTAGACGCAGATGGCCAGTGTCCCACATGACGTGCTCGCGACTGGCAACAGGCTTTCGGGGAAAATGACCGTGTACAGCCCGGCTCTCAGCGTTACCGCACCGTCTGCGCCGATGTCGCAGGCTGGCATTGCTCTGATGCCACTGCTGGCGGTGATCTGGCTGGTGATGGCCGCTGTGTCCGTGGTGATGCTGGCAGCAATGCTTGTGGTTGATGCTGGCGCCTTCCTGGCGCGCGGTGGCCGCCCGAACCCGGCGCAGACAACCCGTCGCCGCATCGCGCTGATGCCAAGCCTGTTCTGACATCAGCCGGTTTTCACACCGCCATTTTTCACACCGCCCGTGTTCACACCTTCGTCTTGAACGGGGTGAAATCCGTGCCGGTGTCATAGACATCCAGGCCTTCGACGGCCTTGAACCACGCCACCACGCGATAGGTGACGGGCGTGAGCAGCGCTTCCCATAGGACCTTGAGCGCATAGTTGGTGGCCATCACGCTGAACACCAGTGCCGGTTCCCAGATCCCCCAGAAGGCCAGCGGATAAAAGATCAGGCTGTCCACGCCCTGCCCCACCACGGTCGAGCCGATGGTTCGCGTCCACAGCATTCGGCCGTTGGTGAGCAGTTTCATGCGGGCGAGGACGGAGGCATTGGCCATTTCGCCAGCCCAGAAGGCGAGGATGGACGCGAGGAAGATGCGCGGAACCTGGCCGAACACCTCGGCCAACGCGGCCTGGCCTTTCCAGCTCGAATCGGGCGGCAATGAGACCACGACATAGCTCATGGTGGCAGCGAAGATCGAGGCGGCAAAACCCACCCACACCACGCGCCGGGCCCGGGCATAGCCATAGACTTCGGTAAGCACGTCGCCGAGCACATAGGAGAGCGGGAAGAACAATATGCCCGCCCCGACCGTGACCGTGCCCCAGATCGGCAATTCCACCTGCGCCGGCTTGCTGGCACCGATCAGGTTGGAGCAGATCAGGATGACAGCAAAGGCCGCCATGCAGAAATCATAAAAGCGCAATTGCCGGCCGGCCAACGCATCGGCCGCCACAGCGCGGACGCCAGTGGGTTCATGGGCGGCGGCTGCGTCCAGCAGGGCCTTGGCTTCGGGATCCATCGACATGAACCGCACCATAGGCGGCCCGTCTGGCCGACGGAAGGTGCCGGATGACGCAGTTATTTGTTCACTTTTTGTTCTGTTTGTGTTATCCAGTATGCATGGCTGATTCGCTGCCTCTGCGTTGGCTCTACCTCGATCTCAACAGCTATTTCGCCAGCGTTGAGCAGCAGATGAACCCGGCCCTGCGCGGCCGGCCAGTGGTGGTGGCGCCGGTGATGAGCGACAGCACCAGCGCGATTGCAGCGAGTTACGAGGCCAAGGCCTATGGCATCCGCACCGGCACAAAGATCTGGCAGGCAAAAGCCATGTGCCGCGATGTGGTGATCGTGCCCGGCCGCCATGATGATTATGTGCGTTTTCACCACAAGGTGATCGACGAAGTGAACCGGCATGTGCCGGTGACCAACATCTGTTCCATCGACGAGGTGGCGTGCCGCCTGATGGACAACGAAAAGAGCCCGGCCGCGGTTGCCGCCCTCGCAACGGCGATCAAGGCCGGGCTGAACGCCAATGTGGGCAAATGCCTCACCGCCTCCATTGGCGTTGCCTCCAACCGGCTGCTGGCCAAGATGGCAGCCGACATGAAGAAGCCCGACGGGCTGACCGTCCTGACCGAAGATGTGCGCCGGGCGCGGCTGGAACGGCTGCCGCTTTCAGACATTCCCGGCGTGGGCCGGGCGATGGAAAAGCGGCTGGCGGCGGCCGGACTTGTAACGATGGCGCAATTGCTGGCGATGAGCCCGGCCCAAGCGCGCGGCGCCTGGGGCAGCGTGTGGGGGGAACGGTTGCACCGACAGTTGCAGGGGCACGAAGTGGCCGACGTGGAGACGCAGCGGCGCAGCATCGGCCACAGCCATGTGCTGGGGCCGGAGAAACGCCCACTGCCGGTGGCGCGGCTGGTGGCGCGGCGGCTGGTGATGAAGGCCGCCACCCGCCTGCGCCGCGCCGACAGCCGCGCCGGCTGGCTGGGCCTGTTCGTGAAGGGCGAGGAGCGCGGCACGAAATGGAAAGCCGGGGTGAAGCTGGGCCAGGTGATGGATTCGATCAGCCTGGTCGAAGCGATGGAGGGCCTGTGGGCGCGCATGGCGGCGGAATTCCCGCATCGCCGCCTGTTGCAGGTGGGTGTGGTGCTGGCCGAACTGACTTCGGCCAACGCCGCGCAAGCCGATCTGTTTGACTCAAACGCGCTGCTGTGCGCCCGCACCGATGCCAAGCGGCTGGCGCTGAGCCAAGCGATGGACCGGATGAACCAGCGTTTCGGCCGCGATGCCGTCACCCTGGGCCACCATGACGGTGGCGCCACACGGTCGCGCGGGCCGGCGATTGCCTTCACCCGCATCCCGGAACTGGCAGAGTTCCACGAATAAACGAGATCACACCGCCTTTGAATGGCGCTGCGGGCCCTACAGATGCGCATCGAAGGCCGACGCGATCAACCTTGCATAGGGCCAGCCATCGGGTGTGAGCGCCACTTGCCGGCCGTGCAGTCGCACCAGCCCGCGCGCGGCGTGCTTTGCCAGATGGGGCAGCGCATCGGCCAGCGGTTCCGGCACGTCCACCAGGCCATCACACAGCAGGCGGGCAATCACGTCGCTGCGTTGGGCATCATCGGCATTCACCGCCACGCCGCGCGTGCCGGCCAGCTGCCCGGCGTTCACAGCTGTTTCCCACTGGCCCAGATGCTTTTCGTTCTGGACGACGAGGCCGGCAAACTGGCTTATCGCCGTGGCGCCCAGCCCGATCATGGCCTCGCCGGCCTGCGTGGCATAACCCTGGAAATTGCGGATCATCTCGCCATCCGCTGCAGCCCGCGCCAGACTGTCTTCCGGAAGCGCGAAATGATCGAAACCGATGGCGGCATAGCCTGCCGCCGTGAACAGCCGGTGGGCCGCCGTGCTCATTGCAAAGCGCGCCGCGGCACCAGGCAGATCAAGATCGGAAATCATCCGCTGCCGGACAATGGCCGATGGCATGTGGGCATAACCGAACACTGCCACCCGGTCGGGTTTCAGCAGCGGCGCCTGTTCGATAGTTTCGGTGAGATCGACAACGCTCTGGCCGGGCAGGCCATACATCAGATCGAAATTGATCGCCTTGATGCCGGCGGCGCGGAACTGGTCCACGGCGGCCATGATGGTGTCGAAGGGTTGGATGCTGTTGATCAGCTTCTGCACGTGCGGCGCGAACGTCTGCACACCCAGGCTGATGCGGTTGACGCCGGCAGCCGCCAGCACCTTGGCATCGCCCGGTTGTATGGCGCGCGGATCAAGCTCCATGGCGATTTCGGCGCCGTCTGCCACGTCGAACTGGGCGCGCAACGCCGCGATAATGCGGGCCAGCACGGGCGCGGCCAAAGCGTTGGGACTGCCGCCACCAAACTGCACGGCGATCACCCGGCCCTTCATCAGGCTGGCCACCGTGGCAATTTCGGCCAGCAGCGCCTTTTCATAGCGCTTCAGCCGGTCATTGGCCGCCACCCCGGTGTTGCAGCCGCAATACCAGCAGATCTGCCGGCAGAACGGCACATGAAGATAGAGCCACACCGGCGCACCCGCCGGAATGGCGGCGAGCGCCTGCGCCTGCTCGGCCGCGCCCACGCCTTCGTGGAATTGCGCTGCAGTGGGGTAGCTGGTGTAGCGCGGCACGGGCTGCGCGGCGAGATCGGGATGGAAGATAGCCATGGCGGGATTGTATGGCCGCCGTGGCTGTGCCGGCGTTGATCTGGATCAATCCATCAGGGATGAACTCAGTGCAGCTTCAGCTTGGGCCGCACCACCTGGTTCACATGGCCCATAAGGATCAGGAACAGGCCCTTCAACCAGCCGTGGATGGCGATCAGGTGCATACGATAGAGAGAGGTGTAGACAAAGCGCGCCAGCCGGCCTTCGATGGCCATCTTGCCGCCCACCAGATTGCCCATCAGGCTGCCCACGGTGGAATAGCGGGCGAGGCTGACCAGTGAGCCCTTGTCCTCATAGACGAACGGGCGCAGCGGCTTGGCGGCGATCAGCGCATTTATGTTGCGGAACACCGTTTGCGCCATCTGGTGCGCGGCCTGGGCGCGCGGCGGGATCGGGCGGGTTTCGCCGGGCGGGGTGTAGCTGGCGCAATCGCCGATGGCGAAGATGCGATCATCCAATGTTGTCTGCAGCGTGTCCTTCACCAGCAGCTGGTTGTTGCGGGTAGTTTCCAGCCCGCCGATGCCGATCAGGAACTCGGCCCCCTTCACACCGGCCGCCCACACGCGGATATCAGCCGGGATGATGTTGCCATCCTTCACATGGATCGCCTCGGGCGTGGCGGCCACCACCTGCGTGCCGGCCAGCACATTCACGCCCAGATTTTCCAGTTCGGCATGGGCGGCAGCGGCGAGCTTTTCCGGCAGCAGCGGCAGGATGCGCGGCCCGGCTTCCAGCAACGTTACCTGCAGGCGCTGGCGATCGAACACTTCCAGCCCGTAATAGCCCAGCGCATCGGCGGCGGAATAGAGTTCGGCCGCCAGTTCCACGCCGGTGGCGCCGCCGCCAACGATCACCACTTTCACCGTGGCATAGCTGGCCGGATCGGCGACCATCTGGCGCGACACTCGCAGGCACTGGTTGAGCAATTTGCGGCGGAAGCGATCAGCATCGATGCGGCTTTCCAGCGCCAGGCAATGATCCTTCACACCGGCGATGCCGAAATCATTGGAAACACTGCCCACCGCCAGCACCAGATAATCATAGCGGATGCGGTGGCGGCCGATCACTTCGCTGCCGTCTTCGTCGCGGATCGGCGCGATTATCACCTGCTGCGCCTCGCGGTCGATGCCTTCCAGTGCGCCATCGAAATAGCGATAGCCCCAGCGATAGGCGTGGCCGCGATAGCCAACCTCATCCAGATTGGCATCCAAGCTGCCAGCCGCCACTTCGTGCAGAAGCGGCTTCCAGATATGGGTGGGGTTGCGATCAACCAGGATGATATCGAAATCCCGGCGCGGAAAATGCGCGCCGAGCTTCGTCACCAGCTCAAGCCCGCCGGCGCCGCCGCCCACGACGACAATCTGCGTTTTCTTCCCGTCTGCGCGCGTGCGTGGCATGGCCGCCCTTCAAGCTGTTGCACCGCCTCATAGCTGGGGTGCGCCGATTGCGGAAGGTGCGGATGGCGCAGATGTGAATTAGGAGCGCCGCGCGCCGCGAAGTGCATCACGCCATGGCGTCATAACAAATTCGCGCCGTCCCTATTGACGCCAGTGGCAGTTGCCGCCTTGTTGGCGTTGCGCTGCACCACAGGGCGGCTGGGGACGAAACGATGCTCAACATCCTTCTGGCGCTGCTGGCGCTCGCCGCAGCGTTAAACGGCGTGGCTTTGCTGCGCGCGGCCATCGCGCAGCGGCTGTTGCCGCGCGCCGAAGCGTTGCTGCTGGGCGCGGTGGTCAATTTCCTCGACACGCTGGGCATCGGATCGATGGCGCCCGCCATGGCCTGGTTCAAGTTCCGCAAGCTGGTGCCCGATCACCTGATCCCGCAGACGATGATCACCGGGCTGACCCTGCCCACAATGGTGGAGGGGTTGATCTTCCTGAGCCTGCTGGGCGTGGGGGTGGATCCCGTGCTGCTGGTGGGCAGCATCCTCACGTTTCTGGCAGGTGGCTGGGCCGGCCTGCCGCTGATCGCCCGCGCCCGGGTCTGGGTCGTGCAGGGCGTGGTGGGCCTTGCGCTGCTGATCGCGGCGGTGTTTTTTCTGCTGTCCAATCTCGATCTGATGCCGGTGGGCGGCACGGCGACCAGCCTGCCACTCGGCCTGACCATCGTGGCCATTGCCGCCAGTTTCGGATTTGGTGTGCTGATCAATTTCGGCATCGGCAATTATGCGCCAACGCTGGCCATGCTCAGCCTGATGGGGCTTGATCCGCGCCTGTGCTTCCCGATCATGGCCGCCAGCGCCTCCTTTGCGGCGGCGGGCATTGCGACGCATCACATCAAGGCAGCCAAGATCGATCTGCAGATTCCCCTGGCCATGGTGCTGGCCGGTATCCCGGCCGTGCTGGTCGCGGCGTTCATCGTGAAAGAACTGCCACTGGCGCCGCTGAAATGGCTGGTTTCGGTGGTGATCAGCTATACCGGCATTGTCATGCTGCGATCCGCTGCCATTGGCCGCCGGGCCGAAGCGGAAAATGCAACAGCGCCTCCCGCTGCGACATGACAAAGCTGCCGCCGCAGGCTATGCGCGCGCCATGAGCCAGATCACGCCCGAGATTGTTGCCACCCACGGCTTCACGCCCGAAGAATATGAGCGCGTGCTCGCCGCCATGGGGCGGGAGCCGAACCTGCTCGAACTCGGCATCTTCTCGGTAATGTGGTCTGAACATTGCAGCTACAAATCCAGCCGCATGCACCTGGCCAAGCTGCCCACAAAGGCGCCGTGGGTGATCTGCGGCCCGGGCGAGAATGCCGGCGTGATCGACATTGGTGACGGCGACGCTGCCATCTTCAAGATGGAGAGCCACAACCACCCAAGCTATATCGAGCCCTATCAGGGCGCAGCCACAGGCGTGGGCGGCATCCTGCGCGACGTGTTCACCATGGGCGCGCGGCCGGTGGCCAATATGAACGCGCTACGCTTTGGCGACATCAACGCGCCCAAGATGCGTCACCTGGTGAAGGGCGTCGTTGCCGGCATCGGTGGTTACGGCAATTGCGTCGGCGTGCCGACCGTGGGCGGGGAAACGATTTTCCACCCCAGTTACAACGGCAACATCATCGTGAATGCGATGACGGTGGGCATCGCCAAGGCGGACAAGATTTTTTATTCGGCCGCTGCCGGCGTCGGCAATCCGGTGGTCTGTGTCGGCAGCAAGACCGGGCGGGACGGTATCCATGGCGCGACCATGGCTTCGGCTGAGTTCGACGAGAACAGCGAGGAAAAGCGCCCAACCGTGCAGGTGGGCGACCCGTTCACCGAGAAGTTGCTGATCGAGGCCTGCCTGGAACTGATGGCATCAGACGCGATCGTGGCCATTCAGGACATGGGCGCGGCAGGCCTGACCAGTTCGTCGGTGGAAATGGCGTCGAAGGGTGGCGTGGGCATAAGGCTTGATCTGGACAAGGTGCCGTGCCGCGAAACGGCCATGACGCCCTATGAAATGATGCTGTCGGAATCCCAGGAGCGGATGCTGATGGTGCTAAAGCCCGGCCGCGAGGATTTCGCAGCTGCGATCTTCAAGAAGTGGGAACTGGATTTCGCGGTGATCGGCGAAGTCGTCGACGGCGGCGACCTGACCATGACCTTCCACGGCGAGGTGGTGGGCCGCATCCCGCTCGATCCGCTGGCCGATGCCGCGCCGAAATATGATCGCCCGCATGTACCGACGCCCAAGCGCGCAGCCCTGACCGATGTGCCGGCCAGCGCCAATATCGTGGCGGATCTGAAGACGCTGCTGGGCAGTGCCGATCTGTGTTCACGCCGCTGGATCTGGGAACAATATGATTGCCAGGTCGGCGCCGACACACTGCAGCGGCCGGGCGGGGACGCTGCAGTGGTGCGCGTGCATGGCACGAAGAAGGCGCTGGCCATCGCCACCGATTGCACGCCGCGTTACTGTTTTGCCGATCCGTTTGAGGGCGGCAAACAGGCCGTGGCGGAGACCTGGCGCAACATCGTGGCGGTGGGCGGCAAGCCGCTGGCCATCACCAACTGCCTGAACTTCGCCTCCCCGCAGAACCCGGTGATCATGGGCCAGCTGGTCGGCTGCATCGAAGGCATGGCCGAAGCCTGCCGGGCGCTGGATTATCCGGTCGTCTCGGGCAACGTCTCCCTCTACAACGAGAGCAAGGCGACCGGCGGCGGCAACGCCATTCTGCCGACGCCAGCGATTGGCGGTGTTGGCCTGCTGGCCGATTATGACAGCCAAATGGACCTGGCGTTCAAGGCCGCAGGCGACGTTGTCTGGCTGATCGGTAGCGCCGGGTCCCACTTGGGCCAGTCGCTGTGGCTGCGCGAATGCCATGGCCGCGAAGACGGCCCACCGCCGGTGGTGGATCTGGCCGCCGAGCGTGCGGCTGGCGACAAGATCGCGGCGCTGATCGCGGCTGGCACGGTGAATGCCGTACACGATCTTTCCGATGGCGGGTTGGCCGTGGCGGTGGCCGAAATGGCGATGGCCAGCGGGCTGGGCGCAGTTGTTGAGGTGGCTCTGGATGCCGCGTCGGCGTTCGGCGAGGACCAGGGCCGTTACCTCGTCACTGCACCGGCCGGCGTTGTCATCGACGGCGCCACGCTTATCGGCACGGTGGGCGGTGATGCGCTGGTGCTGAACGGCGAAACAGTGACGATGGCCGAACTGAAGCGCACCCATGAAGCGACGCTGCCGGCGATGATCAAAGGCTGATTTTGAGGCTGATTGCCGCCAAAGCGTAACCGAGCCATGTTCTCCTTGGGTCGCCAAGACGGGAAAATCGCAGATAGGCATGCTGGATGATCTGCTGGCGCAGGCTGGCGGGAATATCGATATCGCCGGGCTGGCCGGCAAGGCCGGGCTCGATCCGGCCATGGTGGAAGGCGCGTTGGGGCAGCTGCTGCCGCAGATCGCCGATCCGGCTGTGAACAATGCGCAAGCCGTGGCGGAGGTGGCAGGGAACACCGGACTGAATGCCGGCGCATTAGGCGCATTGCTACCGCAGTTGCTGCAGGCTGTGCAGGGCGCCGGCGGCCAGGGCGACGCGCTGGAGCAGGTAATGGCCGGGCTGAACGGTGGCGGCGGCGCCGGTGGCCTGCTGGGCCAGGTGGGCGGCATGCTGGATCGGGATGGCGACGGCAATCCGATCAACGACATCATAGGCATGTTTGGCAAGAAATAAGCCCTGCCTCTTGAATGGCGGGCCGGCAGGGCCAGATTCAGGGCATGAACCGCGCCCTCGCCTCCCGCCTGCCCCGCACCGATGCCGCGTCCGCACGCATGCGCGTCCAGGGGCTGGAACATGTGCTGGAAAGTGCCATCCGCATTCCCGGCCTGGGCACGCGCATCGGGCTGGATGCGCTGATCGGCCTTGTGCCCGGTGTGGGTGACGCGGCGATGGCGGCGATGGGGCTCTATCTCGTGTGGGAAGCCCGGAACTTGGGCGCGTCACGGCTGACGCTGGCGCGCATGGTCGGCAATGTTGGAATTGATGCCCTGATCGGCAGCGTGCCGGTGGCCGGCGATGTGTTCGATTTCTTCTTCCGGTCCAACAGCCGCAACCTCAAATTGTTGCGGCGGCACCTCAATTCGGCTTCTGCCTGAACCGGATCAGGATGGTCGCCGCCACCGCGAGCAGCAGGATGGCGGAGGCTTCAAAGATGATCGATTGCGGCGCCATTTCCTTGCCCTGCAGCACGATCAGACGGGCCAGCGCGGTGATGGCGATGAAGATCGGATAGACCACCGGCGCCTGGCTGTTGGCATAGAAGGCCGCTACCATGCCGATCACTTCGGTATAGAGGAACATCAGCAGGATATCGGCGAGGTTGACGTTCTGCGCCTGCCAGACGCGGATCAGTTCCAGCGCCACCGCGCCCAGGGTGAGCAGGGCGATGAGGAACAACAGGCCGCGTTCGATAAAGCGGAACGCTAGAAGCGCGCGGGCGCGATCGCTGGGGCTGAGGCCGTCGCTGGGTTCTGGCGTCATGCCAGCAGCATAGCTTGTGGTTCAGGCGAAATCCAAACCAATATCGGCGGCCGGTGCGCTCTGGGTGATGCGGCCGACGCTGATGAAGGTGACGCCGGTTTCGGCAATGGCGCGGATGGTCTGCAGATTGACACCACCACTGGCTTCGGTTGGCACCCGGCCTGCGATCAACACCACGGCGGCGCGCAGCGTGTCCGGCCCCATATTGTCGAGCAGCAGCCGATCTGCACCGGCTGCGAGCGCCGGCGGGATCTGGTCCAGCGTGTCTACCTCCACCACAACTCCCTGCAGCCCGGCAGCCTTGGCGGCGCGCACGGCCGGTTCCACCCCGCCAGCAACGGCGATGTGATTGTCCTTGATCATCACGCCGTCATCCAGCCGCATGCGGTGGTTGGTGGCGCCGCCCATCCGGGTGGCGTATTTTTCCAGCGCACGCAGGCCAGGCAGGGTCTTACGCGTATCGAGCAGCACGGCACCGGTGCCGGCGATGGCATCAACATACTGGCGCGCCATGGTGGCGATGCCGGTCAGATGCTGCACGGTGTTGAGCGCCGAGCGTTCGGCGGTGAGCAGCGCGCGGGCATTGCCCTCGATGCGCATCAGGTCGGCGCCGGCCGGCACGGCATCGCCATCGCTGGCCAGCATGGTGATGGTGCAGGCGGGATCGAGCGCGCGGAAAAAGGCAGCGGCCAGCGGCAGCCCGGCCACCACGACCGGATCGCGGCTGTCCATCACCGCCGTCAGCCGCGCCTCGGCCGGGATGACGGCAGCGGACGTGACGTCGCCGCCCTGCCCCATATCCTCCGCCAGCGTCGCGCTGACGAAGGCCGCCGTATCGAACCCGTCAATCACCGCGCACCGGCACGGCTGAGACATTGCCCGCCATTTCCAGCATGCGATCAAGGCTGCGCTTGGCTTTCACCCGCACATCCTCCGGCACTTCGATCTGCGGCGTCAGATCGCGCAGCGAGAGATAGAGTTTCTCCATCGTGTTGAGCGCCATGTAGGGGCACATGTTGCAGCCGCAATTGCCGTCCGCCCCCGGCGCGCCGATGAAATTCTTGTGGGGCGCGGCCTTCTGCATCTGGTGGATGATGTTGGGCTCGGTCGCCACGATCACGGTGGGTTCGGGGGAGTTCAGCGCGTAATTCAATATGCCGCTGGTGGCGCCGACATAATGCGCCAGTTCCAGGATGGCGGCCGGGCATTCTGGGTGGGCGAGCACGGGCGCCGCCGGATGCTGGGCCTTCAGCTTCAGCAACTCCGTCACCGAGAATTTCTCGTGCACCATGCAGGTGCCATCCCACAACAGCATGTCACGCCCGGTCTTGCGGTTCAGCCAGGCGCCCAGATGCTTGTCAGGCGCGAACAATATCTTCTGATCGGCCGGAAGCTGGTTGATGATCTTTTCCGCCGACGACGACGTGACGATGATGTCGCTCTCCGCCTTCACCGCCGCCGAACAGTTGATGTAGGTGAGGCTGATATGATCAGGATGGGCGCGTCGGAACTTGGCGAAAGCTTCCGGCGGGCACGAGTCTTCCAGCGAACAGCCAGCCTTCAGATCGGGCAGGATCACGGTCTTTTGCGGCGACAGGATCTTCGCCACTTCGGCCATGAACTTCACGCCGCAGAAGGCGATGACATCGGCATCGGTGGCGGCGGCCTTCTTCGACAGATCGAGGCTGTCGCCAACGAAATCGGCGATGTCCTGGATTTCCGGCGCCTGATAATAATGGGCGAGGATGACGGCGTTGCGCTCCTTGCGCAGGCGGTTGATTTCCGCCTTCACGTCGATGGCAGCGCCGCCGCCGAGCATGTTCAACCGTGCGTCCATCAGACGAGACCCCAGCTTTCCCCTGCACGGGCAACCTTGCCGCGCCGTTCCAGATCAATGAGATGCGCCAGCACACTGCGGCCCGCGGCCGGGTGCAGACGCTTGTCGACCATGGCATACATCGCCGCCACCATCTGCGGAATGGTCACCAGCCCTTCACCGATGCAGCGCAGCACCTGGGCTTCACGCTGGCGGCGATGGCCGAGCAGATGCTTCACGAAGCGCTGCGGATCGGTAACGGGCTCACCGTGGGTGGGGTGATAGATGGCGTCGTCACGGGCCATCAGCTTTTCCAGGCTCGCCATGTAATCGGCCATGTCTCCATCGGGCGGTGCGACCACGGTGGTGCTCCAACCCATGACATGATCGCCGGTGAACATCGCCTTTTCCTCTGCCAGCGCAAAGCACAGGTGATTGCTGGTGTGACCGGGGGTGTGAATGGCGGTGAGCGTCCAGCCGGGACCGCTGACACTCTCGCCATCGGCCAGCACGCGATCGGGGGCATAGCTGGCATCAAACCCGGCATCGGCGCGGGGGCCGTCGTCGCTCAGCACCAGCGGCGCGCACCCAACGATTTGCGCACCGGTCGCGGCCTTCAGCGCCGGCGCGGCGGGCGAGTGATCCATGTGGGTGTGGGTGATGACGATGTGGGACACCGTCTCGCCAACCAGCCCGTCGATGAGCGCGCGGAGGTGCGCCGGCTCAGCCGGGCCGGGATCGATCACCGCCACCGTGCCGCCAGGCTGGCCGACCACGAAGGTGCCGGTGCCGGTGAAGGTGAAGGGCGACGGGTTGCGCGCCAGCAGCCGGCGCACCAGCGGGGAACGCGGCACGAGCAGGCCATAGACGGCGCTGTCGGGGTGGCTGGCGAGATCCATGCTCCCCATGTGGCAGCGCCGCCGCGCGATGTGAAGGGCGGATAAGCAACATCCCGGCTTGGCAAGGTCGCGCCGTTGCCGCATGCCAACTTGAAACGGGAGTAAATCATGCAGTTCGACGTGGTGATCGTGGGCGGCGGGCATGGCGGTGCGGCACAAGCCGCGCAGTTGCGTCAGAAGGGCTTCACTGGCAGCCTGGCCATCATCACGGTCGAACCTTTATTGCCTTACGAGCGCCCGCCGCTGTCCAAGGAATATCTGGCCGGCGAAAAGAGTTTCGACCGCATGCTGCTGCGCCCGCCGGCCTTCTGGGCGGAGCGCAATGTCGAGGTGATGACGGGCACGCGCGTCACGGCGGTGGATGCCGCGGCGCACACACTGGCGACCACAGCGGGCGACATTGGCTATGGCCAATTGGTGTGGGCGGCGGGCGGCGATCCGCGCAAGCTGAGCTGCCCCGGCCATGAACTGCCCGGCCTGCACGCCATCCGTACCCGCGCCGATGTGGATGCGTTGAAGGCCGATCTTCGCCCCGAATCGCGCGTGCTGGTCGGCGGCGGCGGTTATATCGGGCTGGAATCGGCGGCCGTGCTCAGCAAGTTGGGCCATTCAGTGACGGTGATCGAGGCGCTGGATCGGGTGCTGGCGCGCGTGGCCGGACCGGAACTTTCGGCCTTTTATGAAGCCGAACATCGCGCGCACGGGGTGGAAATCGTCACCGGGGCCGGCCTGGCCAGCTTGGCCGCAGCCGGCGATGCCAAGCTCGCCACGCTGACCGACGGGCGGCAGATCGTGGCCGATGTGGTGATTGTCGGCATCGGGATCGTGCCTGCCGTGGCGCCCTTGCTGGCGGCTGGCGCCACCGGCGGCAACGGTGTGTGGGTGGATGATCACTGCCGCACCAGCCTGCCGGATGTGTTTGCAATCGGTGATTGCGCGCTGCACGCCAACGCCTTTGCCGGCGGCGCCGAAATCCGGCTGGAATCAGTTCAGAACGCCGCAGACATGGCCGCCACGGTGGCGCGCGCTATCACTGGCGATCCCGCGCCCTATCACGCGGTGCCCTGGTTCTGGTCAAACCAATATGATCTGCGGCTGCAGACGATGGGCATGAGCATCGGCCATGATCAGACCGTGCTGCGCGGCGATCCGGCGACGCGCAGTTTCTCGTTGATCTACCTGAAAGCCGGCAAGGTAATCGCGCTGGACTGCGTGAACGCCGCGCGCGACTATGTGCAGGGCAAGGCGCTGGTGGAACAGGGCGTGACGGTGCCAGTGGAGGCACTGGCCGATACGGCGACGCTTTTGAAGACCTGGCATCCGGCCTGAGGGGGCAAATATGGACGTTTCACGGCGGGGCTGGCTGGGGCTGGCGGGAACAGCAGCGGTTGCCAGCACAACTTTGAACACGGGGGCAAGCGCCACCACAATCCGACCAATGGTGGCGGATCCCACCGGCTTTGCCCCGGCACCGGGCATTGCCCATCTGAAATATAACGAAAATCCGCTTGGGCCGCCGGCCTCCGCCATTCAGGCTATGGCCGAACTGGCGCGCAGCAGCTGGTATTATGCCGACGATGCGGAAGCCCGATTGGCGGCGATGATCGGCAAGCGGCTGGGCGTGCCGGCTTCGCAAGTGGTGCTGGGTCACGGCAGTTCGGAAGTCATCACCAGTGCCGCCCTCGCCTGGGGCAAGCGCGGCACCATATTGCTGCCGGCGCTGCAATTCGATGAGCCATTGCTCTATCCGATGGCGCAGGGGCTCAATTATCGCCGCGTCGCCATGGCGCCGGATCTGGGCATCGATCTGGGCGCGCTGGCACGGGCCGCTGCCGCACCCGACGTGGCGATGGTCTATCTGTGCAATCCCAACAATCCGACCGGCATGATGCTGAAGGCGGCTGATCTTCTCGCCTTTGCGAAAGCGCTGCCGGCGCGCGTCACGCTGCTGGTGGATGAAGCCTATATGGAACTGGCCGACGATCCGGCCGGTTCGACCATGCTGCCGCTTGTGCAGGCGGGCGCCAATATCATCGTCACCCGCACCTTTTCCAAATTGTTCGGCATGGCTGGGCTGCGCATCGGCTATGCTGTCGCGTCGCCCGCCAATGCCGCCGAACTGAAGCGCCATCGCGTCACCATCAGCCTGAATGCGCCGGGCCTGGCTGCTGCCATCGCCGCTTGGGATGATGGCACGTTCCAGGCACAGAGCCGCAGCGCCATCACGGCCGCGCGCCGGGTGCTGCAGGCCGGCGTGGCCAAAGCCGGCACCATCGCCCTGCCCAGCCAGACCAATTTCCTGTTCGTGAAGGTGGCCGATGCCAACCGCTTTGCCGCCGCCATGGCCCAGCGCGGCATATTGGTGCGCGGCGCATGGGGGCAGGCCTGGCCCGAATGGTCGCGCGTGTCGACCGGGCGCATGGCCGACGTGGAGCGCTATGCCGCTGCCCTGCCGGAACTGGTCAGGGCCTGACCCGCCCTCCCCAAGCTGGCGGTTTGCGCGCTGCCGGCAAGGCGAGTAGCTTGGTCCAAATGTTACAGGGGATGGTGCGTGACCGAGGCGTTTGATTTCATCATCGTGGGTGCAGGTTCAGCCGGATGCGCTCTGGCCAACCGGCTTTCTGCCGATCTCGGCACGCGCGTGGCGCTGCTGGAGGCCGGCGGCAACGACAACAACATGCTGATCCAGATGCCGGCCGGCATCGCCCAGATCATCCCGCCGGAAAAACCCAGCCCCTATGATTGGGGTTTCTGGACCGAGCCGCAGGCGCATCTGGGCGGCCGCCCGCTCTATTGGCCGCGCGGGCGGGCACTGGGCGGATCATCGTCGATCAACGGCATGGTGTATATCCGCGGCCACGCCAGCGATTATGACCGCTGGAGCCAATTGGGCCTCACCGGGTGGGGCTGGGCCGATGTACTGCCCTATTTCCGCAAGGCCGAGGATTCGGAACGCGGCAGCGACGAATTTCACGGGAGTGGCGGCCCGCTGCACACCAGCCGCAAGGGCGCCCTGCCCAATCCGCTCAACGCAGCCTTTGCCGAATCGGCAGTGCAGGCCGGCTACAAGCTGACCGACGATTTCAACGGGCCGCAATTCGAAGGCGTTGGCCAATATGACGCGACCATCAAGGATGGGGAGCGCTTCTCCGCCGCCAAGGCTTATCTCACCGCCGACGTGCGCAAGCGGCCCAATTTGCAGATCATCACCGGCGTGCAGGCTCGGCGCGTGCTGCTGGAAGGCAAGCGCGCGGTTGGCGTTGAATATACGCAAGGCACGTCGCTGCTATCCGCGATGGGCCGGGAAATCATCCTGTGCGGCGGCGCTGTAAACAGCCCGCAATTGCTCATGCTGTCCGGCATTGGCCCGGCTGCGCATCTGAAGCAGTTTGGTGTGGAGGTGGTGGCCGACAGCCAGGATGTCGGCGGCAATCTGCAGGATCACCTGGATGTGATCGTGCAATGGCATTGCAGCCAGCCGGTGACGCTCAACAACAATTCGAAATTCATCAACAAGATGAAAGCGCTGGGCAAATGGGTATTCACCCGCACCGGCAATGGCGCCCACATGCCAACGCCGATGGGGGCGTTCCTTTCCACACGCGAAGGCCTGGCCGCGCCCGATATCCAGATGCACTTCATGCCGGTGCGCGGCAATCCGCACGGCCGCGGCACCATGGATGGGCGCCATGGCTATCAGCTGCACGTGTGCCAGCTGCGCCCGGAAAGCCGCGGCACGATCCGGCTGAAGTCCGCCGATCCGCTGGCCGCACCGGCGATAGATCCCAATTATCTTTCAGCGCCGGAAGATGTCGAAATCCTGGTGCGCGGTGTGGAAATGGCCCGTGAGATCGGCCGCCAGCCCGGCTTTGCGCCCTACAACGATGGCGAAGCCTGGCCGGGTCCGGAGGTGACGGATAGCAGCCAGCTGCTGGAAAAAATGCGTGGCTGGGCCGAAACCATCTATCACCCGGTCGGCAGCTGCCGGATGGGCGTGGATGAACGCGCCGTGGTCGATGGCCAGTTGCGGGTGAACGGCGTCGAAGGGCTGCGCGTGATCGATGCCAGCGTGATGCCGTTCCTGGTCTCGGGCAACACCAACGCACCCACCATCATGATCGCCGAAAAGGCCGCCGACATCATCGCCGCGCGCACCAAGCTGGAACGCAAGCTGGGGTTGGCGGCATGAGCAGCACGCCCTTCACCATCCCGGTGAACGAGGCTGAAGTCGCCTGGATTCGCGATCGTGTTGCGGCCTATCGCTGGTTTGAAGAGCCGCCAAACGCCGGCTGGCGGCACGGTGCCAACCGAGATTACATGCAGCGCCTGCAGGCGCATTGGCTGGGCGGTTACGACTGGGCCGGCGCCGTGAAGCATCTCAATCGGTTGCCGCATGTGCGGGTGCAGGTGGGGGAAGATGGCGGCCAACCCTTCCATCTCCACTGCGTGCATCTGCGTTCCAGCCGGCCCGATGCGCGGCCATTGCTGATCGCTCATGGTTGGCCAGGATCGATCCTGGAATTCGATGCGATCATGGAGCGATTGGCTGAACCGGAAGATCCGACCGCACCGGCCTTCCATGTCGTGGCGCCATCCCTGCCCGGCTATGCGTGGTCAGACCGGCCATCGGCACCGATCGGCCCGCGCGAGGTGGCCCGCCGTTACGATACGCTGATGGGCGCGCTGGGTTATGATCGCTATATCTATCAGGGTGGGGATTGGGGCTGCGTGGTCGGCGGCTGGATGGGACTCGATTCAAGCCGGGTCAAAGCCATCCACCTCAATGGCTATGGCCTGCGCAGTGCCGATATGACGCCGAACACGCCGGACGAGATGGCCTGGATGCAGAAGGCGGTCGCCATGCGCGAAACCGAAACCGCCTATCTGCAGCTGCAGGGCACCAAGCCGCAAAGCCTGGGCTTTGCCATGATGGATTCGCCGATGGGGGTGGCCGCATGGTTCGCCGAGAAGTTCGTAGGCTGGTCGGATGTGGCGGGGGATTATACCGATCCGCCGTTCACCATGGATCAGATGCTCACCAACATCATGATCTATCTCACTACCCGCAGCTTCCTCACCGCGACCTGGATCTATCGCGGCCTGTTTCTGGAGGGCGGATTCGCCATGCCGGCTGATCGCCACGTCGAAGTGCCGGTCGGCGTCGCCGCGTTCCCGCGCGATCTGCTGGCCTTCCCGCCGCGATCGATGGTGGAACGTGGCTATAATGTCGCACATTGGACGACCATGCCCCGCGGCGGCCATTTTGCCAGCCTTGAAGAACCCGAACTTTTCCTGGCCGATCTCAGGGCCTTTGTCGCCAGCCTGTGAGCATGGCCGATCCGGTCTGGGAGGTAACGCCTGGCCTCACCGCCTATCCGGCCGCATTGACCAGGATGCAGGGAATCGCGGCCGGCATCAGGGCCGACTCCGAATCGGAACGCATCTGGCTGGTCGAACACCCCCCACTCTATACCGCTGGCACCAGCGCTGATGCGACAGAACTCATTGATCCGGAAAGATTTCCTGTCTTCAGCGCAGGGCGCGGCGGTCGCTATACCTATCATGGACCAGGGCAGCGCGTAGCCTATGTGATGCTGGATCTGGCAGCGCGCGGCCGTGATGTTCGGCGTTTTGTCGCAGCACTGGAAGTCTGGCTGATCGACATGCTGGCCGATTTCGGGATCGCTGGCCGCATCATCCCGGGCAAAGTGGGCGTCTGGGTGGACACGGCGGACGGGCAAGCGAAGATCGCCGCCATCGGTGTACGTGTGCAACGCTGGGTAAGTTTTCACGGGTTGTCGCTGAACGTCGCGCCCGATCTCAATGATTTCAATGGGATCATCCCCTGCGGGCTGTCCGAACCGGTCACCAGTCTGGCGGCGCTGGGGCACGGTGCAACGCTGGCCGACGTCGATCAGTCGCTCGCGCGCCATTTGCCCGCCATGCTTGCACGTCTCGTCGCATGACGCCGGCTTGATGCAAAGACCCGCTTGCGCGATTTCACGCGCCTCGCTAATGTCTACTTCAGTTGGGGGATTTAAGGCCGAGCCGAGCCGACCCAACTCGTCCTGGGTTCAGGCGTTACCGTCCAAGGAGATTAGAAATGACCATCGTTGAAAAGCTGAAGA
Organism: Sandarakinorhabdus limnophila DSM 17366; assembly: GCF_945882885.1. Taxonomy (GTDB): domain Bacteria; phylum Pseudomonadota; class Alphaproteobacteria; order Sphingomonadales; family Sphingomonadaceae; genus Sandarakinorhabdus; species Sandarakinorhabdus limnophila_A. The sequence continues at coordinate 18,758 of NZ_CAMCWT010000034.1, forward strand.
CTGCCTCGATCATCGCTGGCGCCGCCCTGCTCGTCGTCGCTTGCGGCGAAAAGAAGGCTGAAGAAGCCCCGGCCGCTGAAGCCCCGACCGCTGAAGCCGCTCCGGAAGCTGCTCCGGCTGCCGACGCCATGGCTCCGGCTGCTGACGCCGCTGCTCCGGCCGCTGACGCCGCTGCTCCGGCCGCTGAAGCCGCTCCGGCTGAAGCCAAGTAATTTCGACTTTTCGTCGAATTGCGTTAGGAAGGGCCGTCCCGCTTGGGGCGGCCCTTTTTTCTTGTTTGGGGAAGGAATGACCATGAGCCTTACACAAATCACGGAACAGATGACCGAGCGCCTGGGCGCCGGTGGCCAGTTCAAGAAGTCCGTGAAATTCGATTTCGGCGCCGATGGCCTGGTGCGCATTGATGATACCGTTTCGCCCGTCGTCGTCAGCAATGAAGACGGCCCGACTGCCTGCAGCATCAAGGTTTCGATGGCTGATTTCATGGATATTGCCACGGGCAAGCAGAACGCCCAGATGGCGTTCATGATGGGTAAGCTCAAGATCGAAGGCGACATGTCGGTCGCCCTTTCGCTGGGCAGCATCCTGGGCTGAACCGGGCGTGATGGTTCACCGGGCGTGGGCATCGCCCGGCCCGGTGGCCTGAGGCTCCTTTTCTTGAATGGGTAATTGATGCGTTCAATTTTGTGGCTGGCGCTGAGTTGTTTTCTTGTGGTGAGCGCTGCCGACGCTGCGCCGCGCAAGAGCAAGCGCCCGGTTCGCAAGGGCCCGGTCAAAGCCGCTAGCCGAATGCCGGCCAAGCCGCCGGCGCCAAAGCTGCCAACAACAGCTGGCATCATGGTGCCCAAGGCGGTGGTTCTGATCCGGGCGATCCCGGTTGAAACGCGCGCCCATGCGGTGTGGACATTGCGCGCGGCATTGAACGTCGCTGCACTGCAGTGCCAATATTCACCGTTCCTGCGCTCGGTGGACAATTATAATCAGATGCTGAGGAAGCACGGCGGCGAGCTGACATCAGCTCAGACGACGGTGCTGAGCCATTATACGCGGACAATGAAGCGCGGCGGCGCAGCGGCCTTTGATCGCTACAACACCCGCAGCTACAACAGTTTTTCAACCCTGGATGCGCAATATAATTTTTGCTGGGCTGCTGGTCAGGCGGGTCAGGCAGTGCGTGTCGGCGATGTCGGCGCAATGGGCCGGATTGCAGAGGCCATGGTACCGGAGCTGCGCGCCGCGCTGGCCTATGTGCCGCCGGCTGCCGGATTGAACGTGCCGCCATTGCCGCCGCTGCCCGATGTGCGGCCGGATCTGGCTAACCTCACCGAGAGCTGACCGACACTCGTCTGGTTGGTGGCTTAACAACCAGGCAGCAGCCTGCGGGCGGGGGCTGGCTGTATCTGGTCCTGACCGACGGCAGACAAAGAAAAAGGGGGAGCGGCTGAGCCGCTCCCCCGATTTCGTTAAGCCTGTAAGCCGCTTACTGCGGCTGGCATGGGCCCGTCGGGGCCGGCGCCGGAGCACCGCTGAAGGTGATTTCCACGCGACGGTTTTGCGGTTCACGCACACCATCGGCGGTATCAACCAACGGACGGCCTTCGCCGAACGCTTCGGTGCCCATCGCATCAGCGGGAACGCCCTTGCCGGCTAGATAGGCCTTCACGGCATCAGCGCGACGCTGCGACAGCTTCACGTTGTAATCGTCCTTGCCCGACTTGTCGGCGTGGCCGGCAAGCGCAACGCTGGTCTGGCCAGTGGCGGCAAACTGTTCCGCAGCACGATCAAGGATCGCAGCGGCTTCAGCCGTGATGGCCGACTTGTCCCAATCGAAGAAGACCAAGAACGGACCCGGGGTCACAGCAGCCGGCGGGCACGGCGGCAGCGGGGCCGGTGCGGGCGGAGGCGGCGGAGGCGGCGGAGGCGGCGGAGGCGGCGGAGGCGGCGCTTCCGCCTCGAAGAAGTTGTAGGTCAGCGTCAGCAGCACGCTGTGGCTGCGGAACGCGTTGTTCACCGGCAGACCGTTTACAGTGAACGTGTCCACCTTGTTCACGTTCATCCAACGATACTTCAGGCCGACATCGACATGGTCGCTGATCGGCTTATAGACGCCAGCTAGGATGTTCCACGCGAACGACGTATCAGCATCGTCCTGGAATACCAGGCCCGGATTGCGCAGACGCGCAAACTGCTTGACGCGGGCGATACCGGCACCAGCGCCGATGTAGCCACCGAAGTCCTTGTCCTTGCCGCCGAAATCGATGAGGCCGTTCAGCATGAAGGCCAAGGCGCTGGCGGTGCCACCGGCGTCAGGATACTGACGCGTCGGCGGGATACCGACCGTGTTGACGCCCGTGGTCGTCGTGTACGGAATCGCCGGCGGCGGGTTCAACAGGTTCGATTCACGATTCTTGGAACGCAGATAGTTCAGCGCGAATTCGGCGCGGAAACCACCAAAATCATAACCAACATTCCCGCCGAAATCGAAACCGGGGAAATAGGTGTGCGTGATTGAGTTTTCGACCGTGGTCGCACCATTGGCTGTGGAGATGTCCAGGCTCTGCTTTTGCAGCAGGTTAACACCCGCTTCCAGACCAATATACCAAGCCTTGTCCTTCGCAGTGGCCGCGCTCGAAAGCGCGGTTGCCGCGAGGGCGAGGCCGATCGCAAGCTTGCGCATCGTCTTCCCCTTTGAGTAGAGCCAATCCTATTCTGGCTTCTCGACAGTCTTTATCGCAGGCACTTGCGGGGATGCAAGTCTGGATTGGTTAAGATTGTTGCCCCGATGCAACAGTTCAAAGGGGAAAATGGCGACAGCCCTCCCTGTTTTTAGGAAATTATGCCCTGCTGCTGCAATGCCGTCAGCAGTGTAGCCAATGTTGCGCGGGCTTCGCTGTCCACTATGCCACCACCGCTGGGCAGGGTAATCATGGCTGGATAGGCGGCCAATAGGGTGCGGCCATTGATCGAAAAACCCAGAGTGGGCCACTTGGCCTGCCAGTCGCCCTTGCGGACAAGCATCACGTCTTCATCATCGACCAGCACGACCTGTCCATCGCGGGGACTTGCGGCCAACCAGCCCGAATCTTGCCAGTGCATCAGCGTTCCGGCCGGATGCGCGCCAGCGTGGCGCTGTTCATCACCCACACCGCACCCTGGCGATAGGGGCTGGCCAGCGCGTGCACCATGTCGATCAGGCGATCCTGCGGGTTGGTCTCAGCGAAATTGCCCGCCGCGCCCAACGTGATGAACTGCAGCGCGCCGAACGGACGCGTCAGATCCGCCGTGGCAGCGGTGGGCGCCGTCAGGAAAGCGCGCCGGCCTGCACCAGCGCCGCGGCCTCGGCCCCGCGCCCTTGCGGCAGGATGCGCGCCGAGATGCGGAGGCCGCGGGCATCTTCCCCCAGGCTATCGACGAACCCGATTGGTTCATGCGGTTTGTGCTGCCACAGCAGGGGGATCGGCGCTGTCGCCTCGGCAAAGGCGCCCGGCATCACCACGTCGCCACCCTTGTCGGGCACGGCAAACACGCTGGCATAGCCAGCAATCCGCAGACGGCCGGCCGCCATGGCGGGCCAGCAATTCTAGAAAGGCCATGCGATCCTTGCGGCTGCCCACCAATCGCCGCGCTTCGCGGGTGCCCAGCCGGTGGCGGCTGCGCTCTGCTGAGCGATCGCGCTGCTTGCGGGCCGGAGGGGCACAAGCAGCCACAGCAAACACGTCACCAGCCATCGCTGGCGAGACAAGCGCATCAAGCATGCAAGAGGCTCCTGGAAAGCGGCGACTTCAGCCCTGTTCAGGCCGATTCCGCAGGCATGCCATATTGATAACCAAAAGCGTTACACCTGTCAATCAATAAAGTGCCTATTTGGTTATTTTATCCAGCGTCGCCACCACTTCCGCAGCAAAGCGCGGCATCGCGAATGGCGCGGCCGGCAGATCGAAGCCGCGCCGAATCACGATGATATTCCTCCCCGGCACGATCACCGCATACTGCCCGCGATTGCCATTCATCGCATAGGTTCCCGCAGGCAATGCCGGCACCGCATCATGCGCGCCCAGCCCACCCCACCGCCAGAATCCGGCACCATAGCCTTCGGGCCGGCCCTGCGGCTGGGTCATTGTCGCGGCTTCCACAAATGCCGGCCAATCGGTAGGCAGCAGCTGCTGGCCCCCAATCTTGCCGCCGTTCTGGTACAGCAGCGCCAGCCGGGCCAGATCGCGCGCCGTCATCCACACCTGACTCGACAGCACGAAATCGCCCTGCCAGTCGGTTTCCGGCGTGGTTCGGGTCATCCCCAGCGGCCACAGCAGTTCGGTGAACGGGAAGGCCAGCGCCGCGTGCTTGCCGCCCTGTGCTGCGACGGTGCGCGAAAGGGCCAGCCCGGCCAACATGATGTCATTATTGCTGTAATTGAAATGCGTGCCCGGTGCATATTCCAGCGGCATCGTCACCGCCGTCTGCGCCACCAAGGCACCGCCCACATAAACTTCGTCCGTGCGGTTGCCCGGCCCGGCCGTCCACAACCCGCTATTCATGCGCAGCAGTTGGTTCCAGCTGATGGCGGCGCGCGGATCGCCTTCTGCTCGCCACTGCGGCACAGGCGCTGGCCGGTTCACGTCCACCAGCCCAAGCTGCACCGCCCGGCCGACAAGTGTGGCTGTCAGCGATTTGGCCACACTCCACGTGCGCTGCGGCGTGTGCATCGTCCAATCGGCGCGATAGCGTTCGGCGATGATCTTGCCGTCCTTCAGCACGATCACCGCCGTGGTGCGATCACTGGCAAAGGCCGTCGCCACCACTTCATCCAGCGCGACGCGGGCCTTGCGCTTCTTCAGCGGCTGCGCCGCGCCGGCATCGCCCAGCGGCCAGGCCATGGCATCGGTCGCCGCCAGATCTGGTGTTGTCAGGCCCGGCACCAGCTTGGGCAGCGCTGATGCGACCTCCGGCCCGGCGCCCGGCGGCAACTGCGCGCAGCCCAACAAAGGCCGCCACACGGCGATGCGAGGTGGCATATCATCAGCAAATTTAACCGATACGGTTCGCGTTGCTTCGTTGATCGCGGCGGGCAATGTGGTCACGCTGTCCTGATACTCGCGGTAGATACCGGTCAGATCATCGCGGGTGATGCTGGCGACATCCTGTCCTGCATTCCAGCGCCCGGAACACAGGAAGGCCGCCTTGTACCCCGCCGCCAGCGCCAGCCGGTGAGGGTCCTCTGCCGCAGCGGCAGGAGCAGCCAGCAATGCCGCCGCGATCAGTGCCCGCTTCATGCCATCAGGGTCCCCCACACGCTGGCCATCAGCATGCCGGCGCGCATGTCGCCCACGGTGGTGCCAGCCATCTTGTTCATCACGTAACTCATGCACAGCCGCGCATCCATGTCGCACACCACCAGGCTGCCGCCGTAACCGCCCCAGAATATGGTGTTGGGGTTGGGCATCGGGCGTGTCGGCCCAGCCAGGCCATAGCCCATGCCGTAACGCACCGGCATGTTCAGCACCTGGTCGTGCCCTTCGATCTGCAGTTCCAACGCCTTCTTCACGCCGGCCTCGCTCAGCAGCCGCTTGCCGCCGGCCACACCGCCATTGGCCATGAGGGTCTGCACCGCCGCGACCGAGCGGGCATTGCCATGGCCGCCCGCCGCCGGGATTTCCGCCGCGCGCCATGCGCGGGTGCGGGTATCGAGCGGGTTGATCGGCGGGTTGGTCGCCATATTCTTCGCCAGCGCCGATTGCGGCCCGTCGCTGATGCTGGCGCCCTGCGGCGGCGGCACCAGATCGGCGACACGGCCATCGTGCGCCGCATCCAGCCCGATATGGAAATCGGCCCCCAGCGGCCCGGCCAACTGCTCCGCAAACACCGTGCCCAGCGACTTGCCGGTGATGCGCCGCACAACTTCACCGACCAGATAGCCTTGCGTCACCGCGTGATAGCCCGGCGCGGTGCCCGGTTCCCAGAACGGCGCCTGCGCGGCCAGGCGGCTGGTGACCAGATCCCAGTCGTACAAATCAGCCGGCTGCATCGGATCGTGAAAGCCGGACAGGCCGGCGGCATGGCTCATCAACTGCGCCACGGTCACGTCCTGCTTACCGGCCGCGGCAAACTCCGGCCAGTAATGCGCGACCTTCTCTTCAAACTTCAGCGCGCCCTGGTCCGCCAACCACAGCGCGGTGAGCGCCGTCATCGTCTTGGTGGTAGAATAGACGTTGACGATCGTGTCCTTCTCCCAGGGCCGCGTCTGTTCGGCATCGGCCCAGCCGCCCCACAGATCGATCACTGGCTCGCCATCAATCGTGGCGGCGAAACTGGCCCCGAGATCATCACCGCGCGCGAAGGCCGCGGCAAAGGCGCCGCGCACGGCTTCGAATTTCGGATGCACAAAACCCTGAACGTCACTCATGTCACCATCTCCTCGGGCAGGGGCGATGGCCCCACCAGTTCACGATATCGTTTCAGCGCATATCGGTCTGTCATGCCAGCGACGAAATCACCAACATGCCGGGCACGCGCCGGTTCTTCGGCCGGGCAGGTCGCGGCCCAATCGCCCGGCAACTGCGCCGGATCGGCGTGCAGCGCGGCAAACAGCCCTTCCACCACCGCTTCAGAAGGATCGCGCAGCCGGGCCACCGCCGGCGCGCGGTACATATGTTCGCGCAAGAAGGCCTTCAGCGCCCGAACCTCGGCGGAAAGCCCGTCCGAAAGGCCGGCAATCGTGTGGCCGGCGCTGCGAATATCTTCGACGCTGCGCGCATCGATCGCCGCAAGCCGGGCGCGCGTGGTGGCGATCAGATCCGTCACCATCCGCCCCATCTGTTCGCGCACAAGTTCGGGCACCAGCCGCCGCCGCGCCGAAATGCCGGGCCAGCGCCGCGTCACCGCCTGCCAACAATCAGCCACGAAGGGCACGGCGGCCACCACATCCTCAATCCCGAACAGGCCGGCGCGGATGCCATCATCCAGATCGTGATTGTCGTAGGCAATATCGTCGGCAATCGCCGCAATCTGCGCTTCCAGCCCGGCATGGCTGGTTAGGTCCAAAGGCCAAGCCGCATCCACGCCGGCCAGCGCCCAGCCGGGTTCGAAAATCGGGCCGTTGTGCTTGGCCAGGCCTTCCAGTGTTTCCCATGTCAGGTTCAGGCCATCGAACCCTGGGTGCCGGCACTCCAGTTTCGTCACGATGCGCAGGGCGTGGCCGTTGTGATCAAAGCCACCCCAAGGCGCCATCACCCGTTCCAGCGCATCCTCACCGCTATGCCCGAACGGCGGGTGGCCCAGATCATGCGCCAGCGCCAGCGCCTCGGTGAGATCCTCGTCGACACTGAACGCGCGGGCCAGGCTGCGGGCGATCTGCGCCACTTCCAGGCTATGGGTGAGACGCACGCGGAAATGATCACCATCCGGCGCGACAAACACCTGCGTCTTGTAGCGCAGCCGGCGGAACGCGCCGGCATGGATGATCCGGTCACGATCGCGCGCAAACGGGCTGCGCGTCGCCGATGCCGCCTCCGTGTGCAGCCGCCCGCGTGACGCCTGCCAGTGCGTGGCATAGGTGGCGAGGGTCAAAGCCCCCCCCTCACTTCACCGTTCCGGCCGCCTTCAGCGCCTCCACCTTGCCCGCGTCATAGCCCAGCTCGGCCAGGATCGCGTCGGTATCGGCGATCTTGGTCATGCGCGGCGTATCGCTCACGGTGGCGGAATAACGCGGCGCCGGTGCCGGCTGCATCACGCCGTCAGCCTCCACAAACGTCCCGCGCGCGGCATTGTGCGGGTGGTGCGGGGCTTCGCTCATGCTCAGCACAGGCGCAAAGCACACATCGGTCATCTCCATATCCGCACACCAGTCATCGCGGGTGCGCGTCTTGAACAGCGTCGTCAGCCGCTCCTTCAACGCGGGCCACTGCGCCGAGTTCATCTGCGCGGCGAAATCCGCATCATCCTTCAACCCGGTCTTTTCCAGCAGCAGTGCATAAAATTGCGGTTCCAGGCTGCCGATGCTGATCCATTTTCCGTCGGCGCATTCATACGTGTCATACATGTGGGCGCCGGTATCGAGCAGGTTCACCCCGCGCTCGTCCTTCCAAATGCCGTTGGCGCGGAAACCCCAAATCATCGCCATCAGCGCTGCCGCACCATCGGTCATGGCGCAATCGATCACCTGGCCCTGGCCGGTGGTTTTGGCGTGCAGCAGCGCCGAAACCATGCCGAACGCCAGCATCATGCCGCCGCCGCCGAAATCGCCGACCATGTTGATCGGCGGCGTCGGCTTCTCGCCCGCCCGGCCATAGGCGTGCAGGGCGCCGGCCAGCGCGATATAGTTGATGTCGTGGCCGGCGGCGTTGGCATAGGGCCCGAATTGGCCCCAGCCGGTCATGCGGCCATATACCAGCTTGGAATTGACGGCGTGGCATTCTGCCGGGCCCAGGCCCAGCCGCTCGGTCACGCCGGGGCGGAAACCTTCGAAAAGCGCATCGGCGGATTTCACCAGATCCAACACCAGCGCCCTGCCTTTGTCACTCTTCAGATCCACCCCGATCACCCGTCGGCCGCGCAGCAGCGGATCACGCGCATCGATCCGCGCGCCCGGCCGATCCACCCGGATCACTTCCGCGCCATGATCGGCCAGCATCATACCGGCAAATGGCCCCGGCCCGATCCCGGCCAGTTCGATGATCCTGATTCCCTGCAGCGGCCCGGCCATATGCGTCACTCCCTTGTGTTTGGGCCACAAGTGGCACGCCGGGCGCGGCAGGCCAAGCTGTTGGGGGTGGCAGGGGCAGGCACTGCGGCCGGCGGCCTTCAATCGGTGCGGGGCACGAACGGGAAGGTCTGCCGCTCGACGATCTCGCTCACAGCGCGGTGGGCTTCCTCGAACGCGGCATCAGTGTGCGGGCTGGCGGCGGCATCGGCATTGGCGATGGCAACCAGGCCATAGGGCTGGCGTCCGATGACGCAGGGGCGGGTGGGGCTTTGGGCATAGACCCACTCCACCGGATCGGTGAGGCTGTTGTAGGTATAGCTGTAGCCATGCGGCCAGCGGTTGACGGTAATGGCGGCGATGTCGCGCGCCGGATCAAAGCCGCCGGGGCCAAGCAAACGTGCCAATTGGCTACGAGTTTCGCGCTCGAAATCCTCGAAGCTGGTGGCGAGCAGGCGGGCGCGGCCAATTTTGTGCTGCTCGCGGCGCGGCAGGCCGGGTTCGGCGGGAAATTGCGTCAGATGCAGCGCGATCGGCTCGTCCGGGCTTTGCGCGTGGACCACGCCGCCCAGTCTGGCAGCTTCGGTGAGCGCCACCGTGTCGTGAAACATGGTTGGGCAATAGAAATTGGACACACCGAGCTTGTGGAAGGCGCGCCAGTTGCGCAGCACGACATTGGTATAGACCAGCGGCCCCTTGGTGCCATAGCGCAGCGCGTCTTTCTGGGCGGCGGGCAATTCCGGCATGATGTGCGGGATCACCTCGTTCCAGCAGGCGAGCAGCACCGCCTTCGCGCGCACCGATTGCAGCTTGCCATCTTTCACATAACGCACCGTCGCGTTGCTGGCGCTCGCCGCATCGCCGTCGTGGCTGACGTTGAGAACGAGGCTGGAGAGCCGGATGCGCACCGGGTTCGCCGGCGCATCGAGCGCAGCATAATTGATGCGGGCGGTTGCCATGTCTTCCTGCGTGCGCGCCGGCGTCGCCCCAGGCACCAGTGCCGCCACCAGCAGCCGGGCCAGCGTGGCATTGCCATCGGGGAAATGAATGGACTCCTTGCCTTCGCGTTGGCGGCCGTGGTGGCCGCCGTGCAGATCGGCAAACAGGCCATCGGGTACCTGGCCCAGGCCAAGGCCGGAGAAACCGGGATAGCCCTGCACCCAGCCGAACAGCGCCGGCGTGGCATCGGCGCCGACACAGAAGCTGGCGCGGCCCATGGTCATGAAGAACCACATCGCTTGGGCATCGAGGCCGACTGTTTGGGTATAATAATCCTGCAGCGATGTGCGGGCGAGGAAGGCCTTCTTTGCCGTCACATCCATGCTGGCCAGATAATCTGGCTGATCGGGTGCAAGCAGCCGCGCCATGTCGGCACGGGCCTTTGGCGAAAGAGGCGTGCGGGCGAGGAACTCTGCGCCGAACCGCGGCCCGCGCATGCCGCGCTGCGCCGGATCGGCCACCACCAGTTGATCCTTGCCCCAACGCTCCTTCTCGAAGAAATAGCCGCGCCGCAGGCCGAGCCCGGCATAGAGCCGGCTGTTGGCATCGTTGGTGACCTTGTAGCGCTCCAGATCGATGCCGAGATCATCAAGGATCGAACGCGCCCATTTGTTGTAGCGTTCGGGCGACTCGATATTCAGCGTGCCGCCGTTGATGACGATGGATTTGCCATCCACCACATATTCGTTGCGCTTGGCGTGGCCGCCAAAATCATCGTGATTATCAAGGATCAGGATGCGTGCCTGCGGCCCCACTGCCTTGCGATAGAAATGCGCTGCCGCCAGGCCGCTCAGCCCGCCGCCGACGATGACAAGATCATAGGTCTCACCCGTATCCTGCGCGTCGCCGGGTTTCTGGCCGTCGCGCAACGCATGCGCCATTTCGAACGAGCCCGGATGGCTGCCGCGCATCCCGGTGCGGGACGGGGGGTAAGTCTCGTCTTGCGGGATCAGGCCCCCGGCTCGCGCTGCGCCCAGTGCCGGCACCCCGGCCCCGAGCGCGCCGACCGCCACCGCGGCTCCGTTCACGAAATCGCGGCGGCTGATGCGGGCGTTCATGCCCAGTGCGTCATCATCCAGCATCGGCCAGCCCCCAAGTGCACTTTGCCCGTTGTTATTTCCGTCGCACCCACTTCAGATCATATTCGGTGGTCCAGGTCGTGCCGCCATCTTCGGTGCCCACCGAAAGTTCGCGGATGGTGCCATCCGAGTTGGCAAACAGCGTCCAGTGGCGCAGCCGCACCTTGCCGTTCGGCAGCGGCCGTTCGGTGACATAACGCATCTCGCCGGGCTTGATCAGGCTGCCGCGGAAACTGGTGGTCGCCCCGGTATCCGTCGCCCAGTAATAGCCCCAGTTCTTCAGCAGAGGCGAATAGTTGAACAGGCCAACGCCATTGCCGCCACGGGCCGCGTCGAGCACCATCCAGCGTTCCTCGATCACGCAATCGTTCAGGATCAGCTTCATGGAGACTTCGGCGGTCTTCTTGTCGCCGGCAAACACATCCCATTCGCCAACGGTGAAATCCTGCTGGCGAAACAGACTGTCGGCCCGGCAGGTTTCGGTGGGTTTGGCAGCGGGCGGCGCTGCCGGGGTCTGGGCGGCGACGGGCACGGCGGCAGCCAGCATTACGGCGATCAACGGGATGTTCTGGCGCATCGGCCCCTCCTTGCACTGCGATGGCGGTATGCTAGCCTAATTGCAGGGCGTCGTCTCGCTCGTCGGATTACGGAGGGGCGGAGCCGGCAGGGGGAACCAGGTGATGAGCGATTGGTCTGATCGGACGTTGGGGATGAACCGGCCGATTGCGCGGCGGGATTTCATCAGCGGCGTGGCGGTTGGTGTCGCGGCGTCTGGCCTATCCTTGCCGGCATGGGCGGCCGAAGCGCCCGACTATCCCCCGTTGAAAACCGGCCTGCGCGGGCAATATCCCGGCAGTTTCGAAACCGCGCACATGGCCCGCGACGGCAGTTTTG
>NZ_CAMCWT010000035.1:0-30394 GCF_945882885.1 Sandarakinorhabdus limnophila DSM 17366
GGCATTACCTTTCCGGTACGCAGCGCAAGCTGCCGCCAGCGGATCGCGCTTGCAGCGCTCACCCCGAAGCGTGTCGCCGCTGCCCGGCAGGACAGCCCGCCGTCGATCGCTGCAATCACTCGTTCCCGCAAATCCACCGATAAGGCCCGCCCCATTCCTGCCGGCCTCCTTCACCAGCAAGGATTCTGAATCAGATCTCAGCCCGCTTGGGAATCCCTCATCGATTTAACGACGTCGAAATTCGCTCTAGATGGAGCATTTCCATGACGGGAGCTTTGACTGCGTCCGCTCTGTTCGATACACGGTCAGATATAAGCGTGTTGGGTAAAAGTAATATTCTTGGGTCGATCGAGATGAAGGTGGTTTTCTCGATCCGATCATCTCTCCTAGCAATTTATTCTAAAGGGTGTCGCTTGATAAAGCTGACATGAACGAAATCATCCATGACAAAACGCGTGTCAATACTCTGGCTACAATCATTTCCTCCTGTAATTGATATCATGCCGTTTCTAAGGATTTGATTTATTGATAATAATCTATTCTGGAGAATAGATGAAATATTTCTGCTGTCTGTAAAATGGTGGAAAGATAGATTGTGTTCTATTACCTTATTGATAATCTTTTCGATGGCTGCGGTCATAGCGGACTCCAGAATCGAGGTTTTGCGACAGTATCGTGCTTCATTAGAAATATTCAATATCCAAGAAGTATATGCTCAATGTCGTAGACCGATCCTTGCTTGAACCGCAGACATGTTGACGTAAGGATGTTTGGCTAAAAGGGGCGCCGGCCAGCCACTGTTGAGACAAGGCCGGCAATTAAATCTGCCTGATTAGCGCGGATCGATGTCGAAAATTGATCATTTCGGGCACACAGTATGCTTGTAAAGTGGGTGCAGGGGCCCAGCCCCTGCCCGCCGGAGGCCCTGCTTCCTCTGCAGCCCTGCGGCGAGGTGGGGTCTGGCGCCGTTTCTGCCTTTCACTATCAGAGAAGCATGATCGAAAATTCCGAAACGTCGGTGCTCTACAACGCCCAGTGCCCGGTGTGTCAGGTCGAGGTTGACCATTATGCGCGTTATGTGGGCGAGGCGGGGTTGCCGATCTGGTTTGATGATCTGAACACGGATGCGCTGCAGCGGTGGGGGATTGATGCCGATACTGCCGCGCGCAGCCTGTATGTGCAGCGGGGTGGGGTGATCGTTTCCGGTGTGCCGGCGTTCCTGCTGCTGTGGTCGCAGATGCCGCGTTATCGGTTGCTGGCGCGGATCGTGGGGTTGCCGGGGATCAGGCAGATTGCCAGCGCGGCCTATGATCATGTGTTTGCCCCGGCGCTGTACCGGCGGCACCGGCGCCGGCAGGGCAAGCGCAGCGCCGCCGGCGCATAGGGTAGAAGCCGCAAGGGGGGGCGATGGGGCCGCCCTATCTTGCCGGGCGTCGATGCTGCATGGAGGCGGTTGAAAGTGAGGCTCCGCCTTGTCCGAATTCAACCTGCCGCTTGCGAGTGCGATTATCTGGATGGTGGGCCTGTGCCTGGTGGGCGGGCTGATGACGCCGCGTGCCGATTGGTATGCCCGGCTGCGCAAGCCCGCATGGCAGCCGCCCGGTTGGGCGTTCGGGCCGGGGTGGACGATCATCCTTGGTTTGGCGGCATGGGCGGCGGTGCGTGCCTGGGATGCCGGTGATGCGGCGCAGCAGCGGGACGTGCTGATCCTGTTCGGGGTGAACGCCGTGTTCCACCTGGCCTGGAGCCCGCTGTTCTTCAAATTGCAGCGGCCTGATTGGGCGCTAATCGAAGTGCCGTTCCTCTGGGCCTCGGTGCTCGCGATGCTGATCGGGTTGTGGCCCATCGACAGCCAGGCGGCGCTGCTCATCCTGCCCTATCTGGCATGGGTGGGATTTGCAGCGTCGCTCAACTGGAAGGTGGTTGATCTCAACCCGCGTTGACGGGAAGGCCCTTGGCTATTCCGCCGCCTCCAGCACCCGTTCTGTCGCCACAGCGCCGGCCTTTGCAAACGCCATCTCGTCCGTCACCGGGCCTTCCATCAGTTCCTTGCGGTCGTACTTGTAATCAGCCGTCACCATCCACGGCGCGCGGTTGCCAGAGCGGGGCAGGGCATCGGCGCCGCGCTGGACGTAGCCGGATTGCAGATCCATCGCGAGCCGTTCCGGCACCACGTCTGCTGCGGGAGTGGGGGTGGCGATGTCCACGCCGGATTTGCGCATATGATTGAGCAGCCGGCAGACATAATCGGCGATGAGATCTGACCGGAGGGTCCAGCTGGCGTTGATATAGCCAAAGCTCTGGGCGAGGTTGGGGATGCCGGAGAACATCATGCCCTTGTAGGCCAGGGCATCGGCGGTGCGGCGGGTTTCGCCATCCACCGTGACGGTCATGCCGCCCAGCGCTTCCAGTTTCAGGCCGGTGGCGGTGACGATGATGTCGGCTTCGAGCAGCGTGCCGTTGTGCAAGCGGATGCCACCAGCCTCGAACTTCGCGATCTGATCGGTGACGATTTCGGCCTTGCCGGCGGTGATGGCGTTGAACAGATCGGCATCGGGCACGAGGCACAGGCGCTGATCCCAGGGGTTGTATCCCGGCGTGAAGTGGGTTTCGAGATCGTAATCGGCCGGCAGCAGTTTGGCGAGGCGTTTCAGCAGCAATTCCCGGACCTTGCCGGGGTTGTTTCGCGTTTGCTTGTAGAAATATTGGCCGAGCGTGACATTCTTCCAGCGCACGATGTCGTAGGCCATTTGCGCCGGCAGGAGCGCCTTCAGCGCATTGGCGATGGCGTCGCTGCCGGGGCGGGACACCATCCACGTGGGGGAGCGTTGCAGCATGGTGATGTGCGCGGCGGTATCGGCCATCGCCGGCACCAACGTGACCGCCGTGGCGCCCGATCCGATGACCACGACGCGCTTTCCTTTGTAGTCGAGCGATTCCGGCCAGAATTGCGGGTGGATGATCTGGCCCTTGAACTCGGCCTCACCCTCCCACGTGGGGCGGTGGCCCTGGCCGTAATTGTAGTAACCGCTGCACATGTAGAGGAAGCGGCAGGTGAGGGTGGCCCCGCCTTCATTGCTGTTTGTGGTGACCGTCCAGCGCGCGGCTTCGCTGTCCCACGCGGCGGTTGTCACCTTGTGGCCGAAGCGGATGTGCTGGTTGATGCCATGCTCGGTCGCGGTTTCGCGGATGTAGCTGCGGATCGATGGGCCGTCGGCGATGGCCTTGGCCGATTTCCACGGCTTGAAGCGGTAGCCGAGCGTGTACATGTCGGAATCAGAGCGGATGCCGGGATAGCGGAACAGATCCCAGGTGCCGCCGATGGCGTCGCGGCCTTCCAGGATGGCATAGGTTTCGTTCGGGCAATTCTGCTGAAGATGAACCGCCGCGCCAATGCCCGACAGGCCGGCGCCAACAATTAAAACGTCGAAATCAGTTGAACTCACGGCACTCGTCTCCCTTTACGCGAACGTAAAGCGAGGGCGGGCTGGCGGCAATGGGGCAAAACAGCGAGGGCGGCCACGAACCGGCACAGGCCGGCAGCGGCCGGCTACCGGCGGGGCGCGCCCGGCAATGACAGTTTCATCGGCGCGGAGCGCCGGGCAGGGGAGGCAACTGCCGCGGGCGATCCTTGCGTGGCATCTGCGCCTGATACGCCACCAAGCAATGATCATTGCAGTATGGGAAGCCGGCGTTGGACGGACGGCCGCAGAAATGGAAATCGGCATCGTCGGGATGGCCGATCGGCCACTTGCACACCTTTTCGTTCAGATCGAGCAGGGTGGTGCGGGTCTGCTTGCCGCCCTTGCTGACACCTGTGGCCGGCTTGCCGACAGGGCGCGCGGCCGGTGCTTCCATCGGCTTGATCGCTGGCGCACTGGCGGCCACCGGAGCCGGGGCGGGCGGTGGTGCAGCGGCGGCGGCGCGGGCAGGGGCCGGCGTGGCGTCGGTGGACTTCACCGGTGAAGGCCGGCTTTCCAGGCCCAGCCGGTGCGCCTTGCCGATCACGGCATTGCGGGTCACGCCTTCGCCCAGCATTTCGGCAATCTGGGTCGCGGTCATGCCGCCTTCCCAGCCCTGCTTGAGCTTTGCGATGCGTTCGTCGGTCCAGGCCATGGTGCGTCTTGCCCTCAGATAATCGGCGTCACCCCTTGGCAGGGCGCGCGTGCAATCGTAAGCCCCTAGCGATGATGAACGCTGAGAACAAGCTGCCAGCACACCCAGAGCCCGGGATGCCCGTGATTGCACGGCTCAACACGGAAGGGTTGAAGACCCTTTATCTGAAAGAGGTACGGCGCTTTTTCAAGGTGCAGCTGCAAACCATCTGGGCGCCGGCGGTCACCACGCTGATGTTCCTGGTGATCTTTGCCGTGGCACTCGGCCGCGGCGATATTCTGATCCTTGGGGTGCCTTATGCCGATTTCCTCGGCCCTGGCCTGATCGTGATGGGCATGATCCAGAACAGCTTTGCCAACACCTCGTCGTCCATCCTGGTGGCCAAGGTGCAGGGCTCGATCATCGATGTCCTGATGCCGCCGTTGTCGGCAGGGGAATTGATGCTGGCCTGGGTGGGCGGTGCGGTCACGCGTGCCTGGCTGGTGGGGCTGGCGGTGTGGATGGTGATGGCGGTGGCACCGGGCGTGAACGTGCCGATGAAGGATCCGCTGCTGGTGCTCTATTTTGGCACCATGGGTGCGATCCTGCTGGCGCTGCTCGGCATTCTCACCGGCGTATGGGCCGACAAGTTCGATCATGCCGCTGCGGCCACCAACTTTGTCATCCAGCCGCTCACCCTGCTGTCGGGCACTTTCTATGCCGTTGAACGGCTTGGGCCAACAGTGGCGGGAATTGCCCATGCCAATCCCTTCTTCCATGTGATCAATGGTTTCCGGGCCGGCTTCCTCGGCGTTTCGGATGGGCCGCTGGGTCAATCCGCACTGCTGCTGGCGCTGGTCAATGTCGCGCTGTGGTTCCTGTGCTATCGCGTGGTGAAATCGGGCTGGAAACTGCGCGCCTGATCCGGTGCTGTGCGGCAACGACGTATTTGCACTCAACGCCAAAGCCGCATAACGCACGGCATGCTCTAATTCGCGCGGGGGAAACCCCTGGGCAGCGCGTAAGGGTTTGGACTGTAAAACGATGATCATTGATGCCCCCCTCTTCCACCGTGGCGGCGCGCTTGCGCTTGCAGTGCTGCTTGCCGCCTGTTCCAGCGGCGAGGGCGATAATGCCGGCGGCAAGTCCGGCGGCGGCAAGCGGCCGCCGCAACTTGTGTCTGCCCAGGTCGCCGCCATGGAAGATTTTGCGCCCACATTGATGGCGCTCGGCACCGTCACCCCCAGCCAGAGCGTGGCCGTGCGGCCGCGCGGCGATGGTGAGATCATGTCGATTGCCTTCAAAGAGGGCGATAATGTTCGTGCCGGACAGCTGCTGTTCCGTATCGATTCGCGCCAGGCCAGGGCTGCGGTGGCCCAGGCAGAAGGCGAGCTGAAGGGCGCGATCGCGGCCGAGCGCCGCGCCACGCTGGATTATGAGCGGGCCGAGAAGCTGGTAGAGAAGGGCTTCGTATCGGCCGCCGCGCGGGATCTGGCCCGGGCAAATGCCTGGTCTGCCCGCAGCCAGATCGAAACCAACCGCGCCCTGCTGCAATCAGCGCAGGTGCAATTGTCTTTCCTGACTGTCACCGCGCCCATTTCCGGGCGCACCGGTGAACTTGAGTTCCGTCGGGGTGCCAACGTGCGCCAGGGCGATGCCACGCCGCTGGTGACGATCAACCAGATTTCTCCCATCCACGTGCGATTCCTGGTGCCGGCGGCCAATGTGCAACAGGCGCGCGCCGTGCAGGCCAGTGGCGGCGGCACTGTGCTGGCGCGGGATCGGCAGAGCGGCGAGGTGCTGGCCACCGGCCGCTTGGTGTTCCTTGATAATAATATCGATCCGGGCAACGGCGGCGTCGCGGCTCGCGCGGAATTCCGCAACGAAGGCGACGTGCTGTGGCCGGGCGCCGTTATCGATGTTGAATTCCCGCTGGAACGCGCAACGCCGCATATCACACTGCCCGAAGGCGCGGTGCAGACCGGCCGCGACGCCCCCTTCGTGTGGGCGGTTTCCGGTACTGCCAAGGCACCTGGCGCGAAAGGGTCCGGCGGCAAGGTGCAGATGCGCAATGTGGATATCGCGGGGCGCCTGCGCGGCAAGGTTTATCTTGCCGGAGGCGTAAAGCCTGGCGAACAGGTCGTGGTCGATACGCTTGCCCGCCTGAAAGAGGGGGACACTGTGCGCCTGAAGGGGCCAGACAAGCCCCAGTTGGCGGCCAGCCCTGATCGTCCAGCCGCGCCGGCCGGGAGCGCTGGCTGATGGGTTTTGTCCGCCTCTGTGTCGAGCGGCCGATCGCCACCATCCTTCTGACTCTTGCGGCCGTGTTCGGCGGCCTGTTAGGCTATCGCCAACTGGCGGTGTCGGCCCTGCCAGAGGTTGATCTGCCCACCATCCAGATCGAAGCCAGCCTGCCCGGTGCCAACCCCGGCATCATGGCGGCATCGGTGGCAACGCCAATCGAACGCCAGCTTTCCACCGTTGCCGGCATCGAACAGGTGCTGTCGTCCAGCAGCGCCGGCTCCACGCAGATCACCGTGCAGTTTGCACTCGATCGCAACATTGATTCCGCCGCGCTCGATGTGCAGTCCGTGCTGTCGGCGGTCACCCGCCGGTTGCCGCCGGAAATGCCCAATCCTCCCAGTTTCCGGAAGATCAACCCCGCGGATTCCCCGGTGATCATCCTAGCGGTGCGCGACAAGACGCGGGCCCTGAATGATCTGCAAACCCTGGTGGACAATCTGCTGGTGCCGCGGATTTCCACCTTGCCGGGCGTTGGCCAGGTGCAAACCTATGGGGATCGCCGCTATGCGGTGCGCATCCAGTTCGATCCCGCGGCGCTGGCCGCCCGCAACCTGACTGTCGATGATCTGCGCACCGCGGTGTCTGCGGCCAACAGCAATATCGCGGTCGGATCGATCACCGGCGGCGCGCGCAACTATGTTCTGGATGCCTCGGGCACGCTCGAAAAGCCGTCGGAATTTGCGAACATCATTATCGCCAATCGCAACGGCCTGCCGGTGCGGGTGGGGGATGTGGCCAGTGTGATCAGCAGCTATGAACGGCTGCGCGGTGGGG
This sequence comes from Sandarakinorhabdus limnophila DSM 17366, assembly GCF_945882885.1. Classification (GTDB taxonomy): domain Bacteria; phylum Pseudomonadota; class Alphaproteobacteria; order Sphingomonadales; family Sphingomonadaceae; genus Sandarakinorhabdus; species Sandarakinorhabdus limnophila_A. Next base: position 7,174 of record NZ_CAMCWT010000035.1, read on the forward strand.
CGCGTTTCAACGGCGAACCCTCGCTCACCGTCGCGGTCAGCCGCCAGCCCGGGGCCAATGTGGTGAAGCTGGTGGATTCGGTTCGCGAAGTGCTGCCGTCCGTGCGTGAAGCCATGCCGGTTTCGGTGGACATCAGCGAGATCCTCGATCGATCGGAATCGGTACGCGAAAGCGTTTTCGACGCACAGGTGACGTTGGTGGGCACGGCCTTCCTCGTCATCCTGGTGATCTATCTTGTGCTGGGCGATGCGCGGGCCACGTTCATTCCGGCCATCGTGCTGCCGGTGGCTGCGATCGGCACGTTTGCGGGCATGTATTTCTTTGGCTTCACGCTCAACAATCTGTCGCTGCTGGCGCTCACACTGGCCACCGGCTTCGTGGTTGATGACGCGATCGTGGTGTTGGAGAATATCGTGCGCCACACTGAAGATGGCGAGGACCCGCGCAGCGCCGCCATCATCGGTGCCAACGAGATCAGTTTCACTGTTGTCTCGATCTCGGTCAGCCTCGTCGCCGTGTTCATCCCGCTGTTGTTCATGGGCGGCATCATCGGCCGGCTATTCAGCGAATTTGCCGTGACCATGACGATTTCGATCGCGGTTTCGGCTGTGCTGTCGCTCACCCTCATTCCGATGATGGCGGCGCGCTTGCTCAAATCCGGGCACCAGGAACCGGGACGCGTGGCCCGCATCACCACGGCGGCCTTTGCCCGCTTGACCGAACGCTATCTGAAGGCCTTCGACTGGGCCCTGCAGCACCGCAAGGTCATCGGCGGTCTTACCGTGGCTTCCGTTGCGGTGGCTGTGTGGGGGTTCATGGCTGTGCCCAAGGGCTTCTTTCCGTCGGAAGATACCGGCGTGGTGTTCTTCGGTACGGAAGGCGCGCCCGATCTTGGTTATGACGAAATGGCCAAGAAGCACGCCATTGCCGCCCGTAAGGTACAGGACGATCCAGCCGTTGCCCGCGTCAACGCCATCCTTGGCATGGGCGGTTCCAGCAGCGGTCGCATCTTTGCGCCGTTGAAACCGCCTGACGAGCGCGACGACATCGAAACCGTCCTGGCCCGCCTGCGTAAGGCAACCGCTGGTATTCCGGGCTATTCCGCCTTCCCAAATGTGCAGCAGAATTTGCAGCTGGGTGGCCGGCCGTCCGCGACCAACTATCAATATACCATCTCGGCCGTGGACAAGGATGAACTCTACGCCTTTGCCCCCCGCCTCGAACAGCGGATGCGTACCATCCCCGGCCTTGTGGACGTGAACAGCGATTATCAGCGCGGTGCCCGCCAGGCCTTTGTCGAGGTTGATCGTGACGCCGCCGCCCGGCTTGGCGTGCCCGTGGATGCCGTGCGCCGTGTGCTGCTTGCCGCCTATGGCAACCAGCAGATCAGCCGCATTTTTACCGATGCCGAAGATTATCAGGTGATCATGGAAATCGATCCCAAGGATCAGACCAACCCTGATGCCATCGGGCGGCTGAACGTGCGCGGCAGTTCGGGCGCATTGGTGCCGCTGGCATCTGTTTCGCGCATAACGGTGGGCGGGGCCCCGCTCACCATTTCGCACCAGAGCCAGCTGCCGGCCGTCACCCTCTCGTTCAACCTGTTGCCCGGTGTCGCGCTGAGCGAGGTGAAGCCGCTGATAGAGGCGGCCTCTCTCGAAATCGGCCAGCCCGCCGGCGTTTCCGGTGCGTTGGGCGGCAATGCGCAACAATTCGAAGCGTCCACCAAATCGATGCCGATCCTGTTCCTGGCGGCGATCATCGTCATCTACATCGTGCTGGGCGTGCTTTATGAAAGCTTCGTCCACCCAATCACCATTCTTTCGGGCCTGCCGGCGGCCGGCATTGGTGCGGTGATGTTCCTGTGGCTGTTCGACATGCCGCTGGACGTGATCGGCATCATCGGCGTCGTGCTGCTGATCGGGATCGTGAAGAAGAACGCCATCATGATGATCGATTTCGCCCTGGCCGGGCAGCGGGCCCATGGCTGGACTCCGGCCCATGCCATCCGTGAAGCCGCCGCCAAGCGTTTCCGCCCGATCATGATGACCACCTTTGCCGCCATGGCCGGCGCCGCCCCGCTGGCGTTGGGCATCGGTGCCGGTGCCGAACTGCGGCAGCCGCTGGGCATTGCCGTGCTCGGAGGCCTGATGGTGAGCCAGGTGCTCACCCTGTTCATCACGCCGGTCGTCTATCTCGGCATCGAAAGCGTGATGCAGTGGGTGCGCGAAAAGCGCGGTTCGGCCCAGGTGAAGGAACTGCCCGGAGCGGCGGTGTTCCGGCCCGAAGCCGCCGAGTAGCGCCCCTCCCGCTTGCGGGAGGGGCTGGTGGTGGGTTTCCGGGTTAAGCTCCGCATAAAAGGAGGCCATCCATGCCCACCATCGCCGAGAATGTCGCCCGCTGGCATGCCCACATCAAAAACCCCAACCATCAGGCGTTGTGGGACATGCTGCACCCGGATTGCGTGTTCGAAAGCCCTGTGGTGCACACGCCGCAGGCAGGTCGAGAGATCGTGTTCAAATATCTCGCCAGTGCCGACAAGGTGCTGGGCGGTGACGGTTTCACCTATCGCGGAGAATGGCTGAATGCCAACAGCGCCATCCTGGAATTTTCCAACACCATCAATGGGATAAAGGTGAATGGCATCGACATGATCACCTGGAACGATGCCGGCCAGATCACCCATTTCAAGGTGATGGTGCGCCCGCTGAAGGCCATCCAGATGGTGCACCAGATGATGGGCGAGATGTTGCAGAAAGTGGCCAGCCAACCGGCCTGAAGCCGCGACTCCGTGTCAGCGGGGCAGGGCATGGCGGCCTCTGCTATCGCTTTTGCATGCGCCGTTTGATCCTGCTTCTCCTGCCATTGGCCGCCTGCGCCCCGGAACCCGGGCCGGAACAACTCGCCGCCCACCGCGCCGAAGCCATGCTGCACGCCGCCGGCCATGCCAATGCCACGCTGCTGGCACCGCTCGCCGGCCTTGATGGCGAAGGCCAGCCCGGCGTTTGCGGCCTCATCGAAACCCGTTCTGGCCCAGTGCGGGTCGTGGTAGCGCTGGCCACGGGCAGTGTGCGCACCGGTGTGCTCGCTACCCAAGGCGCCCACCGGGCTGATCTGGGCGAAGGGCGCTATTGCAGCGAGCCTGCATTGAAGCGTTGGGAGGCTGTGAAGAAGGGCGATCCCATCGGCTTGATGGCGCGGATCGGCGCCTAGGCGGAATAATTCGGCGGGCGCTTCTCCAGAAACGCTGCCAGCCCTTCCTTGAAGTCATCGCTGGCCGCGCACATCAGCTGGTTGCGGTTTTCGAGCGCGATCGCCGCCTCCAGACTGGGGGCATCGATGGCAAAGCCCAGGCCTTCCTTGGTCATCCGCAAGCCAATGGGCGAAGTGGCCAGCATCTCCGCCACCAGCGCTTCGCCGGCGGTTTCCAGTTCGGCATCGGGCACCACCTGGCTCACCAGGCCGGTGGCCAGTGCGCGATCGGCGTGGATGAAGCGACCGGTCATCATCAATTCGGCGGCCAGGCTGGCACCCACCAGCCGCGGCAGGAAATAGGATGTGCCCATGTCGCAGCTGGAAAGCCCCAGCTTGATGAAGGCGGCATTCATGCGGGCGCTTGTCGCGGCAATGCGGATGTCGCTGGCCAGCGCAAAGGCGAAACCGCCGCCACAGGCCGCGCCGTGGATCAGGCTGATGATCGGCTGCGGGCAGCGCCGCATCTTCACATACACATCAGCCAGCCAGCCCTGAAACCCGAAGCCGCCGGCAAAGGGTGCTTCATGCGTGCCCTGAGCCTTGATGTCTAGCCCCGCGCAATAAGCGCGGCCGGCGCCCTTCATCACCACGATGCGGGTGTGGCGGGCGTTGAACAGTCGGCCGAAATAATCCGAAAGGTCGGCCACCATCTGGTTGTTGATGCTGTTCAGCGTGTCGGGGCGATTGAGCGTCAACCAATCAACCGGGCCGCGCTGTTCGATGCTGATGGTTTCATAGGTCATGCTGCTCACCTGTTCGATTGCCCATCATCGATCTTGATCACCGTGCCGGTCACCGCTTCGCTGACTGGGGCGACAAGATAGAGCAGGGTGGAATCCATCATCGCCGGATCGCCCAGTCGCTTGCGGCGGAAGCTTTGCGTGATGTCGCCCATCCGGCTCAGCATGCCGTCCATCATCTCGCTGGCAAAGGCGCCCGGCGCGATGCCGTTGACGTTGATCGGATAGCGCGCCCATTCCACGGCCAGCACCTCGGTCATCCGCACCACGGCGGCCTTGGTCATGCTGTAGAGCGCCGCTCCGTGCCCCTGATATTCGAACGCCGCCATCGACGCGATGTTGACGATGCGCAGCGGCTTGCCATCGGCAATGCGGCGTGCGGCAAGGCTGGTGGACAGCAGCCACGGCGCGTTCACGTTCACCGCCATCACCTGATTGTAGAGTTCGGGGCTGAGCTTGTGGGCGCGTGCGGCATCGGGAATGCCGGCATTGTTGATCAGTATCGACACCGGCCCCATTGCGGCTTCCACCATTTCGGCAAGAGCAAGGCACTGCGCCTGATCCGCCACATCGATCTGGAAGGCGCGGGCGGTGCCGCCGGCCGCAGTGATCTCGGTAACCAACGCGTCCAGCTTGTCAGTCCGGCGCGCGCACAGCGCCACGCTGGCTCCGGCCACGGCCAGCACCCGGGCAAAGCGCGCGCCCAGGCCGGACGAAGCGCCGGTAACGATGGCAATCTGGCCGGTAAGATCGTGTGACGCGTTGGGCAACGGAAAGCTCATGATCGGTTCCTGTCGGATGACAGGCCATCATCACGGCCCGCGGGGACCGGCGCCATTACCAGAAGCGAGAGGGCAGTGGGCGCAAAAGCGGCTGCCGCTCAAACGGCAAAGGTCGGCCAGCCAATACAGGCTGGCCGGGCGTGAGCGGCTCCGGGATTTCAGAGGGCAATTCAGCCGTCGGCGCTGTGCGCCAGGGCCTCGCGTTCGGCTTTCAGGGCTTCGGCAATAAGAAATGCCATCTCAAGGCTTTGGCTGGCGTTCAAGCGAGGATCGCATTGGGTCTGATACCGAGCGGCAAGGCCTTCGTCCGAAATGGCGATGGCACCTCCCGTACATTCCGTGACATCCTGACCAGTCATCTCCAGATGGATGCCACCGGCATGGGTATTTTCCGAGCGGTGAACCGCGAAGAATCGGGTCACTTCAGTCAGAATTCGGTCGAACGGACGGGTTTTCAGGCCCCCTCCGGCCTTGATCGTATTACCGTGCATGGGGTCGCAGCTCCACAAGACATGGTGACCTTCTCGCTTCACGGCGCGAATCAGGCGGGGCAAATGCGCCTCAACCTTGTCATGGCCAAATCGGGTGATGAGGGTGATACGGCCCGGCTGGTTCCCCGGATTCAGCGTATCGAGCAGGCGGATCAGGTCATCCGGCTCCAAACTTGGCCCGCATTTCAGGCCCAGCGGATTGCCCACGCCGCGCAGGAACTCCACATGCGCGCTGCCCGCAAAGCGCGTGCGGTCGCCAATCCACAGCATATGGGCCGAGGTGTCGTACCAATCGCCGGTCAGGCTGTCTTGCCGGGTCATCGCTTCTTCATAGCCCAGCAGCAGCGCCTCGTGGCTGGTGAAGAAGCTGGTGCCCTTCAGCTGCGGCACGGTATCGGGTGACAGGCCGATGGCTTCCATGAAGTCCAGCGCTTCGCCGATCCGGTCCGCCAGTTGCGTATATTGTTCGGCCCAGGGGCTGCGCGCGGCAAAATCCAGGTTCCATTTGTGCACCTGGTGCAGATTGGCATAGCCGCCGCTGGCAAAGGCCCGCAGCAGGTTCAGGGTCGATGCTGACTGCATGTACCCGCGGATCATCCGCTGCGGGTTGGGCATGCGCGCTTCGGCAGTGAATTCGATGTCGTTGACATTGTCGCCGCGATAACTCGGCAGCGACACGCCATCGATTTCCTCGAAATCCCCCGATCGCGGCTTAGCGAACTGGCCGGCCATGCGGCCCACCTTCACGATCGGCATCTTGCTGGCAAAGGTCATCACCACCGCCATCTGCAGCAGCACGCGGAAGGTATCGCGGATGGTGTTGGGGTGGAATTCGACAAAGCTTTCGGCGCAATCGCCGCCCTGCAACAGGAAGGCCTTGCCAGATGCCGCGTCTGCGAGCCGTGTCGTAAGGTTGCGGGCTTCGCCGGCAAACACCAGCGGCGGATAGGAGCGCAGTTCGGTTTCCACCGCCCGCAGCGCATCGGCATCGGGGTAGGTGGGCAATTGCCGGGCTTCGTGGCCGCGCCAGCTGTCGTGGGTCCAGTTCTTCGTCATGATGGCCGCGCTTTGCGGCAAATCACCAAGATGAGCAAGTCACCTCATCAACACAAGTTCTTCGCTCATCGTCGGGTGCAGCGCCATTGTGTCATCAAATTGCGCCTTGGTCAGCCCGGCCTTCACCGCGATAGCCACCGCCTGCAGGATTTCCGGCGCATCCGGGCCGATCATGTGAGCGCCCACCACCTGGTCTGAGGAGGCGTCTACAACCAGCTTGTACAACGCGCGTTCGTTGCGGCCGGCCAGCACATTCTTCATCGGCCAGAAATCGGAGGTATAGATCTTCACTTGGCCATAGGCGTTGCGGGCCTGGGCTTCGGTCATGCCCACGCTGCCCAACGGCGGATTGGAAAACACCGCCGACGGGATGGCGTTGTAATCCACATGCCAGTTCTTCTCCCCGAACTGGCGATCGGCAAAACTGTGGCCTTCGCGGATGGCCACGGGGGTGAGTTGCACGCGGTCTGTCACGTCACCGACGGCGAAGACGGTAGGCACGTTGGTGCGATTGTCCGCATCCACGGCAATCGCGCCCTTCTCGTTCAGCGCAACACCAACACCCTCCAGCCCGAGGCCTTCGACATTCGGCACCCGGCCCAGTGCCCACAGCACAACATCGGTTTCCATGGTCTTGCCATCGGCGAAGTGCAGCACGAGGCCGGCTTCGGTCTTTTCCACCCGTTCCAGCCGGCAGTTCAGCTTGAAGTTCAGCCCCTTGGCAATGCTGATCTGCAAAAGGCGATCGGACAGCGCAGGTTCCCAGCCGCGCAGGATCGTTTCGCTGCGGTTGATGAGTGTCACGTCCACGCCCAGTTCATGGAACACGCCGGCAAATTCGGTGGCGATATAACCGGCGCCGGCGATCACCATGCGGCGGGGCAGGGTGGGCAGGTGGAACACGTCGTTTGAGGTGATGCCATGTTCGGCGCCCGGAATATCAGGCGTGAAGGGCCGCGCGCCGCTGGCAATCAAGATGGTGCTAGCCGTATGGCGCTGGCCTTCGAGCTCTACCGTTTGCGCATCGATGATGCGGGCATGGCCCAGCAGGGTGGTCACCTTGTTGTTGTCGAGCGTGTTCTGATACAGACCGTTCAGCCGGTCGACTTCGGCCGCCACATTGTCCCGCAGCACAGCCCAATCGAATGTCTTGCCCTCGATCTGCCAGCCAAAGCGGCGGGCATCTTCCAGATCCTCGGCGAAATGCGATCCGTACACCAGCAGCTTCTTGGGCACGCAGCCGCGGATCACGCAGGTGCCGCCCACACGATATTCCTCGGCCACCGCCACACGGGCGCCATGGCCGGCGGCGATGCGACTGGCGCGCACCCCACCCGAACCGGCACCGATTACCAACAGGTCGAAATCATGGCTGCTCATAGCCTGCGCATAGGGCAGGCGGGCAGACGGCGCCAATCGAAATCACTGGTCAGGGCAATCGATCCACTCAACCGACAGTGAGCGACCAGCACAGCAGCGGGCCATCATCCGTATCGTCGCGACGGCCGGATGCAACACAATCCCGCTCATCCGGAAATCTGCCAGTGCAGCAAGCCGATCAAGGCCCCGATCTGCAGCCCCGAAATCAGCAGCAGCGACTGCTTGAAACTGTCCTTGGCCGATTTGTGGCGCAGCCTGTTCATGGCGAGCCATGCGGCCGGACTGCCGCCCACCAGCGCCCAGCCAAGGAGGGTGGATTCGGCAATGCGTTCGCGCGAACGGAAGGCCTGAGCCCGGCGTTTGTCGATGGCAAACAATGCCCATGTGATCAGGTTGACAAGCAGCAGGCCGAGCAGGACGAATGGCGCCATGCCAATATCAAGGCCCGACGTGCCCGGCCGCGCCGGCAGGTTGGCGGGCACGATCACGGGTGGCGGTTCCGGTTCTGGTCGGGACTTCGGTTCAGCTGTTGATTCAACCATCACATCCGGGGCGATGTCCGGTGCTGCCGACGGTCTGCTGCAATCCAGCGGGGCATAGCGCGGCACGGCATGGCCGGATTCGATCATCGCGCAACTGATGTTCATCGTGCCGGCGTTGCAGTTCACGATGCGCCGGCCATAATTGTCGGTGTCTTCCTGCACGCATTGCAGGGTCTTGCCCTCGGTTAGGCTGCGCAAATAATCGCGGGCGGCAAAGGGGTCGCCCGGCGTGCAGTCTCGGCCCGGTCGGCAGGCGCCGGGCATTTCAGGCGCGTCAATGCCCTGCAGCCGCATCGATCCAGGTACGTTGGGGCACCGCACATTGTCGCCATCGTGATGGCTGGGGCCTTCGCAGGCGAAGCTGGCCACAGCGGCGGCCAAGGCGATCATGGGCAGGGGCATTGGCCCTGTTTATCGGCCGGAAGCCTGTTGGCAAGTTGGCTCAGCCGGCGATCCACCACCAAAGGGCGCCGATCACCAGCCCGATCTGGATACCAGTGATGTTGAGCAGGGGGGGCAGCAGCGCTTCCTGCTGGCGGCCGGCGTAGCGGGTCCACAGCGCCGTCCATGCCGCGGGTGAAGCACCGGCGGCGGCCAGCTCGAGGAACAGCCAGGGATCCAGCCGGTCCATCGGCGCCCCCCAGCGATCGCGCGAGGGCCAGCGTTCATGGGCAATTTGCAGCAGCGCCAGATTGGCCATCGCCATCCACAGGCCGATCATCAGCAGCGCGCCCGCCACCGGCAGAGACCAGGGCGTTTCACGGAGCGGCGTTGCATCCATCACAGCCGGTGCAGCCGATCGCGGGCGGTTGGCAGCGTTCGAGTCGCCCAAATCGAGGGTGATCCGGGTGCCGGTCGGCAGTGGGTTTGGCAGTGATTGGGGCAGCCCAGCGGGCAGCGCGCCCGGCTCATAACGGACCGATTGCAGCAAGGCCGGGCGGCGGCGAACCGGCGTGCAATTGCAATCGCCGGCGGTCTTGCTGAGCACGGCATGATGCGTCGCCAGCATGGCGCAGGAAAGATCGATGGTTTCGACCCGGCAGCGAGCGAGAGTGCGGCCCTGGTTGTCGGTTCCTGCGGCCGCGCAAGGCATCGCGGGCCACAAAGGGATCGCCGGGTGGGCAGATTTCACTGGGCAGGCACGTCGCCGGCATCGCTGGTGCATCATAACCCATCAACCGGATCACCTCCGGATGATTGGCACAACGCACCGTGCTGGCGTTGCCGTGAACCGGCGCCAAACAGGTAAAACTGCCCAGCATGGCCCCCGCAATGATACCCCCCGCAAACATTCTGAACGCCAACACCCCAAGTTTGCGTAACGCAGCACGGCCTCAGGTGGCCGCATACGGCGCACAGGATGTTTCAACCCCTGCGGCTGTCCGAACCAGGAACAGCCGGCTTAGCGTATCGCGACCATCTGAGGCGCTGTGCGCCCGCACGGAGCGGACAGATTTCCGCAGATGGTCGCGACGGGCTTAGGGATGGCCGGCCACGCAGGCCCACCAGGAGCTTCAGTTGACCGGCACTTACGGTACGTCGATGTCTTGTGGTCGCAAGGCCTGGCCAGGGTGCGAGCCGGACGATTGCCGTCATCGCGCTTGCCGGGTCCGTCTAGTCTGGCTTTGCCTTTACCCTCGCGGATTAAGGCAACAACGAGTGCAGTACATGACATGCTGGCACTTTGTTAGAAATTTATGATAATGCAAGAACATTTAACATAAAAATTACAAATCAGCCCTGGAACGGGTCCTTCACCAAGATAGTATCTTCCCGCTCCGGCGAGGTGGAGACCAAGGCCACCGGGCATTCGGTCAATTCCTCGATGCGGCGGATATATTTGATGGCCTGCGCTGGCAGCTGCGCCCAGCTGCGGGCGCCGGCAGTCGATCCGCTCCAGCCTTCAAATTCTTCGTAGATCGGCTCGACCCGCGCCTGTTCGGACGGGTGGGCAGGCAGATGATCGAGTTCGCGGGCATCAAGGCGGTAGCCGGTGCAGATCATCACCGTGTCGAACCCGTCGAGCACGTCCAGCTTGGTGAGCGCCATGCCAGTGATGCCGCCAACGGCAATCGCCTGGCGCACCAGCACGGCATCGAACCAGCCGCAGCGGCGCTTGCGGCCGGTAACGGTCCCGAATTCATGGCCGCGCTCACCCAGGAGCTGGCCGATTGCGTTTTCCTGTTCGGTTGGGAAGGGGCCGGAACCAACGCGGGTGGTATAGGCCTTGGTGATCCCCAGCACATAACCGGTGGCATCCGGGCCCATCCCCGAACCCGCCGCGGCTTGGCCAGCAACGACATTGGAGGAGGTGACGAACGGCCAGGTGCCGTGATCGACATCGAGCAGCACGCCCTGCGCACCTTCGAACAATATGCGATCGCGCCGCCAGCGTGCGTCGCGCAGGCGTTTCCAAACAGGCTGGATATAGGGCAGCACGGCCGGGGCCACATCGGCCAGTTGCTGTTGCAGTTCGGCGGCATCCACCGGCGCCACGCCAAAGCCGGCGCGCAGGGCATTGTGATGGGCGAGCAGGCGTTCGAGCTGCGGGCCGATTTCATCCAGATACGCCAGATCGATGACGCGCAGCGCCCGGCGGCCCACCTTGTCTTCATAGGCCGGGCCGATGCCGCGCCTTGTGGTGCCGATCTTGCCGGCGCCCATTGCATCTTCGCGCAGCGCATCCAGATCGCGGTGCAGCGGCAGGATCAGCGGGCAGGTTTCAGAGACGGCCAGATTGTTCGGCGTGATATCCACGCCCATGCCGGCAATGCGGGCGACTTCGTCGCGGAAATGCCAGGGATCGAACACCACGCCATTGCCGATCATCGACAGGGTGCCGCGCACGATACCCGAAGGCAGCAGCGACAGCTTGTAGACCTTTTCGCCCACAACCAGCGTGTGGCCGGCGTTGTGGCCGCCCTGAAAGCGCACCACCACATCAGCGCGGGCAGAGAGCCAATCGACAATCTTGCCCTTGCCTTCATCGCCCCATTGGGCACCCACCACGGTCACATTCGGCATGTTCACTCCTGTCCTCAGCGCACGTAGCTGGCGCCGTTGATGTCGAGTGTGGCGCCCGTGATCGACGCCGGTGCGTCGCTGGCCAACCAGCGGATCATTTCGGCCACTTCTTCCGGCATGGCAACGCGGCCCAGCGGGATATCGGCCAGCAACTTGTCACCGCCGCGGCTGGCGAGATATTCTTCCGCCATGCCTGTCATGGTGAAGCCGGGCGTGATGGCAAAGGCGAGGATATTCTGCGCGGCATAGCCCCGCGCGATGCTCTTGGTCATCGCCAGCATGCCGCCCTTGGCCGCGGCATAATGCCAATGCTGGGGCGAATCACCGCGATGGCCGGCGCGGCTGGCGACGTTGATGATGCGGCCGCCGCCGTTCTCCTGAAAATGCAGCACAGCGTGGCGGCACAGATCAGCGGCGCTTTGCAGGTTGATGGCGTGACTGCGCGCCCAGGTGGCGGCAAAGCCATCAGCATCGGCAATCGGGGCGGCTTCGAACACGCCGGCATTGTTGACCAGCACATCAATCCGCCCACCGGCCTGCTCCAATGCGGTGGTCCACAGCGCATCGGCCGCGCGCGGCTGTGCGAAATCGGCGGCGATCAGCCCATCGGCACCCGCCGTTGATTGGCCGATGACGGTGTGGCCGGACTGTTCCAGCAGGGTGCGCGCCGCAGCGCCAATGCCGCGCGATGCGCCGGTGAGAAGGATATTTGCCATGATGGTCCCTATGACGCCGACTGGGGCAGGCTGTCCAGCCGGTGGGTGAGGGCGGCGGTGGCCTGGGCTTCGCGCTGCTGCCAATTGCCCATGATCAGCACCGGTTCGATGTTGCGCGCGGCCATCTCATCTTCAATGGCAGCCTGGAACATCAGGCGATCGCGGCCCACGGATTGTCCTGTGCCATCGGCCACCCACGGCGTGTCGGGCGCGAACAGCAGATAGACATCGGCGCCAGCCGGCATTGCCGACAGCGCGGGATCACGGTGGCCGTGCAGCATGCGGAACCAGGCGGCGGTCATCACCACATTAGTGTCCTCGATCAGCAGGCGCGGCCGCGACGCAAGCAGGCGGTGGCGGCGTTCGGCATGAATGCGTGCGATGGTGCGCAGCACGTCGGGCGTGAAATCCGTGCCGGTGGTTTCAGCATATTCGCGGCCATATTCGGGCATCAACACCCCGCTCAGCCGGCGCGACAGCCGCTCTGCCAGCCTGGTCTTGCCAGTCGATTCCACGCCGGTGAAACACACATGCAGGCCCAGCATGGTTCAGCCCCGCTCCGCGGCCAGCCACAGCCGCCAGCTCCAGATCGAGACGGCGAGGAATGCCACATACAGCGCCGCTGTCACCCACAGCGCCTGGCTGGCATAAAGACCCACTGAAACAATGTTGATGCCAACCCATAACGGCCAGCTTTCCAGCATGCGCAGATTGATCAGCACCTGGGCCACCAGCGACCAGCCAGCCACCGCGCCATCTGTAATGGGTGCGGCAGCATCGGTTTGCGCCAACAGCTGGGCCAGCAAAGCGCTGCCGATCACGCCGCTGATCAGCACCGCCGGCCAGCCCATTGGTGGCAAGCGCCGCACGGCCACCTGGCATGCATCGGCCGGTGCCCGCAGCCACATCCACAGGCCCTGCGCCTGGGCCAAGAAAAAGAAGACCTGCAGGCTGGCCACGGCATACAGCCGGCTGTTCCAGAACACGACGGCCAGGATGGCCACCATCGCCATGCCGAACGGGTAATTCCACACCGATCGCCGGGCGAGCAGCACGACGTTGGCCAGCCCGAACGCCGACGCAGCAAGTTCCCACGGGCTCACGTGTCGTCTTAAGCCCGCGACGCGGTAATTTTGCAAGCTGGTTAAACGAAAGGGGGCGCAGCCACTGGCCACGCCCCCCGTTGTTCACGGCAATCCGCTGATCAGAAGCGGTAACGCAGCAGGCCGCCATAGGTGCGCGGCTGGTTGCGATAGCCTGACAGCGTGCCGGCCTGTGCCACACCCGGGAAGATGGTGGTGGTCCAGGCTTCGTTGGTCAGGTTGCGGCCCCACAGGGTGATGTCCAACTTGTTGTTGAGCACCAGCGTCGCCGACGCGTTCAAATTGTCCACCGCGCGGCGCAGCGCCACCGTGCCCTGCGCAATCTGCGTCGGGCTGTTGTGCTGATAGTCAACGTGGAAGTTCAGCTTGGTGCTGTCGTTCAGGCGGGCGGTATAATCGCCGCCCACCGAGACGGAGAACTCCGGCACACCAGCCACGCGCAGGCCGGAAAGGTCCTGCGGCAGGGTGGAGAAGGTGCCGTTCTGCAAAGCGGCGCCGCCCACGAAGCTGTCAAACTTCATGTTGAGGTAGGTGAGGTTGGTGAAGAAGCGCAGATCCTTCACCGGCGAGATGGTGGCGTCGATTTCGAACCCGGTTACCGACTGCTGTTCGGCATTGGCCAGGATGAAGCCGGTGCCCGAGAACACGTTGCTCTGGAAGCCGTTCAGGGTCTGGCGGAACGCAGCCAGATTGAAGCCAAAGCCTTCCCACTGGCCCTTGATGCCCAGTTCATAGACGGTGGCATATTCCGGGCTGGCAGAGCGCGAACCGGTGGTGAGGTTCACCGGCAGGCTGGCGCCCAATGCGGTGCGGATCGGCGATGCCGCCGGTGCCGGCGACTGCGCCGTCGAACCAGGGGTGAACAGCGAAGCCGGCGGACGAGCATCGAACGAAAGGTTGATCGAGCTCGCCTTGAAGCCAGTCGCGTGGGTGGCATAGACGTTCACATTTTCGTTGAACTTGTAGTTCAGGCGCACTGTGTAGGCGAAATCGCTGTCCGACGTGCGGCCATCTTCAAAGGCATTGGGAACGTTGAGATACGGCGGGATGAACTGCAGGCCGCGCAGGCCCAGGAACGGGTTGAACTGCGGATTGGCAGCGACAACGGCCGGCACACCGGCATTCACGCCGGCGCGCACCAGATCAAGGCCCGAGAACACGTCGGTGGTGACCACGCTGGTGGCATAGGTCTTTCTGTCGTGCGTGTAGTTGCCGCCCAGCGTCAGGGTCAGGTTTTCGACGATATTCCAATCCACGGTACCAAAGACCGAGATGGCGCGGTTCTTGTAATCATATTCTTCGAACCGGCCCTGGCCGCGGGCGCCGAACTGGCCAGCCGGGGTGCCGGGCAGCAGCGCGCGCAGCGTCGGTTCCAGATTGACATAGGCACCGCCCGACAGGGCGCTAGCATAGCCGCGGAAATCCCGGCCAAAGGTCAGCTGACCGCTGGCATCGATATTTTCCCGGAAATAGAAGGCACCAACCAGAAAGTTGATCGGGCCATCAAACTTCGAGGCGACACGGAATTCGGCCGTGTAGGTGTCGATGGCGTTGCGGCCAGTGTTTTCACCGATGATGTCGGCGCTGGTGAAGTCGCTGTCGGCATTGGTCGAAAGCCGCACGCCGCGATAGGCACCGATGAAGGTGAGATCGAATTGGCCAGCCTTGTAATCAGCCTGTGCCGAGAAGCCGAAGTTGTCGACTTCGTTGGTGGACGGGAAGTTGGTCGACGAACGCAGCGCCAGCGGCTGATTGGAGATGATGCGGCCGCCGAGAGCACGCACGGCATTGCCGGTCGGGCCGTCAACCAGGTTGACCACCGAGCAGCAGATTTCATCGATCTTGTCGTAATCGCCGATTAGGCGCAGCTTGAAATCTTCGGATGGCTTGAACAGCAGCTGGGCGCGCACGCCGCCACGGTTGCGGTCGTTCTCGTCGATGTTCAGTGCTTCGTTGAACACATAGCCGTCGCGGCGGTTGTAGTTGCCCGCCAGGCTGAAGGCGATGGTCTCGCTGATCGGGCCGGTGATTTCGGCACGCGCGATGAGGGCGTTATAGTTGCCATAGCTCAGTTCGGCCTGGCCGCCGAAGTCGAACTTCGGTTCCGACGTGACGACCGAAATGATGCCGGCCGACGCGTTCTTGCCGAACAGGGTCGATTGCGGGCCGCGCAGCACTTCGATGCGCTCCACGCTGGGCAGATCGCCGATCTGGGCGGCGGAACGGCTGCGATAGACGCCATCGATGAACACGCCAACCGAAGGCTCGATACCGACGTTGTTGGCGCCGTTGCCGAAGCCGCGGATGATGAAATTGGTGTTGGCCGACGATTGCAGCTGCGACACGCGCAGGGACGGCACCACCGTCTGAAGGTCAAGCGCATCGCGGATCTGGGCGTTCTCGATCAGCGCCTTCGACGTGACGGACACCGAAATCGGCGTGTCCTGCAGGGTCTTGGCCTGCTTGGAGGCGGTGACGATGATGATCTCGTCATCGCCGGCGACTTCGGCGGCAGCGGTTTGCGCAAAGGCGGGGGCAGCCAGTGCAACAGTAGCGAAAACGCTCAGCAAAAGCGCAGCGCGCATGGCAACGATGCCTGTGGTTTCAACGGTCGTCATGCAGTTCCTTCCCAAAAAGTTTCGGGCCCAAAGATTTCGGACTTTGGTCGTTCACCACGGCAGCCCCGAACAATTCCGTTCGCCGGGCCATGGCGCAGGGAAGTTGCAGATGTTTGATGTTTTTTCAAGCCCGGCTCACGCCCCGGCACTGACGCTTCTTGCCCGACCGTTGCCATCGTGCAAGGGAAAGACCAATCGCAGTTCGACAATTCGGTTACAGGATGAATGACTGGGAAATTGAAACGGATCGACTGCTCATCCGGCCGATGCAGGTGGATGACGCTGCCGACTGGCACCGCAGCCGCGCCGCCGCGCCGTTTGATCCACTGGAACGTTCGGTGGAAGAAAGCATCGCCGTGATTGCGGCCATGCAGCGGCGCGCGGCTCCCGATTCCGATGGGTGGCAACAATTCGCGATGACCGCCAAGGATGGCAGCATGATCGGTGACCTCGGCATCCGTTTTTCGCCGCCGTGGAATGCCACGGCCGAACTCGGCTTTGCGCTCGATCCACGCTGGCAGCGGCAGGGCCTGTGTGCCGAAGCGGTTGAAGCGATGGTGCGCCGCCTGTTCCGCAACGGCCGCCGCCTGGTTGCCGTCACCGATGCCCGCAACCGTCCGGCCCAGCGCGTGCTGGAACGCCGCTGGTTCCGGGAGGAAGGACGCTTCGTGCAAAGCTGGCGCGATGGCGATGCGTGGTTCGACGAAGTCAGCTACGCCCGCCTGGCCAGCGACTGATGGCTGCTCCCCAAAAACTTCCAACGCCTGAGATCATTTCGGCGCTGGTTGGCGCCACCGTTGCCCATGTGGAACAATTGTCGGGCGGGGCGTCCTCGGCCACCTTTGCCGTGGATGCCGTGACAGCCGATGGCGCAGCCTGGCCACTGATCCTGCAATGCGCCGCCACCGGTTCCGTGCCCGAAGGCGGCCTGCCGCGTGCCGATCAGGCCCGGCTTCAACAGCGCGCCTTCGAGCGCGGCCTGCCCGTAGCCGAAGTGGTGCGGGTGCTGACACCGGAAGATGGCCTGGGCGAAGCCTATGTGATGGCCCGGCTGCCGGGCGAGGCGCTGGCGCCGAAATGGCTGAAGCTGCCCGAATATGCCCCGGCGCGCGCCGCGATGACGCGCCAGTGCGCCGATGTGCTGGCCCGGTTGCATCAGTTGCCGATCAGCGTTGCTGACGGGCTGGCCTTGCCATCGGGCAGTACGGCGCAGTCGCTGGATCGCATGTTCAGCAATTATCGCCGCTTTGGCGTCGATTCGCCGGTGTTCGATCTCGCCTTTGCCTGGTTGCGGGAACGGGTGGCGGATCGGCCGCCGACAAATATCGTCCACGGCGATTTCCGTTCCGGCAATTTCCTGGTGGCCCCCGACGGCCTGGTGGCGGTGCTGGATTGGGAACTGGCGCATTTGGGTGACGGCCACGAGGATCTGGGCTGGCTGTGCTGTAATTCTTGGCGTTTTGGCGTGTGGGACCGGCCGGTGGGCGGCTTTGGCCAGCGCGATGAACTTTATGCGGCCTATGAGGCGGCCGGTGGCGATCCGGTCGATCGCGAGCGCGCGGCCTTCTGGGAAGTCTTCGGCACGTTGAGATGGGGCATCGCCTGCCTGCAACTGGGTGATGACCATGTTTCGGGCCGGCTGCGCAACGTGGAACGTGCCGCCATCGGCCGCCGCGTTTCCGAAGTGGAATTGGACCTGATGCACCTGTTCAAGTTCGGGAGCGTGTGATGGCCGAACAGATCGAAGCCACCACGCTGATCGAGGCGGTGCAATTGTTCCTGGCGGAACTGGAACCGGAACTGAAAGGCCGCCGCGCCTTTCACGCCAAGGTGGCGGGCAACGCCCTGGCCATCGTGGCGCGCGAACTGGCGCAACAACCGCAGGCCCGCGAACAGGCGCTGCTTGCCGGTGTGATGGGGCATGATGCGCCGCTGGGCACGCTGCGCACCCAAATGTGCGAACAGCTGCGCGCCGGCACGATGGGGGCAGCGACGCCCGGGCTGGTGGATGCGTTGCTTGCCGTGACGCTGGGCAAGTGCGGGGTGGATAATCCGCGTTACGCAACGTTCAAACGGCTTGCAGTTTGAACAAATGTCAAACGTTCAAACGGCTTGCCGTTTGAACCGGCAGGAGCGGCTCAGGCGTCCTGCCGGGCCAGCCACGGCCTGAGCAGGCCAAGATAGGCGGCGGGATTGTCCAGCATGATGCTGTGCGAGGCGTCGGGGATTTCCGCGAACCTGGCGCCGGCGGCGATGGCGAAATTGGCAACCGTTGCGGGGCGGGCCTCATCATCCTGGCCGGCAACGAACAAGGCGCGCTTGGGATCAAGTTGTTCGAGCAGGGGTTGCCCGTCGTAATCCTTCAGCGTTCCGGTGCAGGCGAATTCGGCGCGGCCCCACATGTGATTGTACAGACCTTCCGCAAACGGTGCCGGCAGTGCATCCCGATATGCGGCAATCGCCGGCGGCGGGATCACCTGGCGGACATGGCGGGCATAAAAGGCCGCCGTGGCGGCATCGCAGTCAGCCTTCGGCGCGGCACCGGGCGTGTCGCAGCGGTCGAGCAGATCGCGCACGTCGGCAGGCATGCCGGCTTTCAGTTCGGCCGCATCGCGCAGCCAAACCTCAGTGGAAATCAGCGGCGATTGCAGCACCAGCCCGGCCAGGGCGCCGGGCCGTGTGGCGCCATACTCCAGTGCCAATGTGCCGCCCCAACTGCCGCCCAGCACATGCCAGCGCGCGATGCCGAAATGGGCACGGATCGCTTCGATCTCAGACAGGAAGCGCGCCACCGCCCAGTTGACCGGATCGCCCGGCCGATCGGAACTGCCGCAATCGAGCTGATCATACAGGATCACGGCGCGATCATCGGCCAGCGCGGTGGCATTGAGCCAGCTCCAGTGCGAACTGCCCGGCCCGCCGTGGATGAACAGGATCGGCGGTTTCCCGCCTAGGGCGCCGTTGACCCGAACGTAAATGCGCCCGCCCGCAACCGGCACCATTGCTTCCAGATCAGGCGCCACCCGCAGGCCGAGGGAAGTGGCGCCCTGCCGCAACGTTTGCGCGGCCAGTCGCGCCGGCAACAGGCTTGCCAGACCGGCGGCCAGCCCAGAGGCCAAAATCGTGCGTCGGCCCATCACGCCGCCGGCCCCGATTTGCGCCGGAAGCCGGAGGGATCGAGGTGCATGTCGATATCGGGATAATGACATTCGTCGATGTCTGGCTGATCGGTGCCGATGGCGAGGAACTGGCAGGGCAGGGCGGAGCGGTTCTGCAGATGATGGCCATTGGCAACCCCAGCCGGGAAGCAGGCGATGTCGCCGGGGGTAAGCAGAGTCTCGCCATTTTCCTCAACCAGCACCGCCTCGCCGGCCAGCATTACCAGCATTTCGTCCTCATGCGTGTGCCAGTGACGCTGGCTGGACCAGGCGCCGGGCTCAAGTGTCACCAGATTGGCACCGAACTGACACAGACCGCCAGCCGCCGCCACCGCGCGCCATGATCGCGCCAGCACCGGGCCATCAAACGGCGGCAGATATCCCGATCCAGAGCGGACGGGCAGGGCGGACAGATCAAGCTTCGGCATCAACGCCGTTCAAGCACAACCGGCAGCTTTCGGAAACCGTGCACGAAGCATTGCGCCACATACTCGGCGGCTCCCACCTGACGCGGGAACAATTTGCGGGCCAGAAGTTCCTCCAGCAGCACCGCGATCTGCAACTCCGCCAGCCGCGCGCCCACACACCGGTGGACGCCAAAGCCGAACGACAGGTGCCTGCGGGCATTTGCGCGTGTGATATCAAAGGTTTCGGCATCCGGGAACACGCTCTCGTCGCGGTTGCCGCTGATGTACCAGACGACGATCTTGTCGCCCTTCTTCACCGGAACCCCGGCGATATCGGCATCTTCCACCGCCGTGCGCCGCATATGGGCGAGCGGCGTCTGCCAACGCAGGACTTCCGAAATTGTATTGGAAATCAGACTGTTGTCGGCCTCTAACTTGGCCCATTCGCCGTCAAAACGGTTGAAGGCCTCCACCAGGCCCGACATCGAATTGCGGGTGGTATCATTACCGCCCACAATCAAAAGGATATAGTTTCCAGTGCGTTCCTGGAACGGCATATCGCCCATGGCATCGCTGTGCGCCATGGCACTGATCAGGTCGCCGGTTGGCGGCTTGGCCTTGCGCTCGGTCATCAGGGCATCGAGCGCGTTGGTCATGTCAATCAGGTGCTGCTGGCGGATATCCTTGGTCGCCGGGTTCAATGCCGCTTCGATGTCGCCACCCCAGTCTGACCACAAGGTAAGATCGCGACGCTTTTCCCAGGGATAATCAAACAATATGGCCAGCATGCCAGTGGTCAATTCGATGGAGACGCGGTCAACCCAATCAAATGCCTCACCAATCGGTAGTCCGTCGAGCAGTTCGCTCGTGCGCTTGCGGACTTCGATGGCCATGCGGGCGATTTCAGATGGGCCAAAGGCCGGCGCCACCACCCGGCGCTGATCGCTGTGGCGCGGCCGGTCCATCGCGATGAACTGCGGCAGATTATACTCGCCAAACAGATCGACAACGGTGATGCCGCCGAATTCGTGGCTGGAGGAGAAGATATCGGGCCGGGCCTCCACCGCCATAATGTCGGCGTGGCTGTTCACCGACCAGAACGGGCCGAACGGGCTGTTGGCCTGGTAATGGACGGGGGCTTCGGCGCGCAACCGGGCGAACACCGGCCGCCAACTGTCGTTGCCATACAGCGTTGCGTCAGACACATCGATCACATCAAGTGGAATAGCAGCCACACTGGCCGGAGCAATCGTTGCCATCACATCCTCCCCATTTCGAGCGCCGCATCTTCACGGTCATTGGTGCGATGCTACGCTTGATCGATCACAACTGCGAGTCCCTGTGCCATGGCCATTCCCTCTCATAATAATCATGATTCCAGCATCGATCCCACCCGAGATCAGGTTCGAAACCTACGCGATCACGGCCGTGACGGGCCGGTGGTGATGATGAACCTGCTGAAGTTCCGCGAGACCGCGAACTACTCGCCCGAGGCTGGCATGGCCTCCTGTTCGGGCAAGGCGGCCTATGACCGCTATCAGCATGCCTTCACCGTGGCGGTCGGCGCCATTTCCCAGGCGGAGGTGCTTTATGATGGTCCATGTGAGCAGGTCTTCATCGGCCAGGCCGGCACGGATGCGACCAATTGGGACAAGCTTCTGTTGGTGCGCTACCCCAGCCGGCAGCACTTCCTCGCCATGATGGCCGACGACAGCTACCGCGACGCACTGGTGCACCGATATGCCGGGCTGGAGCGCACCGTTCTGATTCAGTGCGCCGGGTGAGGACCTAATCATCTTGCGCCTGTTGCACCGCAGCGCAGGCACGGTATGAAGGCCCGCATAACCATCCGCTCGTTCGGCCGCAGGGCAGGGCAGCGAAAGGGGCCAGCAAGAAGGGCAACTCATGGCATCTCGACCAATAGCGCCGCCGCCGCGCCCGCTCTCACCGCACCTCACCATCTGGAAATGGCGGGTGCACATGGCAGTCTCTATCGTGCACCGTGTGACGGGGCATGCGCTTGCCTTTGGCGCCGTGGTGATCTTTGCTTGGTGGCTTGCGGCGCTGGCCAGCGGGCCAACCTATTATCGCCTGTTCCAGGACATCGTTTTTTCGCCGCTGGGCGTGGTTGTCGGCTTTGGTCTCACCTGGTCGATGTTCCAGCACATGGGCAGCGGCATCCGCCACTTCATCATGGATTCGGGCGAAGGCTTTGATCTGGTAACATCGCGCCGCATGGCGCTGGCGACCTTTGCATTTTCGGCCATTGCCACGCTGGCCTTCTGGGCCTTCATCCTTCTCGGCCGGGGGTATTGATCATGGGTAACGGAACCCAACTTGGCCGCGTCCGAGGTCTTGGTGCCGGCGGCGGCGCGGTTGTCCATCACTGGTGGTTGCAGCGCGTCACGGCGGTGGCCAGCCTGTTCCTGGTGCTGTGGTTCGTCTTCAGCCTCGCTCGCCTGCCCAGCCTGGATTATGCCAGCACGGTGATGTGGATGCGCCAGCCGCTGGTGGCGGTGCCGATGTGTCTGCTGGTGGTCAGCGTTTTCTGGCACTTCCGCCTGGGTGTGCAGGTGATGCTGGAAGATTATCTGCATGGGTCAAAGCGCGTCATCGCCATGCTGGCCCTCAACTTCTACACCTTTGCCCTTGCTGCCCTGTCACTGTTCTCGGTGCTCAAGGTCGCACTGTCTGCCGGTTGATTGGAAGCTCAAGTGCCTGAAGCCTATCAGATTATCGATCATGTTTACGACGCTGTCGTGGTGGGAGCCGGCGGCTCCGGCTTGCGTGCTGCCATGGGCATTGCCGAAGCTGGGCTGAAAACTGCCTGCATCACCAAGGTCTTCCCCACCCGCAGCCACACCGTTGCCGCGCAGGGCGGCATTGCGGCCGCGCTCGGCAACATGGGCCCGGATCACTGGACCTGGCACATGTATGACACGGTGAAGGGCAGCGACTGGCTGGGCGATCAGGACGCGATCGAGTATTTGTGCAAGGAAGCCCCGGCCGCGGTTTACGAGCTGGAGCATTTCGGTGTGCCGTTCAGCCGCACCGAGGCCGGTCGCATTTATCAGCGTCCATTTGGCGGCATGATGCAGAACATGGGGAGCGGCCCACCGGCGCAGCGCACCTGCGCCGCGGCAGATCGCACCGGGCATGCCATGCTGCACGCGCTCTATCAGCAGAGCCTCAAGTACAGCACGGATTTCTACATCGAATATTTCGCCATTGATCTCATCATGGTGAATGGGGAGTGCAAGGGCGTCATCGCCATCAACATGGAGGATGGCAGCATCCACCGCTTCCGCAGTCACCAGACGGTATTGGCGACCGGTGGCTATGGCCGTTGTTATTTCTCAGCCACATCCGCGCACACCTCCACCGGTGACGGGGGCGGCATGGCGATCCGCGCCGGCGTTGCCATGCAGGACATGGAATTTGTGCAGTTCCACCCCACCGGCATCTATGGCGCCGGCGTGTTGATCACCGAAGGCGCGCGCGGGGAGGGCGGTTACCTCACCAACAGCCAGGGTGAGCGTTTCATGGAACGCTATGCTCCGTCGGCCAAGGATCTTGCCAGCCGTGACGTCGTCAGCCGTTCGATGGCGATGGAAATCCGCGAAGGCCGCGGTGTCGGCGCTGAGGGCGACCACATCCACCTGCACCTCAATCACATCGATTCCGCCGTGCTGGCCCAGCGCCTGCCCGGCATTTCGGAAACCGCCAAGGTTTTTGCCGGTGTGGACGTCACCAAGGCGCCGATCCCAGTGGTGCCAACCGTGCACTACAACATGGGTGGTATTCCGACGAACTATCATGGTGAAGTCGTCACCCTGAAGGGTGGCAACCCCGACAGCGTGGTGCCCGGCCTTTTCGCGGTGGGTGAAGCTGCCTGCGTTTCGGTGCACGGTGCCAACCGGCTTGGTTCCAACAGCCTGATCGACCTGGT
>NZ_CAMCWT010000036.1:0-28503 GCF_945882885.1 Sandarakinorhabdus limnophila DSM 17366
GAATTGACCGCCAAGGGCCGCCAGGTTGGCCACAACGTGTCCCACGCCAACAACAAGACCAAGCGCACCTTTCTGCCCAACCTGCAGAACGTGACGCTGATCTCTGATGCGCTGGGCAAGGGCGTGCGTCTGCGCGTGTCGATGAACGGCCTGCGTTCGGTGGAACATGTCGGCGGCCTTGATAACTGGCTGGTCAAGACCAAGGACGAGCTTCTGTCTGACCGCTGCGTCAAGCTGAAGAAGGAAATCAACAAGAAGCTGACCGCCGCCGCCTGAGGCCGCGCTGCTCTTGTGATTCGCCAAGGCGGCCGGGCACCAAGTCCGGCCGCTTTTGTTTGGGCCGCTTTTGTTTGTGCCTGCATCTTTTATGCTGCCGGCCATGCGCCCCAACCCCGTGTTCGACCCGCCACGCTGGCAGACCGCCCGGCCATCATCGCCGTGCTGGCCGCTGCCTTCATCGATGATCCGGCGCTGGCCTGGATCTTCCCCGATGCCGCCCGGCGCCCCGCCCGGCTGACCCGATTCTTTGATCTGATCACCCGTGCCGACGGCCGGCTGCCCTTGGCCCATGTCGCCTGCGCCAGCGACGGCCGCATCATCGGCGCCGCGCTGTGGCGACCGCCGGGGGCCTGGGGGCTGCCCACCACCAGCCTGATCGCCAACCTGCCGCGCCTTGTCGCCACCTTCACCACCGCCCTGCCGCGCACGCTGGGCCTGATGGGCGCCATGGACCATCAGCACGATCGCCGCCCGCACTGGTATCTGCAGTTTATCGGTGTCGCCCCTGAACCACAGGGAACGGGCATTGGCGGCGCACTACTGCGCGCAGGCCTGGCCCGCGCCGCAGGCCAGCCCTGCTATCTCGAAACCGCCACGCCATCCAACGTCGGCCTTTATCAGGCGCATGGCTTTGCCGTGCGCAATGAATGGCAGCATGGTGACGCGCCGAATTTCTGGTCAATGTGGCACCCCGGCAGCGTCACCGCAGCGGCGCAATGATCTCCAGTTGCAACAGCAGCGTGCGCTGCGCGGCCGAGAAATTGTCATCGGACACCAGATAGACAATCGGCGGCCCGGTTTTGCGGCGCACCAGTGCGATGCCTTCCATATTGTCCACCGACCACTTGCCATCCCGCCCCCAGCGCGCCAGCAGCCGGCGCGGCGCGGCGCTGCCGCCGGCCAACACCGGTGCCAGATCGACGATGCTGATCGCAGCGGCGGTTTCGGCACCAGTGAAGCGGCGGTGCAGCACCAGCAGGTGGGTTTCGTCCAGCGCCACTGCATCGGTGGGCGCAAAGCCATCAACCGCATCGGTCATGATCCGGCGGGTGGAGCCAGACGGCGCCACCAGCAGCGCGGTGCGCGCGCCATTGGCCGAGACGACATTTTCGGCAATCCAGATCAGGCTGCCATCGCCCAGCACCGTCAGCGATTCGCCGCCGCCGTTGGGCGGCCAGCCCATGGTATCGGTGCGATACAGCGGCGCGCCAACCGGGGTCAGCGGCGGGCCATGGCCGGCAAAGCCCAGGATGCGGTGCTGCTGTTCCAGGCTGATCAGCGTGCGGCCATCCGGCGTGAAGGCAATCGCTTCGGCATCGCGATCGCTTTTCACGTCGCCGGGCATGCTGATGCTGCCCATTTCACCCGATGGTGCGCCGGGGCGGAACAGCAGCCAATCCCCGGCATCGGTCACCGCCAGCAACCGGCCATCCGGCAGCGCGGCGAGGCCCGAAAGGCCGCCGAACGATGTTTCCGGGCTGGTCAGCACAGCCGCGCTCGTCAGGCGGAACGGGCCGATCTTGCTGCCGGCGCCGGCAAGCGGCGCGGCGGTGATGGCGATGCTGTGCCGGGGCTGGTTGGCGGCGGTGGCTGGCGGGCGCAGCTCTGTCCACAAGATCCAGATCGCCACCAGCAGCAGGGTTGCCAGCCCAGCATATTGGCCGGCTAGGGAAATCGCCACGCGCCTCGTGGAAAAAGCATAGCAGGTGCGAAACGCCTTCGCTATCCACGGCGCCATGACCCCCCATGAAATCCTGCACCGTGTGTTCGGCCACGCCGAATTCCGCGATCCTCAGGAACAGATCATCAGCGACGTGATTGCTGGCCGCGACTGCCTGGCGATCATGCCGACCGGGGCGGGCAAATCGCTGTGCTATCAGGTGCCGGCGCTGGTGCGGCCCGGCACGGCGCTGGTGATCTCGCCGTTGATCGCGCTGATGGAAGATCAGGTGCAGGCGCTGCACACCCAGGGCGTGCGTGCCGGCACGTTGAACAGCCAATCGGCCGATGGCGGCCAGGTGTGGCGCGATTTTGTCGATGGCCAGCTTGATCTGCTCTATGTTTCGCCCGAACGCGCGCTTTCGGATGGTTTCGGCCAGATGGTGCAGCGCACGGAAATCGCCCTGATCGCCATCGACGAAGCCCATTGCGTCAGCCAGTGGGGCCATGATTTCCGCCCCGAATATCGCCGCCTGAAGCCGTTTTGTGATTCCCTGCCCGGCGTGCCGCGCATTGCGCTCACCGCCACCGCCGATCGCGAGACCCGCGCCGACATCGCGCTGCAGCTGGGCATTGCCAGCGATCGCATCACGCTTTCAGGCTTTGATCGGCCCAATATCCACTATGACGTGGTGGGGCGCGACACCCTGCATCGCCAGTTGCTGGCCTTCATGGCCGGCCAAGCCGGTCGCGCTGGCATCATCTATGCCCCCACGCGTGCGGCCACCGAAAAGATCTGCGACTGGCTGGTGGAAGCCGGCTACCGCGCCCGGCCCTATCATGCCGGGTTGGAAGCCGGCATCCGCAGCCGGCACCAGGCGGATTTCGTGAAAAGCGAAGACATGGTGATGTGTGCCACCATCGCCTTTGGCATGGGCATCAACAAACCCGATGTGCGTTTCGTGGTGCACGCCGGCCTGCCCAAATCGATCGAGTCCTATTACCAGGAAACCGGCCGCGCCGGGCGCGATGGCGATCCGGCCGTGGCGCACCTGATCTGGGGCGGCGAGGATGTCGCCCGGCTGCGCGGCTTCATCGCGGCCGGCGATGGCAGTGATGCCCACAAGGCCAACGAAGCCCGCCGCATGAACGCGCTGATTGCTTTCCTCGAAACGGCGGGGTGCCGTCGACAGGAATTGCTGCGCTATTTCGGCGAGACCGCGCCGGCCACCTGCGGGAACTGCGACAATTGCCTGAACCCGCCCACGCTGCTAGATGCCACTGAAGCCGCGCGCAAGCTGCTTTCGGCGGTGTATCGCACCGGGCAGCGCTTTGGCACCGGGCACCTGATCGAGGTGCTGGGCGGCAAGGCGACGGAAAAAGTGCAGAAATTCGGCCACGACCGATTGCCGCTTTTCGGCATCGGCAAGGATTGGCCCGCCGATCAGTGGAAAAGCCTGGCCCGCCAGCTTGAAGCCATCGACGCATTGGAGCGTGATCCCCAGCATGGTGGCCTGATGCTGGGCCCCGCCGCGCGGCCGATTCTGAAGGGCGAAGTGGCCATCAACTTGAAGCAGGTGGAGCCGCGCCGGGCAGCAAAAGCCAGCAGCAGCGCGGCAGGCGCCGATGTGGCACCGCAGGATCGCGCCCTGTTCGATGAATTGCGCAGCTTGCGCCGGCAACTCGCCGCCGATGCCGGGGTGCCGCCCTATATCGTGTTTGCCGATGCAACCCTGCGCGCCATGGCCGCCCACCGCCCGCAAAGCATGGCCGACATGGCCCGCATACCCGGCGTGGGCGCCGTGAAGCTGGAGAGCTGGGGGCCGGCCTTTCTGGCGGCGATTACCGACCCAGCAGCCTGAACGCTCGATCGCACTGCCAGCCAGCGCGCCAACCAGGCCGCCGATGATCACGCCCGGCGTGCGATCCCAGCGATTGCCCAGGCCATAGCCGATGCTGGCGCCGGCAATGCCGCCCACCAGCGCGCCACCGCCCGTACCGCGGCAACGGCCCCAGCCGCGACCGCCACCCCAGCCGCCGCCAAAGCCACGGTTCCAGCCGCCGCCAAAACCGCCGCCAATCACCACGCCCGGGCCCCAGCCGCCATTCCAGCCGCCTCGATTCCAACCACGGTTCCAACCTCTGTTCCAGCCGCCACCCCAGCCAATCGGCACGCCATAGGCCGGGCCGCCCCAACCGCCATAGGCAACCGGCACGGGCACCGGCACCACGGTGCGCGTGTGCACCACCTGCACCGGCGGTGGTTGCTGCCAACCCTGTTGCCAACCTTGGCTCTGCACGGCCGGCATCACCTGTGCCAGCTGCTGCCAGGATTGCGCCGTGGCCGGCGCCCAGGATTCTGCGGTGGCCGGCTTCCAGCCGGGCGGCAGCGCCGCCGCATCCGCGGCAGTCGGCATCAGGCGCGCGTCCATCGCCGGCGGTGCCAGCGCGGCGGCGGCAACGGCGTCACGTATTTCGGGCACATACTCGTCTGCCGGTCCGGCAGGCTGGGCGAAGGCCGGCGCACTGGCCAGAAGGGCAAGAACCGGCAAGATCATCTGCTTCATCATGAATTCACCTTTCACCTGCCAGCTTGAACATCGGCTGAACCTTAAGATAACGCTTGCTGTGATCGGAAAGTGCGCCCACGGTTAACCCACCAAGCATGCGCCCTGGTTTACAGGCCGTGCAAGAGGAGAATGATGATGCGTACCCCCCTGATGCTTGCGGTTTCGCTGGGCCTGATGCTGCCTTCGGTCACGCCGGCCTTTGCCCAGCAGGGCCAGCCGACGCTGTATGAGTATAACGGCAAGCAGTACAACACGCTGGCCCAGTGCCAGCGTGCCAAGAAACGCGCCAAGGCGCGCGGCGCCGTTGCCGGTGCGGTGATTGCCGGTGTCGGCACGGCCCTGCTGGGCGGCAATGTCGGTCAGACGGCGCTCGTCGCCGGTGCCGGTGCTCTGGCCGGCCGCGAGATCGGCCGCGGCACCGTCAAGCAGTGCTGAACCGCTACCAGCGCACGAGGCGGGGCACCACCAGGCGCCCCGCCAGCGCGGCAATGCCCACCGCCAGACCGTACCACAGCCCGGTATAGACCATCGAATCATAGGGGCAGTGCAGATTGTAAGCCAGCGCGCCCAGGCTGCCGCCGGCCAGGCCCACCAGCAGGCCAGCGCGCTGCGGCGCCACCGGCGCACCGCGCCGCAGGTGCAGCACCATGGGCACCGCGCACAAGGCAGCGGTCGCCAAGCTCATCCGCAAACATTCCCAGCCGCTGGCAGCGCTGGCCATCGACATGGCATGTTCGGGCTGATCCAGCGCCATGATCGCGCCCGATAGCGGGAACAGCAGCGCCATCGCCGCCGCCTCTTTCCAGCCGGCATTGCTGCGACCCACGCCGGGATGCGCCTGGGCCAGCACGGCGGCCACACTCACCAGCCCCAGCACCGCCAACGTGCCACAGCGCAGCAGGAACATCGGATGCGGCTGCCCGGCCATCAGATCGGGCCGCAGCCCCAGCCAGGCCAGCATCAGCACCGCCGCCACCAGCAACAGCGTGGCCAGCACCAGCATGGTGGGCCGGTCTTCCAGCGGCTGGACCGGCGCGACATCGGCCGCGAGCCGATCCATCAGCGCCTCAAGCTGCTGGTTGGGAGAAAACTCAGCCATCACCTATCCTCGTCCACCGCCGCGGCCATGCGTTTCAGGCCGCGGTGCACATTCACCTTGATCATCGATTCCGATTGGCCCAGCCGCGCCGCCGCCTCGTTCACACTCAGTCCCTCGATCTTCACGGCGCGAATGGCCGCCGCCTGGGGCCCCGGCAGCAGCGCCAGCAACCGATCACAGCCCAGCCGGCCAATCAGCGCGGCTTCGCCCGATTCCACCGCAATATCATCGAACAATGCATCGGTATCGCGCACCCGGGCGCGGCGCAGACGATCCACCCAGCGATAGCGCGCGATCGCCGCCAGCCACGGCAGGAACGGCCGCGCCGGATCCCAGCTCGCCCGGCGCTGGTGCACAGCCAGCAGCGTATCCTGCACCAGATCATCCAGATCAGCCGGCGCCACCCTGCGCCGGAACCAGCGCATCAGCAGCGGCGCTGCCATCCCCAGCAACTGGCGATAGGCAAGGGCATCGCCGGCCTGGGCCGCGCACATCAGCCGGGCCAATGTGGCCTCGTCACTGGTCATGGCTGCAGACGCGCGTGGACATGCCCGAACCTCGCAGCACCCGTGAAAAGGTTGCAGGCTCAGCGGCCATCGCCGGCAATGCGGCCCAACGGATGACGCCCGAGCAGATTGGCCTGGAACCCTGACAGTTCATTCGCCACCAGCGCCCAGCGCACCGGCCGCAGCAACGGAATGAACGCCGGATCGGCCATCAGCGCCGCTTCCGCCGCTGCCGCTGCTGCCTGCCGCGCGGTGAGATCATTGCCCGCCGCCGCGTCATCCAGCAGGCGATCAGCAGCCGCGCTGCACGGGCGCACCCGGCCACAGCGCCATTGATCCAAGTGCGCCACCACATCGGCCACACGCGCCGTCTGTTCAACCAGCGCCAGATCGGCCGCGCCGCTGCGCCGCGCTGCGGCAAAACCACCGGGGCGCGCACGCTGCACGGCCAGGCTGATGCCCAGCGGCTGCAGATTGGCCGCCAGCGTTTCGGCCAGCGCCTGAAATTCCGGCCCGGCTGGCACCAGCAGCGACAGGCGCAGCGGCTGTTCCGGCCCGATGCCAATTTCCCGCAGCAGCGCAGCGGCCAGCGCGCGGCGCTCCTCGGCGGGGCGCGCCCGATCGTCGCTGGGCGGCGGCAGGCCATCCCACAACCGGTTCTGCGGCACCAGCAGGGCCAGCGCCAGCCGATTGGCCATCGGCGCGCCATCGGCGGCCAACAGCAGCGCGCGGCGCAGCCGCACATCGGTGAGCAGGCCACTTTTGGCATTGATGGCCAGCCCAATCACGCCCGGCACCGTCTCCAGCTTCAACGCCCGCCCCTGCCCGGCCGCCCGCGCCGCGCCAAGCCCGGCCAGGCCTTCGCCCAGCACCAGCTGCACCTCGCCCTTGGCAAAGGCTGAAACCGCAGCGGCAGCGTCGACGGACGCGATACGGATACTGGCGGCGCGGGCATCGGGCAGCGGCCGTTCACTGCGGCGCTGCAGGCGCCAGGCCCCGCCATCCTTTTCCAGCACATACGGCCCGGGAAACAGCCGACCACGCCGATCACGCACCGCCAGCGCCGGTTCGGCCAGCCAATCCAGCAGCAGCGGGGTGGCTGGTTGCGGCGCGAGCTCCACCACGCGGGCAATGGGCGCACGGGCGGTGCCGCGCTTGCTCAGCCCGGCGGCGGCAAGGGCAGCGCGGCCCTCATTGCCGCTGCGGCGCAGGCCCAGGGCCACATCCTGCGCCACCAGTTCCAGCCCCGGCTTTTCGCCCGCGCCCGGCCAACGCAAGGGCGCCAGCCGCAGGATCAGATCGTCGCCGTCATCCAGAAAGCGCCAGCTCGTCGCCACGCCAGCCACCACTTCGCCGCCGCTGCCGCGCCGGATCAGCGTGGCCCGGCTGGCTTCCTGCGCCAGTTCTTCGGCCAGCGGCCCTTCGCCCACCACCGCCACGTCGAGATCGCCGCCGGGCCGGCCGCCGGAACAGGCAGCCAACAACAGGGCAAGGGCAGGCATGATCAGGGGGCGCATCTTGGCGCTACTCTAGCCGGGCTTTGCCAAGGCACAACTAGGGTCAGGACCCATTAATTCCATACCCCGTCATTGAACGGGGAGGCAAAATGGCAAGGAGGGCGGCCGCAGGCGGGGCAGCGCCCCCCGGCAAGGCCGTCCGACGCCGCCATTTTGCCTCCCCGTTCAACCCGTAGGGCGGCCCGCAGCGCCCCGGCACAGCGGGCCGTGCCGGGGCATGGAATTAATGGGTCCTGACCCTATGCTTCCTTGCGAGCAAGGCCGGCGCGGGCGTAAAAGCGCCCCATGCATATCGCCCCCGACATCATCAGCCTGATCGGCAACACGCCGCTGCTCACCCTGAAGGGCCCCAGCCAGGAAACCGGCTGCGCCATCCTGGGCAAGGCAGAATTCCTCAATCCCGGCGGCAGCGTGAAGGACCGCGCCGCGCTGGGCATAATTGAGGATGCGGAAAAACAGGGCCTGCTCAAACCCGGCGGCATCATCGTGGAAGGCACTGCCGGCAACACCGGCATCGGCCTGGCGGTGGTGGGCGCGGCGCGTGGCTATAAAACCATCATCGTCATGCCCGAAACCCAGAGCCGCGAGAAGATGGACACGCTGCGCGCGCTGGGTGCCGAACTGGTGCTGGTGCCGGCCGCCCCCTATGCCAACCCCGGCCATTATGTGCACACCAGCCGCCGCATCGCAGGGGAAACGCCGGGCGCGATCTGGGCCAACCAGTTCGACAATGTCGCCAACCGGCTGGCGCACATCCGCACCACCGCCCCGGAAATCTGGCGACAAACCAAAGGCCGCATCGATGGCTTCACCTGCGCGGTGGGCACTGGCGGCACGCTGGCCGGCGTGGCGCTGGGCCTGCGCGCCGAAAAGCCCGATGTCACCATCGCGCTCACCGATCCCGAGGGCGCTGCCCTGTTCAACTGGTTTGCCCATGGCGAACTGAAGGCCGAAGGGTCAAGCGTGTCGGAAGGCATCGGCCAGTCGCGCATCACCGGCAATCTCGATGGATTGCACGTGGATGCCCAATTCCGGGTGCCCGATACGGAAGGGCTGAACTGGGTGCGCCGGCTCAATGCCGAAGAAGGCATCTGCCTTGGCTTGTCTTCTGGCATCAACGTGGCAGGCGCGGTGCGACTGGCGCGCCAGATGGGGCCGGGCCATGTGATCGTCACCATCTTGTGCGACAGCGGCCTGCGCTATCTTTCGACCATCTACAATCCGGATTGGCTGGCGGCGAAGGGGCTTGCCGCAGCCTGACCCCAGGGCGTAGAATCAGCGTGATGGATTTGCCCCCAACCTCGCCTGCATCCGATCTGCGCGCCCGCCGCAGCGGGGAGCGTCTGCGCTGGGGCCTGACTGGCCTGGCAGCCGTGTTCCTGATCGTTCTGGCCGCCGCCGCCGGCCTGGGCCCGACCGGCCGCGAGGAACAGCCCGGCGCCGGTGAGCCCCTGGCCGTGCTCGGCGTCGCCCCCGGCCCGGCCACACGGCCGGCTGAAGAGCAGTGAAAAGCCCAGATTCGCCGCGCATTCGGGGCGAATCGGCAGGCCCGGTGGGGGCCAATCCCATGCGAATCCAGCGCGTGCTGCCCCACAGACTTATCCACAACCCAAATCAAGCATCAAACCACCCCAGAACAAGGCGGGAACATCGCCCCAATTGGCCACATTCCTCCAAGGATGTCCCCATTTAAGCGGGCATTTGCCCATCAGATTCCATTGGCTCCCATCAAATCCCATGATACATCCGTTTTCAACAGCGGGTATATCCGCCGTGCAGCCGTTCATCGACCCAGCAATATCGGGACGAAATTGGCTGCAACGGCACCCCGCGGCAGGGGTATGGGGTGTCGGCAAATTCGTATCTTGGTTATGGGCTGAACGCGGTTGACGCGAAGAACCGGCTGTCTGTGCCGGCGAGCTTCCGCGACGTCCTCACCGCGAAGTCCGGCGGCAAGCAGGTGCTGGTCGGGCCGGGTCATGCCGGACGCCGCTGCCTGATGGCGTTCGACACGCTGTTTGCCGAACAGCTGCACGCCACCCACGAAGCCCGCCACAGCGACACCGGCAGCCGCGAAGCCTTTGACGAGCGCGCCTATCTGTTTGGTTCAGCCCAGCCGCACAGCATCGATGATGCCGGCCGTATCGTGCTCTCCCCGGTGCTGCGCCGGGTCAGCGGCATCACCAGCCATGTCTGGTTTGTTGGCGGCTTCGATTATTTCGAACTGTGGGATCCCTGGGCGTTCAAGGCGTTGCCGGGCCTGCCCGAATTGCAGCGCATCCAGATCGAGATGGAACTGGAAACCCGCGGCCTGCCCATCGATGGCCCGGTCGCATGAGTGCGGCGCCGCACATCCCCGTGTTGCTGGCCGAAGTGCTGGCCGCGCTCGCGCTGAAGCCCGGCGATCTCTATGTCGACGCGACGCTGGGCGCCGGCGGCTATCTGCGCGCAGCCCGGGCGCATGGTTTGGGCCACGCCTATGGCTTTGATCGCGACCCGCAGGCCCATGTGCTGAATGCCGATATCGCCGGCGCCGATGATGTTACCCTGATCCGCCGGCCGTTTTCGGAATTGGCGGAAGGACTGGCCGACCATGGCGTGACGGCGGTTGATGCCATCGCCTTCGATATCGGCGTCTCCTCCATGCAGATCGACACGGCAGAGCGTGGCTTTTCCTTTCAGGCCGATGGCCCGCTCGACATGCGGATGAACCAGGAAGGCATGAGCGCCGCCGATTTCATCAACAGCGCCAGCGAGGAAGAGATTGCCGACGTGCTCTTCCATCTGGGCGACGAGCGCGCTTCGCGCCGGATCGCGCGCGCCATCGTGGCCGATCGGCCGTTTGCCCGCACCAGCGAACTGGCCGGGCTGATCCGCCGCGTGCTGGGCCGCGGTGAACCGGGCAAGGATCCCGCCACCCGCAGCTTCCAGGCGCTGCGCATCCATGTGAACGACGAACTGGGCCAGCTGGATGCCGGGCTGGTTGCCGCCGAACGGTTGCTGAAGCCCGGCGGCCGGCTGGCGGTTGTCTCGTTCCATTCCGCCGAAGACCGGCGAGTGAAGAATTTCCTGCGCGACCGGTCGGGCCATGCGCCGGCCGCCTCGCGCCACGCCCCACTGGCCGCGCCCACCCGCGCCGCCAGCTTTGAAAAGCCGATGAAGGCCGTGCGCCCCTCGGCCGCCGAGATCGCCCGCAACCCGCGTGCCCGCAGCGCCACCTTGCGCAGTGCCGTGCGCACCGCCGCCCCGGCGTGGGGAGTCCTTGGGGGAACCGCAATCGAGGGAGGCCGCACATGAGGCAGTATGTTTCGGCTCTGTTGTGGATTGCCGGCACCACGATCGTCGTCGCCGGGGCCCAGGTGATCACCACCCGCGCCGCCGCCGAACGCCGGGCGGTGACCAAGCTCAACTTCGAACTGGTGGAAAACACGTCACGCGTGCGCGAACTGGAAGCCGAGCTGCGCACCCGCGCTGGCCTGCCGGAATTGCAGCGCTGGAATGATGCCGTGTTCCAGCTGGCGGCGCCGCAGGGCGGGCAGATTCTGCGCTCGCCGGTGCAGCTGGCCAGCTTTGCCGCCCGGCCCGATGCCGCGCCGACCGTGCAGTTCGCGGTGGCCGGAATTGGCCCGGCAGCGCCCGGCAGCCTGCCGCCAGCGGCCGGCAGCCCGCCGGCACAGTCTGGCCCCGCACCGGCACAGCCCGGCAGCGCCGCGCGCCTGGTCCGCACCAGTTTCGGTGACGCGCAAGCCCCTGTTATCGAATCGGAAATGCTGCCGGCTGAACCGCAGGACGGGGAGGCCTGATGGCCAGTATCCCCGGCAATGATCCGTTGATCGGTGCCGCCCCGGCAGTGGCTGGGGAACGGGTGGCGGCGCGCGCCCAGGCCCGGCAACGGCTGGCCTTCCTGATCATGCTGTTCCCGGTTCTGGCGCTGATCATTCTGGTGCGCCTGATCGATCTTTCCGTGATCCAGGGCACCCCCGGAAGCGAAACCAAACTGATCAGCGCCGCCCCGCCGCGCGGTGACATTGCTGATCGCAACGGCGTTGAACTGGCCCGTACCTTTGAAGCCTATGCCATCACCGTCATCCCGCGCCGGCTCACCTCAGATCCGGAACTGCTGGCCACCAAGCTGGCTGAAATCCTGCCGGAACGCAGCCGTGACGAAATCCTGACCGACCTCACCTCATCCAAGGGCCTGCGCTATCTGGCCCGCCGCGTTCTGCCCGGCCAGGCCCGCCGAATCAATGACTTGGGCGAACCGGCGATCGAGCTGACCCGGGAAGCCGAACGCCTCTATCCCAACATCAACCTCGCCGCGCAGGCGCTGGGCTATACCGACGATGACGGCCATGGCCTGATTGGCGTGGAGAAGGCCTTTGACCAGCGCCTCGCCGATCCGGTGCAGCGCGCGGCGCCACTGGCGCTCTCCATCGATGTGCGCGTGCAGCAGGCGATGCAAAGTGAACTGGCCGCGCTGGTGGCCGATCAGAACGCCAAGGGCGCCGCCGGCGTGGTGATGGACGCAAACACCGGCGAAGTGCTGGCCATGGTGTCCTTGCCGGATTTCAACCCCAACGTGCCGGGCCAGCGCGCCGATGGCACCAAATACACCACCCAGAACGACGACGGCAGCCGTTTCAACCGGGTGACGCTGGGCGGTTATGAACTGGGCTCCACCTTCAAGGCCTTCACCATCGCCACCGCGCTGGAAACCGGCACGCTCACCAACCTGCAGAAGCTGTATGACGCCACCGCGCCGCTCTATGTTGCAGGTTTCCGCATCCGCGACGATCACGCCAAGAACCGCTGGCTCACCGTGCCGGAAATCTTCATCTATTCCAGCAACATCGGTACCGCCCGCATGGCGGTGGAACTGGGCCGTGATCGCCAGCGCGAATATCTCGACAAGCTGGGCTTCCTGAAGCCCGTCGAGGTCGAGCTGAAGGAAAAGGCCCGCCCGCAATTCCCGCCGCTGTCGAACTGGGGCCAGAGCGCCACCATGACGATCAGCTATGGCCACGGGCTCACTGTCTCGCCGCTGCACCTGGCCAATGGCTATGCCACGCTGGTCAACGGCGGCATCTACCGTGCGCCCACATTGTTGAAGCGCGATGCGGCCGCGGTGCAGCCAGGCCGACGGGTGTTTTCGGAACGCACAAGCATGGAATTGCGCCGGCTGCTGCGCCTGGTTGTCACCAAGGGCACCGGTCGCAAGGCCGACGTGCCTGGCTACCGTGTGGGCGGCAAGACCGGCACGGCCGAGAAGATCGAGAATGGCCGCTATGTGCGCGGGCAGAATGTGGTGAACTTCGCCGCTGTCTTTCCCGTCGATGCGCCGCGCTATGTCGTGGTCGCCATGATCGACGATCCGCGCGGCAGCAAATCCACCTACGGCTCCCGCACCGCCGGGATGGTGGTGGCGCCGACCATCAACAACATCATCCGCCGCATCGCACCTCCTTTGGGTGTCGTGCCCGAACCCAATCGCGATCTGGATCTGACCGGCCTGCTGCCGGCCGCCGTCGAAGCCAAGGAATAGCGATGCGGCTCGGCGCGCTCCTCCCCAATGCAGGCAAAGCCGGTGATGAAATCGTCACCGGCTTTGCGCTTGATCACCGCAAGGTCGCGCCCGGCACCATCTTTGGCGCCTTCCAGGGCGTTCGGGTGAATGGTGAGGACTATATCCCCGCCGCCATTGCCGCCGGCGCCATCGCCATCGTGGCCCGCCCCGAAGTCAGGGTAGACGGCGCTGTCCATGTCGCCGACGCCAATCCCCGCCGGGCCTTTGCCGCGCTGGCCGCCCGCTATTTCGCGCCCTTCCCGGCCACCACGGTTGCCATCACCGGCACCAACGGCAAGACCAGCACGGCCGAACTCACCCGCCAGCTGTGGCAGGCGGCAGGGCACCGCGCTGCCAGCATCGGAACGCTGGGCGTGACCACCGGTTATGACAGCGTTTCCCCGCGCGATGGCACCGGCGGCCTGACGACGCCCGATGTCGTGACGTTTCTGGCCACCATGGCCGGCTTGGCGCGTGAAGGCATCAGCCACGCCGCGTTCGAAGCCTCCAGCCACGGGCTCGACCAGTATCGCACCGAGGGTCTGCCGGTCACGGCCGCAGCCTTCACCAATCTTTCTCGCGACCATCTTGATTACCACGGCACCATGGAGGCCTATTTCGCCGCCAAGACGCGCCTGATGTCGGACGTGGTAGACGCTGGCGGCCATGCAGTGATCTGGGCCGACGATGGCGACTGGTCGGCCCGCATGATCGCTGCCGCCCGCCAGCGCGGCCTCATACTGCTCACCGTGGGTGAAACCGGCGAAACGCTGAAGCTGATCAAGCGCAATCCCACGGCGCTGGGCCAGGATCTGGTCATCGAAGCCGGCGGCCAGACCCATAAAATCGCACTGCCGCTGATCGGCGCCTACCAGGCCGCCAACGCGCTGGTTTCCGCCGGGCTGGTGATCGCCACTGGCGGCGACATCAAGCAGACGCTGGGCAATCTCGCCCGTGTGTCGGGCGTGCGCGGTCGGTTGGAGCGCGCGGTCATTACGCGTTCAGGTGCTGCCGTTTATGTGGATTATGCCCACACATCCGATGCCATCATCGCAGCCTGTGCGGCGCTGCGCCCGCATGTGACGGGCCGGCTGATCATCGTTTTTGGGGCCGGCGGCGACCGTGACGCCGGCAAGCGTCCCCTGATGGGGGAGGCTGCGGCCGCCCATGCCGATGTCGTCGTTGTAACCGACGATAATCCCCGCAGTGAAAACCCGGCGGCCATCCGCGCCTCCATCCTCTCTGCCACGCCCGGCGGACAGGAAATAGCGGATCGCCGCCGGGCAATTGCCGCGGCCATTACCATGGCCCTTGCCGGTGACATCGTGCTGATCGCCGGCAAGGGCCATGAGCAAGGCCAGACCGTCGGGGATCGTGTATTGCCGTTCGACGATGTAACCGTGGCGCGGGAGTGCGCAGCGTGAGCCTGTGGACCAGCGCCGAAATTGCCGAAGCCTGCCACGGCGCGGCGCACGGCAACTTCGTGGCCGATGGCGTCACCTTCGACAGCCGCGAGGTCGCGGCGGGAGACCTGTTTGTTGCGCTCAAGGGCGAAGCCACCGACGGACATCGCTTCGTGGGGAAGGCGTTGGAACGCGGCGCCGCCGGGTTGCTTGTGAGCGAGGCGGTTGACGCAGCGCATATCCGCGTGGCCGACACGATGGTCGCCCTGAACGCGTTGGGCGCTGCCGCGCGCGACCGCAGCCGCGCCACCCGCATCGGCGTGACCGGCAGT
Organism: Sandarakinorhabdus limnophila DSM 17366; assembly: GCF_945882885.1. GTDB lineage: Bacteria > Pseudomonadota > Alphaproteobacteria > Sphingomonadales > Sphingomonadaceae > Sandarakinorhabdus > Sandarakinorhabdus limnophila_A. The sequence continues at coordinate 14,929 of NZ_CAMCWT010000036.1, forward strand.
GTCGGCAAGACCGGGGTGAAGGAAGCACTGAAGGCGGCTCTGTCACGCTTTGCGCCGGATGCCGTGCATGCCAGCGTGAAAAGTTACAACAACCACACCGGGGTTCCGCTGTCGCTGGCGCGGATGCCAGAAGAGCCGCGCTTTGGCGTTTTCGAAATGGGCATGAACCACAGCGGCGAACTGGCCGAACTGACCCAGTTGGTGCGCCCGCACATCGCCATCGTCACCTGGGTGGCATCGGCGCACCGCGAATTCTTCGCCACCGAAACCGATATCGCGATGGCGAAAGCCGAGATTTTTGCGGGGCTTTCAAAGGGCGGCACCGCCATCATCCCGCACGACAATCCCCACGCCGATCTGTTGGCCCGCGCCGCCGCCGATGCTGGCGCCAAGGTGGTGCGCTTCGGACTGAACGACGGCGCCGACGTGCACGCCGAGAAAGTGGCGCTGCACCCCGATTGCAGCTGCGTGACGGCGCGTATCGGAGACGACACGCTCACCTTCAAGATCGGCATGGCCGGCCGCCACTGGGTCAACAATGCGCTGGCCGTGCTGGCCGGGGTGCAGGCAGCGGGCGGTGATCTGGCGCTGACTGGCCTGGCTCTGGCCGAGCTCAATGATCTGCCCGGTCGCGGCCGCCGGCTGCGGGTGGCCGCCGGTGCCGGTCAGGCCATCGTGATCGACGAAGCCTATAATGCCAATCCGGCCAGCATGGCGGCCAGCCTCGCTGTGCTGAAGGCGGTGACGCCCGCGCGCCACGGCCGCCGCTTGGCGCTGCTGGGCAGCATGAAGGAACTGGGCGCGCTGTCGGATGAATTCCACGCGGGGCTGGCGACGCACATTTGCGAAGCCGGCGTTGCCGCCGCCGTGCTGGTCGGCGCTGAAATGAAGCCGCTGGCCGCAGCATTAGGTCGCAGCATCGATGTGCGGCATGTCGCCGATGCCGATGCGGCGCGCGCCGAGATTGCCCGCCTGATCGCCGCCGATGACGTGCTGCTGGTCAAGGGGTCCAATTCGATCGGGCTGGCCCGCGTCATCGAGGCGCTGGCCAGCGGAGACATGATGCCATGATCAAGTTGCTTGCCGATCTCGCCGGCTATGAAGGCCTGTTCAACATCTTCCGTTACATTACCTTCCGGGCGATCGCGGCGCTGATGACCAGCCTAGCCATCGCCTTGGTGCTCGGCCCCCGCTTCATCGACATGCTGCGCGCCAAGCAGGGCAAGGGCCAGCCGATCCGCGAAGACGGCCCGGAATGGCATCTGCTCACCAAACGCGGCACTCCGACGATGGGCGGCCTGCTGATCCTGATCGGCATGACCATTTCCACGCTGATGTGGATGGATTTCGGCAATGGCTTCGTGTGGGCCAGCCTGCTGGTGACGCTTGGTTTCGGCGCTATCGGTTTCATGGATGATTATGACAAGGTGACCAAGCAGAGCCACAAGGGCGTTTCCGGCCGGACCCGCCTGGCCATGGAGTTCCTGATTGCAGGCCTCGCCTGTTCGTGGATCGCAAGCCGCACCGGTTTCACCCTCTATTTGCCTTTCCTGAAAGACGCCGGCCTCTATCTGGGCCTGTTCTACATTGCCTTTGCTGCTTTCATCGTGACCGGTTTCGGCAACGCCGTGAACCTTACCGATGGCCTTGATGGCCTCGCCACCATGCCGGTGATCATCGCAGCGGCGGCCTTTGCCGTGATCGCCTATCTCGTCGGCAACATCCGCTTTTCGGATTATCTCGGCATCCACCATGTACCCGGTTCCGGTGAACTGGCAGTGTTCTGTGCGGCGTTGATCGGGGCGTGTCTGGGATTCCTGTGGTTCAACGCGCCGCCGGCGATGGTGTTCATGGGCGACACCGGCAGCCTGGCATTGGGCGGCGCGCTCGGCACAGTCGCGGTGATCACCAATCATGAGCTGGTGCTGCTGGTGATCGGCGGGCTGTTCGTGCTCGAAACGCTTTCAGTGATCATTCAGGTGGTGAGCTTCAAGACCACAGGCAAGCGCGTGTTCCGCATGGCGCCACTGCACCATCATTACGAGAAGAAAGGCTGGAAAGAATCGACCGTGGTGATCCGCTTCTGGATCATCGCCATCCTGCTCGCCTTGGCGGGCCTGGCGACACTGAAACTTCGGTGATGGCCATGTTCGTCAGCAGCGTTCTCCTCCTTGAACCTGCATACCCCGCACTGCGTGTGCTGCTGCGTAACCGTAGCGCACGGGGGGGGAGGACGCTGCACCGGTGATTACCTCGCCCGCCTTTGCCGGCAAAAGCTGGGGCGTGCTGGGCCTGGCCCGCACGGGGCGCGCCGTGGCCGCAGCGCTGGCCGCGTCTGGCGGCGAAGTGTGGGCGTGGGATGATGGCGAAGCGGCGCGGGCGTCGTACGAGGGCGAGCTGGTCGATCTGAACACAGCTGATCTGACAGTGCTCGCAGCTCTTGTCGTGTCGCCCGGTGTGCCCCACTCCGCACCGATTTTCGCCACCGCCGCCCGCTATGGCGTGCCGCTGATTGGCGATACCGAGCTGTTTGCCCTCAGCCAGCCAGCCGCGCGCATTGTTGGCATCACCGGCACCAACGGCAAATCGACCACCACCGCGCTGCTGCATCATCTGTGCAGCACTGCCGACATCCCCGCAGCCATGGGCGGCAACATCGGCCTGCCCATCATGGCACAGGAGCCATTGCCCGCCGGCGGCGTGTGGGTGCTGGAATTGTCGAGCTATCAGCTGGAGATCACCCACAGCCTGGCCTGCGACGTCGCGATCCTCACCAACATTACGCCCGACCATCTGGAACGGCACGGCACCATGGCCGGCTATGCCGGTGCCAAGGCGCGGCTGTTTGCCATGCAGAAGCCCGGCAGCACCGCCATCGTTGGCCGCGCCGCACAGGCCACGTGGTCGGTGGCTTCAGGGTCGGTGCTGCTCATCGAGGATGTGTCGCTGCCCTCCCCGCAAAGCGACTGGCCGGCGCTGAAAGGACCGCACAACCTGGAAAACGCGCGCGCCGCCATCGCGGCGGCGCGCGCGCTCGGTATCGCCGACAACGTGATCGCGCGTGGCCTGGCCACCTATCAGGCGCTGGCGCACCGCATGGAACCGATGGGTGAAAAGCGCGGCCTGCTTTGGGTGAACGACAGCAAGGCCACCAACGCCGACAGCACCGCCCCAGCGCTGACCGCCTATCCGCGCATCCACTGGATTGCTGGTGGCCGGCCCAAGCTGGATACAAACGGCAAGGCCGATCTATCGGCAATCCTGCCGCATCTGGGGGGTGTCGTGGGCGCCTATCTCATTGGCGAAGCGGCACCGAAGTTTGCCGAACAATTGCAGGGCCAGCTGCCTGTCACCCAGTCGGGCACGCTGGCGCAGGCCATGGCCGATGTGCTGGCCGCAGCGAAACCGGGCGACGTCGTGCTGTTCAGCCCGGCTGCAGCCAGTTTCGATCAATACAAGGATTTCGAGGACCGAGGCGCTGCCTTCCGGGCAGCGGTCGCGGCACTTTGAGGGGGGACCAGATGGCCAGCCGCAGCACCAATCGCACGCTTGCCGCCGCGCTCACGCGCGGAGACCGCTCCACCATTGGCCGCTGGTTCTGGACGATCGACAAGACGCTGCTGATCATCATCTTCGCGCTGGTCGCCGCCGGCATCGTTGCCGTGGCGGCGGCTTCCCCGGCCGCTGCCCGCAGGCTTTCGGGCACCGCGCTGCGCTTTGACGACCTCCATTTCCTCTATCGCCAGTTGGGTTGGGTGGCGCTGGGCCTGCCGCTGATGCTGGCGACCTCGATGCTGGACATGCGCCTGCTAAAGCGGCTGGCGGTCATTGGCACACTGGGCTGCCTGGTCGCGCTGCTGCTGGTGCCGTTCATCGGCGGCGGTGCCAACGGCGCGGCGCGCTGGATCCAGTTGCCAGGGTTCCAGTTCCAGCCGTCAGAGTTCTTCAAGCCCTGCTTCATCGTCACCACAGCCTGGCTGCTCAGCCTTAAGGTGGAAGACCGCAGTCTGCCCACTATGCAGATCAGCCTAGGGCTGCTCGGCATGGCGCTAATCTACCTGATCGCCCAGCCGGATGTCGGCCAATCGGCGCTGATTTCGGCGGTGTGGCTCACCCAGGCGATGCTGGCCGGCCTGTCGCTCACCATTGTCGGCGCGCTGGCTGGGCTGGGCATCGTCGGGTTGGTCGCGGCCTATTTCACCCTCGATCACTTCGCCGCCCGCATCGACAAATGGATATTGGGCACCGGCGACACCTTCCAGATCGACAAGGCGCTCGATTGCTTTCGCGCCGGCGGATGGCTGGGCACCGGGCCAGGCGAAGGCCGCATGAAGTTCCGCCTGCCTGAAGCCCAGACCGACTATATCTTCTCGGTGATCGGTGAGGAGTTCGGCTTGATCGCCTGCTTCATGCTGGCCGGCCTGTTCATGGGCTTGGTGGTGCGCGCCCTGCTGGTGGCGATGGACGAGGAAGATCCGTTCGTGTTCCTCGCCACCGCTGGCCTGGCCGCGCAGTTCGGCTTTCAGGCGGCGATCAACATGATGGTCAATCTGGCACTGCTGCCGTCCAAGGGCATGACCCTGCCCTTCATCAGCCATGGCGGATCCTCATACCTCGCCATCTGTGTTGGTGCCGGCCTGCTGCTGGCGTTAACCCGTTGCAATCCCTTCCTGAAGGGCCAGCCCTGGGCGCGGCCGCCCGGCAGCCTGCGCGCAGCATGACGGACAATCCCCGCCAGATGACTCCCGGCCCCGGCGGCACTTATGTGCTGTGCGCCGGCGGCACCGGCGGCCATATGGTGCCCGCGCATTGCCTGGCGCTGGAGTTGATGGCGCGCGGCCACAAGGTTCATCTCGTGACGGATGAACGCGGCTTGCGCTTCCCCGGGCTGTTTCCGGGCGTGCCGGTGACCAAGGTGGAGGCGGCTTCGACCGGTCGCAGCGGCTGGCGCTCACTGCCGCAGGTGGCGCTCTCGATTTGGAAAGGCCGCAGCGCCGCACGCAAGCTTTTCAAGGAGATGCGCCCCCGCGCCGTCATTGGTTTTGGCGGCTATCCCGCCCTGCCGGGCCTGCTCGCCGGCCTGTCGCTCTACCTGCCCTGCCTGATCCACGAACAGAACGCCGTGCTCGGCCGCACCAACCGCTATCTCGCGCCGCGGGTGCGGGCGATCGCCACCAGCTTCCGCAGGATACGCCGCATGGAGGGCAGTTGGCAGCGCCGCGCGCATTTCGTTGGCAACCCGGTGCGCCCCGAAGTGCTGGCGGCCCGCGACATTCCCTTCGACGAAAATGCTGCCCGTTTGAAGCTTCTGGTGACCGGCGGCAGCCAGGGAGCGGCGGTTCTGAACCGGGTTGTGCCGGCTGCCGTCCGCCTGCTGCCGGCCGCTGTCCGCGCCAATCTGGACATCACCCACCAGGGCCGCGACGAGGATCGCGAGGAGATGCTGGCCGCTTACCACGATGCCGGGATCGAGCCGACCATCGCCGCATACTTCCCCGACCTCCCCGCTGAAATGGCGTCCAGCCATATCGTCATCGCCCGGTCAGGCGCGTCGACGGTGGCGGAACTCGCTATGATGGGCCGGCCGTCCATTCTGGTGCCGCTGCCGATCGCCACCGACGATCATCAGGCCGACAATGCCGCCGCCCTGGTGGCAGCCGGCGGTGCGCAAATGATCCGTCAAAAGGATTTTACGCCAGAGCAACTGGCAGAGGCCTTGACGGGGTGGCTGACAGACCGGAAGGGCTTGGGCGAAGCCGCTGCCGCAGCGCGCGCCGCCGGTCATCCGGAGGCCGCGATACGCCTGGCCAATCTTGTCATTGCCACCGGATTGATCGCATGAACCCCGCTCCCGAAAATCTCAGCCTGCGCCCCGGTTTTCGCACCGATATCGGCGTCATCCACTTCGTCGGCATCGGCGGCATCGGCATGTCCGGCATTGCAGAGGTGATGGCTAATCTGGGCTTTGACGTGCAGGGCAGCGATTCTGCCGAAGGTTATGTGGTCGAAGGCCTGCGCAAGAAGGGCATCAAGGTCTTCATCGGCCAGAAGGCGGACAATGTCGCCAATGCCGCAGTGCTGGTCACCTCCACCGCGATCAAGGCCGACAATCCCGAAGTGGTGGCGGCGCGTGCCAAGCGCATCCCGGTGGTGCGCCGGGCCGAGATGCTGGCCGAACTGATGCGGCTGAAAAGCTGCGTGGCGGTTGCCGGCACCCACGGCAAGACCACCACGACTTCCATGGTCGCAACATTGTTGGATGCCGGCGGGCTGGACCCCACCGTGATTAATGGCGGCATCATCAATTCGATCGGTTCCAACGCCCGCCTTGGCGCGTCGGACTGGATGGTGGTGGAAGCTGATGAAAGCGACGGCAGCTTCCTGCGGCTGACCGGCACCTTCGGCATCGTCACCAACATTGATCCCGAACATCTCGATCATTGGGGCAATTTCGAAGCGGTGAAGCAGGGCTTCGAACGCTTCGTCCACGCCGTGCCTTTCTATGGCGCCGCGATCCTCTGCATCGATCACCCGGAAGTGCAGGCGCTGATCCCGCGCGTGTCGGACCGGCGCATCATCACCTACGGCTTTGCCGCCACTGCCGATGTGCGCGGGCTGGACGTGACGCCGGTCCCGGGCGGCAACCGTTTTTCGGTGCTGGTGCGCACGCGCGCCCAAGGACTCGAATCCCAGCGCCGCATCGACGATCTGGTGCTGCCGATGCCCGGCCGCCACAATGTGCAGAATGCGCTCGCCGCCATCGCGGTGGCGCTGGAACTGGGCGTGGATGATGCCGGCCTGCGCGCCGGCCTCGCCCGCTTTGGCGGCGTGAAGCGCCGCTTCACCAAGGTCGGCGAGGTCGCCGGCACCACCATCATCGATGATTATGGCCACCACCCGGTGGAAATCCGCGCCGTGCTCGCCGCCGCCCGCGAAGGCGCAACCGGGCGCGTGATTGCGGTCGTGCAGCCGCACCGTTTCACGCGATTGCGCGATCTGATGGCGGACTTCTGCGCCGCGTTCAACGATGCCGACATGGTCTATGTCGCCCCAGTCTATGCTGCCGGCGAAACGCCGATCGACGGCGTGGACGCCGCTGCCCTGGCCGCCGGGCTGGTCGCGGCCGGGCATCCGATTGCCGACACGGTGACAGGCGCCGACAATCTGGCGGTGAAGCTGGCGGGCGTGGTGCAGTCCGGCGATCAGGTCATCTGCCTGGGCGCAGGCGACATCACCAAGTGGGCGGCCGGCCTCGCCGAAGCGATTGGCAAAGTGAAGGCGGGATGACCGCCCTCGCCGCCCCGCCAGCCGCGCGCGGCAAGCTGACGGCGTCTGCGCCGCTGGCACTGCTCGTCTGGTTCAAGGCGGGCGGCGTGGCAGACTGGCTGTTCGAGCCGTCCGATGTCGATGATCTGCGCAGCTTCCTGAAGGCGCTGCCTGCCGATGTGCCTGTGATGGCGCTGGGGCTGGGCAGCAACCTGATCGTGCGTGATGGCGGCGTGCCGGGCGTGGTGGTGCGGTTGGGCAAGGCCTTCGGCAAGGTCAGCGCAGAAGGCGACACGCTCACTTGCGGCGGCGGCGCATCGGGCATTGCGGTGAGCAGCGCCGCGCGCGATGCCGGCGTGGCAGGCCTGGAATTCCTGCGCGGCATCCCCGGCACGGTGGGCGGCTTCGTGCGGATGAACGGCGGTGCCTATGGCCGTGAAGTCGCCGATGTACTGGTCGACGTCATGGTGGTTACCCGCGACGGCAGCATTGAAGCCCGCGCCCTGTCGGCGCTGGATTACAGCTATCGCCACAGCAATCTGCAGGACGGCGAGATCGTCGTTTCGGCGCGTCTCAAGGGCCAACCCGGCGACAAGGTCGCCATCCAGGCTGAGATGGATCGCATCGCCGCCGCCCGCGAAGCCAGCCAGCCGCTGCGCACCCGCACAGGCGGTTCCACCTTCAAGAATCCGGCGCCGCATAAGGCCTGGGAACTGGTGCACAATGCCGGCTGCCGAGGGCTGCGCGTTGGCGGCGCCGAAGTGAGCGAGAAGCATTCGAATTTCCTGATCAACAGCCACCGCGCCACCGCTGCCGATATCGAGGCACTTGGCGAACTGGTGCGCGCCCATGTGCTGCGCACGAGCGGTGTGGCGTTGGAATGGGAAATCCAGCGGGTGGGGCGGGTGCAATGAAAGTGGCAGTGCTCATGGGCGGTTGGTCGGCGGAGCGCGAGGTGTCCCTCACTTCCGGCCGCGGCATCGCGCAGGCCTGCCGCAGCCTGGGCCACGACGTGACCGAAATCGACATGGGCCGCGATGTGGCGCAGCGCCTGATCGAAGCCGCGCCCGACGTGGTGTTCAACGCGCTGCACGGCACGCCGGGCGAAGATGGAACGGTGCAAGGCCTGATGGACCTGCTGGGCCTGTGCTACACCCACAGCGGGCTGACCACTTCGGCCATCGCCATCGACAAGGAACTCACCAAGAAAGTGCTGGTGCCGGCCGGCGTGCCGATGCCGCAGGGCAAGGTCGTCGCCAGCGAAAGCCTGTTCGACGGCGATCCGCTGGCCCGGCCTTATGTGCTGAAGCCGGTCAACGAAGGCTCGTCCGTCGGCGTCGCCATCGTCACGGATAGCAGCAATTACGGCAATCCCATCCGCCGCGACGTGCCAGGGCCTTGGGCTGCATTCGAAACGCTGCTGGCCGAGCCGTTTGTGGCCGGCAAGGAATTGACCGTGGCGGTGATCGGCGACGAAGCCCTGGCCGTGACCGAATTGCAGACCTCCAGCGGCTTTTATGATTACGAAGCCAAATATACCGATGGCATGACCCTGCACATCTGCCCCGCCGAACTGCCGGCCGATGTGGAAGCCGCCTGCCTGGCCCATGCGCTGACCGCCCACCGTGCGCTTGGCTGCCGGGGCACCAGCCGTTCCGATTTCCGTTGGGACCCGGCACAGGGTCTGAAGGGCCTGTTCCTGCTGGAAACCAACACCCAGCCGGGCATGACGCCCTTGAGCCTGGTGCCGGAGCAGGCAAAGTATCGCGGCATCAGTTACGAACAGCTGGTGCAGCGCCTGATCGATATGGCCCTGCATGATTTTGGGCGCGGCCACGGGCGCGACCACGGCAAGGGAGACCAGCCATGACTGCCGCCGTTCTGAAACGCGGCGCCAGGCCACCAAGAGCCGCGCAGAATCGGCCGACGCGCCTGTCTGGCGCACAGAAAATCACCCGCCAGCAGTTGGGTGTCGGGGGCGCGGTGTTACTGGCGATTGCGATCGCGGTGATGGTCGCCGTGGGCGTGCCGCAGCGCATCTGGAACGGCTTTGTGGAATGGACCGCCGCGCAAGGGTGGGAAGTGCGCCATGTCGAACTGACCGGCGCCCGTGAGCAGGAGCGGCTGGCGATCTATGCCGCCGTCTTGAATGGCCCGAGCAACGCCATGCTCGCCACCGATCTGGACGATGTGCGCGACCGGCTGCGCGCGCTGCCGTGGCTGGCCGATGCCAGCGTGCAGCGCCGCCTGCCCGATACGCTGGTGATCGAGGTGAAGGAGCGCAAACCCGTCGCGCTTTGGCAGTATCACCAGCGCCTGGCCGCCATCGATATCACCGGCAAGGTGCTGACCCGCGAGCGCCTGGAACGCTGGAACGATCTGCCGATCCTGGTTGGTGCCGGCGCCAATGCCCGCGTGCGCGACGCGCTGGAACTGATCGCCGCAACGCCGCTGGGCCGTGACGTGAATGCCGCCGTGTTCGTGGGTGGCCGCCGCTGGGATTTGCGGTTCAAGAGTGGCGAGACGCTGGCGCTGCCGGATCAGCCCGGCCAGGCCCGCGCGGCGCTGGCCACATTTGCCAAGTTGGATGGGCAGGGGCCGGAGCGGTTGCTGGGCGGGCGTTTCACCCGGTTCGATCTGCGGTTGCCGGGCCGCATGATCGTTGCGGGACCTGCGGTGGCCGAAACATTGGCCGAAGCGGAAAAGGCGCGCCGCGCCGCCGCGCAGGCCCAAAAGATCTGAGGAACATATGGCCCCCCGTATTCCCCTTCCTCCCCTTGGCCGGAGCCAGTCCGAACGGCCGGTCGCCGTGCTTGATGTCGGCACCTCGAAAGTATCGGCCTTGATTGCGCTGGTGGGTGGCGACGGACCGCCGCGGATCATCGGCAGCGGGCAAAAGCCCTGCATGGGCCTGAAGCGCGGCACCGTGACAGATTTCGACAAGGCCGAAATGGCGATCCGTGGCGCCATTGACCAGGCCGAACGCGCGGCCGGCATGCAGATGGACAGTGTTGTGGCCAACTTTGCCGCCGGCAACATGGCCAGTAGCATGGCCAGTGCCGAGATCGACATCGCTGGCGCCAGCATCACCCCCACCGACATGGTGACGCTGCGCCAGGCCGGCCGTGCCGCCATCGATCCGCGCGGGCGCAGCGTGGTGCATGCCTTGCCGGCGCTGTACACGCTGGATGGCCTGCCCGGCGTTGAAAGCCCGCTGGGCCTGCATGCCGATCGGCTGGGCATGGATATCCATGTCGTCACTGCCGACACACCGGCGATTCTGAACTTCACCCGCGCCGTGGCGCAATCGCACCTGGGCATTTCCATGCTGGTTGCCAGCCCGCTGGCCGCCAGCCTCGCCGTGCTGGACGAGGAAGAGCGCGATATTGGCGTGGCGCTGATCGACATCGGCGCCGGCATGATCAGCATTGCCGTGCACAAGTTCGGCATCGCCGTGGGCGTCGCCACCGTGCCCATGGGCAGCGCCGACATCACCGACGACATTGCGGCGGCCTTCGACACCAAGCGCAGCATTGCTGAACGGTTGAAGACCTTTGATGGCGCGGCTGTGGCCACCATCCGTGATCAGTCCGACCCGGTGCTGATCCCGCCGTCGGTCGAGGATGGCAGCGTGGAAGCCCGCAAGGTGCCGCGCGCACAATTGGTGGGCGTTATCCGCACCCGGCTCGACATATTGTTCGGCGAGATTGGCAAGGCGCTGTCATCGCTGGGTTTTGTCGGCCCGCAGGCACGGCGGATCGTGCTGACCGGCGGCGGCTCCGATCTGCGCTCGATCGCCGATTATGCCGGCTCCTATCTGGGCTGCAACGTGCGCATCGGCCGCCCGCGCGGGCTGAACGGCCTGCCAGTGGCGCAGGAAGGCCCGGCCTTTGCGACGCTGGCCGGCCTGGTGCTGTTTGCGCAAGGCGACCCCGGCGACGTCTGGCATGCGCAAGTGTCGGGCGAAGCCCCCTCGCTTCGGCGCGGATTCGGGGGGGTCATCGAAAAACTGTGGGGAAATCTGTGAAGTCACTTCCCAGCGATTCGCACATCATCTAGTATGCTTTTGACCTCGGGAGACACGACATGCTGGAATTCGCCAAGCCAGAACTGACCGAACTGAAGCCGCGTATCGCTGTCATTGGTGTCGGCGGTGCCGGCTGCAATGCGGTGGCCAACATGATCGCCGCCGATCTGATGGGCGTAGAGTTCGTGGTCGCCAACACCGATGCCCAACAGCTGGCCATGAGCCCGGCTGGCACCCGCATCCAGCTTGGCATGAAGATCACACAGGGCCTGGGCGCCGGCGCCCGCCCGGAGATCGGCCGCGCTGCCGCCGAGGAAACGCTTGAGCAGCTCGAAACCGCGCTGGATGGCGCGCACATGTGCTTCATCGCCGCCGGCATGGGCGGCGGCACCGGCACGGGCGCAGCCCCAGTCGTGGCCCGCGCCGCGCGCGAGAAGGGGATTCTGACGGTTGGCGTGGTCACCAAGCCGTTCAGCTTTGAAGGCGCCAAGCGCATGCGCGCCGCGGAAGAAGGCATTGCCGAACTGCAGAAGCATGTCGACACGCTGATCATCATCCCCAACCAGAATCTGTTCCTGATCGCCAACGCCAACACCACCTTCAAGGACGCCTTTGCGATGGCGGACCAGGTGCTGCATCAGGGCGTGCGCGGCATCACCGATCTGATGATCATGCCGGGCCTGATCAACCTCGATTTCGCCGACATCCGCACCGTGATGAGCGAGATGGGCAAGGCCATGATGGGCACCGGCGAAGCCAGCGGCGAAGGCCGTGCCATCGAGGCTGCGCAGAAGGCCATCGCCAACCCGCTGCTCGATGAAGTTTCCATGCGCGGCGCCAAGGGCGTGATCATCAACATCACCGGCGGCGACGATCTGAAGCTGATGGAAGTGGACGAAGCCGCTTCCTACATCCGCGACATGGTCGATACCGAAGCCAACATCATCGTGGGCAGCGCCTTCAACAAGGATCTGGATGGCCTGATGCGGGTGAGCGTGGTGGCCACCGGCATCGATGCCGCCAGCCGTCCGATGCCGGTACCGGCGCCGCAGAAGAAGGCGGCCGCACCGGCCTTCCTTTCGCAGCCCAGCATCTTCACCATGCCGCCGCCGATCAGCCAGCCGGAACCGGAACTGGAGCCGGTGGCTGAAGTGCAGCCGGAGCCGGAACCGGTGAACGAAGCGCCCGTGGCTCCGACGCTTGACTTGCCCGCGGGCGAGGAAGCCATGGCACGCGTGCTCGATGGCATCGATCGCAAGCAGCCCGAACCCGCCGAAGCGGTGGAAGACGACGCCATGGATCTGGCCGAGATGGGCGAACGGATTGAAACCAGCTTCACCTTCACGCCGGTCGCGCCGGTGGCTGGCCCGGCGGCGAACCCGCCCCCGGCGCCGGAGCCGGTGGCTGAAGATCGCCCGCTGACCCTGTTTGAACGCATGATGGGCATGAGCCGCAAGCCGCGCGCCCCGGAAGCGCCGCCTGCCACGCTGGCGCCGCAGCCGGAACCGCCGCAGGCCAGCGATGATGACGTGCCCGGTTTCATGAAGCGGCAGGTCAATCCCTGAGACCGGCGTGGTCTGCAACGGACGGACTTGCCCCGCAACCCGTTGCAGACCGTTCACGCTGCAAGATGATCAAGGCCCGGCTGGCAACAGCCGGGCCTTTTTCGTGCGAGGGAAAAGCCGCGCTGCCGCGTTGTAAATGGCATGAGCCTTGCTGCAATTGCCCTCAATCGCTTCGGCCTTGGCGCCCGCCCCGCCGATGCAGCGCCTGCCGATCCGCGCGGCTGGCTTCTGGGCCAACTTGGTCGATTTGATCCACGCCCGACCGTGATCACCGCCCTCCCCAATGCTGCGGCGATGACCCTGCAATATCGGCAGAATCTGGCGCAGCTGCGCCGGCAAGGTCTGATCGGAGGGGGCGTGATCGGCGCCCGCCGCCCCGGCGATCCTGAACCGCCCAAAGGCCCCAAAGCCGAAGCGATGGCCAACCAGGCCCAGCGCGAGCGCCGCCAGGCCTTTGCCCAGGCCTATGGCAGCCAGGTGGGTGCGCGGCTAGCATTGTCGCTCACCAGCGCGGCGCCCTTTGCCGAACGGCTGGTGCATTTCTGGGCCAATCATTTCGCCATTTCCACCGACAAGCTGGCCACCGCCACCATGGGTGGCCCGTTGGAGTTCGAAGCCATCCGCCCGCACATCGGCGGGCGTTTTGCCGACATGCTGCTGGCCGTCACCCGTCATCCGGGCATGCAGTTCTATCTTGATCAGGCGCAATCGATCGGG
>NZ_CAMCWT010000037.1:0-27181 GCF_945882885.1 Sandarakinorhabdus limnophila DSM 17366
CGCCGTAGCGTGCGCGGCAGCCAGCGGGCGCACCAGCACCAGCCAGAACAGCAGTGCGGCCAGCAACGCCAGCATCACGCCGATCAGCCAACGCTCGCGGCCCGTGCGCTGCGCCCACCACGGAGAAAGCATCGCCATCATTTCGCGCGCACCGTCACTTCGCTGATACTGCCGTCGGCGGTGGCGCGGGTGGTGCCGGGTGAAGCGGCAAGACCGGCGATACCCAACGCATCTGCCAGCGCCTGAGCTTCACCGGCGCCGCCGGCCACGCCCGCAACAAGTCCGCCGGCGGGCGTATAGCTGAGGCCGGCCAGCCCAGCGCCTGGCCGAGCGCTGAGCGCCTGCACCACTGGCCCGGCCAGCGCCGCGAGCCCGCCCGCCGCACCGCGTTGCTGCGCCTGCGCCTGAAGGGCCGCGAACGCGCTGGGTCCATCGGTTGTGCTCGGTGCCAGCGTCATCAGTTCTGCATCGGCAGCGCTGGCGGCGCTGCTGGCGCGGAGCAGAGCGGCCACATCACCAGCCAGCCACAGCCCGGCGACGGCGGCGGCCAGCAGGGCAAGGCGCTTCAATTGCGTGCGATCCGGCTGCCAGCGCGCCACCTGCGCATACTCGCCCGACAGCAGATCAAGCGGCAGCGGATCGGGCAGGGCCGGCTGGGCCGGGGTCGTGGCATCGGTGCCGATGATGGCGGCGGCCAGTTCCGGCTCGGCGGCAAAGGCGGCGCTGGCGCTGCGGGCCAGCACGCGCGGTCCGTCCTGCGCCACCGCCCAGCCGCTGGCCGGCGCCGGCAGCAACAGCGGATCGGGAATGATCGCGGCGGGTTTCCAGCCAGCGCGCGCAGCTTCGGCCAGCCAGCCGGCCATTTGTTCGCGTGCAACCACGGCAACAGGGCGCAGGCCGCTGCCCGGTGCGACGGTGATATGGGGATCAGCCTCGGCCAGGCGATCAGCCAACGCCATCCGCGCGGCTGCAGCGGCCTGAGCGGGCGCCAGATCCGGCAGATCGAGCCAGTGCAGCGCGACCGCTTCGCCGGGCACAGCCAGCACCAGCGGCGATCCATCGGGGGCCGGCCAGCCGGCGCCGCCCGTGCCGTCGCTGCGCTGCCAGCGCACGCGGGGGACGAGTGTGACCAGCACTGATTTTGGCATCATGCCTCGTCTCCCCAGCGGCGCAGCAGCAGTTTCGCCGGGCGGGTGCCGGCATCGATCAAGCCGGTTTGGGCCAGCGCCACGCCATCGATGTTGGTCATCATGCGATAGGCCACGAAGCGATCGCGCGTATCAGGCTGGCGCAGCGCATCGGCAGCCACCTGGCGGCCGGCGAGCAGCGGCTGCGCCCAGAAGCTCGCCGTATCGCGCCAGCCGCCGGCCGGGCGGGCCGCGATCGCGTCGCGCGCAGTTGCCAGCGGTACGCCCGTGATGGCGGCCAGCACTGGCGCATCGGCGGGCACCAGGCTGTTGATGTTGGGTCGGGACAGTTCGGCTTCCGGCAGCGCACACAGATGCGGGGCGGCGCGGGCGAAGATGGCAGGCGTTACCCCGGCCACCGCACGCCATTCGCTCACTTCAGCGAGCAGGGTGCCAGCGGTGCGATAGGGTGTGGCTGCGCGGGCATAGGCCGGATCTTCGGCGCCGCCGGAACCTGGTTGCTGATCGACATCCACCCAGTCGGCCGTGGCCGCCGCGATGCGCAGGCTTTCCGCTTGCGGCACATCAAGCAGGGTGAGCAGCCGCGCCAGTTGCTCGACGCCGAGCGGGCGGGTGAGGGTGCGGCCAACAGGCCCCATGGCGACGCTGTTGAGGTTGAAGCAATTGCCGCCGGGGCTGAGCATCACCGTGGTGGGGACGGACGTGGGCAGCGCGAACGGACGCGCCGGCAATTGCGGCAGCGGCAAACGCGCCAGGATCATCGTCTCGCCGGCCAGCGCCGCACCGCGCGCCACTTCCAGCCCGGCGCGAGTGGTATCGAGATGGCGGGCCAGTCGCAGCCGATCGAAGAGGCTGGTGGACAGCGCCGCCATCACGCCCACCAGAACCAGCACGTTGATCAGTGCTGCGCCCTGTTCATGGGGAGGGATGGGCCGGGTCATGCTGCGCCCCCGGGGGCCAGCGGCACGATCTGGCGGACATGGCCAAGCTGCGGGCCATCCAGGGTGAGTTCGATGGCGCGGGGCAGGGCGCCGGCCTCGCCGCTCCAGCCATCCTGCCAACCTTTCGCCGTCAGCACCCGCAACCGCGCCGCCGTGACGCCCCTGGCCAGCACGCTGGCTTGGGTGGCAGCCGGGCCATCAACCATTGCTGCAGAGCGGCGCACCAGCGTGTCGCCTTCGATCACCCATTCCACCCGCTGCAGCGAGGCGCGCGGAGCCTGGCTGGGATTGGCCCAGCCGCGCCGTACCAGCGTGAACAGTGCGCCATCATTCACGGCAAAGGCCGCGTGCGGGCGACCCTCACGATCCCGCCACGGGCGCGGCGCGGCCTGGCCGGCATCGGCGGTGAGCAGCGCCCGCAGCCGGGCCAGATCACCACTCGCGCCCACCAGCGCCTGCGCCTGGCTGCTGGCCTGCACGCTGCCGGCCAGCAACGCCGTTCCGGCCGCCGCCATCAGACCGAACAGGAACAGGCCGACGAGCAGTTCGATGAGGGTGAAGCCGGCCTGTTTCACCGCCCGCTCCACAGCAACTTGTCAGCGGCAATCACCTGGCCACCGTCGCCAACGACCTCGACACTGATCAACTGCGTGCCGGGATCGGGGCCGGGGCTGATCTGGCGCCGCCATGCCCAATCCCGGATGCCGGCGCGCTCGCGGCCCTGATCGGCGCTGGGCGGGGCGGCGGACAGCATTGCTTCAAGCGCCTGATTGCGGGCGACGATGGCGGCATATTGCCGGTCTGACAAAGTGGCGGCGCTGGCGAGGCTGACGCCCTGCAGGCGGATGAGGGCCACGGCGGCGAGTCCGAATATGGCGAGTGCCACCATCACCTCGATGAGACTGAAGCCGGCATCACTGCGCATGAACGTCGCCTGCCGCATAGATGGTCACGCTTGCCGCTGCGTCGCCGCTGGCGATGACGATCCGCGCCGGGGTGGCGAGGCCGGTGGCGTCGAAGCTGATCGGGCCGGCTGGCTCGGTGGTAAGGGTCAGACCGTCCGGCGCGGGCGGCGCGAACGCCGTGCTCTGCCCGGTCAGGATCGCCATGTCGCGCGTGGCCGCCGCCTGCGCCGCCAGTTTGACGGCAGCACTGCGCACCCGGTCGTCAGGGCCGGGCAGGGTGAGGACGAGCGCCGCGCTGGTGATGCCGATGATGGCCATCACCACCACCAGTTCGACCAGTGTGAAGCCGGCTTCAGAGGTTCCAGTTGCCGATGTCATCGGCCTCCCCTCCTGGACCACTTTGGCCATCGGGGCCCATCGACCACACGTCGAACGGGCCGTGCGCGCCGGGACTGGCATATTGGTAAGGCTTGCCCCAGGGATCATTGGGCAGCCGCTGCACATAGCCGCCGGGGCGATAGCGTTCTGGTTGCGCCATGTCGGTGGGCGCGGCCTTCAGCGCGGCAAGGCCTTGGCTCGTATTCGGAAACACCATCGTGTCGGCCTTGTAGCTGGTCAGCGCGGTTTCCAGCGTGGCAATATCGGCGCGGGTGCGGGTGATGGCGGCCTTGTCCACATCGGGCAGCACGTTCAGCACCACCACCGTGGTGAGGATGCCGATGATGACGATCACCACCATCATCTCGATCAGGGTGAAGCCCTCTTCGTTGCGATTGCGCTTCATGGTGTGGCCAGGCTTTCGAGTTGCAATATGGGCAGCAGGATGGAGAGCACGATCACCGCCACGGCGCCGCCCATGAACAAGATGATCGCCGGTTCCAGCAGGGCGAGCGCCGAGCGGGTGAGCGCATCATACTCGCGTTCCAGCGCTTCCGCGCCTTTTTCCAGCATCACATCCAACCGACCGGCACTTTCGCCGCCCGCCGCCATGGCGACCAGCAGCGGCGGCAGGATGGCGGCGCGGCGCATGGCGGCGGTGAGGCTGGCGCCTTCGCTGATGTCATCGGCCATCTGCGCGACGCGCATCCGGATCTCGCGGTTGCCGATGGTGGGCAGGGTGAGTTTCAGGCCGTCGACCAACGGCAGCCGGCTGGCGACCATCATCGCCAGCGTGCGCGCCAGCCGCGCCGCCTGCCAATCGCGCAGCAGGCGGCCGAGCAATGGCAGGCTGAGCAGCCAGGCATCGAAACGGCGGCGCAGCGCCTCATCGTTCAGCGCCCGGGCGGCCAGCACACCGCCGCCGGCACCGAGCAACAGGATCACCCACCAGCCGGCGGCGAGCGCGTGGGAGAGCGCCATGACGATGCGGGTGAGCAGGGGCAATGTCTGGCCAATATCGGCGAACTGTTCGGCGATGCGCGGCACCACGAAGATCATCAGTGCCGCCACCGCCAGCGTGGCCACGGCTGCGAGCGCCGCCGGATACGCCAGCGCCGCCTGCACGCGACCCTTCATTTCGGCCTGGCGATCGAGCAGGGCCGCAAGCCGTTCCAGCACTTCCGGCAGTGTGCCGGCACCTTCGCCGGCGGCCACCATGGCGCGGTAGAGCGGCGGGAAGCTGGCGCTTTCCAGGGCCATTGCATCCGAAAGCCGGCGGCCTTCGATCACCGCGCCATGCACAGTGGTCAGCACGGCACGGGCCTTGTCGCCCTCCGTCTGCTTGACGATGGTGCGCAGCGCTTCTTCCAATGGCGTCACACTGGCCAGCGTTGCCAGCTGGCGGGTGAACAGGCCGAGCGCATTGGGTTTCAGCCGGGCACTGCCGGTGGCCAACGTGGGCTCGCTGGTGGTGGCGGCTTCCAGCTTGGTTGCAAACAGCCGCTTGTCGAGCAGGTCGGCGCGCGCTGCTTCGCTGCTCGGCGCGCTGATGCGGCCGGCGCGCGGTTTGCCTTCGATATCGAGCGCTTCGTAGCGAAAGTCAGCCATCGGCCGGCTCTGGCTCGGCGGTGCCCATCACCCGCAGCGCCTCGGCCGGCGAGGTGAGGCCATCGATCACCGCCTGTGCGGCAATGGCGGGCAAACCGGGGCTGCCTGCGGCGGCGGCCAGATCGGCGGCGGTGGCGCCTTCGTTGATGCGGGCCGCCAATGCGTCGGTCATGCGGATGATGTCATACAGGCCAACGCGGCCCAGCCAGCCGGTATGGTTGCAGGAATCGCAGCCCGGTGAGGCCCACACCGGCGTTCCCGCCGCGATGCCCAGCGCCGCCGCCGTGCCGGCATCGCTGGCGTGCGCCGTGCGGCAGCTGGGGCATAGCCGGCGCACCAGCCGTTGCGCCACCACGGCGCGCAGGGTGGCGGCGAGCAGGAACGGTTCCACGCCGAAATCGCGCAGGCGGGTGATGGCGCTGGCGGCATCGTTGGTGTGGAGCGACGACAGTACGAGGTGGCCCGTCAATGCCGCCTGCACGGCGATGCTGGCGGTTTCGGCATCGCGGATTTCGCCGACCATCACCACGTCTGGATCCTGCCGCAGGATGGCGCGCAGGCCGGCGGCAAAGCTGAGGCCGACCTTGGGGTTCACCTGGGTCTGGCCGAGGCCATCCACGGCATATTCAACCGGGTCTTCCACTGTCAGGATGTTGCGGCTGCCATCGTTGAGCAGTTTCAGCCCGGCATAAAGTGTCGTCGTCTTGCCGCTGCCCGTGGGGCCGGTCACCAGCACCAGGCCGTTTGCTTCGGCCAGGCCAGCGCGGAAAGACCGTTCGGCGCCTTCGGGCATGCCGAGCGCGGCCAGATCGATGCCGGCATTTTCCTTGTCAAGCAGGCGCAGCACCACGCGCTCACCGCCGCGCGCCGGCAGGGTGGAGACGCGCACGTCCAGCCGCTTGCCGCCCAGTGCCAGATCCATGCGGCCATCCTGCGGCAGCCGGCGCTCGGCAATGTCCAATCGCGCCATCACCTTTATGCGGCTGACCAGCACCGGCGCCACACCGGGGGGCAGGCGGTGCATTTCCCTGAGTTCCCCATCGGCGCGCATCCGCACCACCAGCGCGCTTTCGAACGGCTCGATATGAATGTCAGACGCTTTCAGCCGGGCGGCCTCGGCAATCAGCCCGTTGATCAGGCGGATGGCGGGGGCTTCGTCGTCGCTGGCCAGCAGGTCTTCGGCGGATGGCAGATCATCGCCGAAGCCGGCCAGTTCATCGGCCTCGCCGGCATAGGACGATCGGGCATAATGATCCTGCAGCAGGCGATCAAAGGCGGCATCGTCCACCTCGCGCAGCGCCAGCGGGCGGCCGGCAATGCGACGTACTTCGGCCAGCGCTTGGGGCTGGCTGCCCTTGCGGCGCGCCACCTCCGCCACGTCACCCAGTGCGGTGACGATCACCCCTTGCGCCTTGGCAAAGGCATAAGAGAGGGCGGGCTGGCTCATGGTTTGGGCGGGGCAGGCGGAGCAGCAGCAGCGGGGGCGCCCGGGATGGGTGCTTTCAGATAATCACGGACAAGCGCATCGATGCTGGGATCAGCCGTGGCCTCGCGGCGGGCCTGTTCGGCACGCACATATTGGTAACGGCCACCGGTGATCTGGGCGGCGTCTTCGGCGTTTCTGATGATGGTCGGGCGGATAAACACCATCAGATTGGTCTTGGTGCGGTCGCGCGATCGGGAGCGGAACAGATTGCCCAGGATTGGGATGTCGCCAAGCAGCGGCACCTTCTCGATGGCGCGGCGCTCATTCTCGTCGATCAGGCCGCCCAGCGCGATGATCTGGCCGTCGTCCACCGTCACCGTCGTGTTGATCTCGCGCTTGTTGAGGATGATGTCAGGAATATTCTGGGTCACGATGGAGGTGGCGATGCTGCTCACCTCCTGCCGCAAGGTCAGCTTGATGGTGCCGCCGGCGTTGATCTGCGGTCGCACGTCCAGGGCGATGCCGATGTCCTGACGCTGCACAGTGCGGAAGGCGTTGTCGAAATTGTTCGAAAGCGCCTGGCCGGTGGCGAGCGGCACGTTCTGGCCGACAAGGATGCGGGCCTGGGCGTTGTCCAGCGTCATCACCGAAGGCGTTGACAGCACATTGGATGCGGTATCGGCCTTCACCGCATTGACGACGAAGCCGAACACCGCATTGCTGCCCAGATTGCCGCCAAAGCCGAACTGGCCGCCATTGGCATTGAGCAGGCTGTTCACCGCGGCATTGCGCAAGGCAACCGTGGTGGAATTGTCCTGACCATAGCGCTTTTCCGCCGCAATGGCACCAGCCACCGCCAGCAGGTTGGGCGCGGCGTTGCTGTAGTTGGTGACGGAGAAGGGGATATTGCTGCCGCCGGTGCCGGATAGCAGGAACTGCACCCCCAGCCGCTGGGCGGCGACGTCGCTGATTTCCACGATGATGGCCTCCACCAGCACCTGTTCGCGGCGCACATCCAGCTGGCGGATCACCTCGCCCAGCCGGCGCTGCACATCGGCGGGCGCAGCGATAACGATGGCGTTGGCGCCTTCATACCGCGCGATCACCGCCTGGCCGCGGCCGATGCTGGCGCCGGGCACAAATCCGCTGGTGCCGAGCGAGCCGCCCGTTGGTTGCGCGGGCAATGGGGCAGAGGCGGCGGGCTGTTGGCCCTGCGCGGCGGCATTGGCGTTGCCGAAGGCGCTTTGCGCCGGGATCGCCTGCGGGGCGGACTGGCTGGCGGGGCTGACCGGCTGGCCGACCAATTGCTGCAGCACCGGCACCAATTTTTCGGCATCGGCATGGTTCAGGAAAAACACCCGCACATCGCTGCCGGCCGCCGCCGCCTGATCGAGATCGGCGACGGTGCGGGCGAGCTTGGCCAAAGTGGCGGGATCGCCGCGCAGCACTAGGCTGTTGCTGGCATCCACCGGCGCCACCTGCCAGCCGCGGCCTTCGGCGCTGCCTTGCGCAATCTGGGCGAGACTGGTGGCAATCTCGCGCGCGCCGGCGTGTTTCAGGGCGACCACGCGCACTGCCGCCCGATCCTGATCGATCTGGCGCGCAAGCTGGCGCACGCGGGCAACATTGTCGGCATAATCGGCAACGATCACCGCATTGCCGGCGCGATTGGCCGTCACCTGGCCTTCGCGGGAGACAAGCGGACGCAGAGTCTCGACGGCGGAGGCAGCGTCGATGAAGCTGAGGTTGATCACGGTCGTCTGGAACCGGTCGCGGCCCTGGCCGCCCGACGGCTGGGTGGCGGCACCATCGGCCGGGGCAACGCGGAACGCCCCCCCGGCGGCTGGGGTGACGACGAGGCCATTGGCGCGCAGCGTGGACAGGAACAGTTCGAAATAGCCGGCCTGATCGAGCGGCCGTTCGGAAACGACCGAAACTTTCCCCTGCACGCGCGGATCGATGATGAAGGTGCGCCCCGTCGCGCGCGACACATCCTGGATGAAGGCGCGCACATCGGCATCGCGCAGATTGACCGTCTGCTGCGCCAGCACCGGGGCGGCGACCAGCAGGATTGCCAGGAGGGCAGGGGAGAGCTTGCGGGTCATTTCTTGTCCTGCCGGGGCGGTGCCGCATTAGCGGCGCTGCCCGATTGATCGATATAGAGTTGCTCGAGGGCGCCGCCGCGATCCAGCGTCACGGACTCAAATTCCACCGCCGCCAGCCGCACGCCGGGCATGATCTCTTCGCCCACGCCCACGCTCTTCTGTTGGCCGTCGGGCGTGGCCAGGATCGCCGATCCCCGGCCCGATGCGGCATCAACGCGGGTGCCGAGCAACACCAGATCGAGGCTGGAGACCGTATCTGCCGCGGCCGGACCGGCCGGGAAGAACGGGTCCACCGCCACCACAACCGGGCCCGTCGGCAGCGCCACGGGCGGCGTGCCCAGCGGCCCCGCCGGCGTGATTGCCAACCAGACCAGTCGCGCCGCTGCCAAGCCGGCCAGCACCCAGCCAGCCAGTTCGGCCATGCTCAGCAAACGGGCCGGCCACAGCGGTTTGTCCTCGGTCCGGATCAGCGGCTGCACCCCTCAAAACGCGATTTTCCGCAGGCGCTCACAGCCTAGCCGAATTCGCCTTGTGTGCCAGCTCCTATCGGCTGCGTGTGACGGTTGGGTTACAACTGCGTGACAGCCGCTGGGCTCATTTCGGCGGCAGCAGCAGGTTGTGGCGGCGCAGGACAGCCTGCAACTGGTCGTGTGGCAGCGCCGATACCGTCCAATAATCTGCGCCGGTCATCGTTTTCGCGGCGATCATGGCGTTGATCACGGCTTCTTCTACCCCTTCGATGGTGGCGGTGAACAGCGGGTTGATGGCGGCATTGGGTAGGCGGGCGATGGTGGCTGGCTTGTCGGCGGCTTCGTGCCAGTTGCCATCGTCAACGCCGGCATTGGCGGTGGAAAAGGCGATGAAGATATCGCCCGAACCGTCGGCCAGGATCGATCCCAGCCGACCCAGGCCCGCCGTGCCGCGCCGCGCCAGCCGTTTCAACTGTTCGGCAGTGAGCGGGGCGTCGGTGGCGATGACGATTATGATCGAGCCGCGATGTTCTTCGTCGCGGTCATCGGCCAGGGCCAGTTTCTTCGGGTCGCACACAGGCGCGGTCTTGCCGCGGCGCTGCTGCGGGGTGGGCAGCAGTTTCGTTACGCACGGTTCCTGCAGGTTCATCTCGCGCGCCACGTTGATGCCGGCAACGCGCAGTCCCATCGCGGAGCCATAATTGCATTGCACCAGCACGCCGACAGTATAGCCGCCCTCCACAGCCGTCAGCTTGCGCGATGCCGTGCCGGTGCCGCCCTTGAAGCCGTTGCACATCATGCCGGTGCCACCGCCCACATTGCCTTCGGCCACCGGGCCTTGTTTGGCGCTGTCCAACGCGTCCAGCGTATCCTGCACGGTCACATGCTGGCCGGCCATGTCGTGCAGGGTGGCATCCGCGGTTTCGGCGACCAGCGGATACCAGAAGGCGCCCTTGTGGTGATCGGCCAGCCATTTGAAGGCCGCATCGCGCACCACGCCCACGCTGCCGGTGCCGGTGATCAGGATCGGTGTTTCCAGCACGCCGCCTTCTTCCACCCAGTGGGTGCCGGTCATGTCGCCATTGCCGTTGCCGGCAAAGAAACCGGCGAACACGCCGCGTTGGTCAGTCTTGCCGCGCGGAAAAACCGCCGTCACCCCGGTGCGCACCGGGCCTTTGCCCCGCACCCGCGTACCTTCCCCCGATATCAGCGTCTTGAAACCGACTTCGACGCCGGCAACATCGGTGATGGCATTCAGGGGGCCCGGTGTGCCGTCGAAGGGCACGCCCAGATCGCGGGCGCGTGGGCTCGCGGTGGCGCTGCTGGCCAGAAAAAGCGCCGTCAGGATCAGATGTTTCATGGCAATTCTCCCATTGCCAGCAAGGGTAACCTGCCGCACGGGCCGGCGCAAATTTGACTTTGTGGCCGGGATCGTTCAAAACCCGATCACAAATCGATGGGCGCGTGATCGGAGCATTTGGCTCCAAGGCCCCACCCCCCTAACTTGCTTCCCTTATCACGCGGGTTGCCAGGCAACCCCGGGCCTTTTGGCCCTCCCGGTTGGCATGGTGCCTTCCGATCGACTGATATTGTTGGAACAACAACCTCATGAATTTCTCTGATCTCGCTCTTGCGGAACCCTTGTCGCGCGCCATTGCCGAAAAGGGCTATGATACCCCCACCCCGATCCAGCAGGCGGCCATTCCGCCGGCGCTGGCTGGCAACGACGTGTTGGGCCTCGCCCAGACCGGCACCGGCAAGACAGCGGCCTTCGCGCTGCCGATCCTCAACCGGCTCGCCGCCAACCCCAAGCATCGCCTGAAACTGTCCACCCGCGTGCTGGTGCTGGCCCCGACCCGCGAACTGGCCGCCCAGATTGCCGCCAGCTTCACCGCCTATGGCCGCTATCTGAAGCTGTCGGTGGCTTGCGTTTTCGGCGGCGTGCCGATCGGCCGCCAGGAGCGCGCGCTGTTCCCGGGCGTTGATGTACTGGTGGCCACCCCGGGCCGACTGCTCGATCTGGTGATGAAGGGCGCG
Organism: Sandarakinorhabdus limnophila DSM 17366; assembly: GCF_945882885.1. GTDB lineage: Bacteria > Pseudomonadota > Alphaproteobacteria > Sphingomonadales > Sphingomonadaceae > Sandarakinorhabdus > Sandarakinorhabdus limnophila_A. The sequence goes on from NZ_CAMCWT010000037.1 coordinate 11,019, forward strand.
TGCGACCTTGGTCATGTCGAAATGCTAGTGCTCGATGAATGCGATCAAATGCTTGATCTGGGCTTCGTCCATGATCTGAAGCGCATCACCGGCCTGCTGCCGAAGCAGCGCCAGTCGATGCTGTTCTCCGCCACATTGCCGCCGACCATCGAAGACATGGCCCAGCGTTATCTGAAGAACCCCATTAAGGTTGCCGTGAAGCCGGCCGCCACCACCGCCGAGCGCGTGGTGCAGACGGTGATCCATGTCTCCCAGCCGGAAAAGCTGGCACTGCTGGCGCATTTGCTGGTCGAGCCCGACGTGGGCAGCGCCATCGTTTTCACCCGTACCAAACATGGCGCCGATCGCGTTGTGCGCCAGCTTTCGGCGCACAAGATTGCGGCCGAAGCCATCCACGGCAACCGCAGCCAGGCCCAGCGCACCCGCGCGCTCACGGGTTTCCGCACCGGCGAAGTGAAGGTGCTGGTGGCGACCGATATCGCGGCCCGCGGCCTCGACATCCCGGCGGTGAGCCACATCTTCAACTATGAACTGCCCAACGTGCCGGAACAATATGTGCACCGCATCGGTCGCACCGCGCGTGCCGGCCGCGAAGGCCGGGCGATTGCCCTGTGCGCGCCGGATGAACGCCCGTTCCTGAAGGATATTGAGCGCACCATCCGCATGCAGCTCGACCAGCAGGCGCTGCCGGCCAATTTCCGCGATCTGGTGGGGCTGACGGCCAAGCTGATCAAGTCCAGCCCATCGGCCGCCGATCCGCCGCGCGAAGAGCGTGATTTCAACCGCAGCCCGGGTGGCCGTGGCCGCGATCCGCGCGCCGTGGTGCATGCCGATGGTCGTGGGCAACGCAGGGATGGTGGCCGTGAAGGCGGCGGCGGCCGCGATGGTGGCCGCGATGCCGCCCGTGATGGCGCGCGCCGTGAAGGTGGCCCTGGCCGCCCGGCCAATGCTGCCCGTCCGCAGGGTCGCCCGGGTGGCGGCTTTGGTGGCCAGCGCAACAGTGGCCAGCGCCGCTCGCCGGCCGGTCGTTGATCGTCTGACATGAAAAAACCCCCGCCAGGGCGACCTGGCGGGGGTTTTTTCGTTTCAGGCGCTGTGGATCAGGCCACGGTGGCCTTGACGATGCTGCCCGGCGTGCGCGGCGGCTCGCCTTTGGGCAGCGCGTCGGCGAATTCCATGCCCGACGTCACTTCGCCCCACACCGTGTATTGGCGATCGAGGAAGCGGGCATCGTCAAAGCAGATGAAGAACTGGCTGTTGGCGCTGTTCGGCGCGCTGGTGCGCGCCATTGAGCAGACGCCGCGCACGTGCGGCATGTCGTTGAATTCGGCCTTCAGATCGGGCATATCGCTGCCGCCGGTGCCGGTGCCCTTGGGGCAGCCGCTCTGCGCCATGAAGCCGGGAATAACGCGATGGAACTTGACGCCGTCGTAAAAGCCCTGGCGCGCCAGCGTGGTGATGCGCTCAACATGGCCGGGGGCCACATCGGAACGCAGCTTGATGACGACATCGCCGCCGCTGTCGAGCGAGAGGGTAAGGGTGGTCGGCGCGTCAGCCATTGTGGGTCTCCGGTTGTGGGAAGCGCAGCCTCTAGCCCTTCAGCCGCAGCGCCTCAAGTCGTTCCCGCAAGGCCGGCGGAATCGGTGCCGGGCCGGATTCGGGATCGCGGTGCACCAGCACACTGTCGCAGAGCGCGATGCACTGGCCTTCCTGAAAGGCCGCCATGGCGACCGTGAAGCTGCTGCTGCCGATCCGCGCAATCGCATAGCCAACGGTGACCGGCGCCGGATAATTGCCTTCCGCCAGATAATCGATGGCCACGTGCGCCACGACAAAGCTGGAGCGGCGCCCGCCCACGGCAGGTGCCGCCGGACCCGCTCGATTGAAGCGCACGCGCGTTTCTTCGAACAGGCGGGCAAAGGCCACGTTGTTGAGGTGGCCGTTCACGTCCATGTCGCCAAAGCGCGTTTCCAGCGTCTGGCTGGCCGGATAGGCAGCGGGATCGCGCCGCCGGGCATCATCCTTCATCGCATGCGATACCGGATCGGCATGGCCTTCAGGCCGGAGACGAAGTTGGCGACCGACAGTTTCGGCTCGCCGGCCAGTTCGATCTCGTCCAGCCGCGGCAGGAGTTCGGCGAACAGGGCCCGGATTTCCATGCGCGCCAGGTGCAGGCCCAGGCACTGGTGGACGCCGTTGCCAAAGGCGGTCTGCGGGTTGTTGGCGCGGTCCACCCGGAAGCTGAACGGGTCCTCGAACACCGCCTCGTCACGGTTGCCCGACCAGTAGAACAGCGCCACACCGTCGCCGGCCTTGATCGTCTTGCCGCCCACCACAGTATCTTCGGTGCAGGTGCGCATGAAATGCTTCACCGGCGTCGCCCAGCGCAACATCTCCTCGACCGCCTGCGGGATCAGCGACGGATCGGCTTTCAGTTTGGCCAATTGCTCCGGATTCTGCGCCAATGCCAACAGCCCGCCCGATGCCGTGCTGCTGGTGGTGTCATGCCCGGCGGTAACGGTGATGGCGTAATAGCTGATGGCTTCCAGCATGCCGATCGGTTCGCCGTCCACCGTGCCTTGTGCGATCACGGTGGCCAAATCATCGCGCGGATTGGCACGGCGATCCTGCATCACCTCGCCGAAATAAGCGAAGAATTGCTGCACCAGCGCGAAGATATCCACCTGCGGATTGCCGGTGGCTTCCGGGCCACCGAGCCCCTGCGTGAGAATGCGGCTACGCGCCACCACGTCGGGATCCTGCGGGCCAAAGATTTCCTGCGTCATCTGCAGCATGCGGCCTTCGTCGGCTTCCGGCAGGCCCAGGATCATCATGATCACCCGCAGCGGATACCAGAGCGCCACTTCGTTGACGAAGTCGCAGGCGCCGCCAAGGCTGGCCATGTGATCGACATGCGCCTTGGCGATGGCGGCGATCCGCGGTTCCAGCTTTTTCAGGTTTTGCGGCATGAACCATGTGTGGGTGATGCGGCGCAGCTTCATGTGCAGCGGGTCATCCAGATCGACCAGTGTGCGGAACAGGTGCGTGTCACCGGTGGTGTTCTTCACCCACTCTTCGGCCTCGATCGGCGAGATATAGGTGCGTTCCCGGTTGATGAAGCGATCATTGGCCTTGGAAATGGCGACGATGTCGGCATGGCGGGTGATCGACCAGAACGGGCGGAAGCCCGTGGGCAGGGTCCAGTGCACCGGATCGTCCCGGCGCAGGGTGGTATAGGCATCGTGGATGCTTTCATCTGCAAAGGTCGCCGGGTTGACCAGCATGTCGTCGATGGTGTCGCTGTTGAAACCGGGAAAGGGCATGGCGGTCATTGGATGCGTCCTCTCGCTTGCACAGCACCGCGCGCGGCTTCGACCTGGGCGGCGGAGACTTTGGCATTGGCAGCGGTGGAGCGTTCCGCTTCCAGCGCCATCGCCTGCCCGAACGGCAGTCCATAGCCGTCGTTGATCAGCTTCTTGTAACCACGCGCAAAACCGGGCGCGATGGTGGTCATATCGTGCGCGAGTTGCGTGGCGGCGGCGACCAACTCATCAGCCGGCACCACACGGTTCAGCAGGCCCCAACGCTCGGCGGTGGCGGCATCGAGGAAATTGCCGGACAGCGATAGTTCGCGGGCGCGATACGGCCCTATCAGGCGCGAAAGTTTCTGGCTCAATCCCCAGCCCGGCATGATGCCCACCCGCGCATGCGTATCGGCAAAACGGGCATTCTCGCTGCCGATCAGCACGTCGCAGGCCAGCGCCACCTCAAAGCCGCCGGTGATGGCGACGCCGTTGATGGCGCCGATCACCGGCTTGCCGGTCTGTTCGATGGCCTTTACCGGATTGTCGTCAGGGCATTCCGCGTTGGCGGCGCCCAGGCCCTGCTGGCCGAGTTCTTTCAGGTCGAGCCCGGCGGTGAACGCGCGGGTGCCGGCGCCGGTGAGCACGATGGCGCGCACATCGTCGTCTGCTTCCAGTTCGCGGAACACCTTGGACAGATCGCGGCGCAGTGTGGCGCTCAGCGCGTTCATCGCCTGCGGCCGGTTCAGTGTGACGATGGCAACCGGCCCATCACGGCTGACCAAAACGACATCTTCGGACATGCAGTACCCTCCCTGCCGCGCACATTAGTCCATTGCGCTGCCGGGGCCGCCTGCAATTGGCGATAGGGGGGATTACTTGGCCAGAATCACTTCGCGCGCCGCAGAATGACGTAGAACGCCCCGCCACCGCCGTGGCGCGGGTGGGCGGCGCGCAAACTGGCAACGTGTGCGCGCAGATCGGGCCGTTCCAGCCAGTGCATCAGTTCGGCGCGGATGCGCGCCGGCCGGTCCGGGCGGCCCTTGCCGGTGACCACGAGAATGACGCGGGTGCCATCATTGGCGAGGATGGTGGACGACAGCGCGGCATGGGCATCAACCACCGTGTGGCCGTGCAAATCGATCACCCGGTCAGGGGACAGGCGGCCGCGGCTGATCTGCCGGTCCCAGGTGCCATCCAGTGGCGCGCCGAGCGGATGGGGCTTGGGCTTTGTCGGCGGCGGCGGCGCCTTGGCGGCGGGCCGCGCTGGAGCCGGCTTGGGCGCGGCCTTGGCCGGGGTGGGAGCGGGGGTTGCTGGCACCGCCACTGCTGGCACCTCCGGCGCGCGCTTGCCGGGCAGGGGCTTCACGCTGGCCGCCACTCGCGCCCACAAGGCCCGTTCATGGGCAGACAGGCGGCGCATCAGGGCTTGAGCCGGGCGGCGGCGGTGGCCGGAATCAGCAGGATCAGTCGGGCCGGCGACGATTGCGCGCCGGCAATGGCGGCGGCTTCGGCGCCGGGGCCAAGGAACAGATCGATGCGGTTGGCGCCCTTGATGGCCCCGCCGATATCCTGCGCCACCATCAGCCGCGCGAACGGTTTGGCCGGGCCGGTGAGCGTGGTTTCCGCCAGCAATGGCGCGCCGAGCGGAATGAAGGCTGGATCGGCGGCGACGCTGACGAACGGTGTCACCGCCGCGCCCATTGCACCAATCGGGCCGTCGCCCTTCAGTTCCCGGAAGAAGATCTTCGACGGATTGGCATTCAGCACAGCCGGCGCCTCGGCGGGATTGGCGCGCAGCCAGGCGATGATTTCCTTCATGCCGGCCTTGCCGCGTTCCAGCTTGCCCTGTTCGGTCAGCAGGCGGCCAATGGCGACATAATCGCGGCCGTTCTGGCCATCATAGCCGATGCGGATGATGAGCCCATCGGGCAGGCGCAGCCGGCCACTGCCCTGAATTTCAATGAAGAAGGCTTCATAGGGGTCAGCGGCCCACGCCAGTTCCAGCTGCCGGCCCACCAGTGCGCCTGCCGCAATCTGTTCGCGCGTCGCATAGGGCACCAGGCGCGCGCCTTGCACCCGGCCACGTACGGTGCGGCCCTTCAAGCTGGCGGCAAAATCACCCAGCGGCACGTCGATCAGATCGGCCGGGCGGCGGTAGAGCGGCACGTCATATCCCGGATGGGGGTTCAAGCTGGCGGCGATTTCCGGTTCGTAATAGCCGGTCGCAAAGCCTGCGCCGCCGGCCACGGTGATGGCGCGGAACTGGCTGCGGAAAAAGCTGTCCTCCTCGCCCGGTGCCACACTGGCGGCAGTCGTGCAGGCGGGCTGCCAGTCTTCGGGTCGGGTCAGGCCCGACAGGTCTTCACGGCGGGTGAGGCCGGCGCAGGATTTGCGGAAGGCGGCCAGTGCGGCAGCAGCCTCGGGCAGGGCCGGCAGATCGACCAGCGCAACAGCTGCATCCGCAGCGCGGGGGACGAGAGGCGGCTTGGCTGGCTCAGCCGGGGGTGCGACGGCCGCAGGTGACGACGGCGGCGCTACAGGGGTAACCGGCCGCTCCTGCTTGCCGGCACAGGCAGCCAGCAGCAACAGGCTGGCCAGCGCAATCCACCGGCGCACGGAACGATGGTCAGGCGTTGTTGTCGGAAGCGTCGCCCAGATTATCGGGCGGCATCTGATCGCTGTCGTCTTCATTGTCGGTTGCGATTAGCACCCAGGCCGGATCGGTGTTGCCGGCAAGACGGCTGAAGGTCCACAGATCACGGGTTTCAATCTCACCGTCGCTGGTGGCGATGCGGGCGACAAAACCCACCGTCACTTCAACCATCTGGCCAACCACCGTGGCATCGCGCAGAGCAACGGCGCCCAGCCCGGTCAGCCGGTTGGGCAGGCTGCCACCGCCGCGCGCTTCGATGGCGTTCGACAGATTGTGATGCACTTCGTCCGACACCAGGCCGGTCAGGCTCGAAAGATCGCCGGTCCAGAAGGCTTCGAGGATCAAGCCGTAGGCGCTGCGCGCGCCGGCCAGGAAACGATCGGGAGCGAAGCCGGGATCGGCATCGGCCACGGCTTCCAGAGCGGGCAACAGGCCACGATCGGTGCCGGGCGGCAGCAGCAGCTGGCCCCGCACCGGGTTTGTCGCTTCACGGCGCGGCGGCGCGGTTACTTCGGCGCTGGGCCGGAACGCGTCACCGATTGGCCGCTCCTGCCCGGTGCGCTTGCCGAGCACGGAGACGAGGCGCAGGCCGATGAAAGCGGCCAGCAACGCCAGCAGCACAATCTCGACCCAACCACTGCCTTCAGACATTTATTATCCCCAACCACCGCGCCAAAAAACCAACGGCTCCGGTGGCCTGAATGAAAACCGCCATCGAACCGGATGGCCAACTGGTCAAAAATTGACGTGAGATCGATCATGCCACCGGCACAATGCGGGAATCACGCCAGTATTAACCTAACTTCATCTCATAATCGGCTTTTATGGTGCTGATTGCAAGGGAATGCGGCATTAACGCCAGCCTGTCAGGCCGCAGCATTGGCGGCCATGGCGGCGGCCAGTTCCTTCACCAGCTTGGCCGCGACCACCGCGGTCATGCCATTGATGTCCCGCGCCGGGTTCAGTTCCACCACGTCGCCGCCGATGATCGGGGTGTCGAGCTCGAGGAGGATGTTGACGATCTGGCGCACGGTGAGACCTCCCGGTTCATGGTGCGATACGCCCGGCGCAAATGCTGGATCGAGCGCGTCGATATCGATGGAGACATAAAGCGGCCGGTCGAATCGCGGTCGCCAATCGTCGCGGAAATGCCGGGCTTCGATGATCTCCACGCCGAACCGCGCCGCCTGTTCGCGGCAATGGCGATTGAGCGTGCGGATGCCCACCTGCACCAGTCTGTGGGCGTGGACGCCTTCCATAATGCGCGCAAACGGTGAGGCGTGGGAGCGGCGGTTGCCATCGAGTTCGTCATAGAGATCAGGGTGGGCATCGAAGTGCAAAACATCGAAGGCGCCGTGGCGCCGGGCCAGGGTTTCGACCACCGGGAAACTGATGGCGTGATCGCCGCCCAGCGCGATCACCGGCCCGGGGCAGGCGGCGATGGCGGCGCAGATACGCTCATCATCGCCGGCATCTTCAGCGATCGCGACGTCGCCGCGATCCGTCAGTGCAAAATCCAGCCCGATCTCAGTCCCGCGTTCGGTAGCGCTGTTGCCGTGCTCATTGGCCAGCGCGGCCCGGATCGCAGCCGGGGCCCCGGCTGGTCCGCGCAGGAAGCTGCTGTGCTGGTCGGTGGGGATGCCGATCAGGCTGATGGTGGGTAGCATGTCTGTTTCGATCATGGTGCGGGCGGCGGGACTCGAACCCGCACTTCCGTTGGGAAAGCGGATTTTAAGTCCGCTGCGTCTACCGGTTCCGCCACGCCCGCTTGTCAGACCGGTCGTCCGGCCTGGCGGGGCCGACGATCAGCCGTTGAGGCGTTCGCGTAATTCCTTGCCCGGCTTGAAATAGGGCACCTTCTTCGCATCCACCTTCACGGCAGCGCCAGTGCGCGGATTGCGGCCGGTGCGCGGATCGCGGGCGCGGGTGGAAAAGGCGCCGAAGCCACGCAGTTCAACGCGTCGGCCCTGGGCCAAGGCATCAGTGATCTCGTCAAAGATGACGGCGACGATGCGCTCGACATCCTTGATGGTCAGATACGGATTCTGTTCGGCGACGATGGCAACCAGTTCAGACCTGATCATCTTGGCCTACCTCGTTTAGCGCCACCCCGGCGCATACCCCCCAAAAACAAAGCGATTCTATTGCATTGGCAGGGATGGTCAAGGCGCGCATGTCAAAAAAACGCAACCATCGTGCCACAATCTCCGGACTCAGGCCGCGTGGAGGCGCCGCACCAATGAAAAACGCCCCGGCAGATGGTCTGCCGGGGCGCATTTCATGGCCTTTTGGAAAAGGCGCGATCAGTTCTTTTCGGACTCCTCACGGGCCTTGTTGAAGGCCGCGCCCAGGATGTTGCCCAGCGTCGCGCCCGAGTCGGACGTGCCGTATTGGGCCACAGCTTCCTTTTCTTCGGTGATCTGCAGCGCCTTGATGGACAGCATCGGCTTGCGGCCCTTTTCAAAGCCAACCACCATGGCATCAACCTTCTGGCCGGGCTGGAAACGCTCGGCCTTCTGGTCTTCGCGGTCGCGGCTCAGATCGTTGCGCTTGATGTAGCAATCCGGGCCATCTTCGCCGATCTTGACGTCCAGACCGCCATCGCGGGCGGCAACCACGGTCACCGTCACGATGTCGTTCTTCTTCCAGTCGCCGCCGCTGGTGTTGCGGGTGCCAGTGGCTGCGCCAGTGCCGCCCTGTTCATCAAGCTGCTTGATGCCCAGGCTGATGCGTTCCTTCTCGATGTCCACTTCCAGCACGCGGGCCGAGACGCGCTCGCCCTTGTGGTGGCGCGACAGGGCGCCTTCGCCGGTCATGCCCCAGGCGATGTCGCTCATGTGCACCATGCCGTCGACGTCGCCGTCGAGACCGATGAACAGGCCGAATTCCGTGGCGTTCTTGACTTCGCCTTCCACGATCGTGCCGACCGGGTTGGTTTCAGCGAACACTTCCCACGGATTGCGCTGGGCCTGCTTGAGGCCAAGGCTGATGCGGCGCTTTTCCTCGTCGACTTCGAGAACGATGACTTCCACTTCCTGGCTGGTCGAAACGATCTTGCCCGGGTGGACGTTCTTCTTGACCCACGACATTTCCGAAACGTGCACCAGGCCTTCGATGCCGGCTTCCAGTTCCACGAAGGCGCCATACTCGGTGATGTTGGTCACGCGGCCCTTGTGCTTGGTGTCCACGGCATACTTGGCAGCAGCGGTGGTCCACGGATCGGCTTCCAGCTGCTTCATGCCCAAGCTGATGCGCTGGGTGTCGCGGTTGATGCGCACGATCTGCACGCGCAGCACGTCGCCGATGTTCAGCACTTCGGACGGGTGGTTAACGCGCTTGTAGCTCATGTCGGTCACGTGCAGCAGGCCGTCGATGCCGCCCAAATCCACGAACGCACCATAGTCGGTGATGTTCTTCACGGTGCCGTCAACGATCTGGCCTTCCGCCAGGTTGCTGATCAGGCCGGTGCGGGCTTCTGCGCGCGATTCTTCGAGGATCGAACGACGCGACACCACGATGTTGCCGCGCTTGCGGTCCATCTTCAGCACCTGGAAGGGCTGCGGCAGGTTCATCAGTGGGGTGACATCCCGCACCGGGCGGATATCAACTTGCGAGCCGGGCAGGAAGGCCACGGCGCCGCCGAGATCGACGGTGAAGCCGCCCTTGACGCGGCCGAAGATCACGCCTTCGACGCGCTCGCCAGCAGCGAACTTGGTTTCCAGCGCATCCCAGCTGGCTTCGCGGCGGGCGCGATCGCGGGACAGCATGGCTTCGCCCTGCGCGTTTTCCACGCGGTCAACGAACACTTCAATTTCATCACCAACCTTCAGGTCGGTCTTGCCATCCAGGCCGGCGAATTCGCGCAGGGGCACGCGGCCCTCGCTCTTCAGGCCGACATCGATGACGACAAATTCATTTTCAAGCGCGGTGACAACACCGCGAACAACACGGCCTTCAAAGCTCTGGTTCTCACCGAGCGAGGCATCAAGCAGAGCCGCAAAATCATCACGGGTCGGCTGGGCAGAAGTAGCCATAGAGTATCATTAACCTTCATTTGGGTCGGCGCGGGCAAGGATGGACGGCAAGAGCCGCCTATACCCGCGAAACCCCTCGACAAGGCACCATCGCCCGCCGTTCATCGCCGTCGCGGTGGCACCATGCCAGCCGCTCAAGAGAACCGGAAAAAAGCCAAGCGCTCGCACAGGGAGAACCCCGCCGGGACGCCGATAACCCCTTACCGGCTGTGCTGCGCGCGTGCCTTTTCAACCAAGGCAATCGCTGCAGCGACGGCCGCGGCTATACTGAGATTACTGGTATCAAGCAAGGCAGCATCACTGGCCTGTACCAAGGGCGCGGCAGAGCGCCCGGAATCGCGGGCGTCACGCGCATGGATATCGGCCAGCACATCGGCCAGAGTCTGATCGCTGCCCCCAGTTTCTTTGGCGCGCCCAGCCTGTTCGGCATGGCGGCGCTGCGCACGCACTTCGGGCGCCGCCGTCACGAACAATTTGGCGATGGCATCGGGCGCGATCACCGTGCCGATATCCCGCCCATCCAGCACCGCCCCACCGGATTGCTTGGCAAAGCTGCGCTGCACATCGAACAGCACCGCCCGCACTGCCGGGTGGCTGGACACGATCGAGGCATAATCACTGTTCAGCGCGCTCATCAGATAAGGATCATCCAGCAGCGCCGGATCAAGCTGCCGCGCCGCCTGCGCCGCAGCCTCGGCATCATAGGGATCATGCCCCACCAACCGCACCGCCAACCCGCAGGCGCGATACAATTTGCCGGTATCCATGAACGGCAGGCCGTAATGCCGGGCCAGCGCCTTGGCGATGGTGCCCTTGCCGCTGGCAGCCGGGCCATCAACGGCGATGACGAGGGGAGGGGTGGTAATCACCGGTTGGCGTTAGCGGGCCGGTCGCAGGTGGGCAAGTGGCGGGCAGGGCGGCGCGCAATTGACGGGGCCGGGGCGCAGACCTAGGCTTTGCTTACAGGCAGTTGATCACGGCCATCAAGACCGGACGCGCCATAAACGGGGGGACACATGGAGCGTCGCACATTTCTGAAGGCGGCAGGCTTGGCAGCGGCCAGTGGCGTGGCTGGTTCGACCGCTTCAGCACAATCGGCGCTGAAGTGGCAGCGCACGGCCAAGCCGGCGGATGTGGTGGTGATCGGCGCCGGTGCCTTTGGCGGGTGGACGGCGCTGCGACTGCGCGAGATGGGCCATAGTGTAACGCTGGTTGATGCCTATGGGCCGGGCAATGCGCGGGCCACGTCGGGCGGCGAAACCCGGCAGATCCGGGTGGGCTATGGGGATCGTGAAGTCTATTCGCGCTGGGTGCTGCGCGGGATGGAGCTGTGGCGGGAGCGGGAGCGCGAATTCGGGTTGCCGCTGCTTTCGCTGGCGGGGCGGTTGCAGCTGGCGACCGATCTCAATCCCGGCCTGCGCGGCTCGCGCGATGTGTTCACTCGGCTTAAAGTTGATCACGAACTGATGACGGCCGCCGACATGCGCCGGCGGTGGCCGCAGATGGAGCCGGGCGAGAACAATGTGGGCCTGTATGAACCCGGCGCCCTGATCGTGCGCGCACACCGGGCCTGCCTGGCCGTGGCCGAAGCCGCCGCGCGCAAGGGTGTGCAACTGGTGGCCGGCCGCGCTCAACCCGGGCAGGCCAGTGGCGGCGCCATGGCCAACCTGGCGCTGCAGGGCGGCGAGACGGTGAGCGGCGCGAAGTATGTGTTTGCCTGCGGGCCGTGGCTGGGCCGGTTGTTCCCCGATCTGCTGGGCCAGAAACTGCAGACGCCGCGCCGCGAGGTCTATTTCTTTGGCGCACCGGCCGGCGATGACCGTTATTCCTGCCCGAACCTGCCGGTGTTTTCGGAAGCCAGCCACTATGGTTTCCCCAATGTTGACGGCAAGGGCATCAAGGTCTGCCCGGTTGGCGGCGACACCATCATGGACCCCGACAATGATGATCGCATCGTCACGCCCTTCCAGGTGCGCCGGTCGCGCGATTACATCGCCCGCCGTTTCCCGGGGTTGAAGGACCAGCCCATCGTTGAAACGCGGGTGTGCCAGCTGGAAAACAGCGTGGACGAGCATTTCATGATCCAGCGCCACCCGGGCTGGGACAATGTCTGGATCGCCGGCGGCGGTTCCGGCCACGGCTTCAAGCATGGCCCGGTGGTGGGCGAGTATATCGCCGAACGCGTGCTGGGCCGGCCAACCGATCCGGCGCTGGAAGCGCTGTTCCGCGTGAAGGATGACAAGTTCTGAACCCGATGCGGCGCGGCCCTAAGCCCGGCAGTTGCCAGACAGACCCAGTTCACGCAGAATGACTTTCAGGGTCAGCTACTTCGCGGGGGCGAATGATGTCTGCTGGCGGCCCGGGTTCTGCATCGTTTCCAATCATGTTTATCGCGGGTACGCGGCCGGAGGCGGTGAAGCTGGCACCGTTGCTGCTTGATCTGCAGACGCGTGGGCACTGCCCCTTGCTGGTAGCGACCGGGCAGCATCGTGAGATGTTTGATGAAGCCTTGGCCGGGTTCGGGCTGCAGGCGGATCATGATCTGGGTGTGATGGCGGCCTCGCCGGATACAGTGGTGGGGCGGCTGGTGCCTGCGCTGGCGGACGTGGTGCGGGAAACGCGGCCGGCGTGGGTCGTGGTGCAGGGCGACACGAGTTCGACGCTCGCCGGTGCCTTGGCGGCCCGTTATGCCGGGGCGCGGCTGGCGCATGTCGAAGCGGGCTTGCGGACGGGAACGCACGATCCGCACCCGGAGGAGATGCATCGCAAGCTGGTGGCGCAGATGGCGCAGTTGCATTTCGCGCCGACCGCGGCGGCAGCGGCGGCACTGGCGGCAGAGGGTGTGTGCGATGGCGTGCACGTCACCGGCAACAGCGGCATCGATGCGCTGTTGTTGATGCAGGCGCGGCTGGCCGGCGATGTAGCACTGGCAGGGGCGGCGGTGGCGCCGCTGGCCGGCATCCCGCGCGGACGGCCGTGGGTGCTGGCCACCATCCATCTTCGCGAGAACCAGGGGCACGTGCTGGGCGGGTTGCTGGACGCGCTGGCCGAATTGGCGGGCGAAGCAGAGATCATCCTGCCGGTGCATCCCAGCCCGGCGGTTTCAGGCCCGGTGCGTGCCGCTCTGGGTGGCCACCCCAGCGTCCACCTGCTGCCGCCGCTGCCCTATGTCGGGTTCGTCGCTCTGATGGGGCAGTGTCGCCTTGTGCTGACCGATTCGGGTGGGGTGCAGGAAGAGGCACCGGCCATCGGTCTGCCCTGCCTGGTGCTGCGCGACACCACGGAGCGGCGCGAGGGGCTGTTCAGCGGCAATGCCGCGCTGGTGGGGCGTGATCCGGCGGTAATCGTGGCAGCGGCGCAGCGTGTTCTGGCCGATTACGCGTTGCGGGCAACGATGGCAGAACCATCCTTGCCTTATGGAAGCGGCGGTGCTGCCCGCGCCATCAATTATCTGCTGTTGGGAGAAGCCTGCAGCCAAGCTGCTCCATCATTGCCACGAACGTTGGAAAGCTCGTTGCGATCGGCCGGGCATCATCAATGACCACCGGCCGGGCCGCGTTCAGGCCCAGCACGGCGAAGCTCATCGCGATGCGGTGATCGAGCCGGGCCGCGATGGTGACGCCGCCGGGGACGAGATCGCCGTCACGGCCTTCGACGATCAGGCCGTCTTCAAGCTCCTCGCACTGCACACCGCAGGCCTGGAGCCCCTGCGCCATCACAGCGATCCGGTCGGATTCCTTCACCCGCAGTTCTTCGATCCCGCGCATCACAGTGCGCCCCTTCGCAAAGGCGGCGGCGACGAACAGCACCGGATATTCATCAATCATGCTGGGCGCGCCTTCTGGCGGCACGTCGATGCCAGTGAGCGCGCTGTGGCGGACGTGAAGGTCGGCAACCGGTTCGCCGCCAACGGTGCGTTCGTTCAACAGATCAATGCGCCCGCCCATCGCCTGCAGCACTCGCACCAACCCGGCGCGGGTGGGGTTCAGGCCAACATTGCGAATGATGATGTCGCTGCCCGGCACGATCAGCGCGGCGACCATCGGGAAGGCGGCTGACGACGGATCGCCGGGCACCTGAATGGTCTGCGGTTTGAGTTCGGCCTCGCCGCGGATGGTGATGATGCGGCCCTCCGGCGATTCGGTGACCGAAAGCTGGGCACCGAATCCGGCCAGCATGCGCTCGCTGTGATCACGGGTGGGGATGGGTTCGATCACCACCGTCTCGCCCGGCGTGTTGAGGCCAGCCAGCAGCACCGCCGATTTCACCTGCGCCGAGGCGACCGGCAGCGTGTAGCGGAGCGGAATCGCCGGGCAGGCACCGGTGAGCGTGAGGGGCAGGGTCTGCCGTCCCGGCCCTGGCGTGGCGGCGATGGTGGCGCCCATCAGGGACAGTGGCGTGATCACCCGCCCCATCGGCCGACCCGACAGGCTGGCATCGCCGATAAACGTCGCTGTGATCGGGTGGGAGGCGACCAGGCCCATCAAGAGCCGCGTGGAGGTGCCGCTGTTGCCCATGTCGAGCGCGGTCGCAGGTTGCAGCAGACCGCCGACACCAACACCGTGCACGCGCCATTCGCCGGTACCAGTGCGCTCGATCTCGGCACCCATCGCCCGCATGGCGGATGCCGTAGCCAGCACATCCTCGCCCTCAAGCAGGCCTGTGATGCGGGTTTCGCCCACCGCCAGCGCGCCGAGCATCAGCGAGCGGTGGCTGATCGACTTGTCACCCGGCACCGTCACATCGCCCTTGAGCGGGCCCGAAGCGGCAAGGCAGAGCGATGCGGGTTTTCCGGCGACGTGATTCATGACGCGGCGCTTTGACAGGGCTTGCCGGCTGTGGCAATGCGCCAAAGTTTCCGGGATGGCTGTGCTGCCCCGGCTCGATTGCGTTTGCACGGCTGGACACACGGCCGGGACGATCACGGAGACGATATGGTCAAGGCTGAATGGGGCACCAAGCGTGCCTGCCCGAAATGCAACACCCGATTCTATGATCTGGGCAAGGAAGACCCGGTGACCTGCATTTCCTGCGGCTTTGGCTGGGCGCCGGAACCGGTCCTGAAGTCCAAGCAGACGACGCCGTTTGAAGCCACCAAGCCACAGGCCGCCGAGGAAGACGCCGTGGTGGCCGTGGATGAGGATCTGGACATCGAAGACGCCGACGTGGAAGCCGGCGAAGCCGATGCCGATGTCGATCTGGGCGATGATGATGATCTGGGTGTCGTCTCGGAGGGTACCGACGACGAGAATTGAGGATATCGGCCGGCTTGGCGAATTTCGGGCTTGCAAGGCCGCGAAACATCGCCTAACCGGCCGCTCCCGGCGTTGCTGGTAACAGCAACGACCACATTGGGATGTGGGGCCTTAGCTCAGCTGGGAGAGCGCTACGATGGCATTGTAGAGGTCAACGGTTCGATCCCGTTAGGCTCCACCATCCCAACCTAAAAACCCCGGCCAGAGATGGCTGGGGTTTTTGCTTTTCAGGCGAATCGCTGGCAAGGCGCGTCGCCATGAACAGCCGAACCGATTATCGCGTCCACCGCCTGATCCCCACCCGCTGGATGGACAATGATGCCTATGGCCACGTCAACAACGTGGTTTATTATAGCTGGTTCGATACCGTGGTGAACGCCTGGCTGATCGAGCAGGGCCTGCTCGACATCCACCATGGCAACCCCATTGGCCTGGTGGTGGAAACCGGCTGCCGGTACAATCGCTCCGTCGCCTTCCCCGAAATCGTGGAGGCCGGCCTGCGCATCGCCAAACTCGGCAACAGTAGCGTGCGTTGGGAGGTGGGCCTGTTCACGGCCGGCCATGAAGCGCCGGCCGCGGAAGGCCATTTCGTCCACGTCTATGTCGACAGGGAGACGCGCCGGCCCGCGCCGCTGCCCGATGCATGGCGGCAGGTGCTGTTGCCGCTGGTGGTTGCGCCAAACGCCGCCACGCCCTAAGCGCCCGCGATGAACACGCCAGACGACTCGATCCTCATCCTCGATTTCGGCAGCCAGGTGACGCAGCTCATCGCCCGGCGCATCCGCGAAGTTGGCGTTTATTGCGAGATCGTGCCCTTCGCCAAAGGCGGCGAGGCATACACACGGATGCAGCCCAAGGGCGTCATCCTGTCGGGCAGCCCGGCCAATATCAGCGATGAAAACGGTCCGCGCATCCC
>NZ_CAMCWT010000038.1:0-27178 GCF_945882885.1 Sandarakinorhabdus limnophila DSM 17366
GTGCCAACCTCCGCCTGGCGAAGGGCAAACGCGATCTGCTCGCCTGTGAACTTCGACTTCTTCATCAGCAAAATCCTCCGCTCAAAGCAGCTTCGATTTTGCCAGATTCCTCTCATTCAAACCGGATACATTTTGCGGGACAGGGTCACGCGCCATGCGCTAACCGGGCTGGCACTGCCCCTGTGGTGAAATTGGTAGACGCGCTCGACTCAAAATCGAGTGGAGAAATCCGTGCTGGTTCGAGTCCGGCCAGGGGCACCAAAATTAACTTAAATTAAGCTTTTTAATTAAGCATTTTGACGGGTGAATTTATACACTTTCCCGTTGAGTCCGGAGAGGCCTGCGTGGAGCAGCAATATCGTTAAGCATTCCCGGCATGATCGATCACCCTCCGCCTGTCGACCGGGGCATAGGCGCGATAAAAGGCAGGATTGCTGCCACCCATTGATCCGCTTGCTCAAGATGCATGGCGGCACCGCCGGGCAACGCGATGGCATCAAAATCCGGCCGGGCGGCAAGAACGCGCTCCAGATGGCCAAACAGCGGATCCGTGCGCCCGGCGACGCAGAGGGTTGCAACCTTGATGGCTTGCAAGTCGGGTGCTGGATCATGGGCGAAAGCCGCGGCGTGGCCGCCGTCTGGGCCAGCTTGGGCCCAGGCAATGACGGCAAGTTGTATCGACGCGTCGGAAAGTTCCGGGTCGCCGCGCTGGCGCATGACGGCCCATCGATCGGTGAGATGGCTGCCGTCGGGGCGCAGGACAGCGGCATTGCCATGCAGAGCGGCCCGGCTAGCGCGTTCAGCGGGCGTGTAAAGGGGCAGGTTGTCGAGGACTAGGCCATGCACAAGTTCCGGATGGCGGGCGGCCAGCGCGGCGGCAATCAGCGCGCCGGTGTGATGGCCGATGACAACAGCGGGTGGGCGGTCGAGCGCTGCCAGCACATGCGCAAGATTGTCGGCGTGATCGGCGATTCCGGCACCTTCCGGCGCAGGGTCGGACAGGCCGTAGCCGGGCGAATCAGGTGCAATGGCGCGGTGGCCCGCGGCAGCCAGCCTTGGCAGCACGGCCTGATACTGGAAAGACGACCAGGGGCTTTGGTGCAGCAGCACCAGCGGCGGCCCCTCCACGTCCATTCGTCCATCCATCAGGCAATGAACCTGGCCCCATTTGCCGTCGACATAACAGCGGCGACTGAACGAATTGCTGTCATGCATGGCCCCGTGCCCCCTTGCCGCGCGCCGTCATCCCATGCCATCGACATACCGGGATACGGCGACGCCGCTTTGCCTCGAATAAGCGCATGGAACCTGTAATATGGTGGATGGCAGGGATCGGGACAGTGACATGAATGTTGCTGACAGGCCAGTGCTGGGCGGTATTCGCGCAGTCAGCTTCGTTGTTCCCGAACTGGCCGCGGCAACCACGCCCTATGTCATGCACTTGGGTTATCAGGTCGTTGCAGAAAGCCGCCTGACAGAAGAGCGGTCAGCCGCGATGGGAGCGCCCGCGCTGGCCGGTTGCGCGGTGCGGACGCTGGGGCCGGCAAGCGGCGAAGCTGTGTTCCTGCATTTCATCGAGGTGGCGGGAGCCGTGCCGCCGCCGGCCTTGACGACCCATGGCTGGAACGCCACCGAATTCGTGGTGCAGGATGTGGATGGGCTGGCGGCGCGGCTGGCGGACGATCCGGCCTTCACCATCATAGGGCCGCCGGCTAGCCTGACACGCTTTCCGATGATTCGGGCCATGCAGGTGCTGGGACCCTGCGGCGAGTGCCTGTATTTCACGCAGGTCGGCCCGGGAAGCGGGCTGGCGCTGGCCGAGGCCAGATCCTTTGTGGGCCGGGTGTTCATCGTTGTGGCCGGAGGCGCCGATCTGGCGGCGATGTTTGCGGCCTATGCCGGTTTCGGTAATGCGACCGACCCGCCGGTGGCAACGCCCGTCAGGGTGATTTCGGCCGCCAATGGCCTGCCACCCGAAACGCTGCACCCGCATGGGCTTATCAAGCTGGCCGAAGGGACCATGATCGAACTGGACGGTTATCCCCCTGGCACGAGGGCGCGCCGACCGGTGGTGGGAACGCTCCCTCCGGGCATGGCGATGGTGAGCGTCGCAGCTGATCGCGACGAAATTCGGCGCGGCGGCGCAGGTGAACTGCTCGAACTTGTCAGGGAGACGGCGTGATGGCGCAATTGCAGCTGGCCGACCGGGCGGCGGTGGATTTCGTCCTGTCGCTGCGCCGGCGCTGGGCCGACACGCTGTATCCAGCGGTTCGGGCAGAATGGGACGCGGCGGATGCCGAACCGACCGCCGCGCCGGCCGGGATTGCCCCCCCCGGCATAGCTCTGGCGGTGCACGCCCTGCCGGCCCATGCATGGTTTGCCTGGATGGAACGCGGCGCGCAGAAAATGCTGTGGCGCGCCACAGCAGACGCCGTGGCCAATAACAGCGACGAACTTGCAAACGAGCCTGCAAGCCTGGGGCCAACCCGGCTCGAACTGGATCCCGATCTGCTGTTGCCCGATTGGTACACCGACTGGGACATTCATCTCCAGCCCGGCGGTGTATGGTCGGGGCCGACGGCGGCCCGCGTGTATGAACTGGGCGCCAAGCTGGTGATGCTGGGCGAAAATGACGATTATGGCTTTCACCGCCTGTTCGTCGAAACCGCGCTGCCACGCCGTGATTATCGCCGCATCGTCGATATGGGCTGCGGCTTCGGCAAATCAGCCTGGCCGATGCAGCAGGCGTTCCCTGATGCCGTGGTAACCGGGGTCGATCTGTCTGCCCCTTGTCTCCAGCTGGCAACGGCACGCGCCAATGCCCGAGGGCTCGCCATGGTGTTTCGTCAGGCCGACGCCGCCGATACCGGGCTGGAGGCCGGCAGTTTCGATCTCGTCACCTCGACCATGCTGATCCACGAGGTACCGCTGGAGACGTTGGCAGCGATCTTCCGGGAGGCCGCCCGGCTGTTGCGCCCCGGCGGCCTGTTGCGGTTCATGGATTTTCAACCGACCGGCGATGCGTTTCGCGATCTGGCGATCATCGAGCATGGTGCGCGCAACAATGAGCCCTTCATGCCGCCGATGCTTGCGGCCGATGTGCCGGCGATGGCGGCGGCGGCGGGGCTGATCAATGTCGGCTGGACGGCGTTTGATGAACGCGGCGCAGGTCTGCTCGATGGGCTGGCATGGCCTGATCGGTTGGAATGGCATTTTCCCTGGGCGGTGTTGGCAGCGGAAAAGCCGCAATGAGCGGCGTGTTCGGCACACCCGATCCAGAGCGGCTGGCTGGCCTGGTTTTCGAGCTTGCCATGCAGCTGCATGTCGAGCGGGCGCGGCGTATCGCGATCGAGGCGGTGCTGCGTGACGCCGGACTGATAAGCGATGCGGTCATCGAAACCGCGGGCGCCGACCCTGCAACGCGTCGCGAAACCGGCGCCGCACTCGACAGGGCACTGGCCGGACTGATGCGGGTGATCACCGAAACGGCAGACCCGCGCACACCGTTGCGCAAGGAGGGAAGCACGCAATGAGCCGACCATGGATCGAATTCGTGCAGGCACAGCACCTGCCGTGGCAGGATGATGGCCTGAACGGCACCCGCCCCGGCATCCAGACCAAGGTGCTGAGCCAAGATGCGGAAAGCGGCGCGTTGAGCCTGTTGCTGCGGATTCCGGCAGGCTGGACCCTGCCAGCCGGCGCAATGGCGTGTGATGAGGAATTTCTGGTGCTGGAGGGCGCCCTGGAGATCGGCGGTCAGTCTTATGGGCCGTTCGGGTATGCACATTGGCCGGCCGGGCATGAGGCGGGGTCGCGGACGTCTGAGGGCGGGGCGGTTGTGCTGGGCTTTTTCTCGGGCATGCCTGCAGCAGGGCCAGCAGGGCCGGTGGACGAGGCGCGACTGGTGCGCCATCTCGACGGCTTTTCCGTGACCTATACCGGCAATTTCCATCCGGAGTTTCCGGCCGGCGCAGGGCGCAAGCTGCTCTTTGTCGATCCCCATACCGGCGATACCAGCTGGATATTGGGCACCTTGCCGATGCGCTGGGCCGAGCGAGCCGAGGTGCATCCGGTGGTGGAGGAGATGTATCTGCTGGCGGGCGAAAGCCACGGCAACCGCGGCGTGATGAAGCCCGGCGCCTATTTCTGGCGGCCACCGCATATTCCCCATGGGCCTTATGGGACGATGACGGGAAATCTGTATTTCTTCCGCACCAAGGGCGGCAGGCTGGTGACCGATTATGTGGACGGCGAAAAGGGTTTCGCCTGGAACCGCCCTTATGACCCGGCGCTGCCAGACGCGCTGAAGCCCTACGCCGGCGATCTCGAGACCGGCGTGCGCTGGTAATGCCGTGCAACGGGCACGGGCATGAAAAGGCTCCCGGCAGGTGCTGCCGGGGGCCTTTCTGGTGCGAGGCTGGCCGTGATTGGCAGCCGTTCCCAGAAGCCTCGCCTAGAAGTTGTAGCGAGCGCGGATCAGCCAAGAGCCGGGCACATCGAAAAAGTTTGCGCCGACAAGGTTGGTGAGGATGTAATTCTTGTTGAAGCAGTTCTGGCATTCGACGGTGATGGCTAGATTATCCACGCCCTGCGGCCGCAGCGCCAGCGAGGCGTTGATATAGGTCTGCGAGGGCTGGTAGGTGTTGCTGGCCGCTGGCTGATTGGGGCTGCCGGCGGTGGCCACCGCATAAGCGCCGGTGTAGTTGTAGTTGGCCGTTGGCGTCAGCGTGCCCAGGCCGCTGATCCTGGCATCATAGCTGACGATCAGGTTGCCGGTGATCGCGGGCGCGCGGACCGGACGCGCCAGTTCGCCGATATTGTCGACGAAATTGGCGTTGCACGCCGGTGCCACGGTGCTGCCGGATCGGCAGCGGGCCTGCTGCGCGATCACCAGATCACTCGGGTTGACGAACCGCGCGCGCTGGAGGCCGAGTGATCCCGAGATATTCAGCCCCTGAACCGGGATCCAGGTGGTTTCGATTTCAAGGCCATAGTTGCGCAGATCGGCCGGGTTGGTGGTGGTGGAGACCGGCACGCCGCCGACCAGCGCCTGCGCCGGGATCTGCACGTCGAAGGTGGTGGCATAGAAGGCGGTCGCATTGAACCGCAGCGTGTTGTCAAAGGCATCGGCCCGCAGACCGCCTTCGTATGACCAGACGGTTTCAGGCGCGAAGGGGATGAACGCGTTGTTGGCGGTGGCGCGGCCCGGCCAGCCGCCGGACTTGAAGCCGCGCGTGGCGGACGCGAACAGCATCACGTCATCGGAGGCTTCATAGCTGATGGCAAAGCGTGGGGTCCAGGCCTTGTAGACTTGCTCGATGGGCCGTCCCGAGGCGACGATGCCGGCGGTGGACAACTGCACGCCAAGTGCGCCGGGATTGGTGAAGACCCCGATGGTGCGCTTTTCATAGGTGTAGCGCAGGCCGGCAGTGAGCACGAGCCGCTCGGCGATGCGGTAATCGCCCTGACCGTAAATGGCCCATGTGCTGGTATCGTTGAGCAATGTGCGGTCGGCCGTGACCGTCTGGACCAGCGTCGTCGTATTTGTGGCAAGCTGGGCGAAGTCGGTGACGTTGTCTTCCTTCATATAGAAGGCGCCGAGCACATAGTTGAGGTTGCCGACATCGCCGTTCAGCTTCAGCTCCTGCGTGACCTGTTCGTGATCGCTGTCATTGAGGATCGGATTGAAGCCGGTGTTCCGGGTCGGGCGGGGCGCAAAGCCGCCGCTGTCGATGATGAACTCCTGATCGATCTTGCGGTAACCGGTGATCGAGGTCAGCACGGCGGCCCCGAGATCGAGCGCGATGTTGCCGGTGAGCGCGGTGGACCGGGCGACGTTGTCGAGCGAGAAATTGGCCTTGCGACCCGTCACCAGGCCCGTGAACGCCCCTTGCCTGATATTGTTGTCTACCAGACGTTCACCGTTCGGGCCAACGCGGTTGAGGAAATTGGTGTTCTGATCGTCGACATGGTCGGCAGTGATGTCGATGGTCAGCGTGTCAGTCGGCAGCAGGCGCAGCATGCCACGGATGCCAAGGGTGTCGCGGCTGTTGAACTTCCGCCCCGTCGACACCTGCGTCGCGTAACCATCGTCGCGGATCCAGAAGGTGGAAATCTTGGTCAGGACCTTGTTGCTCATCGGCAGGTCCACCGACGCACGCAAGATGGTCTGATTGAACTTGCCATAGCCGGCCTCGACATAGCCCTTGAGCTCTTCTCCGGGCTTGCGCATCACGATGTTGATGGCGCCGCCGGTGGTATTGCGGCCAAAGAGCGTGCCCTGCGGCCCGCGCAGCACTTCGATGCGCTCGACATCGAACAACGCGAAGTTGTTGGCGTTCTGGCGTGCAACGAACACATCATCGACATAGGTGCCGACCGGCACATCGAAAGTGGCGATGGATTCGCCGTTGCCGACTGCGCGCAGGAAATAGCTGGCCGAGGTTCCGACGCCGACATTCTGGTTGCCGGCCATGTTCGGGATGTTGCGCAGGATATCATAGGTATCGATGATCTGACGGCGGTTGAGTTCGGTCGCGTTGAAGGCCGACACGGCGATCGGCACCTTCTGCAAGCTCTGCTCGCGGCGCTGGGCGGTAACGGTGATCTCCTCGACGTTCTCACCGGACGGCGCAGCGTCGGCAGTTTGCGCCTGCACGGGTGCGATGGCTGCAAGGCCGATGAACGCAGTGGTCAGCATCCATTTCGTAAGCTTCGTCATAAGGCTCCCTCCCTGTTTTGCCTCGTGGTTTCGCGATCGGTAGCAACCCGTTCATCGAAAAAAATGCGCAGCGCCCGCGCGGCCAGCGCCGCCTGGGCGTCCTGGCGTTCAGCCTCCGCCTCGGGGCCGAGCGGTGCTTCGCGAATGCTGTCCAGTGGCCGGCCGGCAACTTGTGCCAGCGTGCGTTCCAGCCGGTCGATCCGGTCGATGGCCACGCCGAGTTCGACTAGCAACGCCAGGGTGATGGTCAACACCTGCTCGGTCTCGGCATTGTCGAGGCTTGCGGGGCGCTGTCCGCGCCCGGCCCGAATAATAGTCAGAATGTCGTCGGTGCTGGTCATGTCGCAGGCCCGGTGATGGTTTCAAAACTCGGCACGCGATTGACGATGCGCACCCCGGCCAGGCCGGGGCGATGAGCAAACATGTCCACCTGCTCGACAAGGAACAGCGACGGAGCGGCATCATGATATTGCTGCGCCATGGCCTGCATCGCGGCATTGCGCCGTGCCGGATCGGCAATCTCGCTGGCGACGCCAAGGCTGGCGGCCAGCGGTTTGTCACAGAAGAACGCGTTGGGTCGCTTGCATGAAAAGCTTTCAAGGGCGCGCGTGACATCATTGTAGGGCGCGCTGTTCCACGATGCGCCGAAGGCATCGCCGGCCCATGTGTTCTTGGCGAGTTTGCGCAGATAATCGGCAAAGGTGATGGTGCGCAAGGTAGGGGTGATGCCAACCTGGCGCAAATCATGCGCAACCGTCTGATAAATCAGTGAATCGGCGGGAAACGCGTTGATCTGGATTTCGATGGTGAGCGGGAAACCGCGGGCATAACCGGCCTGCGCCAGCAGCCGCCGGGCCAGCGCCGGATCATGAGGATAGGCGGCAACGGCCGGATTATAGCCGAAGGACATATGCGCCGCGGGCTGGCCGGAAGCGCGGCCAAGCCCGCGCAACAGGATGCGGGCCAGCACATCCTTGTTGACCGCATGGTTCAGCGCACGGCGCACGCGCACATCCTGCAACGGGTGCACGCCCGGGCGCTCGGTGATGAAACCCACCGACATCACCGACATTGAAGGCGCCGTGACGATCGGAAAGCGGCGATCGACAAGCCGGTCCATCTCCTCGATTTCGATGGGGGCGATATCGACATCGCCCGAAAGCAGCGCCTGCGTGCGCACGGCGGCATCGGGCAGTTCCAGCCA
Organism: Sandarakinorhabdus limnophila DSM 17366; assembly: GCF_945882885.1. GTDB lineage: Bacteria > Pseudomonadota > Alphaproteobacteria > Sphingomonadales > Sphingomonadaceae > Sandarakinorhabdus > Sandarakinorhabdus limnophila_A. Next base: position 7,926 of record NZ_CAMCWT010000038.1, read on the forward strand.
GCTGAGGCGGGAGATGGCCACCGGCCGCCAGCTGTGCGGATTGCGCACCGCTTCGGCGCGGCGGCGGCGTTGATCCCAGCCGGTGAGCAGATAGGGCCCGGTGCCGACCGGCTGAAGGGCAAAGCCTTCGGGGCCGAGGCGCTGCCAGCGATCCGGTTCCACCATCATGGCCGCCACCAGCCGCTTGGGCAGGATGGGATCAGGCTTCGAGGTAATGAAATCCAGGGTAAGCGGCCCGCTCGCTATCGCGGTCTTTACCAGTTTGAGTTCATTGCCGATCACCGTGCGGCGGCCGGCCGGCGAGATCAGCCAGCCGATGACACGGGCAGCAGCGGCGGCATCGAATGGCCGGCCATCGGCGAAACGCACACCGGGGCGCAACTTAAAGCGCCAGCTGTTCGGCCCGGTCGCAACCCAGCTGGTGGCCAGCGCCGGCACAAGTTCGCCGCTAGGGGCAATCTGCGTCAGCCCATCGAACAGCGCATTCCACACCAGGGTGCTGGGCCGGCCATTGCCCTTGTATGGATTGCCAAGGCTGACCGGCAAGGTGTTGACGCCCACACGCAGGGCTTCGGTCGGCCGCGCCGGTTCGGCACCGGCGGATGCCGCAGCCAGGGCCATGGACAGCCCAAGCAGGAGGCGGCGCAGGATCAAGCCGGCTTTCCGCCAGCGAGCAGATACCAGCCCATCGCACCATCGACCTGCGACAGACGCAGCTCCTCGATATCGGCGGGCGCAAATCCGGCGGCCACCATGTCGGCCACAAGATCATCGCCGGCATAGATATTCCAGAACGCCTCGCCATTGTGCGATGTATCCCAGGCGCGTTCAACGCGGGCGACCAGTTCGGTCACGAAGCGCGTCGGCACATCCTGGTGAAATACCATGCCGCCGGGGCGGACAACGCGGCGCGCTTCGGCCAGCATGGCGCGGCGCTGTTCCCGGCCGATTTCGTGCAGCAGATTGTGCGACACCACCAGATCGAAGCTGTCATCGGCAAAGGCCGAAAGATCGGCCGCATCGGCCTGATGGAAATGCACCGCCACGCCAAGCGCCGCGGCCCGGGCGTGGGCATAGCGCAACATGCCGGCGCCGATATCGACGCCGTGGACGTCGGCATCGGGAAAATGTGCCGCCCAGGCGCAGGTGGCCGCGCCTGCCGAGCAGCCCAGATCGAGAATGCGCTCCGGCTGGATGCCCGGGTGGCGCGCTTCGAGGTGGCGGATCACCGCGCCGGCCTTGCTGTCGCCCTTGCCCACGCCCTGACCGAAGGCATAGATGTTGCCGCCGGCTTCGTAGAGGGCGCCGGCGAGCAGATCGCCTTCGCCGCGATCCATCGTATAGCCGCCGGGTTGCAGATGGATATCGATGTCGGCAATTTCGCCGGGCGGATCGAAGGCCGGATCGAGATGCAGCGATCCGAGCGCCGGCACAGTGCGGCTTGCGGCCTCGGCACGAGCGGCATCGCGGACCAACGGCGCCCCGGCGGCCACCCAGATCATTTCCTGCGAGGCGCGGTTCATCGCGCTCCACATCCGGTATCCCGTCGACAGGAACAGCGCATTGGCGACGTCTTCGGGCGATTGCGGCGCACGGCCGTGGCGCGCGGCAAACGCCGGGGCACCCTCAACCTTATAAAGCGCGACGTTGCGGGGACGCAGCCTGCCATTGATCGTTCGGCGCAGCGCCACCACCATCCGCTGCCGGCTCTTTTCCTCTTCCGTGAGCGTTGGCAGCAGCGCGTGCTGCAGATCACGCACCTTCATGGTTGGTCTCCTTCAACATCAAGCAGCGCAATGTCGGCCATCAGATCGATGCCGCCGCGATCCATGTCGGGGGTCGCGGCCAGCAACAGGCGCGTATAATCGTGCGCGGGCGCGTCGAGCACCGCCGCGCAGTCGCCTTGTTCGAGGATACGGCCGGATCGCATGATTGCAACGCGATCGGCAAGGCGGCGCACCATCAACAGATCATGCGAAATGAACAGGATGGCGAGGCCAAGCCTGTCGCGCAGTTCCAGAAGCAATTCCGAAATCGCAAGTTGGGTGGTGACGTCGAGCGCCGACAGGGCCTCGTCGGCGATGAGCACATCGGGTGCCATGGCCAGCGCCCGGGCAATGGCAACCCGCTGTTTCTGCCCGCCCGACAACTCGCGCGGACGCCGGCCCAGAAGTTCACCATCCAGACGGACCATGGCCAGCAATTTGGCGACGCCTGCTGCAATGGCCGCTTTATCGGTGATGCCGCTGACGACGAAAGGCTCGGCAAGCGTCGTGCCGATGCGGTGGAAGGGATTGAGGCTGGCGTCAGGATCCTGAAACACCATCTGGATGCGCCGGCGATCGTTTCGCGCCTGTTCCGACAAATCCGTGCCCGCGAGCGCAATGCGGCCCGAAGCCGGCCGGACCAGCCCAGCCACCGCGCGCGCGATCGTCGATTTGCCTGAGCCGGATTCGCCGACCAGGGCAAGGATCTGACCGTAGTGCAGTTCAAGGCTGCAGGCATCGACAGCCCTGACGGGACGCCGCCCGCCATAGCTGACAACTAGGTTGTCCACGCACAGCAGCGGCGGGGTCATGCGGACTGCCGATCGCGGCGCTGGCCGATGGCGCGGCGGGCGGCAACAAGCTGCTGCGTATAGGCCATTTGCGGCGCCTCCAGCACCTGCCGCGCCGCGCCGGTTTCGACGATTCCACCCCGGTGCATCACCGCGATGCGATCACAAAGCGAAATGGCCACCCCCAGATCATGCGTGATGAGGATGGTTGCCCGTGCCGCAGATTGCGCCCGCAACAGGGCAAGGATCGCGCGCTGCACCGTGGCATCGAGCGCCGTCGTCGGTTCATCGGCAATCAGCAAAGGCGGATCATTCAGCAGCGCCAGCGCAATCATCACGCGCTGGCGCTGGCCGCCCGACAGTTGATGGGGATAACAATCGATCAACTGATCCGGATCGGGCAGGTGCATGGCGCCGAGCCGTGCGCTGGCCAGCGTGCGTGCCGCCGAGGCCGACAGGCCTTGATGGTGCATCGCGGATTCGACCAGCGCGGTGCCGATCCGGCGCACGGGATTGAACGAAGACAGTGGATCCTGAAAGACAAAGCCGATGCGGCTGCCGCCAAGTCGGCGCCGGGCGCCGGCAGACAGCGCACCCACATCCTGGCCGGCAACCGAGATCGCGCCGCCGGTGACCGCAAGCGTTTCGGGGAGCAGTCCGCCGATGGCCAGAGCGGTCAGCGACTTGCCCGATCCGGATTCGCCAACGATGCCAAGAATCTCGCCGTTATCGACGGCAAGCGACAGGCCATTGACCAGTGACGCCCCGCCGATCTTGCCGATCGAAAGCCTGTTGACCTGCAATGCGGGGGCATTTTCCTGCCATGCAGGGGCGGGGGCCATCATGCGAAACGCCTCCGCAAGCCATCGCCAGCCAGATTGCATGCAATCACCACCATCACCACCGCCGCCGCCGGCACCAGCAGCATCCATGGGGCTGTCAGCAGATAGGCCCGGCTTTCGCTCAGCATCGCGCCCCAGGTGGCGGCGCCGAGCGGCGCGCCAATGCCGAGGAAAGACAGCGCGCTTTCCGCGATCAGCATGTCGGCAAAATGAAACGCGGCAAGCACCGAAAGGCTGGGCACGAGGCCGGGCAGGAGGTGGATGGCAAACAACCGCAACGCCGACATTTGCATCATGCGCGCCGCCAGAACATATTCCCGCGTGAGCAGGCTGGATGCCTCCGCCTCCACGACCCGCGCAAAGACCGGCCAGGTGACAAGGCCGAGCGTGGACACCACTGCCCAATATCCGTTGCCGACAATGGCAATGGTTGCGGCAGCCAGCACGAACACTGGAAACGACTGGGCCAGCGCGGTGATCTGCCGGATGATGCCGGCAAAGGGCCATTGCCCCGATGCCGCGACCAATCCGAAGCAGGTGCCGATGACGAAGGCGATCAGGGTGGCAAGGCCGGCCGTTGCCATCGACCAGGCAAGGCCCGTCAACAGCCGTGCCGCCATGCTGCGGCCAAGCTGATCGGTGCCAAGCAGGTGACCGGGGATGAACGGCGGCAACAGCCGCTCGTCCAGCCGAATGAAATCTGGATCCGCGCCGCCGAGCAGCGGCCCGACCAGCGCCAGGAGTGCGAGCAGGCCGAGCAGACCAAGGCCGAGGACCAGCCACGGATCGCGGGGCGCGTTCATTTGGTGTCGCCCAGTCGCGGATCGAGGCGGCGTTGAACCAGCGCGGTCAGGGTGTTGACCAGAAACACCGCGATCACCACCATGAACGTGATCGCTTGAACAACCGGGAAATCCAGATTGGTGGTCGACTGGACAAGCAGCCAGCCAACGCCGGGCCACGCAAAAATCGCCTCGATGATGACTAGCCCGGTGACAAGAAAGGCAAACTGCGCGCCGATGAGCGCCACGGCGCCCAACAACGCATTGGGTGCAACGTGCCGCCACAATATTTCCGTGTCCGATGCACCATTGGCTCGCGCGGTGCGCACGTGATTGGCGGGCATGACAGCCGCCGTGTTCGCCTCCACAAGGCGCGTGAGCTTGGGGATGAGAAACGACGCAACGGAAACCGCGGGGAGCACCCAGCTGGAAGGACCGCTGGCGCCAAGTGCGGGCAACCACACCAACTGGATGGCAAAGAGCTGCACCAGCAGCAGCGCCGTGACGAAGCCCGGGAACCCCTGAAGCACAAACAGCAGGCCGCGGATGAGCCGCGCCGCCACCGCGTTGCGGGTCGAACCAAGCCACAGACCGGTCGGCAGGGCCACGACCAGCGTGAGCGCCATGGCCACGCCGCCCAGCAGCAGGGTTGCCGGCATGGCATCGAGCACCTTGGCGAGCGCCGGCGTATCATCAACCAGCGAGCTGCCGAAATCCGAACGCAGCAGGCTGGCCATGTAGCGGCCATATTGCACGATCAGGCTTTCGTCGAAGCCATAACTCTGCCGGATCGCGGCAATCTGATCGGGCGGCGCATCGGGACCGGCCAGCACGATGGCCGGATCACCTGTCAGCCGGAGCAGAAAGAACAACAGCGTGATGGTGCCGATCAGCAGCACGGCAAGATCGAGCAGCCAGCGGAACGTCGAGCGTGCATTGCCCTGCATTGCAGGCGTCCCCCTTTCCGCTGAAATCCTGGCACATGTTTCAAATTCAACACAAGTAGAGACTCGCAAGCAGGCAAGCGTCAAGGGTCTCTGGCCAATTTGGTCGCAGCCGCGTATCGGAACGCTTGCCCGTTGTATCTTTCTTGCTACGTGTGCGGGATGCAATGAGGGTGCCGATGGGGCAGGACAAACAGGTCGTGATCGTCGGAGCGGGCCCGGTCGGGTTGACGACCGCGCTCCGGCTCAGCGGCTTCGGAATCCCTTGCGTGGTGCTGGAGGCGCAGGCCGATCTGCCCGAAGACCTTCGCGCCTCCACCTTTCATCCGCCCACCCTCGACATGCTTGATCGTTACGGGCTCGCCGCCCCCTTGATCGCGCAGGGGCTGGTGTCGCCGGAATGGCAGATCCGAATGCACGAAAGCGGCGAACGCGTCGTGTTCGACCTTTCGGTGTTGAAGGACGACACCGCCCACCCGTTCCGCCTGCAGTGCGAACAATCCAGGCTCTGCCGGTTGCTTCTGGGGTGGCTGCAGGACGATCCGAATGTCCGCATCATCTTTGATGCCCGGGTGGAAACGGTGGCGCAGGATGGCGATGGCGTCGTGGCCCATGTGCGGACAGGTTCTGGCGAGGCCTTTGCCGTTGCCGGCCGGCTGTTGGTGGCGGCCGACGGCGGCCGCAGCCAGGTGCGGCAGCAGCTTGGCGTGGACATGCATGGGGAAACCTATCCCGAAACCACCATTCTCGCCACGACGCGCTTTGCCTTCGAAGCAAATCTCGAAGGCCTGTCAAATGTCAATTATGTCTGGACACGGCAAGGCACGTACAGCTTGCTGCGGCTGCCCGATCTGTGGCGCTGCAGCCTTTATCCCGATGCCGGGGAATCGATCGAAGATGCGCTCACGCCCGCCGCCATCGAACGTAAGCTGCAGCGCATCGTGCCGCGCGATACGCCGTATGACGTGATGGAAATCCGCCCCTATCGCGTGCATCGCAAGATCGTCGAGAATTTCCGGATCGGCCGCGTCTTGCTCGCCGGCGATGCAGCCCATATCAATTCGCCGTCGGGGGGCATGGGTATGAATGGCGGCATTCATGATGCCTTTGCCCTGACCAGTGCGATCGCAGACATGTGGCCGAATGGCGATCTGGCGCGGCTGGATCGTTACGATCGCAGCCGCCGGCCGATCGCGGCCGAAGAGATTCTGGGCCAGGCCCATGAAAACCGCTCCCGGATGCAGGAGCGTGATGGCGAGCGGCGCCGCGAAGCGTTTGCCAATCTGCAATCGATCGTGGCCGATCGGGATCGGCTGCGGACCCATTTGCTGCGATCATCGATGATTGCCGGGCTGCGGCGCGCCGAGGCACTGGTATGATGCGTGATTATGGCAGCGCCGGCCGGATCGGCATTGCCACACCGCAGGCCAATCCGGCCGTGGAAGCCGAATTCGGGATCATGCTGCCGCGCCGCTGTTCGCTGCACGTGACCCGCCTGCAAAGCCCGGCAACAGACCCTGCCGACCGTCTGGTAGATTATCTGGAACGGCTGGACCGCGCGGTGGCCGCATTCGACAGTTTCAGGCCCGATGTGTTCGGCTTTGCCTGCACCGGATCAACCTATCTGGTGGGCCCGGCGCGCGAGGCAGAGATACTGGCGCGCATTTCGGAGACGACCGGCATCACCATCGACACGGCCGCCGCCGCGATTGCCTGGGCGCTGGAACTTGTGGGGGCACGGCGCATTGCCATCGTCTCCCCCTATCCGGCAGCACTGGCGCACGCCGCCCGGCTGCATTGGGAAGCGGCCGGCCTCACCATCGTGCGCACCGCGCAGGTGCGCATCGTTTCTGATGACACACGCGGGATTTATGATCTGAATTCGGCAGATGCAGCGCCGGTGCTCGCTTCACTCGATATGTCCGGCCTTGATGCGGTGCTGGTCAGCGGCACCGGCTTGCCAACCCTGAAGTTGCTGGCCCGCTGGCCGCACCGATTGCCCCTGCTCAGCGCCAACGCCTGCCTGGCGGCGCGGCTGATGGCACGGCTGGGCGCGGAACCCGCCGCGCAAATGCCGGGCATCGCCGGTTGGCGGGAACGCCTGGCCGAAGCGCTCGATCCGGCGGCAGATTAGCCGACGTGGCGCCAACGTGGACGCCCGGCGCTCTGGTCGCGGCTCAGGAGCATGTGATATTCATAACGGTCCGGCCGATACAGGCTTTGCTGGAACAGCAGCGGCGCATTGGCCACATCACGCACCGTGCGTCGCAGCAGCACCAGTGCCGAACCGAGCGGCACATCGAGCCAGGCGCCCACTTCATGATCGGCCAGCGTGGCGCTTATGGTTTGTTCGGCACTGGCAGAGCGGATGCCGGCGGTTTCCAGGGCCGCCACGGTGGTGCGATCGCCCAGGGTCTCGGGATCGATCAAGGCGGCCGTGGCCGCAGAAATCCAGATCGACGACACCGAAAAGGGCGAGCCGCGGTGCGAGCGCAGTCGGCGGATGCGGATCGGATCGCAGCCGTGCGACAGTTCGAGTGTTCCCACCACATAGGCCGGCGGCGCTGGATCGGCACCGAAATCGAGCAGGGTTGCCTCGGTCTCGAGGCCGATGGTGATCAGATTGTCGATCATGCCGGCAATGGTGTCAGCCGGCGCGGCGGGCGTGCTGGCCACAAAGGTTCCGATGCCGCGGCGGCGGACGATCAGGCCATCCCGTTCCAGCAGGGCAAGGGTGCGACGCACCGAAACCCGCGACACGCCAAACTGTTCGGCAAGCAGGAATTCCGAAGGCAGCAGCGCGCCGGGCGGATATACCCTGTCACGGATACGCTGGCCGATGATCAGATGCAGCTGGTGATAGACGGGCAGGCTGCCACTGGCATCGGAACCGATCTGGCGTCGGCCGATGCCGGTTGGGCTGGACTTGGTGTCGGTCGCCATTCGGGTCCTGAATGTCTTTCGGCAGGTCGGAGACTGACAAATGGATGAAGACATTGCCATCGACCAAACCGGATTGTACCACGCAAGCTGCTTAGCGGAGGCGCCGATGTTGACCAAGTGGCAAGTTCCGCAAGCTGTCACCAGCCACATCGCCGGATCGTCTGCAACAGCCCAAGGCCAGCGACTGCCCATCGTCTATCCCGGTGACGGGCGCATCGTTTCCGAACTGTGCGAAGCCGACGCCCATGTCGTGGATATGGCGGTGGGCGCCGCGCGGGAGGCCTTTGATCATGGCCCGTGGCGGCGCATGGGCACAGAGGAACGCGGCATCATCATGCACCGTGTGGCGGCGCTGGTCACCGCCCATGCCGAGGAACTCGCCTGGTTGGAATGCCTGAATTCCGGCCTGCCGATGGCGCGATTGCAACGCATCCACATGCCGCGCGCCGCACAGAATTTCACCATGTTTGCCGAAGTCGCCTCGCAAGCCGCCGGGCAGGTTTTCACGCAGGATCCGCGATGCCTGACCATGGTCACCCGCCACCCGGTCGGCGTGGCGGCCCTGCTGTCACCGTGGAATGCGCCGGTACCGCTGACCAGCATGAAGATCGCGGCTGCCATCGCCTTTGGCAACAGCGCCGTGGTCAAGCCCTCCGAGCTTACCCCGCTGGCCGTCGCGCGGCTCGTCCAGCTCATCGAAGAAGCCGGCGTGCCTCCGGGTGTCGTCAATCTGGTCAACGGCCGCGGCCCGATCACCGGGCAGGCGCTGATCAATCACGACGGCGTCGATCTGGTCTCCTTCACCGGCGGAACCGCCACCGGCCGGGCAATTGCCTCATCCGCCGCCGCCCGGCTGGTGCCCGTAACCATGGAACTGGGCGGCAAATCCGCCAACATCATTTTTGCCAGCGCCGATCTCGACCGGGCACTCGATGGCGCGTTGCTGGGCATATTTTCCAATAACGGCCAGCAATGTCTGGCCGGTTCGCGTATCCTCGTCCAGCGTTCGATCGCCGATGATTTCATCCAGCGCTTTCTGGCGCGCACGGCCGCGCTCAGGATCGGCGATCCGATGGACCCGGCGACCGAGCTCGGGCCGGTGATTTCCGATGCCCATCGCCGCCACGTCCTGTCGTTTGCCGACAATCTGGGCGACGATCGGCTGCTGATCGGCGGCGGCGCCATCGATGGCCCGGGTTTCTATCTGGAACCGACCGTGGTGCTGGCCGCGAGCAACGCCAGTGTTCGTGCCCAGACAGAGATGTTTGGCCCGTTTGCCACCTTCATCCTGTTTGACACCGAGGACGAGGCAATTGCGATCGCGAACGACAGTCGCTTCGGGCTGGCGGCCTATGTCTGGACCGACCATCTGCCGACGGCGCTGCGCTGCTCGCGGGAAATCCGTGCCGGCGTCATTTGGGTCAACACGCCCATGATGCGGGAACTTCGCGCGCCCTTCGGCGGCTTCAAGGACAGCGGCATGGGGCGCGAAGGTGCGCAGGATTGCCTCGCATTCTACACAGAACCGACCACCGCCAGTTTTGCTATGACGCAGCCGCCTCTGCAAAAACTTGGCGGTGAAGGTTAGCCGTTCGCATCGCGATCGTGAGGTGGTCCCGGAAAACTGGACAGGGTGGTAAGCTATTCCCGCTCTGAAGGATTGACGGGAATGAAGACGAGGAGAAAGCGCTACAGCGCGGACTTCAAGGCCAAGGTTGCGCTGGAGGCGATCCACGGGGACCTGACGCTGGCAGAAGTGGGGACCAAACACGGCATCCACCACATGATGATCGCGGCGTAGCAGCAGGTAGGGGGAGGAGGATTGCTTGTTGCTGTAAAGCGCGCGATCATATTCTACAGCGGCTAAGTTAGGGGAGAGCGCTACGATGAAATCCTGGATGGCGGCACTTGTGATGGCGTTAGTAACCCTGATCTGCAGCACTGCTGAGGCGGCCGACGGCACCGCTCATCGGGCCAAGATGTTGAAAGTCACGACCCTTTCAACCATGGTTGCTGATACGAAAGGCTTCGGCGAATGGGGCTACGCCGCGCTGGTCGAGGTCGATGGCAAGCGCATCCTGTTCGATACAGGTGCGGATCCTGATATCGTGCTGCGCAATGCCAAAATGCTGAAGGTCGACCTGTCCACAGTTGAAGATGTGATCATCACGCATTTTCACGATGATCACACCGGCGGCCTTATTACGCTGCGTAAAGCAATGATGGCGAAAAACCCGTCGGCCCTTTCTCACCTCCATGTGGGGGCCGGCATTTTCGACGCGCGCTTTGAAGCGGGCGGAGCAGCACCGAACGAGAACGGCTTTTCCGATCTGGCAAAGGCTTATCTCGCCACCGGCGGGCGGATCAGCGAAGTTTCCGCCCCTGCCGAGCTTGTAACTGGCGTCTGGCTCACCGGGCCAGTGCCGCGCGGCCATGCCGAAACCAACTGGAATGCCGGCCTGTTCATCGAGGCTGGTGGCACTCTCGTCCCCGATACAGTGCGCGAGGATAGCTCGCTGGTGATCGCGACTGCCGCGGGCACGGTTATCATCACCGGATGCGGCCATGCCGGAATCATGAACATTGCCGACGCAGCGGGCGCGATCACGGGCGATTCCCGCCTGCACGCCGTTATTGGGGGCATCCATCTTTTCGCCAAGCCGGACGCCGTACTTGTCGAAACCGCGGGACGCCTCAAGGGCCTTGCCTATCTGCTCGGGGGTCATTGCACGGGGATCGAGGCGACGGTGCGGCTGCGGGCGCTGCTAGGGCTCGATCAGCGCACTGCGGTGGTGGCAGCGGTGGGCTCCAGCTTTGCGTTCGGGAAAGGCATCGAAGCGGGCTGGATTGCAGGCTGGGCCGGTTAACGGCGATGTTCCCCGTCAAAGTAGTCAAAGTCGTCAAAGTGGCAATCACGATAGCGAAGACTACACCCCCGACTTTAACGAGAATGACGAATTTGACGGGCAGTCACAGTGAGGTGATCCCGGAAAACTGGACAGGCTGTTAAGCTATTCCCGATCTGAAGGATGGACGGGGGGAAGTCGACGGGGAAGCGTCAAAGCGCGGATTTCAAGGCCAAGGTTGCACTGGAGGCGATCCCCCAGCCCGCGCAGCCGCTGGGGGTGCACAGACAGCAGTCAGCTTGGGTGCTGTCGATCATGTCGGCGCTGGTATCGCGCGTCACCGTCTCGGCCAGCGTCTCCAGCAAGGCGTCGAATACGCCGGTCTCCACCCAACGCCGATAGCGCCGGAACACGCTGTTCCACTTGCCATATTCGTCCGGAAGCAGCCGCCACTGCGCCCCCGACCGCGCCATCCGCATCATGCCCTCAAAGTACGGCCGGTTATCACCAGCAGGACGGCACCCGCGTCCGCGCTCCGACGGCAACAATGGACCGATCAGCGCCCACTCGTCATCGCTAACCCCAATCCGTTCGCCCAATGCCGCCTCCAAAAGACAGCCTTGAATCAGTGACCGAGTCTCAGGTCAAGCTTTGTCCACGTGGCCTAATGCCTGTGCTCGAGACGCCGTCATCCAATGTGCAGATCAGTATGTACGAAGGAAGCGTGGGTCCCATATCTGGGAAAAGGGGGGGGCGCCGGGGTGGGGTCTGGCTTGGCAGGAATTTGAAGGGGGGTGGGGCGCCCGTTCGGAGACGGGGGCGACTTGCACCTTTGCTGCGCCCTGATGCCTATCTGATGCCTAGCAGGCACCGATGCAGGGTACCGTTTTGGGCCGATCGACTAGAGTGTTGATTTTCAAAATAATATTGGTGGACGCACCAGGGCTCGAACCTGGGACCCGCTGATTAAGAGTTAAAATTCTTGGGCTAACAGGGCGTCACAGTGTAAAACTATCTGACAATTACAAGCCCATGCTATGCATTGTATTTTTGCCATTTTTCTCTATTGTTCGTTCCGGCAACGTAACAGGCATTATCGCCCATGTTTGTTACGTATCGTGTTACGTATGGAGGTTGAGGCATGGCAAGGAAGCTGACCGCAAAGCAGGTGGAAAACGTCAAGCCTAACCCGGACAAGGTTCTGGAGATCGCGGACGGTGAAGGCCTCTATCTGGTGGTGCAGCGAAGCGGCACTAAGTCATGGGCGTTCCGCTATCGGTTTGGCGGCAAGGGCTACAACATGACCCTTGGCCGTGAGAAGCAAATGACCTTGAAAGAGGCGCGGGCCGTTGCCGACGAGGCGCGGGAAAAAGTGCTTCGCGGTGTGAACCCGCTAACCGAACAGCGGGCGGCAAAGCAGGACAAGGCCAACGCCGACGCCGACCGGCGCAACAAGTTGGACAAGCTTGTGAGAGAGTATCACCGTCGCGACCTGGCCAAGCTTAAATCAGGTGAACAGGTGAAGGGCTTTCTTGAACGGGTTGTTCTGAACCCTTGGGAGGTGAAGGGCATCAAGCACGAGGGATGGGCGGACAGAGACATTTACGACATCGCGAAGCGCGACATTCGGGATCTTGTGCGCCGCATTGAAGATTCTGGACGGTTGACGACTGCCAACCGTGTGTTGGCGCACCTTCATGCATTTCTGAACTGGTGCGTTGCAGAAGACATCATCGCCGCCAATCCGGCCACGGGCATCCAGACCATGCTCGACGAGAAGCCGCGCGACCGGGTGCTGTCAGACGTGGAGATCAAACTGTTCTGGCTGGCGTGTGAGGCCGTTGGCCAGCCGTTTGGGCCGCTGTTCAAAATGCTGTTGCTGACTGGCCAGCGGCGCGGCGAAGTGGCCGGGATGACGCAAAGCGAGATCAACGGTTCAGTTTGGCACTTGGATAGTAAACGGACCAAGAATGCGCGCGCCCATGATGTGCCGCTGTCATCTGCCGCCTTGGCCGTTCTAGAATCTGTGGACGTGGTGCTAAGCCCCAGAAACGACCGCTACATCTTCACCACGACCGGCAAGACGCAGGTGAGTGGCTTTTCGAAGTCCCATGCTGCCGTTCATGGCAAGATGGTGGAAATTGCTGAGCAGGACGCCGGCGAAGACGTCCCAATCGAGATCAAGCCCTGGCGATTGCATGACTTGCGCCGCACTTGCGCGACGGGACTTGCTAGCCTTCGTATTCCGGTGCGGGTGACAGAGGCGGTCCTAAATCACGTTAGCGGCACGGCAGGGGGCATCGTGTCTGTTTATCAGCGACACGACTACGCCGACGAGAAGCGCGAGGCGCTGGAGGCGTGGGGCAACTACGTCATGCGGCTGGTGCAAGGCGGGGCGGACAACGTGGTGCAGATCAAGGGGGCGGTGTCGTGAACGGGAACCGAGATCAACTCTTTGAACGCTTGGAAGCTGCACGTGTTCTGCACACCCAGCATCAAAAACACGGAGCGATTGCCGCGCTACTAGCCGTTATCGATTATTTGGAGGATGAAGGGGCCATGCCTGGCCATATCCTGCCACTTAGATGGCTTGGGTATGAGTTTACGCAAGATGACGTTGGCAAGCCTCTGTTTAAAGCTGGCCAAGATGCAATCGCTGCCGCCGCAGTCGACTTGTTATTGCAGAGCGGCCTGTCGCAGGACGACGCGTGCAATCGTGTTGCGCGCGCAACAGGGGGTGTAATAACGGGCTCCCAGTTGAAAACGCTGCGCAAGAACTTTTTGGGCCACCGCCAGAGGCCAGAGGCTATAAAGCAATACGAGCAAGCCACGAAGGCAATGACCGGGGTTCTAAGGGATATGTCCCCAGACGTATCAGGATGGGAAACCGTGGTGATGAAAATGGTCGCCCACACATTTGGAAAGCCAAAAGTGTAATAGGCCCCTTTGCATTACACCCAACATTGCTTTCTATGAGGTTCCACCCTGTTAGCACATGAGGTGGACCGTGACAGAAAAGCTATTACCCGCAAAAGCCGTCATCGATATGTTTGGCGTATCGCATATGACGTTGTGGCGCTGGATGAAAGATGAAGGCGTCGCCTTCCCCAAGCCTAAGCTTGTGATTAACCGTCGCCGCTACTGGGACGCCGCCGATATCGACGCGTATAGCAAGCGGGGCCAAGTGCAAAACGCTGTTAAGGCTGCGCCGCCAAAGATCAAGGACGCCGCCAAAATCGCCACCGCATAACAAAACCCGCACCGGTGGGATTACCGATGCGGGTTATAAAAGCGTAGAGGCTTTGATCTCGTATACTGTCTGTCCCCTGCTGGTGCAAGCCATGAGGCTTTGCCATGCATCAAGATATAGCCAAGATCCTAGGCGGTCCGTTCATTCCGCCACATCCGCATGAGCCCGATCCGCCAGAGGTGCAACTTGCTGACGCTATGAAGGCGGCAGGGATAGAGCCGCCGGCTAGGATCCTGCTGGATGGCAAGCTGCGCCGCTTCGATATAGGCAGGAAAGGCGACAAGTCTGGCTGGCTTATCGGATTCTCTGACGGCATTCCGGCTGGTCGCTTTGGTGACTGGAAAAACGGCATAGACAAAACGTGGTGCGCCGATTTTGGCCGCGCCTTGTCGCCGGTAGAGCAAGCCCAGCACGCAAGCCGCATGGCTGAGGCAAAAAAGGCGCGTGATGAAGCGAAGGACCGGTTGAGCGAAGCGGTGGCAGGCGTTGCTGAAACGATTTGGGAATGCGCAAAGTCTGCCGGCCCAGATCATCCCTATTTGGCCCGCAAAGGCGTGGCACCGCACGGCGTACGCGTCACCGACGACGGGCGATTGATGGTGCCGCTATACACGTCGGAGGGGGTGCTGGCGTCGGTGCAATATATCAACGGCGAGGGTGGCAAGCGGTTTCATTCTGGCGCCCAGACTAAAGACTGCTGGTGGATAATAGGCGAGGCGGAACAACCTGGCCCATTGTTCATTGCCGAAGGTTTCGCGACCGCTGCCACCATTGTCGAGGTGATGAACCGCCCATGTGTGGTGGCATTCAACGCCAGTAACCTGCCGTCCGTAGCAAAGGCTTTGCGAGCCAAGCATGGGCGGTCACAAGAACTGGTGATCGTTGCCGATAATGATGAGCATGGCGTGGGCCGCAAATATGCCGACAAGGCGGCATCACTCGGCGGCGCACGCGTTGTTATACCGCCGACGTCTGGGCAGGACGCCAACGACTATCGCGCTGCAGGCGGGGATCTGCGGGCGCTGTTGGAAGCGCCGGCGATTGCAGGCAACAAGGCCAAGCCTTCAAAGGAATTCCACTTCGTCCGCGCCGGCGATCTGTCGATCAAAAAGCCCGAATATCTAATTGATGAGCTGCTAGAGACAGACGCGTTGTCAAATATGTTTGGCGCCCCTGGCGACGGCAAAAGCTTTATTGCGCTTGAAATGGCACTTTGCATCGCCACAGGCACGCCGTTTCATGGGCGGGCGGTCAAGCAAGGCCCGGTGTTCATCATTGTTGGCGAAGGCATCGGCGGTCTCGCGCGCCGCATGGCTGCATGGTCAAAGGCAAGGGGCGTTTCCATCAAAGTCGCGCCTTTGTTCTTGTCCAGTCGGCCAGCACAATTCAACGATGGGGACAGCGCAAAGAAGGTGGTGGAAGCGGTTCACGCCATGGCCGCACAGTATGGCGCGCCCGCGCTTATCGAGATCGACACGCTAGCGCGAAACTTTGGGCCGGGTGATGAAAATCAAACAAAAGATATGGTGTCATTCGTTGCCGCTATCGATAACCTAAAAGCTGAATTCCCGGGCTGCGCTGCAATGATCGTTCATCATTCGGGGCATGCCGATAAGGACCGTGCTAGAGGTTCAATAGCGCTTAAAGCTTCCCTTGAAGGTGAATACAGGATTCAGAAAGATAATTCTATTATAAAGCTTACATGCACCCGAATGAAGGATGGGCCATTGCCGCCGCCGATTACATTTGAGTTGAAGGATGTAGAAATAGAAGACGGGATATCCAGCGCCGTGCTGGTCCAAACCGATGCGCCAGTCAAGAAAGAGCGCTTAAACAACGGCCAGCGTGTCGCACTTCATGCGTTCACGGATGCAGCGACTCAAAGCGACCAGTTTGATGATGACGGGCAATTCATCGGCATTACCGAAAAGCCTTGGCGTGAAGTCTTTTGCAAATGGTATGCGGCCGCCAACCCGGACATGAAGCCCGAAAGCGTTAGTCGGATGTTCCGCCGCCTTCGTGCTGACCTTGTTCAGCTAGGCCGTGTTAGCAACCATGGCGATTTGTTCATGGTAACGGACCCCGGTGACCTTGCAGCCATTACGCTGCGCGCTAGGCAACCGGGCAAAGCGGACTAATCCGGACAATCGCCGGATTAGTCCGAGTGCAGAAGCGGATCAAAGCCGGACGGACAGGACACACGCCTATAAGGCGTGTCCATTGTCCGGCATCCGACTGGGGCTGATGTGTCTTTTGTCAGGGAGTAAACCCGGCCAGCCGGTACGTGCATGGCGACTATGTTTTTCTGCCCGATGATGGCGATCTAGTCCGGCTAATGCGGCGGAGCGCCTGATAATGTATCAAAGGGCCAATTTGTATAACATATTGATAACAGTGGAATATGTGGCGTCCAGTATGGCAATAGTGTAGTATACGTATCATCACACGGATAAAGGGCCCACATGACCGATGATAGCCGCCACATAGCAGGGCCACAGAGGCAAGCCCGGACCCGGCTTGGCAACGGCACAAGCCCGATTGCCAATGTGGATGGGCGGACACATGGCGGCCGGCGCTTCCGGGAACTGGCGGCTGATCTTGCGCACCATTTGGGTGGTAGCCCGACGCCACCGCAACAGGCGATCATCCAGCGCGCAGCGGCGCTTATCATCTGGTGCGAAGGGCAAGAGACGGCGCTGGCCAATGGCGCTGACTTTGATGTAGCCGCCTTCACCACTGCCGCAAATAGCTTGCGTCGTCTGCTGGCGGATCTGGGGTTGGATCGCCGGCTTAAGGACGTGACGCCAAGTCTAGAGCAGTTCTTGGCCGCAAAGTTGGCGGAGCAATGAGCGTCACTATCCGAGACGCAATGACGGATCCAGCACTGTTCGGTGGCGTTTTTGGTAGCGATAGGTTCGCGGCATGGCGGGCGCTGCTGGCTGGCTTTCATGGGCTGGCACTTGATGATGGCGAGGCTGTCACCTTCAATGCGCTTACAGGCCGCCAGAATGCCCCTCAGAGCGCGTTTGATGAGCTTTGGCTGGTTATGGGCCGGCGCGGCGGCAAGACCCATATCAGCGCCTTGCTAGCCGTCTTTGAGGCGCTATTCCGCGATCATCGCGCCAAGCTTTCCCCTGGCGAAGTGGCAACAGTTCTGGTGATAGCAGCCGACCGCCCGCAGGCCCGCACCGCCATGCGCTACGTGCGCGGATTGATCGAAGGCAACCCGATGTTTGCCAAGATGCTGACCCGCGAGACGGAAACGACACTAGAGTTTAGCAACAGGGCGGCAATAGAGATTGGCACCGCGTCTTTCCGGTCCGTGCGCGGCTATACGCTGGCTGCCGTCATCGCTGATGAGATTGCCTTTTGGCATTCGGACGGTGCCAATCCGGATCGAGAGATTATTCAAGCCCTGAGGCCGGCGCTGGCCACACTGGGCGGCAAGCTGCTGGCGTTGTCATCGCCCTACGCCAAGCGTGGGGCGCTTTGGGATGCTTACCGGCGAAGCTTTGCCAATGATGCAGAATGCCGGGTGCTGGTGGCACAAGCGCCAACTCTGACAATGAACCCGTCAATCGCAGCTGACGTTGTTGAGCGGGCGTTGGCTAATGATCCAGAGGCGGCACGGGCGGAATATCTGGCCGAGTTCCGCAGCGGCATTGCCGCCTTTCTGGACGCTGAACTGTTGGCAGGCTGCATGAGGCCAAAGCCGCTGGAGCTGCCGCCATCCACTGGTATCACCTATCACGCATTCGTGGACCCTGCCGGCGGCGGCGCTGAT
The DNA here is from genome assembly GCF_945882885.1 of Sandarakinorhabdus limnophila DSM 17366. GTDB lineage: Bacteria > Pseudomonadota > Alphaproteobacteria > Sphingomonadales > Sphingomonadaceae > Sandarakinorhabdus > Sandarakinorhabdus limnophila_A. The sequence continues at coordinate 25,874 of NZ_CAMCWT010000038.1, forward strand.
GAGTTCACACTTTCCATTGCTCACCGTGAGAATGATGAAGCAGTTATAGACCTTGTGCGAGGCCGCAGGGGATCTCCAGCCGATGCCGTGGCCGAATTTGCCGGTGTCCTGAAGGGTTACGGCATCAAGCGGGTTACTGGCGACCGATACGCTGGCCGGTGGCCGCGTGATGAGTTTCAGAAGCACAGCATTGCCTATGAGGTCGCGGAATTGGACAGATCCGGGCTGTATTTGGAATTGCTGGCCGCGCTCAATTCTGGCCGGGTGCAGTTGCCGCCTTGTGAGACCGTGAAGCGCCAGCTTGCCGGGTTGGAACGCCGCACTAGCCGCACTGGCCGTGACGCCATCGACCATGCACCCGGTGGCCATGATGACCGCGCAAATGCCGTAGCCGGCGCGATTGCAACTATGCCGAGGCGCCACGACAAAGTTCAACTTATACAACTCTTGGGTGTTTGAACGGCAAACCTCTGCTGCCATACGACGGCACATTCAGGAACCCGGCGATGTTGCGACCCATCTTGCGTTGAAGCTAGAAGCTGAGAACCGGGGCAGTTTTTGCGCAGCGACCATGCTGAAAAAATGGAACCTGCAATCGCGTCGAACTGGCAGTCGTCATTCCAGCGCCGAACGTTCTTCAAAGTAACGACAATTGTCGCAGTCTGAGCCCCTCTGGGGCATTTCATCTGCGCGGAAGCACTCCATGGCCTCGATGACCTTCGCATCGACCCAGCTGTCATCGCCTTCATATGTGATCAGGGTTGTCGTAAAGTGCATGACGCCCTCGGTGCCAGAAGCATAAAACCCGCCTTGCTTGCTGCCATTGACGTACAGGAAGTAGCCGGTTTTGCTTACTAGTTGGCCGGCCTGCCTGAAGAGCCACTGGTAGATTTCCATCTGGCGCTTGTAGCCTTCGCCCCAGCCAACATCGATTGATGGCTCGCCCTGCTTAGAGGTGCTTTTGTAATCGACGATGTGCAGTTCACCTGTGTCCAGGTTCTCCCAAACGTCATCCACCGCGCCGAACACCTCAGCGCCGCATGCATGCTGAATGCGGATGCCTTTGAAGTTGTTACGCCATAGCTCGATGTCAGAGTGCTCGAAGGCCCTGACATTCAGTCCATATTTCTGCCAAACTGCATGGGCCACATCCTGTCCACGGATGGCATCGAATTCGTTCTTGAGCAGCGCATCAGTCGCTACTGCAAGCGTGAGTGGTACAATCGACGGTTGCTTCAATCCCAGCTTGCGCTGCTGGTAAAAGCACCGCGGGCAGCGGATGAATTGGTCAAGGGCCGAACGGGA
>NZ_CAMCWT010000039.1:0-26347 GCF_945882885.1 Sandarakinorhabdus limnophila DSM 17366
CAGGAAGACAATGGCGGCGGCGTGGTGGGCGCTGAGGGTTTCGAACCCCCGACCCTCTCGGTGTAAACGAGATGCTCTACCGCTGAGCTAAGCGCCCAAGCCGCCGGTGAAGCCATCGGTCGTCCGCCCCTAGCCGCGCCGGGCCGTTCGTGCAACCTTGGCCCTAATGGCCACACTCGACACCACGCAAACCGCCGTTTTCATCGCGCTGACCATTGCCATGGCGCTGGCCACCATCTGGCAGGTGCGGCGCATGGGCCGCAAGCAGGGCACCCGCAGTGCCGCTGCCGACAACCGCGAGTATTTTCTTGCTGGCGGCGGGCTGACCTGGCCCTTCATCGCCGGCTCCATCACCCTCACCAACCTGTCCACCGATCAACTGGTTGGCATGAACGGCCAGCAGATGCTGCTGCTGGCCTGGTGGGAACTCTCCGCCGTGGCCGGCCTCGCCATCCTGGCTCTGGTGTTCCTGCCGGTCTATTATCGCGAGGGCTGCACCACCACGACCGAACTGCTGCAGAAACGCTATAACTCGCCGGCCTTGCGGGCCCTCGTCTCGGCGCTGTTCCTGGCCGGCAATCTGCTCATCTATCTGCCGATCACGCTCTACACCGGCGCGCTGTTCCTGCGCACAGTGTCGGGCGCCGATTTGCCGCTGCTGCCGCTGGCGGCCGTGCTGGGCGTGGCAGGCTCGCTCTATGCCATCCTTGGCGGCCTGCGCGCCGTTGCCGTTTACGACACGATCGCCGGGTTGGGCGTGCTCGGATCGGCGCTGGCCATCGTCTGGCTGGCGCTGCAGGCCATCGGCTTCGATTTTTCCGGCATCCCGGCTGAACGCCTCACGCTGGTTGGCGGCCCCGAAAGCCCGATCCCGTGGCCCACCCTGCTGACCGGCATGATCTTCATCCAGACCTTCTATTGGTCCACCAACCAGAACATCACCCAGCGCGCCATGGCCGCGCCCAGCTTGCGCGAAGGCCAGAAGGGCGTGTTTGTCGCCGGCCTCATCCGGCTGTGCATCGTGCCGGCCATCGTCGTGCTGCCCGGCATCGCCAGCTACAAATTGTTCGGGTCCTTGGGGGACAGCGCCTACGGCCGCATCGTTGCGGAAGTGATGCCCACCTGGGCCTCCGGCGCGTTCGCGGCCTTCATGGCGGCGGCCGTGCTCACGCACTACACCTCGATCCTCAACAGCACTACGACCCTGTGGGTGTGCGACATCCACGAAGCCTATATCAACCGCAATCCCAATGTCGGCCGGCTCAACACCTTCATCTCATTGGGTTTCGTCGCGATTTCCATCGCGCTGGTGCCGCTCTACAGCGGCGCGGCTTCAATCATCAACCTGGTCCAGCAGCTGAACGGCCTGCTTTCCATGCCGATCCTCGCGGCCTTCATCTGCGGCCTGGTGTTCACTGGTATCCGTGCCAGCGCCGTCATGCTGGCGCTGGTGTTCGGCGTTGGGCTCTATGCCGTGTTCACCTGGGCGTGGACGCCGACCCACTATATCCACCTGATGCTGGTGACGTTGCTGGCCACGATCGCGGTGGCGCTGGCCATCAATCGCCTGATGGGCGGCACGGCACGGTTGCGGCATCGCGCGGCTGCGGCCAATATGGCTTGACCGATTCACCGCTCACGAGGTTCGCATGTTCACCCGCCTGTTTCTCGAACACCCGCGCGTCGTGAACGAAACATATACCGAGCATATGGGCGCCGCCTTTGGCGTGGGCGGCCGCATGTTCTTCGCCAGCCTGAAATGCTTTGTCCACGGGCTGATCCCCGGCCTGTACAAGACCGCCGGATCAGACGCGATCTGCGAGCTGCACCGCCAGGTGGCACCGCGCAAATACGACCAGCCGACTTTCTGATCGGCCGCAACAACAGTGGGGGGATACACGCGATGACCGATACATTGGGGCTGTCGCCAGACCGGCTTGCCCGGCTGGATTCGCATCTGGCGGAAAAATACATCGCCACCCGCCGCCTGCCCTGCACCCTGTCGCTGATCGCCCGCCACGGCGAGATCGCCCATCTCCACACGCAGGGTCTTGCCGATGTCGAACGCGGCATCCCGGCCCGCGACGATACGATTTTCCGCATTTATTCGATGACAAAGCCGATCACCTCGGTGGCGCTGATGATGCTGGTCGAACAGGGCAAGATCGCGCTCGACGATCCGGTGGCGAAGTATATCCCGGAATGGAAGAACCTCGGCGTGTTCGTCGCCGGCACCCACAAATTGGGCTTCCAGACGCACCCCTGCACGCGCCCAATGCAGGTGGTCGATCTGTTCCGCCACACCGCCGGCCTTACGTATGGCTTCCAGCTGCGCACGAACGTGGATGAAGCCTATCGCCGCGAAAAGATCGGAGAGATCGAGAAGGCCGGCACGCTGGAAGACATGATCAAGACGCTTGCCAAGCTGCCGCTGGAATTCTCGCCCGGCGACGCCTGGAATTATTCGGTGGCAACCGATGTGCTGGGCTGGCTGGTGCAGGTGGTTTCCGGCCGCCCGTTCGAGCAGTTCCTGGCCGACGAGATTTTCGCGCCGCTGGGCATGGTCGATACCGGCTTCCACGTGCGTGAGGGCCAGCAGCACCGCTTCGCCGCCTGCTATCAGCCCGACAAGACCGGCACCATCACCCTGCAGGATGATCCCACCAAATCCTCCTACCTTACAGCGCCAAGCTTCATTTCCGGCGGCGGCGGGCTGGTGTCGACGGCGAGCGATTATCTGCAGTTCTGCCGAATGCTGCTGAACGGCGGCACCCTGAATGGCAACCGGATCATCAGCCGCAAGACCCTCGATCTGATGACCGCCAACCATCTGCCCGGCGGCGTCGATCTGCCGGCCATGAGCCGCAGCCTGTTTTCCGAAGCGGCTTATGATGGCGTTGGCTTCGGCCTCGGTTTCGCCACCAGCACAGCGGCCCACAAGACGCTGATGCCCGGCAGCAACGGCGATTATTTCTGGGGCGGCGCCGCCAGCACCTTCTTCTGGATCGATCCGGAGGAAGATCTGATTGGCATCTTCATGACCCAGCTGATCCCTTCGAGCACCTGGCCCGTGCGCAAGGAAATGCGCACCATGGTCTATGCCGCGCTGGACGATTGATCCCTGCCCCCGGAGACTGACTGATGACTGATTATGTGCCACCCAAGGTCTGGACCTGGGACAAGGAAAGCGGTGGGCGTTTTGCGGCCATCAATCGTCCCATCGCCGGCCCCACCCACGACAAGGCCCTGCCGGTCGGCAAGCACCCGATCCAGCTCTACAGCCTGGGCACGCCCAATGGCGTGAAAGTGACCGTGTTGCTGGAGGAACTGCTGTCGCTGCGCCACGCGGGCGCCGAATATGATGCTTGGCTAATCAACATCGGTACCGGCGATCAGTTCGGCTCCGGCTTTGTCGCGGTCAATCCCAACAGCAAGATTCCGGCCATGGTGGACCACAGCGCCACCCCGCCCACCCGCATCTTCGAAAGCGGTGCCATGATGGTCTATTTGGCGGAAAAATTCGGTGCCTTCCTGCCGACGGACCAGCACGCCCGCACCGAAGCGCTGAGCTGGCTGTTCTGGCAGATGGGCTCGGCGCCGTTCCTGGGCGGCGGCTTCGGCCATTTCTATGCCTATGCCCCCACCAAGCAGGAATATCCGATCAACCGCTATGCCATGGAGGTGAAACGGCAGCTGGACGTGCTCGACCGGCATCTGGCGGACAACGACTATATGGCGGGCAGCGAGTACAGCATCGCCGACATGGCGATCTGGCCCTGGTATGGCGCGCTGGCGCTGGGCCTGCTTTATGACGCCGGCGAATTCCTCGATGTGGCGAGCTATACCAACGTCATCCGCTGGACGAAGCAGATCGGCGCCCGCCCGGCGGTGAAGCGCGGCCGCATGGTGAACCGCGCCTTTGGCGATCCGGCCAGCCAGTTGCACGAGCGCCACGACGCCAGCGATTTCGATACGAAAACCCAGGACAAGATTGGTATACCCGCGTGACCGAGGCAGCCGCATTTCCCCAACCGCCCGACACTGGCCCCGAAGGCTCCCTGCCCCACAGCCTCGCGCAGCGCCGCATCGTCCGGTTCGAACCGGGCCATGCGGTGATCGAATATGAAGTGCTGCCGGCCATTTGCCATAGCAGCGGCGTCGCGCAGGGCGGCTTTGTCGCCGGCTGGATCGATGCAGCCATGGCGCACGCTGTGATGGCAAAATACGGCTTCGACCGCGTGCCGATCAGCCTTGAACTCAAGGTGAGCTATTTCGCCCCCGCCAACCCCGGCCGCGTGCTCGCGGAAGCCTGGCTCGAAAAGGCCGGCGGCCGCACCCTGTTTGCCGAAGGCCGGCTGACGACCCTGGATGGCAAGGTTCTGGCCAAGGCAAGTTCAACGATCAGCTTGATCGATGCCGCCAAGGTGGCAGCAAAGATGGTCTAATTGCCCGGCGGGGTGATCATGATCCGGATGCTCACCCACGTGCCCACCTGATAGTCGCCGTTCACCCGCGGCGGCTTCACGCGGAACTGCCAGGCGGCCTCGTTCACCGCATAGCCCATGCCGGAGCCGGGTGATTCACTGATCGGGCGGCAATCTTCCACCTTGAAGCGCGGCGCGGTTCGGCAGGCGATCAGGCCAAAGGCCCCTGGCCCGGAATAACGCGCCTTGCGCAGATAGAAGGCCAGTTCCGCATCGGTTGGCTCACGCTGCCATTCGGCGGCGTACAGCTTGCTGCCATCGGGCGCGACGCCCACCACCGCACTGTCAGGCGGGCCGGCTTCGGCCATCTGCGCCGGCGCGCTTTCGGCAGACGGCACCTTGCTTAGATCAAAGTCTTTCAGCGCCGGATCGCCAAAGCTCCATTTGGCCGGCGGCGCATCATCAACGGTCACCATCGGCTTGGGCTGCGGATTGCTGGGGGCCTTCTGCGCCTTTTGCTGCTGCTGCGGTTTGGGCTGGGCGCGTTGCGGTGTGGGCGCAGCGACATTCACCGCCACCATGCTGGTGATGCCCGGCTTGCCCTTGGGCAGCGGCGGCGCCAGCAGCAACAGCAGCAGGATCAGCCCAACATGCAGCGCGATCACCACCGCCAGCACCGGCACACGCCGCCGATCCGCCCACCAATTGCGCGGGCGGGCCAGAAATCCGGTCGGAACCGGCAAGGAGGCGGGGGCGTTCACTATAGGGGCGGTGGGCAGGGTTGCCTTCCATAGGCCGCCCCGGCCCTGCCCGGCTAGTCGAGATTTGGCCGCAGCAACTGGGTGGCGCGTTCGCGGCTCACGCCGAGACGGCTGGCATAGTCCAGCAACTGGTCTTCCCCGATGCGGGCGACGCCGAAATAGGCGCTTTGCGGGTGCGCTAAGTAGAAGCCAGAAACGGCCGCCGTCGGCCACATGGCAAAACTGTCGGTCAGGGTGATGCCGGCCCGCTCTTCCACGCTCATCAGATCGAAGATGTGGGTTTTCAGGCTATGCTCCGGACAAGCCGGATAGCCCGGCGCCGGGCGGATGCCGGTGTAGCGTTCGCGGATCAGATCATCACACGACATCTTGTTGCCCTGCTCATGCCCCCAGATCTCGCGGCGCACCCGCTCGTGCAGATATTCGGCAAAGGCCTCCGCCAGGCGGTCGGCCAGCGCCTTCAGCAGGATATCATTGTAATCGTCGTGCGCAGCCTTGAAGCGCGCCAGTTGCGCATCGATGCCCTCACCGGCCTGCACGGCGAAACAGCCCAGCCAATCGGCCTCCGGATTGATGAAATCCGCCAGGCACATGTTGGCGCGGCCATCCCGCTTGGCGATCTGCTGGCGCAGGAAGGGCAGCCGGGCCAGCGGCGCGGTGCGGCTTTCATCGCCGAACAGCACGACATCATCGCCCTCGCGCCGCACCGGCCAGATGCTGATCACGCCCTTGGGATGCAGCCATTCCTCCGCAACGATACGCTTCAACATCGCCTGTGCGTCGGCAAACAGGCTGGTGGCGCTCTCGCCCACAACGGCATCGGTGAGGATCGCCGGATAATTGCCGTGCAGTTCCCAGGCGCGGAAGAAGGGCGTCCAATCGATGTAGGGGATCAGCATCTCCACCGTCACATCGTCGATGGTCATCGTGCCGGTGAAGTTCGGCTGCACCGGCGGGTGCGCGGCGAAATCGGTCGCAAAGCCATTGGCCCGCGCCTGTTCCAGCGGCACCAGCGCCGATTGGCCACCGCCGGCGCGTTGGATGCGGATCTTTTCATATTCGGCCGCCGTTTCGGCCACCAGGGCCTCCTTCAGCGTATCCGAAACCAGCGTGCCCGCCACACCCACGGCGCGGCTGGCATCCAGCACGTGCACCACCGGCCCTTCATAGGCCGGCGCGATCCTGAGCGCGGTGTGGACCCGGCTGGTCGTCGCCCCGCCGATCAGCAGCGGCATGGTCATGCCCGCGCGCTGCATTTCGCTGGCGACATGCACCATTTCATCGAGGCTGGGCGTGATCAGGCCGGAAAGCCCGATCATGTCGGCATCATGCTTCACCGCGGCATCCAATATGGTCTGCGCCGGCACCATCACGCCGAGATCGATCACCTCGAAATTGTTGCACTGCAGGACCACGCCGACGATATTCTTGCCGATATCGTGCACATCGCCCTTCACGGTCGCCATGATGATGCGGCCCTTGGAGGATGAACCCTCGGACTTTTCGGCTTCGATATAGGGCAGCAGGTGCGCCACCGCCTTCTTCATGACGCGGGCGGATTTCACCACCTGCGGCAGGAACATCTTGCCGCTGCCGAACAGATCACCAACCACGTTCATGCCGGCCATCAACGGGCCTTCGATCACCTCAATTGGCCGCGCCACGGTCAGGCGGGCTTCCTCGGTGTCCACTTCAACAAAGGCGTCCATGCCCTTCACCAGCGCATGTTCAAGCCGCTTTTCCACCGGCCATGTCCGCCACAATTCGGCAGCCGGATCGGCGGCCTTTTGCGGACCGCCCTTGAACTTGTCGGCCACGGCCAGCAGGCGATCGGTGGAATCTGCGCGGCGGTTGAGCACCACATCCTCGCACAGTTCGCGCAATTCCGCATCGATCGCGTCATACACGTCAAGCTGCCCGGCGTTGACGATGCCCATGTCCATGCCCGCCTGGATGGCATGATACAGAAACACGCTGTGCATGGCCCGGCGCACCGGTTCGTTGCCGCGGAAGCTGAACGACAGGTTGGAAACGCCGCCCGAGATATGGGCATGCGGGCAGCGGGCGCGGATTTCACGGCAGGCCTCGATGAAATCGACGCCGTAATTGTTATGCTCCTCGATGCCCGTCGCCACCGCGAAAATGTTGGGATCGAAGATGATATCTTCCGGCGGGAAGCCGATGCCGGTGAGCAATTTGTAGGCGCGTTCACAGATCTCGATCTTGCGGGCAGCAGTGTCGGCTTGGCCCTGTTCGTCGAAGGCCATCACCACCACGGCAGCGCCATAACGCAGGCACTTCTTCGCTTGAGCGAGGAACGGCGCCTCGCCTTCCTTCATGCTGATCGAATTGACGATGCCCTTGCCGGCCAGGCACTTCAGCCCGGCTTCAATCACCGTCCATTTCGATGAATCGACCATCACCGGCACCCGCGCGATGTCCGGCTCGGCCGCGATCAGGTTCAGATAGGTGACCATGGCCGCTTCGCTGTCGAGCAGGCCTTCGTCCATGTTGATGTCGATGATCTGGGCGCCGTTTTCCACCTGTTGGCGCGCGACTTCCACGGCCGCCGTGTAATCGCCGTTCAGGATCAGCTTCTTGAACGCAGCCGATCCGGTGACGTTTGTGCGCTCACCGATGTTGATGAAGGATGCAGTCGTCACTCGGCAAACCTGTGGGCTTCAAGGCCGGTCAGATACAGGGCCGTTTCGGGGTGGGGCACCATGCGCGGCGGCAGGCCAGCAACCTGACGCGCCATGGCGGCGATATGCTCCGGCGTGTTGCCACAGCAGCCGCCAACGATATTGACCAGGCCTTCATCAGCCCAGCCGCGGATGAAGCCCGCCGTCGTCTCCGGCTGCTCATCATATTCGCCCAGATCATTGGGCAGGCCGGCATTGGGATAGGTCATGATCAGCGTGTCGGCTTGGCGGGCCAGCGCCTGAACGTGCGGCCGCAGTTCAGTGGCGCCAAAGGAGCAATTGAGCCCCACCGCCACCGGCTTCACATGGCGGATCGAGTGCCAGAAGGCCTCCACCGTCTGCCCGGAAAGGTTGCGACCGGACAGATCAGTGAGCGTCATCGACAGCATCACAGGCACGACCGAACCGCGCGCATCACCAGCTTCGGCCGCAGCAAAGGCGGCGGCCTTGGCATTGAGCGTGTCGAACACGGTTTCAATCAGGATGAAATCCACCCCGCCTTCCAACAGGGCCTCGATCTGCTCGCGATACACGTCCTTGACGCCATCGAACGTCACTTCGCGATAGCCGGGGTCTGACACGCGCGGAGACAGGGAAAGCGTCTTGTTGGTCGGCCCCAGCGAACCCGCCACCCAGCGCTGGATGCCATCGGCAGCGATCGCGGCGTCCACGCATTCGCGCATGATGCGCGCGGCGGCCAGGTTGATCTCGCGCACCCGGTCTTCCATGCCATAATCGGCCTGGCTGATGCGGTTGGCGTTGAAGGTGTTGGTGGCCAGTAGCCGCGCGCCCGCGGCGATATAGCGATTGCAGATGCCGGCAATCGCATCAGGCCGCGTGAGGTTCAGGATGTCGTTGTTGCCCTTCTGATCATGATTGCTGGCGATGTGGCCGGCATAATCAGCAGCGGTCAGCCCCAGATTCTGGATGGCGGTGCCATAGGGGCCATCCTTCACGATGATGCCCTGCGCCGCAGCGGCACGCAGAGATTCAGCAGCGCTGGTCATGCAGCAAGCTCCTGTGCCGGCCGCACGCCCAGCAGATGGCAGATGGCGTATGAGAGTTCAGCGCGGTTCAATGTGTAGAAATGGAAGTGCCGCACGCCGCCGGCGTACAGCCGGCGCGACATTTCGGCGGCCACGGTGGCGGCGACCAGCTGGCGGGCGGCCGGCTTGTCGTCCAGGCCGTCGAACAGGCGCCCCATCCACTCCGGCAGGTGCGTGCCGCAGCTCACCGCCATCTTCTTCAGGTTGGCATAATTGCTCACCGGCAGGATGCCCGGCACAAGTTCGATATCGAGGCCGGCGGCGGCCACCTTGTCGCGGAAACGGAAGAAGGTATCGGGTTCGAAGAAGAACTGGCTGATCGCCCGCGTCGCGCCGGCATCATGCTTGGCCTTCAACGCATCCAGATCTGCGGTAAGGCTGCCGGCTTCCGGGTGGGTTTCGGGATAGCAGCTCACCGAGATTTCGAAATCATGGCGGCGCTTCAGGGCGGCGACCAATTCGGCGGCGCTGACATAGCCACCGGGTACCGGCTGGAAGCCGGCCTCACCGCCCGGCGGGTCACCGCGCAGCGCCACGATATGGCGCACCCCGGCGGCCCAATATTCATCAGCAATCGTGTCGAGTTCTTCGGCCGTCGCGTTCACGCAGGTGAGGTGCGCGGCGGCCGGGATCGCTGTTTCCTGCACAATGCGCGCCACCGTGGCGTGGGTGCGTTCCCGGGTCGAACCGCCAGCGCCATAAGTCACAGAGACAAAGCGTGGGGCCAGCGGCACCAATGTTTCCACGGCCTGCCACAGGCTTTCCTGCATCGCCGGCGTTTTCGGCGGGAAGAATTCAAAGCTCACCGCCAGATCGCCCGGCAGATCGGCAAACAACGGGCCGTTCAGCGCCCGGGCGGCTTCGGCCATCTGATTGAGAGTCAGGCTCATGCTTCCACCTTTACGGCCGGCTTTGTCGCCAACCACAGTGTCACGCCCAGTTGATCCGCGGCTTCAGCCGGCAGCCGCCGCGCCACGTCGCCGGCCAACCCGGCGTCGGCCATCCAGCCCAGCACTGCTTCATCGGCAAAGCCCAGGCGCAGGTGGCGGCGTTCCACCCGCAGTTCCTCGCGATTGTGCGGCATCAGATCGATCACCAGCAGCCGGCCACCGGGCCGCAGCACACGCGCGGCCTCCGCCATGGCGGCGGCGGGATTGTCGGCAAAATGCAACACCTGGTGCAGCACCAGCGTATCGGCGCTCGCGGGGCTGAGCGGCATTTCATACATGTCGCCGGCCTGCACGCGGGCGCTGGCCAATCCCACCGCTTCCAGCCGGTTGCGCGCGATGCGCAGCATTTCCGGGTTGCGATCCAGCCCCAGCGCGCTGCGGGCGCGCGGGCCCAGCAGTTCAACCATGCGCCCGGTGCCGGTGCCAACATCGACCAGATCGCCCAGATCACCGGCCAGCGCGGCCACGATGGCTTGTTCCACCCCGGCCTCGCGGGTGTGCAGGCTGCGTTCCTGCTCCCATTCGCCGGCGTGGGCGGCAAACCAGCTGTCCACCGCTGCGGCGCGATCGGCACGCACCTGGCCCAACCGTGTACGATCGCTGGCGCCCAGATCGGCAGCGCCAGGCACCACGGTCGCCAGCGCCTCGACCGCGCTCAATGCCGGACCGCTGATCGCCGCCGGGCCCAGCCGCACGAACACCCAGGCGCCTTCGCGCACCCGCTCCACGAGGCCTGATTCGGCCAATATGCGTAAGTGGCGGGACACGCGCGGCTGGCTTTGCTGCAACACCTGGGCAATCTCGCCCACGGCCAGCTCCATGCCCTTCACCAGCAGCAGGATGCGCAGCCGGCTTGGATCACCGATGGCACGGAAGATGGCGAGAAGTGGTTCCATGGCGGCCTCTTTACACGCACTTAAAGGCATAAAGCAATCTTTATGTGATGGGTCGCAATTGAATAAACCGACGCTTCGTGCAAAGCTTCCCTGCCATGCGCTTCAGCCCCCCACTCGCGCTTGCAGCCCCGCTACTGCTTGGGTTGCTGCTCTCGGCCTGCGCCTCCACCGGCAGTACTGATCTCGCCCGTGCAGAGGCCGATCCGTGGGGGAAGAGCAACCGCCGCGTCCACGCCTTCAACAAGGGCCTTGATCGCTGGGTGATGAAGCCCGTCACCAGCGGTTATCGCGCCGTCACCCCCAAACCGGTGCGCACCGCCGTTACCAATGCTTACGGCAATTACGGCGAGCCAGCAAACTTCCTCAACAGCGTGCTGCAGGGCAAATTTGCCCAGGCCTTCCGCACGCTGGATCGCTTCCTGATCAATTCCACGCTCGGCATCGCCGGCGTAATGGACGTCGCCACCAATCTCGGCCGCCCGCGCGAGGCCGAGGATTTCGGCCAGACGCTGGCGCGCTGGGGCGTCAAATCCGGGCCCTACATGGTGCTGCCGCTGTTCGGCCCGTCCACCTTGCGCGATGGCATCATGACGCCGGTGGATTTCTTCGTTGATCCCGCCGATTTCGCCCGCAACGCTTGGCTGCATCCCGGCTGGGGCGTGCGCATTGCCGTGGCCGGCGGGCGCGTCATCAATTTCCGCAACACGCTAATCGAAACCGGGGCGGACAAGTTGCTGGCCGACAGCCTGGATGATTACACGCTGGCCAAATCCGCCTGGCTGCAACGCCGCCGGCTGCAATTGTTCGATGGCCAGTTGCCCGCCGAGGAACACCCGTTCGCCGAGCCAGCATAAGAACCGCCCGCCGAGCCCCCGAAGGCAGAGCCGCCTAAGCCTTGATGGCGCTGCCCATCACCAGCGGCGTGAGCTTCTTCAGCGCACCGAAGGCATATTCCTCTTCCTGGCGCGGCATCGGATCAAGGCTGAACCCGGCATCGCGCACCAGTTGCGCCGACGGGCGATTGAGGTTGCAGCCCACGCCCACCACCTTCTGAATGGGGTTCAGCCGCTGCTGCCAGCGCTGCCGTTCCGGATCGTCGGACAGCACATGCTCCATGAACAGGAAGCGCCCGCCTGGCCGCAGCACCCGCTTCACCTCGGCCAGCACCTGGCCGACATCCTGCACACTGCACAGCGTGAGGCAGCACACCACCGTGTCGAAGCTGCCATCGGCAAACGGCAGCTTCTCCCCCGCGCCGGGGACGGATTTGATCGGCACCGGCGAGCCCGCCAGATGCGCCGCCGCGCGCCGGTTCATGCCTTCAGATGGCTCCACCACGGTGAGGCTGCTCACCTTGGCGGGATCGTAAAAAGGCAAGGTCGCTCCTGAGCCAAAGCCGATTTCCAGCACCTCGCCCGTCGCCTGGCTCACCAGCGCCTGGCGCCGCCGCATGATGTTGGGATGGCCCAGCGCCTTGTCGAGCAGCCACGGGAAGATGGTTTCGGAATAAAGCCCCATGGGTGAGATCGTTGCACGGGGTTGGCGCGCTGCCAAGCCAAGGCTAGTGTCAGGTCATGCGGATCATGCTTGCCCTCGTCGCCCTGTTGCTCGTGTCGTGCAGCAAGGAAGCCGCTGCGCCGGCTGGCAATGAGCAGGCGGTAATCGACAAGGCGAATGCGGATGTGATGGAGGCGGAGGCGGAGGCGGAGGCGGAGGCGGGCGCCAAGTAGGGCGTGCGGGCGCGGCCGGCAGCGGAGCCGCCGAGTCCGCTAAGCGGGTTAAGGGCAAGAAGAGAAGAAAGAGCGTGGCAGAGCCACGCCGTCAGACGAATCAAAAAAGGGCGGCCTTCGGGGCCGCCCTTTTTCGTTCGCTGGCCGGATCTCGCCGAGTCTGGGAACAGTGCTGCGCACTGTTCCCAGACGTCTCGATCAGAAATCCATGCCGCCCATGCCGCCCATACCGCCGCCGGGCATGCCGCCGCCACCCTTGTCGTCAGCCGGCAGATCGGTGATCGCGGCTTCCGTGGTGATCAGCAGCGACGCCACCGAAGCGGCATCCTGCAGAGCGGTGCGGACGACCTTGGTCGGGTCGATCACGCCGGCCTTGACCAGGTTTTCGTACACGTCGGTCTGGGCGTTGAAGCCCACGGTCTGGTCGCCGCCTTCCAGCAGCTTGCCAGCCACAACGCCGCCATCATGGCCCGCATTGATCGCGATCTGGCGCAGCGGGGCCTGGATGGCCTTGCGCACGATATCGATGCCGCGGGTCTGGTCGTCGTTGGCGCCCTTCATGCCGTCCAGTGCACGGGTGGCATACAGCAGAGCCGTGCCGCCGCCCGGAACGATGCCTTCTTCCACCGCAGCGCGGGTGGCATGCAGGGCATCATCAACGCGGTCCTTGCGTTCTTTCACTTCGACTTCGGTGCTGCCACCAACCTTGAGCACGGCCACACCGCCGGCCAGCTTGGCCAGACGTTCCTGCAGCTTTTCACGGTCGTAATCGCTGGTGGTGATTTCGATCTGGGCGCGGATCTGTTCCACGCGCGCCTTGATCGCATCGGCAGCGCCTTCGCCGTCAACAATGACCGTGTTGTCCTTGTCGATGGTGACCCGCTTGGCCTTGCCCAGCATGGCCAGCGTGACGTTTTCCAGCTTGATGCCCAGATCTTCGCTGATCATCTCACCGGCGGTCAGCGTGGCGATGTCTTCCAGCATCGCCTTGCGGCGATCGCCAAAGCCCGGCGCCTTCACGGCAGCAACCTTCAGGCCGCCGCGCAGCTTGTTGACCACCAAGGTGGCCAGCGCTTCGCCTTCGATGTCTTCAGCGATGATCAGCAGCGGGCGACCCGACTGCACCACGGCTTCCAGCACCGGCAGCATTGCCTGCAGGCTCGACAGCTTCTTTTCGTGGATCAGGATGTAGGGGTTCTCAAGCTCCACCTGCATCTTTTCGGCGTTGGTGATGAAATAGGGGCTCAGATAGCCACGGTCGAACTGCATGCCTTCGACCACGTCCAGCTCGCTGTCCATGCCCTTGGCTTCTTCGACGGTGATCACGCCTTCCTTGCCAACCTTTTCCATGGCCTTGGCGATCATGTCGCCAATTTCGGTTTCACCGTTGGCCGAAATCGTGCCGACCTGGGCGATTTCCGACGAGCCCGAAACCGGTTTCGAACGCGCCTTGAGATCAGCCACAACCTTGATCACGGCCATATCGATGCCGCGCTTCAGATCCATCGGGTTCATGCCGGCGGCAACCGACTTCATGCCTTCACGCACGATGGCCTGGGCTAGCACGGTGGCGGTGGTGGTGCCGTCACCGGCAGCGTCGTTGGTCTTGGAAGCGACTTCGCGCACCATCTGCGCACCGAGGTTCTCGAACTTGTCCTTCAGTTCGATTTCCTTGGCCACCGACACACCGTCCTTGGTGATGCGCGGGGCGCCGAAGCTCTTTTCGATGACCACGTTGCGGCCCTTGGGACCCAGCGTCACCTTCACGGCATCAGCGAGGATATCAACACCACGGATGATACGTTCACGCGCATCACGACCAAATTTCACGTCCTTGGCAGCCATTTGCCTTGCTCCTTTGAATGTCTTTTGAAATCAGCGATCTGCGATCCGGGATTACATGATCCCGAGAATATCGCTTTCCTTCATGATCAGCAGGTCTTCGCCGTTCAGCTTGACCTCGGTGCCCGACCACTTGCCGAACAGGATGCGATCACCGGCCTTCACTTCCAGCGGCGTAACGGTGCCGTTGTCGGCGCGGGCGCCGGTGCCGACGGAGACGACTTCGCCTTCCTGCGGCTTTTCCTTGGCGGAATCGGGGATGATGATGCCGCCAGCAGTCTTGGCTTCGGCTTCGACGCGGCGAACCAGCACGCGGTCATGGAGTGGACGGAATGCCATGTTTCCCTCTTTCGATTTACAGTGTTTGCCAAATATCGACCGCTATTGGCACTCACCAGAAGCGAGTGCCAGCGGCTGAATTGGCATATGGGTCCGGCCTGCAGAGTCGTCAAGGGCCCGCCCACGCGAATGCGGGGCTGTCGCGAGAATGTCATTTTGCCGTCTGGACAACGCGGCACCTTAACCACCACAATCGCGTGCATGTTTCGCCCGCGTTCTGCCCTCACCTCCGCCCTTTGCGCCGCCCTTCTGCTGGCCGGATGCGGCGGCGGCGGTGGCAGCAGCAGTGGGCCGATCGCTGTCGCCCCTTCACCCACGCCGACGCCCACCCCGCAATGCACGCTGCGTGATCGGCAATTGTGGGCCGAAGCGCAGATCCGCGAATGGTATCTCTTCCCGGAAGACCTCCCGGCCAGCCTGTCGCCCGACGGCTTTGCCACCGTGCAGGCCTATATCAATGCGCTAACCGCCACGGCCCGCGCGGCGGGCAAGGATCGCTTTTTCACCTACATCACCTCGATCGCCGAAGAGAACGCCTTCTTCGCTTCCGGCCAGACGGCAGCGTTCGGCTTCCGCGTCACCTACGACGGCAATGCCCGGCGCGCCTTTATCCTTGATGCGTTCGAAACCGGCCCGGGCTTTGCTGCCGGCCTTGATCGCGGCGCCGAACTGCTCGCCATCGGCACCACGCCGGACACGCTGGTGCCGGTCGCCACCCTTTTCGCGCAGGGCGGAGCCACCGCGGTTTCAGATGCACTGGGACCGTCCCAGGTGGGCGTCACCCGCACCGTCCGCTACACGCTGAACGGCGTGGAGCAAACCATCACCATCACTCGGGCCGAGTTCAACATCCCGCCCATCTCGCCGCGGTTTGGCGTGCAACTGTTCGACGAGCCCGGCGGCAAGGTCGGCTATGTCAACCTGCGCAGCTTCATTTCCAGCGCCGAAACCCCACTGCGCGATGCCTTTGCTCGTTTCCGCAGCGAAAGCGTAACCCGCCTAGTAATTGATTATCGCTATAATGGTGGCGGGCTGGTGAGGATCGCCGACCTGTGGGGCGACCTTCTCGGCCAGAACCGGCTGGCGAGCGACGTCTACAGCTTCACCGTCTTTCGCCTGTCAAAATCGGCTAGCAACGTCAATCGCCTGTTCCGCAGCACGCCCGAAGCGGTGGCACCGACCGATCTCGCCTTCATCACCACCGGCACCAGCGGATCGGCCAGCGAACTCGTGCCCAACGCGATGCTGCCCTATTTCCAGAACCGGCTGACGCTGGTCGGCAGCAATACATCGGGCAAGCCGGTGGGCCAGATCGGTGTCGACCGCGCCGCCTGCGATGACCGCCTGCGGATCGTTGCCTTCGCCACCCAGAACGCCAGCCGCCAGGGCGAGTACTACAACGGCCTCGCCCCCTATCTGCCATCAAGGGGCGGCAAGACCTGCGCTGCCGCAGATCAGTATCAACTGCCGATCGGTCGCAACGAGGCGTCGCTAGCCACGGCCGTTTCGGCAGTCACCGGCGGCACGTGCAACGCCATCGCAGCAGACGGCGCCATCCGCGAGCAGTCACTTGGCCTGCAACCGCTTTTGGCCCGCGCGCCCAGTGCCGCGCAATGGCAAATGCCGGGGACTTTTTAGACACTCAGCAGCTGCTTGCCAAAATTCTTGCCCTCGAACAGGCGCCGCAGCGTCGCCGGGCAGTTTTCAAAGCCGTGCGCCATGTCCTCGGCTGTCTTCAGCTTGCCAGCCGCCATAAGCTTGGCTAACTCCGCCACGCCTTCCCCATAGCGCCTAGCGTAATCAAGGATGATGAAGCCCTCCATCCGCCCGCGCATAACCGTCAGGTTCATGTAGTTCATGAGGCCCGGTGAGCGATGCTCGGTGGTGTCGTTGTAACTGGAAATGCCGCCGCACAGCACAACTCGCGCCCGCAAAGCCAGATTGGCCAGCGCCGCATCCAATATCTCGCCGCCGACATTTTCAAACACCACGTTGACGCCCTTGGGGGCATGTTCGCGGATTTGGCGCGCGACATTGCCGGCGCGATAATCGATGCAGCCATCGGCGCCGGCCTGTTCGACCACCCAGCCGCACTTCTCTGCTCCACCGGCAATGCCGATCACCTTGCAACCCAGGGCCTTGGCCACCTGCACCACCACACTGCCGGTGGCGCCCGCTGCGCCCGATACCAGCACCGTGTCGCCCGCCTTGGGCTCGCCGATTTCGGTAAGGCCGAACCATGCGGTGAGGCCTGTCACGCCAAACACGCCGAGCGCCTGTTCCGGCGTGATGCCGGCACGCAGCTTGGTCACCGCGCCGGTTTCGGTCATCCCGTCAGTGAGCGCATGCTCCTGCCAGCCAAAGGTGCCCTGCACCACGTCACCGACCTCGAACCCCGGGTGCTTGCTCGCCACCACTTCGCCAATGCCGCCAGCGCGCACCACGCCACCAATCGGCACCGCCGGCAGATAGGTGTCGCCGCCCAGCCAGCCGCGTTGGGTGGGATCGAAGGAAAAATGGGTGAGCCGAACGAGGAACTGCCCCTCGCCCACGTCCGGCATCGGCACTGTGACCAGATCGAAATCGCTGTCTTTCAGCCTGCCATTCGGGCGGGATTTCAGCAACCAGCGGCGTGTCGTTGTCATTTAAATAGGCTCCCCAAAATACCGCGCACCAAGCTCTTGCCCACGCTGCCGGCCTTGGCCATGCCGGCGATATCGCCTTTCACATCGGCCAGGAACACCGGCACGCCGGCGCGGGCAAAGCCCTCGGCCAGACCCTGCAACGTCACCGTCTTGCCGGTGCCGGTAGCGGCGGCGATCAGCCCGTGGCGGTTGGCGCGTTTCAGCACCAGGCTTTGCGGGGCATCCTGATCCGACAGGCCGATGAACAGGGAATCGGTCATGCGTGAATCTCCTCAGGGCGCAGTTTCACCGGCTTGGGCGCGTCACGTCCAGCCTGAAGATGTCGGGCCGCGCATAATGGCCGGCGGCATCGAAATCGAAACGGGCGCGCACGATGTCGGCCAGATCGACTTCGGCCACCAGCAGCCCCTCGCCGCCGCGCAATGGCCCGGCCAGCACCTCGCCCATCGGCGACACGATGATGCTGCCGCCGCCGATGATCGGCACATCTGGAGCGCGGTCAATCAGCGTGATCGGTTCGCCCAGCGCTGTCTGTGTCGGCCCAAGCCACTGGCAGGCCGATATCAGAAAACAACGGCCTTCATGGGCGATGTGGCGCATGGCCACCTCCCATTGCGGCCGATCATCCACGGTGGGCGCCGCCCAGATCGTCACGCCCTGCCCGTACAGCGCTGCCCGGAACAACGGCATGAAATTTTCCCAGCAGATTACCGGCGCAATCCGGCCAATCGGGCTGTCGAACACGCGCACATCATCGGGGCCGCCCTGCCCCCAGATCAGCCGTTCAGCCGCTGTTGGCATCAGCTTGCCGCGATGCCCGGCAAGGCGGCCATCGGGGGTGAAATGCAGCGCAGAGCAGTGCAGCGTTGCGCCGGCCCGCACGATCGCTCCCACCACCATTGTGCAGCCCAGATCGCCCGCCAGCTCGCCCAGCGCCGCCACCTCCGGGCCGTCAATCTCGATGGCCTGTTCCCAATAACGCCGGAACGCCTCGCGCCCGCCCGGCGTGCGATAACCCAGCCGCACGCCAAAATCCGCACCCTTCGGATAGCCGCCAAACAGGGCTTCCGGCAGTACCAGCAGATCGGGATTGGCCGCCTTCAACTCGTCCCGCCGTGCCATCAGCGCTTCCAGCGTTTCGGCCGTGGTCACCCGGCTGCCGATCTGCAGCGCCGCCAATCGCGCCTTGTCCGTGGGTATCGTCATGCCGCCTCCAATCGTGCCATCGCCCAGCGTGCGGCATCGGCCACCACCGGATCATCGCTGCCCAAGTGCGCCTGCACCGCCGGGATAAGCGCGCCTTCCCCGCTGTTGCCCGCCGCATAGAGGCAGTTGCGGATGAAGCGGTTGACCCCGATGCGTTTGATGGCCGAGCCGGAGAAGAGCGCGCGGAACGCCGCATCGTCAAGCGTCAGAAGTTCCGCCAGTTTCGGCGCCGTCAGTTCCGCGCGCGGCAGGAAGGCCGGTTCTTCGGTCGCCTTGGCAAAGCGGTTCCACGGGCAGACGGAAAGGCAATCGTCACAGCCATAGATGCGGTTGGCCATCGGCTGCCGGAACTCTTCGGGGATCGGGCCTTTGTGCTCGATGGTCAGATACGCCAGGCAGCGCCGTGCATCGAGGCGATAGGGCGACGGGAAGGCCTGCGTCGGACACGCCGTCTGGCAGCGGGTGCAACTGCCGCAGCGATCCGCGTGCGGCGCATCGGCAGCGAGATCGAGCGTGGTGTAGATCGCCCCCAGGAACAGCCACGAGCCGTGCTGGCGCGACACAAGATTGGTGTGCTTGCCTTGCCAGCCCAACCCGGCGGCGGCGGCCAGCGGCTTTTCCATTACCGGGGCGGTATCAACGAACACCTTCAGTTCGCCGCCACCCTCCGCCACCAGCCAGCGCGCCAGCGTCTTCAGCCGTTTCTTGATCAGATCATGATAATCGCGGTTCCAGGCATAGACGGAGATGACGCCCGTATCGCCCTGCCCCGCCAGCCGCAGCGGATCGAGCGGCGGCGCGTAACTGGTGCCGAGCATGATCACGCTCTTCACATCCGGCCACAGGCCTTTTGGCGACGCGCGTTCATCGGCGCGTTCCGGCATCCAGATCATATCGCCGTGGCAGCCATCCGCCAGCCATTGCCGCAATCGCGCACCCGCTTCCGGGATCGCATCAGCCGTGGTGATGCCGATATCGGCAAAGCCTTGGGTAAGCGCCTCGGCCTTCAACCGGGCAATCAGCTCAGCGTTTTCAGCCAATCGACCACCATCGCCGTCACCCGATCTTCCAGTTCACCCCAGAGCAGCCAGTGCGGCGCGCCCGGCAGTTCCTGATAATCGATCTGGCCGGTGAGGTTGCGCGCCGTCGCCCGCGCAATGCCGGGCGGCGTGATGCGATCATTCAGGCCCACCACCACCAGCGCCGGCTGGTTCAGCCGGGCATAATCCACCCGCGTCACATTGCCGAACAACGGCGGCAGTGCCATTTCGGCCAGCACGCGGCCCGAATCCCACACCAGCGCATCAATCTCGCGGCGCGTCACATCCTCGGGCACGCCGTTGAAAATGCCCCAGCGCGCGCCGGCTTCGTCACACAGGGTCGGTTGTTCCCACCAGCCCCATTTCAGCACGACACTCTTCAGCGTCCTGAATGGATCAAGGCTGGGTGACTGGCTGTTGGCCGCCGCCGCCGGCGACAGCAGCACCAGGCCCGCATGCGGAATCCGCTGCGCCACCATCTGCGCCAGCAACCCGCCCATCGAATGGCCCAGGATCACCGGTGGCGCGCCCAGCTTGCCGGCTTCGGCGACCAGGTGATCCACGTAGGCCGTGATGGAAAGTTCCCCCAGCGCCGCGTGCGGCGGCAGGCTCACCGGCCGATCGTGGAACAGGATGCACGGCGCGTGGGTGCGATGGCCGGCTTCCTCCAGCACGGGGCGCAGCCGGTCAAACGTGGCCGGCGTCGACCACATGCCGTGGATCAGGAGGACGGGCGGTTTCAGCACACCACGCCCGTGGAGGCCAACACGCCCAGCGTAACGATATCCGATGCACTGCTGTTCATCGGCACGATCTGCACGGGTTTGGACATGTTGACCAGCATCGGGCCAACAACGCGCAGGTTGGCAACTTCCTTGATCAGTTTCGCCGCGATGTTGGCGCTGTGCAGGCCGGGCATGATCAGCACATTGGCCGGGCCGGAAAGCCGATTGAACGGATATTGCGCTCGCATCGCCGGGTTCAACGCCACATCGGCCGACATTTCGCCTTCATATTCAAAGCCGACCTGGCGATTATCAAGCAGCTTCACCGCATCGCGCACATTGTCGACAAACTCGCCGCGCGGATTACCGAAATTGCTGTAGCTCAAGAAGGCAACGCGCGGTTCCTGGCCCAGCCGGCGCGCCACCGCCGCTGTTTCGATGGCGATGGTGGCCAGCGATTCCGCCGACGGCCGCTCGGTCACCGTGGTATCGGCCACAAAGATGGTCTGCTGCTTGCCAACCAGCATGTGGATGCCGAATGGCCGCGTGCCCGGCACCGGATCGATGACCTGGCGCACCTGGCGATAGGTGGTGGCGAAATTGCGGGTGACGCCGGTGAGCATCAGATCAGCCTCGCCCATCGCCACCAGCAGCGCGCCGAACACGTTTCGTTCATGGTTCACCATGCGCTGCACATCACGGTGCAGCATGCCGCGGCGCTGCAGCCGTTCGTACAGATATTCGACCATGCGCGGCACCAGCGGCGAAATCGCGCTGTTGTGGATCTCGAAACTGTCGATGTCCTCCACGCCCAGCCGCGCCAGGCCTTCGCGCACCGGCCCCTCGCGGCCGACCAGCACAGGCGTGCCGTATCCACTGTTCTTCCAGTTCATCGCGGCGCGCAGCACCACATCCTGTTCGGCTTCGGCAAACACCGCCCGGCGCGGGCGGCTCTGGGCGCTTTCGATGGCGCCCTGCAGGATCGAGGTGGTGGGATTCAGCCGCCCGCGCAGTTCCTGGCGATAGGCGTCTTCATCAAAGAACGGCTTGCGTGCCGCGCCCGACGCCATAGCCGCCTTGGCGACGGCGGTGGGAATATGTTCGATCAGGCGCGGATCAAACGGCGCCGGAATGATATATTCCGGGCCAAAATTGCGTGCCTTGCCGCCATAGGCCGCGGCCACTTCATCCGGCACCGGCATGCGGGCCAGCGATGCGATGGCGTTGGCGGCGGCCAGCTTCATCTGCTCGTTGATGGCGGTAGCCCGCACGTCCAGCGCGCCCCGGAACAGATAGGGGAAGCACAGCACGTTGTTGACCTGGTTGGGATAATCGCTGCGCCCGGTCGCTACGATGGCATCGCCGCGCACCTTGTGCACTTCTTCCGGCGTGATTTCCGGATCGGGGTTGGCCATCGCAAAGATGATGGGGTTGGGGGCCATGCTGGCCACCATCTCGGGGCTCACGGCACCCTTCTGGCTCAGGCCCATGAACACGTCCGCGCCCACCATGGCTTCTTCCAGGGAGCGCGCCGACGTATCGGCGGCATGCGCCGATTTCCACTGGTTCATGCCCTTTTCGCGGCCCTTGTAGATAACGCCGCTGGTGTCACACATGATGACGTGCTTGACGCCATAGAGCTTGATCAGCTCGGTGCAGGCAATCGCCGCGGCCCCGGCGCCGTTCACCACCATCTTCACATCGGCCGGGTTGCGCCCGGTCAGATGCATTGCGTTGATCAGGCCGGCGGCGGCCACGATGGCGGTGCCGTGCTGATCATCGTGAAAGACCGGAATATTCATCCGCTCTTTCAACGTGGTTTCGATGATGAAGCATTCCGGCGCCTTGATATCCTCAAGGTTGATGCCGCCGAACGAAGGCTCCAGCAGTTCCACGCAGGCGATGAACTTGTCGACGTCCTCGGTGTCCACTTCCAGATCGATGCTGTCGATATCGGCAAAGCGCTTGAACAGCACCGCCTTGCCTTCCATAACCGGCTTTGATGCCAGCGCGCCAAGATTGCCCAGGCCCAGAATGGCGGTGCCGTTGGAGATCACAGCGACCAGATTGCCCTTGATGGTGTAATCATAGGCACTGTCGGGATCGGCGGCGATGGCGCGCACCGGGGCGGCGACACCGGGCGAATAAGCCAGGGACAGATCGCGCTGGGTCGCCATCGGCTTGGAAGCGACGATTTCGATCTTCCCAGCCTTGCCCATGCGGTGATAGGCCAGTGCCTCGCGGTCACCAAAGTCGTTGTCGTCGATGCTGCTCATTTTGCCATTCCACTGGTGATATGCCGCAGGGATAGGATTGTGGCCGCAAAGGGGCAAGCGCTTTGGCACAAACTGTGCCGCTTTCACGCGCCCCTTTGCACCGAACCGCCCGCGCGCTATCGCAGGGGCGTGACCGCCGCCTCCCCCATGATGACTCAATATCTCGGCATAAAGGCCGAGGTGCCGGACGCGCTGCTGTTCTATCGCATGGGTGATTTCTACGAACTGTTCTTCGAGGATGCGGTTGCGGCCGCCGCCACGCTCGACATCGCGCTCACCAAGCGCGGTGAACATGGCGGCGAGCCGATTCCGATGTGCGGCGTGCCGGTGCACGCGCACGAAAACTACCTCGCCCGCCTGATCCGCGCCGGCCACCGCGTGGCGATTGCCGAACAGGTGGAAGACCCGGCCGAAGCCAAGAAGCGCGGCAGCAAATCCGTCGTCGCCCGCGCCATCGTGCGCATCGTCACGCCCGGCACCATCACTGAAACTGCCCTGCTGGAACCCAAGCGCTCCAACTGGCTGGCGGCGCTGGCCGGCGACGGCGATGCGGCAGGACTGGCCTGGCTCGACCTTTCCACCGGTGGCTTCCACACCCGCGCTGGCAGCGTGGCGGAACTGAAAGGCGAAATCGCCCGCCTCGCGCCGGCCGAACTGCTGGTGCCAGAAGGCCACGCCACCAGGGGCACCACTCGCCCCGCCACCGATTTCTCCTCTGCCCGCGCCGAATCCACGCTGAAATCGCGCTTCGGCGTCGCCACGCTGGATGGCTGGGGCGATTTTTCCGGGCCTGAACTGGCCGCTGCCGGCGCGTTGCTGGCGTACGTCCAGGAAACCGCCCGCTCGGCCGCACCGCTGATCCTGCCGCCGCGCCAGGAACTCCCAGGCAGCCGCATGGCCATCGATGCCGCCACCCGCGCCAGCCTTGAACTGCAACGCACCGCCTCGCGCCACAGCCTTGAAGCCGCCATCGATCGCACCGCCACCGCCGCCGGCGCCCGCCAACTGGGCCAGGATATTGCGGCTCCCCTCACCGATCCCGCCGCCATCATCGCCCGGCTTGATCTGGTTGGCTGGTTCATCGCCGATCCGCTCACCCGCACCGGCACGCGCGACACGCTCGCTGGCCTGCCCGATATCGCCCGCGCACTCGCCCGCCTCACCATCGGCCGCTGGAGCCCGCGCGATCTCGGCCAGCTCGCCACCGGCCTCGCCCGCGCGCTGGCCCTGCGCCACGCGCTGACCACCCGCGCCGCGCCGCCGGAACTGCTCGCCGAAACCCTCGCCGCCATTGGCGCCGGCCTCGGCGCGCTCGTCGAACAACTCGCCAGCACGCTGGTGGACGAACCGCCCATCGAACTGCCCGGCGCCATCCGCCCCGGCTTCGACGCCGCGCTTGATGCGCTGCGAGACACATCCAAGGATGGCCGCTCCGCCGTGGTCGCACTCGAAACCCGTCTCAAATCCGAAACCGGGATCGCAGCGCTCAAGATCCGCCACAACAATGTGCTCGGCTATCATATCGAAGTCCCCGCCCAGCGCGCCGATCCGTTGCTGCGCGCCGACAGCGGCTTCATTCACCGCCAGACCATGGCCGGCGCCGTCCGCTTCTCCTCCCCCGAACTCGGCGAGCTCGGCACGAAAATCGCCCAGGCCGCCGATCACGCGCTCGCAGCCGAAGTGGCGCATCTGGAAGAATTGCGCGAAACGGCGCTGGCCCACACCGCCAGCATCGCCGCCACCGCCGCCGCGCTGGCCCGGCTGGACGTCGCTGCCGCGCTGGCCGAACTGGCGGCCTCTGAAAACTGGTGCCGCCCCACGGTAGACGCCAGCACCGCCTTCCATATCGAATCCGGCCGCCACCCGGTGGTCGAACTCGCCGTGCGCAAATCCGGCACCCGCTTCACCCCCAATGATTGCGATCTGTCGGCCGACCGGCGGGTCTGGCTCGTCACCGGCCCCAACATGGCCGGCAAATCCACCTTTCTGCGCCAGAACGCGCTGATCGCCGTCCTTGCCCAGGCCGGCAGCCACGTCCCCGCCGCGTCAGCGCATATCGGCGTGGTCGATCGGCTCTACAGCCGGGTCGGCGCCGCCGATGATCTGGCGGAAGGCCGCTCCACCTTCATGGTCGAAATGGTCGAAACCGCGGCCATTCTCACCGGTGCCACCAACCGCAGCCTCGTGATCCTCGATGAAGTCGGCCGCGGCACCTCCACCTATGATGGCCTCGCCATCGCCTGGGCCGTGCTCGAAGCCGTGCACAACGATCTGCAAAGCCGTTGCCTCTTCGCCACCCACTATCACGAACTCGTGCCCCTCACTGCCAAGCTCGCCAGCCTCGCCAGCGTCACGGTGAAAGTGCGCGAATGGAAAGGCGATCTCGTCTTCCTCCACCAGGTCGCTCCCGGCGCCGCCGACAAAAGCTATGGCCTGGCCGTGGCGCGCCTCGCCGGCGTGCCCGCCCCCGTCCTCGCCCGCGCCCACGCTGTCCTCACCCGCCTCGAAACCCGCCGCGATCAGACGGGCGGCATTGCTGCGGGCGTGGATTCACTCCCCCTGTTCGCCGCGCCCGCTGCGCCAACGGGCGACGACTTGCGCGAGAAGCTCGCCAGCATCGACCCCGACAACATCACCCCGCGCGAAGCGCTGGACCTGCTGGCGGACCTCAAAGCCCTGGCGGCACCGAAGAACTGAAAAGGGATGCCTCCGGCAGGCAGGGACTCGTCCCTGCACCCATAAGATTTTGAGCGGTCCTAACCAAAAACCTCCCGTCATGTTGGCGCAGGCCAGCATGACAGGCACTTGGGCTACAACGCCCCAATCTGCTGATCATGCACCCGCGTCAGCAGCACCAGCGCGCACGCCGCGCCGATAAGGCACATCAACATGTCCCACTGCGTGTCCCACACATCGCCCTGCGTGCCCAGAAACGCTTCCGCCCCCTGCCCCATCGTCTGCGCCGCGCAGAACTCGATCAACTCATACGTCGCGCTCACCGCCAGGCAGCAGGCCAGCACCAGCACCGTCAGCAGCTTGCCCGGCCGCAGTCCGCCCAGCCGGATCAGCAATTCGCGCAGCACGATGGCCGGCACGAAGCCCTGCATGAAATGTCCCAGCCGATCATAAGGATTGCGCGCCAGCCCCAGCAGATCCTGGGCGGCAAAGCCGATCGGCACGCGGGCATAGGTGTAGGCCCCGCCCAGCATCAGCACCAGGCCGTGCACGGCGATCAAAGCCAGCGCCAGCCGGGTGAGCGGAAACCGCCCGGCCGTCACCC
The DNA here is from genome assembly GCF_945882885.1 of Sandarakinorhabdus limnophila DSM 17366. GTDB lineage: Bacteria > Pseudomonadota > Alphaproteobacteria > Sphingomonadales > Sphingomonadaceae > Sandarakinorhabdus > Sandarakinorhabdus limnophila_A. The sequence goes on from NZ_CAMCWT010000039.1 coordinate 25,863, forward strand.
ACAGCAGCGGCAGCGCGATCAGGGCCGGTGCCACTTCCATTACCCAAGTGGCACGATCAAACGGCTGCCAGCCCGAAGCGGCAAGGCCGGCCAGCCAGGCCAGCGTGAGCGCCAAGAGCATGCGATGGTTGGTCAAGTGCAGCCTCCTTGCCCGCAACGCGTATCAGGCCCGGCGGCAGACGCAACCAAGCAGCTTCACCGCTTGACCCGTCGCCGCCGTCCCGCCACGAAAGACCGATGACGGGTTGGCAATTCTGGATTGATCGTGGCGGCACATTCACCGATATCGTGGCCTTGCGCCCCGACGGCGGGCTGGAGACGGCCAAGCTGCTCAGCCACGCGCCGGAGCAATATGCGGATGCCGCGCTGGCCGGTATCGCGCGGTTGCGGGGGGATGATCAGGCCCCAATTCAGGCCGTGCGGATGGGCACGACGGTCGCCACCAACGCGCTGCTCGAACGGCGCGGCCAGCCCACATGCCTTGC
>NZ_CAMCWT010000040.1:0-25521 GCF_945882885.1 Sandarakinorhabdus limnophila DSM 17366
TGGAGCGGGTAGCGGGAATCGAACCCGCATAGCCAGCTTGGAAGGCTGGAGCTTTACCACTAAGCTATACCCGCGTTGTCTTGGCCAATAATCCAGCCGCGCCGCTGCCGCAACCTCTTGCGGCACAGCCTCTTGCACCGGCCGGCCCGTCTCTTTATAGCCGCGCGTCTGCACACAGGAGTGTAGCTCAGTTGGTAGAGCATCGGTCTCCAAAACCGAGGGCCGGGGGTTCGAGCCCCTCCACTCCTGCCAGCAGCTTCGGGTTTTCGGCCACAAGCGGTTGAAAAACAGGGGCGTTGGGCCCATTTCGGGGTATGCGGGCAGCGTCCATCCGGCCGGTAACGGGGTTTCCCGTACCGGTTATTGGCGTTGCAGGCGTCGGGCATTTGCGCCTGAACGCTGCGTTGTGTGATTCGTGTTGAGCGGAACGGCAAAGGGTGATGGCGTGAGTGAGGCCAAGGCAGAAGTGGCGAAGAAGCCCCGGGTTTCCCCGGCGGAATTCGTGCGCCAGGTGCAGACCGAAACCCGCAAGATCGCCTGGCCCACCCTGCCCGACACGGTGCGCATGACGATCATGGTGCTGATCATGACCACCTTGCTGTCGGTCTTCTTCCTTGGCATCGACCAGACCCTTGGTCGCACCGTCAAATTCCTGCTCAGCCTCGCTGCCTGAGGAACCCTATGTCGCGCTGGTACATCATTCACGCCTATTCCGGTTTCGAGAACAAGGTGAAGGAATCGATCCTCGCCGAAGCCCGCCGCATGGGCCTTGAAGCTTTCATCGATGCTGTCGAGGTGCCGGCTGAGACCGTCACCGAAGTGTTCAAGGGCAAGAAGCGCCAGATCGAGCGCAAATCGATGCCCGGTTATGTGCTGGCCAAGCTGGCGATGACCGACGACGTCTATCACCTCGTCAAGAACACGCCCAAGGTGACAGGTTTCCTGGGCCAGCAGAACAAGCCGCAGCCGGTGAGCGAGGCGGAAGCCGCCCGCATGCTGAACACCAAGACCGAGGAAACCCCTGCGGCCAAGATCAAGAAGAAGGCCAATTTCGAGATCGGCGACAGCGTGCGCGTGCTCGATGGCCCATTTGCCAGTTTCAACGGCCTGGTCGAGGAAATCGACTACGATCATGGCCGCGTCAAGGTTTCGGTGTCGATCTTCGGCCGGGCAACCCCGGTCGAACTCGGCTTCGAACAGGTGGAAAAGCAGAAGTAATTCAGCGCTTTCACCACAGGCGTGGGAGGCCGGTTGCCCCGGCCGCTAGCACCACACAACAAGGAGCGGCCACATGGCCAAGAAGATTACTGGTTATATCAAGTTGCAGGTGAAGGCGGGTTCCGCCAACCCCTCGCCGCCGATCGGCCCGGCACTGGGCCAGCGCGGCGTGAACATCATGGAATTCTGCAAGGCGTTCAACGCCAAGACTGAATCCCTGGAAAAGGGCACCCCGATCCCGACGGTCATCACCGTCTATGCCGATCGTTCGTTCAGCTTCATCACCAAGCTGCCGCCGGCCTCCTTCCTGCTCAAGCAGGCGGCTGGCCTGAAGTCGGGCGGCACCACGCCGGGCAAGGGCGCACCGGCTGCCAAGATCAAGCAGTCGCAGATCCGCGCCATCGCCGAGCAGAAGATGCCCGACTTGAACGCGAACAGCATCGAGATGGCGATGAAGACCATCGAAGGTTCGGCCCGTGCAATGGGCTTTGAAGTGGTGGAGGGCTGATCACATGGCTATGACCAAGAAGGCCAAGGCTCTGGCCACCGCGGTGAACCGCGACAAGCTGTATTCGATCGACGAAGCCATCGGCCTGGTGAAGAGCCTGGCCACCGCCAAGTTCGACGAGACCATCGAAGTCTCGCTGAACCTGGGCGTCGATCCCCGCCATGCCGATCAGATGGTGCGCGGCGTCGTCACCTTGCCCAAGGGCACCGGCAAGACCGTGCGCGTGGGCGTGTTCGCCCGCGGTGCCAAGGCTGATGAAGCCAAGGCTGCCGGCGCCGACGTGGTTGGCGCTGAAGACCTGCTGGAACTGGTGACCGGCGGCACGATCGATTTCGATCGCTGCATCGCCACGCCGGACATGATGGGTCTGGTTGGCCGTCTCGGCAAGGTGCTGGGCCCCAAGGGCCTGATGCCGAACCCGAAGCTGGGCACCGTGACCATGAACGTTGGTGAAGCCGTGAAGGCAGCCAAGGGTGGCCAGGTTGAATATCGCGTCGAAAAGGCCGGTATCATCCATGGCATCCTGGGCAAGGCCAGCTTCCCGCAGGACGATCTGCGCGCCAACTTCAACGCGCTGCTCGATGCCGTGATCAAGGCCAAGCCAACCGGCGCCAAGGGCAAGTATCTGCTCAAGGTTGCGGTCAGCTCGTCGATGGGCGCCGGCATCAAGGTCGATCCGTCGTCGACCGGCCAATACGCCTGATCGCCAGCGATCACTGAACACAAAAAAGGGGCCGGAGCGGGAGACTGCTCCGGCCCTTTTCCGTTCGGCCATCGCTTGACTCTGCTGGCGCTTCCCCCTATCGCGCCACAGCCGTTCCGGTCAGAAATGGCCGGGCGACCGTCCGAGATTGCAGGTGGTGTTTCACCTTAAGCCGTTTGGGCCTGCATGAGACGAGGTTGGTTTTCCCTGGTCGGGCCGCGTGCCTGATCCGGTCTGCGCTGGGTGTTCCCGGTGTGGTGACGATCCTCTTCGGACGGGCCTGGTGCCCGCTCCTCCCCAGCAATGGTGATTGGCAGGCGCAAGGCTCATGAGCCGGCGCAGCGTCATGCTGCGTCATCACCGGCCCGCCGGGCCGTCGAAAGACGGTCTTGCGGGCATGAAACCAAGGAGTGAGCATGGATCGCGCCCAAAAAGCCGACGCCGTCTCCAGCCTGGCCAAAACGCTGACCGAAACTTCGGTTGTCGTGGTCGCGCGCAACCATGGCCTGACCGTTGCTCAGTCGAGCGACCTCAGGAACCGGATGCGCGCTGCCGGCGCCAGCTACAAGGTGACGAAGAACAGCCTCGCGCGCATTGCGCTCGAAGGCACGCCCTACCAGCCGATCGGTGATCTGCTGACCGGCCCGATCGGCCTTGCCACGTCCACCGATCCGGTGGCCGCTGCCAAGATCGCGGTGGAATTCGCCAAGACGACCGACAAGTTCGAAATCGTTGGCGGTGCCATGGCCGGCACGGTTCTGGATGTGAATGGCGTGAAGGCCCTGGCCGAACTGCCGTCGCTCGACCAGCTGCGCGCCAAGATCATTGGCCTGGTCAACGCCCCGGCGACCAAGCTGGCCCAGCTGGCCAGTGCGCCGGCCGCCAAGCTGGCTCGCGTCTTCTCGGCCTATGCCGAAAAAGATGCCGCCTGAGGCATTCGAACACGACAAACCAATCTGAAAACACTGGAGAAATACAATGGCTGACCTGAACTCGATCGTTGAACAGCTTTCCGCCCTGACCGTGCTGGAAGCCGCTGACCTCGCCAAGATGCTGGAAGAAAAGTGGGGCGTGTCCGCCGCTGCGGCCGTGGCCGTGGCCGCTGGTCCGGCCGCCGCTGCTGCTCCGGCTGCTGAAGAGCAGACCGAATTTGACGTGATCCTCACCGGCGACGGTGGCAAGAAGATCAACGTCATCAAGGAAGTCCGCGCCATCACCGGCCTGGGCCTGACCGAAGCCAAGACCCTGGTGGAATCGGCTCCGAAGGCCGTCAAGGAAGCCGTGTCGAAGGCTGACGCCGAGAAGATCAAGAAGCAGCTCGAAGAAGCCGGCGCGACGGTGGAACTCAAGTAAGCTTCAACGCTTCATGCCGGCCCGTCCGGCAGGAAACAGGAAAGGGGTAGCTCCAGCCGGGGCTGCCCCTTTTCCTTTGGCATGTCGCCGCACCCGGCGCTCCCCCTTGCCCAAATCCAACAAAACGCCTATCTGCCGCTCATCACCGGAAGGGATCTCGATTCCCGGCCAGCCTGCTGCTTTTCGAGACACGGCCCGTAGCGCGATCGGGCCGCGACGGAGGAAGGGTGGCGGGGCTTCTATCGCCAGTGACCGTGCGACATTCCGCTGCAGTGGGGTGCTGTGCGGTTTTTGCTGTTTTTCCAGACGGGCTTGCCTGCTGGAAGCGAAATTTTGACCAGAAGGCGACCAGAACACATGGCCACCCAGATGAAGCCGCCCCAGGGCGTGAAGCCGTTCAACAACCGCCGCCGCATCCGCAAGAACTTTGGCCATATCGGCGAAGTCGTGCAGATGCCGAACCTCATCGAGGTGCAGCGCGAAAGCTATGAACAGTTCCTGCGGTCCAACCCGGCGGTGGGCTATGTCTCCGGCCTTGAAAAGACGCTGCGCAGCGTTTTCCCGATCCGCGATTTCGCCGGCACCGCCGAGCTGGACTTCGTGCATTATGAACTGGAAGAGCCGAAGTACGACACGGACGAGTGCCGCCAGCGCGGCATGACCTATGCGGCGCCGATGCGCGTCACGCTGCGGCTGATCGTGTTCGAAGTGGATCCCGATACCGAAACCCGCTCCGTGCTCGATATCAAGGAGCAGGATGTCTACATGGGCGACATGCCGCTCATGACCGGCAACGGCACCTTCATCATAAACGGCACCGAGCGAGTGATCGTTTCGCAGATGCACCGTTCGCCGGGCGTCTTCTTCGATCATGATCGCGGCAAGACCCATGCTTCGGGCAAGTATCTGTTTGCCGCCCGCGTGATCCCCTATCGCGGTTCGTGGCTCGATCTGGAATTCGACGCCAAGGACATGGTCAACGTCCGCATCGACCGCAAGCGCAAGCTGCCGGTCACCACGCTCCTGTACGCGCTGGGCTGGCATTCGGAAGAAATTCTGAACCTGTTCTACAACCGCGTCACCTGGGTGCGCGGCCATGGTGCGAACAACGAAGCCGGCTGGAAGGTGCCGTTCGTCGAAGCCAATTATCGCAATGCCAAGCCGACGTTCGACGTGGTCAACGCCGATACCGGTGAAGTCGTGTTCCCGGCCGGCACCAAGATCACGCCGCGCATGGTGCGCAAGGCGACCACCGATGGCCTGACCAGCCTGCTGATCCCGACCGAGGAAATCTTCGGTCGCTATTCGGCGTTCGATCTGATCAACGAAGCCACCGGTGAAATCTACATCGAAGCCGGTGACGAACTGACCGCCGAAAATCTCGAGAAGATCGACCGCGCCGGCCAGACCAGCATCGAACTGCTCGACATCGATCATGTGTCGGTGGGTCCGTGGATCCGCAACACTCTGATGGCCGACAAGGTGGAAGAGCGCGACCATGCGCTTGCCGAAATCTATCGCGTCATGCGCCCCGGCGAACCGCCGACGCGCGAAACCGCCGAAGCCATGTTCTATGGCCTGTTCTTCGATCCGGACCGTTACGACCTGTCGGCCGTGGGCCGCGTGAAGATGAACATGCGCCTGGCGCTGGACTGCCCGGACGATGTGACCGTGCTGCGCCGCGAGGACATCGCCTCGGTGGTGAAGACGCTGGTCGAACTGAAGGACGGCAAGGGCGAGATCGACGACATCGACAATCTCGGCAACCGCCGCGTGCGTTCGGTCGGCGAACTGCTGGAAAACCAGTATCGCGTTGGCCTGCTGCGCATGGAACGCGCGGTGAAGGAGCGCATGTCGAGCGTCGATATTGACACTGTCATGCCCAATGACCTGATCAACGCCAAGCCGGCCGTGGCCGCGGTGCGTGAATTCTTCGGCTCGTCGCAGCTGTCGCAGTTCATGGACCAGACCAACCCGCTCAGCGAAGTCACCCACAAGCGCCGCGTCTCGGCCCTCGGCCCGGGCGGTCTGACCCGTGAGCGCGCCGGCTTTGAAGTGCGCGATGTTCACCCGACGCACTATGGCCGCATCTGCCCGATCGAAACGCCGGAAGGTCCGAACATCGGTCTGATCAACAGCCTCGCCACCTTCAGCCGCGTCAACAAATATGGCTTCATCGAAACGCCGTACCGCAAGGTGGATAACGGCAAGCTGACCGACGATGTCGTCTATCTTTCGGCCATGGAAGAAGCCCGCCACACCATCGCGCAGGCCAACGCCGGCATCGATGCGGGCGGCACCTATGTCGAGGAACTGATCTCGGCCCGCCAGGCCGGTGAATTCCTGATGGCCCCGGCCAGCACCATCACGCTCGCCGACGTGTCGCCGAAGCAACTGGTGTCGGTCGCCGCATCGCTGATCCCGTTCCTGGAAAACGATGACGCCAACCGCGCGCTCATGGGTTCCAACATGCAGCGTCAGGCTGTGCCGCTGGTGAAGGCCGAAAGCCCGTTCGTGGGCACCGGCATGGAAGGCACGGTCGCGCGCGATTCGGGCGCTGCCATTGCCGCCAAGCGCACCGGCATCGTTGACCAGGTGGACGCCACCCGCATCGTGATCCGCGCCACGCAGGACGTGGAGCCGGGCAAGTCGGGCGTCGACATCTACACGCTGATGAAGTTCCAGCGTTCCAACCAGTCCACCTGCATCAACCAGCGCCCGCTGGTGACCGTGGGTGACCTGGTGCAGAAGGGCGACATCATCGCCGACGGTCCGTCCACTGAAGATGGTGAACTCGCGCTGGGCCGCAACGTGCTCGTCGCGTTCATGCCGTGGAATGGCTACAACTACGAAGATTCGATCCTGATCAACGAGAAGATCGTCAAGGAAGACGTGTTCACGTCGATCCATATCGATGAATTCGAAGTGATGGCCCGCGACACCAAGCTGGGCCCGGAAGACATCACCCGCGACATTCCCAACGTTGGTGAAGACGCGCTGGCCCGTCTCGACGAAGCCGGCATCGTCTACATCGGCGCCGAAGTGGAACCGGGCGATATCCTGGTTGGCAAGATCACCCCCAAGGGTGAATCGCCGATGACGCCGGAAGAAAAGCTGCTGCGCGCCATCTTCGGCGAAAAGGCCAGCGATGTGCGTGACACCTCGCTGCGTCTCCCGCCGGGCGTGTCGGGCACCATCGTTGATGTGCGCATCTTCAACCGCCATGGCATCGACAAGGACGAACGCGCCCTGCAGATCGAGCGCGAGGAAATCGAGCGCCTTGAAAAGGACGCCACCGACGAACGCGCCATCCTTGATCGCGCCACCTATGCCCGTCTGCGCGATGCGCTGCTGGGCCAGGAAGTGGTCGCCGCGCCCAAGGGCGTGAAGAAGGGCGCCGCCATCGACGAGGCCATGCTGGAAGAACAGCCGCGCCGTGAATGGTGGAAGTTCGGCGTGGCCGATGATGCCATGCAGGCCGGCCTGGAAGCGTTGAAGGCGCAGTGGGATGAAGCCCACACCACCATCACTGCTCGCCTCGAAGACAAGAAATCCAAGGTGCAGGCCGGCGACGAACTGCCGCCGGGCGTGCTGAAGATGGTGAAGGTCTTTGTCGCGGTGAAGCGCAAGCTGCAGCCGGGTGACAAGATGGCCGGCCGTCACGGCAACAAGGGCGTCATCTCCCGCATCCTGCCGCAGGAAGACATGCCCTTCCTTGCCGACGGCACCCCGGTCGACATCGTGCTCAACCCGCTGGGCGTGCCCAGCCGCATGAACGTCGGCCAGATCTTCGAAACCCACCTGGGCTGGGCCGCGCGCGGCCTTGGCAAGAAAATCGCCGAGATGCTGGAGAACATCCATCAGACCATGGCGAGCGGTACGGCCAACGAGATCCGCGAACTGTTCAAGGCCATCTATGGCTCGCAGTATCTGCTCGACATCGCCGATTACGACGATGCCGCGGTGATCGAACTGGCCCGCAACCTGGTGGGCGGTGTGCCGATGGCCACCCCGGTGTTCGATGGCGCCAAGGAAGCGGACGTGTCGCACATGCTGGAACTGGCCGGGCTGGAAACGTCTGGTCAGGTCGAGCTGTTCGATGGCCGCACCGGCGATGCCTTCGATCGCCGTGTCACCGTGGGCTATATCTACATGCTCAAGCTGCACCACCTGGTGGACGACAAGATCCACGCCCGCTCGATCGGTCCCTACAGCCTCGTCACCCAGCAGCCGCTGGGCGGCAAGGCCCAGTTCGGTGGCCAGCGCTTCGGGGAAATGGAAGTGTGGGCGCTGCAGGCCTATGGCGCGGCCTACACCTTGCAGGAAATGCTCACCGTCAAATCCGATGACGTGGTGGGCCGCACCAAGGTGTATGAAGCCATCGTCAAGGGTGACGACACGTTCGAAGCCGGCATCCCCGAAAGCTTCAACGTGCTGGTCAAGGAAATGCGGTCGCTGGGCCTCAACGTCCAGCTGCAGAGCAACGAGAAGGTGGATTAACCGGCCTCACCGCCGGTTATTCCCCACCCCACACTCTGCCCACCCCCAGCCCTTCCCGCGAGCGGGAGGGGAAACGGAGGAAAGAAGATGACGAACGAAGTGATGAATTTCTTCTCGCCGGCCGCCAAGCCCGAGACGTTTGACCAGATCCAGATTGCCATCGCCAGCCCGGAGCAGATCCGCAGCTGGTCGTTCGGCGAGATCAAGAAGCCGGAAACCATCAACTACCGGACCTTCAAGCCGGAGCGTGATGGCCTGTTCTGCGCCCGCATCTTTGGCCCGATAAAGGATTACGAGTGCCTGTGCGGCAAGTACAAGCGCATGAAGTACAAGGGCATCGTCTGCGAAAAGTGCGGCGTGGAAGTGACCGTGTCGAAGGTCCGCCGCGAGCGCATGGGCCATATCGAACTGGCCGCGCCGGTTGCCCACATCTGGTTCCTGAAGTCGCTGCCCAGCCGCATCGGCATGCTGCTCGACATGCAGCTCAAGCAGCTGGAGCGCGTGCTCTATTTCGAACAATATGTGGTGCTCGATCCGGGCATGACGCCGTTCAAGAAGTTCGATCTTCTCACCGAAGAAGAACTGATGACCGCCCAGGAAGAATATGGCGAAGACGCGTTCCAGGCCGGTATCGGTGCCGAAGCCATCCGCATCCTGCTGCAGGAACTCGATCTTGAAGGCGAGATGGAGACGCTGCGCGAGGAGCTGCGCACCACCAAGTCGGAACTGAAGCCGAAGAAGATCATCAAGCGGATGAAGATCGTCGAGAGCTTCATCAACTCGGGCAACAAGCCCGAATGGATGGTGATGCAGGTGGTGCCGGTGATCCCGCCGGAACTGCGCCCGCTGGTGCCGCTGGATGGTGGCCGCTTTGCGACGTCGGATCTCAATGATCTCTATCGCCGCGTCATTAACCGCAACAACCGCCTGAAGCGCCTGATCGAGCTGCGCGCGCCGGACATCATCGTGCGCAACGAAAAGCGCATGCTGCAGGAAGCAGTGGATGCGCTGTTCGACAACGGCCGCCGTGGCCGCACCATCACCGGTGCCAACAAGCGTCCGCTGAAGTCGCTGTCCGACATGCTGAAGGGCAAGCAGGGCCGCTTCCGCCAGAACCTGCTTGGCAAGCGCGTCGATTATTCGGGTCGCTCGGTGATCGTCACCGGTCCGGAACTCAAGCTGCATCAATGCGGCCTGCCGAAGAAGATGGCGCTGGAACTGTTCAAGCCGTTCATCTACTCGCGCCTCGACGCCAAGGGTCTTTCGATGACCCTGAAGCAGGCCAAGAAGTGGGTGGAAAAGGAACGCAAGGAAGTCTGGGACATCCTTGACGAGGTGATCCGCGAGCATCCGGTGCTGCTGAACCGCGCGCCGACGCTGCACCGCCTTGGCATCCAGGCGTTCGAACCCGTGCTGATCGAAGGCAAGGCCATCCAGCTGCACCCGCTCGTCTGCTCGGCCTTCAATGCCGACTTCGACGGTGACCAGATGGCCGTGCACGTTCCCCTGAGCCTTGAGGCCCAGCTGGAAGCGCGCGTGCTGATGATGTCGACCAACAACATCCTGTCCCCCGCCAACGGCAAGCCGATCATCGTGCCGTCGCAGGACATGGTGCTGGGTCTCTATTATCTGTCGATGGAGTCCGAGAAGGAACCGGGCGAAGGCATGGCCTTCGGCACGATGAGCGAAGTGCACCAGGCGCTGTTCAACAAGAACGTGACCTTGCACACCAAGATCATCGCCCGCGTGCCGCAGACCGATGAGAACGGTCAGCTCTACATGAAGCGCGTGAACACCACGCCGGGCCGCCTGCTGCTGGGCGAAACGCTGCCCAAGAGCCACAAGGTGCCGTTCGAAACCATCAACCGTCTGCTGACCAAGAAGGAGGTCGGCGACGTCATCGACACCGTCTATCGGCACACTGGCCAGAAGGAGACGGTGCTGTTTGCCGATGCCATCATGGCGCTGGGCTTCCGCCACGCGTTCCAGGCCGGCATCAGCTTCGGGAAGGACGACATGGTGATCCCAGCGGCCAAGGCGGTTCTGGTCGACAAGACCAAGGCCGAGGTGAAGGATTTCGAGCAGCAGTATCAGGACGGCCTGATCACGCAGGGCGAGAAGTACAACAAGGTCGTTGACGCCTGGTCCAAGTGCGGCGACCTGGTTGCCGGTGAAATGATGAAGGAAATCAGCGCCAAGAAGAAGCGGCCGGATGGCCGTGAGGCGCAGATCAACTCCATCTACATGATGGCGCACTCCGGTGCCCGTGGTTCGCAGGCCCAGATGAAGCAGCTGGCCGGCATGCGCGGCCTGATGGCCAAGCCGTCGGGCGAGATCATCGAAACGCCGATCCTGTCGAACTTCAAGGAAGGCCTGACCGTGCTGGAGTATTTCAACTCGACCCACGGCGCCCGCAAGGGTCTGGCCGATACCGCGCTGAAGACCGCCAACTCGGGTTACCTGACCCGCCGTCTCGTCGACGTTTCGCAGGATTGCGTCGTCGTCGAGGAAGATTGCGGCACCCCGCGTGGCATGCTGATGAAGGCCATCGTCGAAGGCGGCAACACCATCGTGTCGCTGGGTGAGCGTATCCTGGGCCGTACCGTGCTGGTTGACATCGTCGATGCCAAGACCGGTGAAGTCGTGGCGCCGGCCGGTCACCTGCTGACCGAATCCGACGTGACCCGCATCGAAACGGCGGCCGTGGCGGAAGTGAAAATCCGCTCGCCGCTGCTGTGCGAAACCAAGGGCGGCGTCTGCTCCACCTGCTATGGCCGCGACCTTGCGCGCGGCACGCCGGTGAACATGGGCGAAGCCGTGGGTGTCATCGCGGCGCAGTCCATCGGCGAACCGGGCACGCAGCTCACCATGCGCACCTTCCACATTGGTGGTGCGGCGCAGGTGTCGGAACAGTCCACGCTCGATGCGCCGGTTGATGGCCTCATCGAATTCCGCGGCATCGTCACCATCACCGACAGCCGTGGCCGCAACGTGTCGATGGCGCGCAACGGCGAACTCGTCCTGCGCGACAGCGAAGGCCGCGAACGTTCGATCCACCGTATCCCTTACGGCGCGCTGATCACGCACCTTGAAGGCATCACGGTGAAGAAGGGCGATCGTCTGGCTGAGTGGGATCCGTACACATTGCCAGTGATCACTGAAAAGTCGGGCAAGGTGAAATACCAGGACCTGATCGAAGGCACGACCCTGAAGGAAGAAGTCGACGAAGCCACCGGCCTCGCCAACAAGGTCGTCACCGAATGGAAGTCGAGCAACAAGAAGGACGATCTGCGTCCGCGCATCACCCTGCTCGATGACCAGTCCGGTGAATCGGCGCGCTACATGCTCGCCACCGATGCCATTCTGTCGGTGGCCGATGGCCAGGATGTGTCGGCCGGTGACGTGCTGGCGCGTATTCCGCGTGAAGCTGCCAAGACCCGCGACATCACCGGCGGTCTGCCGCGTGTGGCCGAATTGTTCGAAGCCCGCGTTCCCAAGGACAACGCGGTTATCGCGCGTGTTGATGGGCGTGTCGAATTCGGCAAGGATTACAAGACGAAGCGCCGCATCAACATCCGTCCGGAAGATGGTGGGGACGTCGCCGAGTATTTGGTGCCGAAGGGCAAGAACGTGGCCGTGCAGGAAGGCGACTTCGTGCGCCGGGGTGACTATCTGATCGATGGCAACCCCAACCCGCACGACATTCTGGAAGTGCTGGGTGTGGAGCCGCTGGCCGAATATCTCTGCGCCGAAATCCAGGAAGTCTATCGCCTGCAGGGTGTGCGCATCAACGACAAGCACATCGAAGTGATCGTGCGCCAGATGCTGCAGAAGGTGGAAATCACCGAAAGCGGCGACACCACGTTGCTGGTGGGCGAACAGGTCGACCGCGAGGAGATGGACGAAGAAAACGCCAAGCTTGGTCAGGATGGTCGCGTGGCCGCCGGTAAGCCGGTGCTGCTCGGCATCACCAAGGCCTCGCTGCAGACCAAGTCGTTCGTGTCGGCGGCGTCGTTCCAGGAAACCACCCGCGTGCTCACCGAAGCCGCGGTGCAGGGCAAGATCGATACCCTGACTGGTCTGAAGGAAAACGTCATCGTCGGCCGCCTGATCCCGGCCGGCACCGGCGCCGGCATCGGCCGCCTTCGTGTGGCCGCTGCCAGCCGCGATGCGGTGCTGCGCTCCGTGCAGCAGGCCAACGCCAAGGCGCTGGAGCAGACCGAAGGCTGATCGACCGCACCGCCCAATCGGCGGCACAGAATGCGGGGCGTGACGGGCAACCGCCGCGCCCCTTTTTCATGCGCCCTCGCCGCCAGTTCAGCCCGAAAGCTCTGTCTTTTCACAATTCCGTGGAGCCGCCTGACAAGCTGGCTGTGAACGGCCGTGAAAACACTGCATACGGCATTTGAGTTAACGAAATTGAAACTTTCTTGAACTTTTATATTAATCCTGTATGAAGGAATCGTTCAGTTTAGCGCATTGACGCGTGAGTCGTTCCTTGTGCTGCGCTGGATTGAGCCGTGTCAGCGGTTGGCCGGCGTTGCGCTTGTTCGGGGGAATGATCATGAAAATCGTGAAATTTGCAGCTGCGGCGGCTCTGTGCATCCACACACTCACCTTCACCGGTGGCTATCGCATCAACGATATCCAGGGCCTCAACAGCTCGGCTGCCTATGAAAAGCTGGTGTTCACCAACTCGGGGACCGTGGTGCCGGAACCGGCCAGTTGGGCGATGCTGATCGCCGGCTTCGGCTTGGTTGGCGCCGTGGCCCGTCGCCGCCGGGCTGCCACTGCCGCCTGATCGCGGGCAACCGCAATTCGCAAAAGCGCCGCCCGGCCATCCGGGCGGCGCTTTTGCGGTTCTGGCCCGATCTGGGCCGACCTGCCCTCACTCTGCCCCGTCTTGGCCACAATGGCATGCGAATGAGCGAGTGAATAAGGGAAATGATCGTGGCCACCGCCTTTAAGATGCCCGAAGTGTTTGAAACCGCGCCTGCGTCGGCGCCCGCCCGCCCGCTGCGGATCGTGCTCTATTCGGGCAACTATAACTACGTGCGCGACGGGGCGAACCAGGCGCTCAACCGGCTGGTGGCATTTGTCGAACGGCAGGGCTGCAACGTGCGGGTTTATTCACCCACCAGCGATACGCCGGCGTTCGAACCGGCCGGCACGCTGGTTTCGGTGCCCAGCCTGTCGATCCCCGGGCGCGACGAATATCGGGTGGCGCTGGGCGTGCCCGATCGGCTGAAGCGCGAAATTCGCGATTTCGCGCCCGATATCATCCATCTTTCCGCCCCCGATCCCGCGGCCCATTCGTTGAAGCGGCTGGCGCGCGGATTGAAGGTGCCGGTGGTGGCCTCCATCCACACCCGGTTTGAAACCTATCTTGAATATTATGGTTTCGGCTTTGCCCGGCCGCTGATGGAAATGATGCTGCGCCGTTTCTATGCCGGGCTGGATGAAGTGTTCGTCACCACGCCCGGCTTTGGCGAGATGATGCGGGCTGCGCGCATTATCGCCAATGAACCTGCGGTTTGGAGCCGGGGTGTGGACAAGGCGCGCTTCAATCCGCAGCGCCGCTCGTCGGAATGGCGCTGGTCGCTGGGCATCGGCGACAGCGAGCCAGTGATCGGCTTCGTCGGCCGACTGGTGCTGGAAAAGGGACTGGAAACCATGGCCGCTGCGGTGGCCGAACTCAAGCAGCGCGCTGTGCCGCACCGTCTGGTGGTGGTGGGCGATGGCCCGGCGCGGGAGCGGTTCGAAACGCTGGCGCCTGATGCCATCTTCACCGGCTTTCTTGATGGCACCAACCTGGCGCGGGCCTATGCCAGCATGGACATGCTGCTCAACCCGTCGACCACCGAAACCTTTGGCAACATCAATTTGGAAGCCATGGCCAGCGGCCTGCCGGTGGTGGCGGCGCGGGCCAGCGGCAACGAATGTCTGGTCACCGATGGCACCACCGGCGCGCTGGTGAGGCCGGGTGACATCGCCGGCTATGCTGATGCGCTGCAGCATTATTGCACCGATCCGGTGCTGCGCGCCGGGCACGGCAAAGCAGGGCTGGCCGCCGCGCAGGCGTTTGACTGGGATGCCATCAACGGCGCCGTGCTCAACCGCTATCGCGACCTAATCGCAACTAAGAACCCGCAATATAACGGGTTTTCTTTTGTAGCAATTGCTCTACGCGGATCGGGATGATCCGCATGGTTTGCCTCTTTGCCGCCATTGCAGTGGCGGCCCCCGCCGCAGCACAGACAGCGCTGTCCATCGATGCGCTCGCCGCCGACGTGGTGGCCGGCAATCCCGAGCGCCAGTATCTTGCCCGCCAGATCAGCCTGGCGCAGACCGGTGTCTCAGCGGCTGGCCGGCTCGCCGATCCGGAAATCAGCATCGATTTCGGCGAAAAGCGCACCGACAGTCCATTGACCGGTCAGCGGCTGGGCGACGGCCCGGCCTTTGCCGTCTCGATCCTGCAGCCGATCGAGTTCAATGGCCGTATCCCGCTGCGCAAGGCGATTGCGCAAGGCAATGTGACGCTGGCGCGTCTGGGGCTGGCACAGTTCGATGCCACGTTGGCCGGCCGTGCCCGCAGCTTGGGCTATCGTTTGTTTGCCGCCGGTGAACGCGCCGATGCCGCCGCCGCCGTGGCGGGGCGGATGCGCGGCCTGGCCGCGGTGTTGGTGGCGCGCGATCCGGCCGGGCCGGCGCCGCGCCTGGAAGCCGCCGTGCTGGAAGCCTCTGCAATCAACGCCGAACGCATCGCCGCTGAAGCGCAGGCCAGCTACAACGCGATCCTTTATGAACTGAACGGCTTGCGCGGCCAGCCCTTCCCGGCGCGGGTGCGCATCCTGCGTCCGCCGTCGGCACCGCCGCCGTTGCCGGATGTGACGGTGCTGGCCGATCGGCTGGAAGGCGGCAATTTCGAACTGCTCGCGCTGAAGGCGCAACTGGGCCAGCAGGGGCTGGCGGTGCGTTTGGCCGAAAAGAGGCGGGTTGGCGCCATCACGATCGGGCCCTATCTCACGCGGGAACGCGGCGATGTGCGCGACACCATTGCCGGGGTGCGCGCGCAAACCACGATCCCGTTGTGGAACCGGCAGGAAGGCGATGTTGCGGCCGCCGAATCGCGCGCCGCACAGGGTGAGGCGGCGCTGATCGCGACTCGGCGGCGCCTGCTGGCCAGCCTGCATGCCGATGCCGCCCTCTATCGCGCACGGTCGGAGGCACTGGAGAAGTGGCCGGGGGATGCGCCGCAGCACTTCGCCGAAGTCGCCGCCGAAGCCGACCGCGCCTATCGCCTGGGTGCGGTGCCGCTGGCCATTTATGTCCAAATGCAGACTGGCTGGCTGGATGCGCAAACGGCGGTGCTCGAGACGCGCGCCGGCCTGTGGGAAGCGCGGGAGAATATCCGCATCCTCACTGGGGGCGGCGAACAGCCGTGATCGCCACCCTGATTTCGGCCAGCGCCCGCCATCGTGGCGGCGTGCTGATCGCGGCGCTGATTGCGGCGGCGATTGGCCTGTATCACCTCGTCACCTTGCCCATCGATGCCGTTCCCGATGTGACTGGCGTGCAGGTGCAGGTGAACACCGCCGTGCCGGGCCTCGCCGGCGAGGAGATCGAGACGCGGGTGACGGTGCCGATCGAGCGACTGATGGGCGGCCAGCCCGGTCTCACTGGCTTCCGCTCGCTCACCCGTTCGGGCCTGTCGCAGGTGACCTTGCTGTATGAAGACGGCACCGATGTGATGCGCGCCCGCCAGGTGGTGACGGAACGGCTGGCGACTGCGATGGCGACACTGCCGCCCGGTTCGGCGCCGCAACTGGCACCGATCACCACCGGGCTGGGCGAGATTCTCTATTACACGCTGGAATGGGATCACCCGCCGCACGCCGAGCCGCATCACGCTGGCCTGCAACCGGCCAGCACCCAAGACGAACATCTGATGGCCCTGGCCGAAACCCAGGAATATGTCGTTATCCCAATGCTGCGACAGGTCGCCGGCGTCGCCGAAGTGAACAGCATCGGCGGGCTGGAACGCCAATATGTGATCGAGCCGAACCTGGCAAAGCTGGCGGCCGCCGGGGTGACGCCGGCCGAACTGGCCGGCGCCGTTGCCGCCTATGCCGATAATGCCGGTGGCGGCGCCATCTCGCTGAGCGGGCGCCGGCTGGTGGTGCGCACCGATGCCAAGGTGATGCAGCCCGAAGCCATCGGTGCGCTGCCGGTGAAGTTCGCCGGCGGCGTGCGGCCGCTGACCGTGGCTGATCTTGCCACCGTGCGTGTTGGCCACATGCTGCGCGCGGGCGCGGCCACCGTGAACGGCCAGCAGACCGTGATGGGCACCATCATGATGCTCACCGGCCAGAACAGCCGAGAGGTGGCCCGGCGGGTGGACGAACATCTGTCCGAGGTGCAGGCGGCCTTGCCCAAGGGCATGGTGATCAAGGTGCGCTATGACCGTGCCGACATTGTCGAGCGCACTGTCGCCACCGTGCGCAGCAATCTTTCCGAAGGCGCATTGCTGGTGGCGTTCGTGCTGATTCTGGCGCTGGGCCAGTGGCGGGCGGCGCTGATCGTGGCGGCGGTGATTCCGGTGGCTTTTCTGCTGGCCAGCATTGGCATGGTGCGGCTCGATATCAGCGGCAATCTGATGAGCCTGGGTGCGCTCGATTTCGGGCTGGTCGTCGATGGGGCGATTGTGGCGGTGGAAAACGCCCTGCGCCGGCTGGCGGCCGAACAGGCGCGGCTGGGCCATCCGCTCACTGATACCGGTCGCCGCGCGGTGATTTCCGAAGCCATGGGGCAGGTGGCGCGGCCCGTGGCCTTTGGCGTTGCGATCATCACGCTGGTTTATGTGCCGGTGCTGGCGCTGGGCGGGGTGGAAGGCAAATTGTTCCGGCCGATGGCGATCACGGTGATGTTGGCGCTGTCGGCAGCGCTGCTGGTGAGTGTGACACTGGTGCCGGCACTGGCATCCTATTGGCTGAAGGCCGGCGCCAGTGCCGAGCCGACCCGGCTGGTGGCGGCGTTGGAACGCGCCTATCGCCCGGTGCTGGATGCGACGCTGGCGCGGCCGTTGCTGGCCTTGCTGCCGGCGCTGCTGGCGGTGGGTGCGGCCGGGCTGCTGTTCACCCGGCTTGGCACCCAGTTCACGCCGCGGCTGGATGAAGGCTCGATCACCACCATGGTCTACAAGCCGGTGGATATGAGCCTGGAGAAGAGCCTGGCGCTGGAGATCGCGCTGGAAAAATCGCTGCTGCAGAAATTCCCGCAGATCACTGCCGTGTTTTCGCGCATCGGCACCTCGGCGGTGGCCACCGATCCGATGCCGCCGAACGAGAATGATCTTTATGTCAGCTACAAGCCGCTGAGCGAATGGCCGGTCGATGGCCCGCAGAGCAAGGTCGCGTTGCAGGATGTCATCGAAGCCGAAGCCCGACGCCAGTTTGCTGATCAGAGCTTCCTGCGCGGCCAGCCGATCGAGATGCGTTTCAACGAAATGCTGGAAGGCACGCGCGCCGATCTGTCGGTGAAGGTTTTCGGCGACGACAATGACCGGCTGGAACAATTGGGCGGGCAAGTGCTGAACGTGCTGAAACGTCTGCCTGGCACGGCGCAGGCCGAATATGAAGTGGATGGCCGCACCCCCAGCCTGGTGGTGCGGGTTGATCACGACGCGCTGGTGCGACTGGGCCTGGGGGCGGACGAGGTGAACCGTGCCATCAGCACCGCGCTGGCGGGGCAGGAAGTGGGGGCCATATTGGAAGGTATCCGCCGCCATGGCATTGTCGTGCGCCTGCCCGATTTCAGCCGCGCCGATCTCGATACCATCCGGGCGCTGCCGCTCAGGGTCGGGCAGGCCGGGCTGCTGCCGCTGGGCCGGGTGGCAAGGCTTGAGGAAGTGCTGGCGGTGGAGCCGGTGCGCCGCGACAATGGCCAGAAGCGCGCGGCGCTGCTGGTCAATCTTTCGGGCAGCGATATCGAAGGCTATGTCGCCCACGCCAAGGCGGAAATGGCGAAGGCGGTGGCGCTGCCCGAAGGCTATCGCATCGAATATGGCGGCCAGTTCAAGCAGTTGCAGGAGGCCAAGGCGCGGCTTGTGGTGCTGGTGCCGGCGTGTCTGCTGCTGATCCTCGTGCTGGTCTATGGCGCGCTGGGCTCCGTCTCCCAGGCGCTGATCGTGTTTGCCGGCATCCCGCTGGCGGTGACGGGCGGCGTGTTTGCGCTGGCCGTGCGGGCCATGCCCTTCTCGATCACGGCGGCGATCGGCTTCATTGCGCTGTCGGGCATTGCGATGTTGAATGGTCTGGTGATGGTTGACCACATCAACCATCTGCGCGGCGAAGGCATGGCCAGGGACGATGCGGTGCGCGAGGGCGCCATGGACCGGCTGCGGCCCGTCATCTCCACCGCGCTGGTGGCCAGCATCGGTTTCCTGCCGATGGCGATTGCCACTGGCGCCGGGGCGGAGGTGCAGCGTCCACTCGCGACCGTGGTGATCGGCGGCATCCTCTCCTCCACCCTGCTCACCCTGCTGCTGCTTCCGGCGCTCTATCGCCGTTTCGTCAAGACTTGAGGAATCGCCGGGCAGCGCCTACATAAGTGATGCCGGCTTGCCGGATATGGCGATAAATGATGCCGTGAAATAGACGCAGCGGACCCGGGGGCAGTACCCGGCGGCTCCACCATTTCTTCAACCCGTTGTCTGGGCGATGCATGGGGCCGAACCAGAATCGACGTGTGTTCAAAGACGATATTTTTGCCCGGCCTGAATGAGCCGTAAAACCGTTCAAAACACCATAAATGCCAACGACAACGAGGCATTCGCAATCGCAGCGTAACCCGGTCCTCACGGACTGAGTTTCACTGGCCGAAAGCGCGGTACGGGCCACACCGGGCAACAGAAGTGGATTCCAGCGGCCCGAGGGGGGCCGGGCAACAGAACCCCCTCACCAATTTGCACAATCACGGCCCCCCGACCCGCAAGCGACACTGGGGGGCCGGGCAACAGAACCCCCTCACCGATTTTCGCGCATGATCACCTCGTCCAACCGTGCGACCGGCAGGCCGAATTTGCGCACGATCATCACATTGTGCAGCATCTGGCCGCCGGGCTGCAGCGCCAGCCATTGATCGGCGCGCAGGCCCCCCTTCATGTTGAAACGCAGGTGCAGGCGATTGCCCTCGATGCGGCCGGTCACCGGCCCGGCAGCATCGCTCAGGCTGCCGGCGACACCACTCGGCCCATCACGGCGCAACTTCCATTGCCGCTGCGTCGCCGGCTGGCCCGCCAGCGTCACCGTCTGATCGAGGATGAGGCCGCCACCGCTGCCCCAACGCCCAACGCTGGCCACCGTCACGGCGCGCGGCCGGCGCAGGGAGATCTTCAGTGTGCCTTCGCCTCGGCTTTGCCCGTTAAAGAAGGCCAGCGCATCAAGCGCGGGCGCGTCGGCCCGGGCCGGCGGCAATCGCCCGGCCGAAACACAGCCTGAAAGGCCGGCGAGCAGGGCAAGGGCCGCCGTCATTCGCCCGGTGTTCCCGCATTGCATCCTGTTTCCTCCACCAAACGCCGCCAAATGCCAGCGAAGATACGCGCGACCCGGCTGCGGCGATGTCATCCACCACCGCGGCGGGCATATCGCTTGACCTTGGCCCCCCTTGACCTAGACAACGCCTCGCGCCAATCGAAGGCGACATTCCCCCCGCGTTTTTCAGCCAAGGCTCAGCTCTCGTGAACGACACCACGCCCGACAGCCTGATCCCCTATGACGACATCGTCCAGGATGCGCTGCGCGGTGTGGTCAGCCGCGTGTTGCAGCGCATATCGGATGAAGGTGGCCTGCCCGGCGGTCATCATTTCTACATCGCCTTTCGCACCCGTGCGCCCGGCGTTTCCATCCCCAAGCATCTGATGGAGCGTTATCCGGACGAGATGACCATCGTCATCCAGCATCGTTACTGGGATCTGATCGTGGCCGATGATCATTTCTCCATCGGGCTCAGCTTCAACCAGATGCCATCCAGCCTGGTGATCCCCTATGATGCCATCGTTGGCTTTGTGGATCCCGCGGTGAATTTCGCCCTGCAATTCGCGCCGGAGGATGGCGAGGGGCCGCCACCCGAAACGCCGCCGGAAACGCCGCCGCCCGAACCTCAGGATGAAGGCAGCAACGTCGTCACCCTTGATCGGTTCCGCCGCAAGTGACGCAGTTTGCCCGCACCGGCGCGCCGGCCCGCAGTCCACTCCGGCGCGGCCTGATGTTCGTCCTGTCCTCTCCCTCGGGTGCCGGCAAGACCACCATGTCGCGCGCGCTGATGGCCGAAGACAGCGGCATCACCATGAGCGTTTCGGCCACAACGCGCAGCCCACGCCCCGGTGAAGTGGACGGCGTTGATTATTATTTCGTGTCGCACGACCAGTTCCAGTCGATGGTCGAAGAAAACGCCCTGCTGGAATGGGCGACGGTGTTCGGCAACCGTTATGGCACCCCGCGCGCACCGGTGGAATCGGCGCTGGCCGATGGCCGCGATGTGCTGTTCGATATCGACTGGCAGGGCACCCAACAGTTGCAGCAGACCGATGCGGCCTCCGATCTGGTGCGGGTGTTCATCCTGCCGCCGCATCTTGATGAGCTGGAACGTCGCCTCAAGAACCGCAACACCGATCACCCGGAAGTGATCGCCGATCGCATGGCGCGCGCGCGCGACGAGATCAGCCATTGGGGCGAGTATGATTATATCCTCGTGAACGATGATGCCGAAACCTGCCTGAACGAAATCCGCGCCATCCTGAAAGCCGAACGGCTGCGCCGCAAACGCCAGCTCGGCCTGGCCGGATTCGTGCGCGGCATGCTGGGCGAGTGATGAGGCGCGCGCTGGCCCTGCTGGCGCTGCTGGTTCTGGCCGGCTGCAGCGGCAAGGATGAAGAGCTGCGGCCCTATGCCGTCGTGCGCCGTGCCGATGTGTGGCAGGCGGTGATCAAGGATCAGGATCGTGGCCGGCTGGCACGCCTGTCAGAAGCCTGGGATCAGGCCCGTGCCGATGTGGCCGAAGCCGGTGCCGCCGCCGAAATGGCCGCTTTGGGCCCGGTAACCGGCGATGCCATCACCACCAATCCGGCTTTGCCGACAGCAGGTGCCCACCAGTGCCGTACCATCCAGCTTGGTTGGCGGCAGGGCAGCCCGCGTGTCAGCCCGACGGTGCAGGCCAGTGCATGGGCGCCGTGCCGGCTCAGCGCCGATGGCATCGTGCTGCGCTTTGAAACGGCGCCGGGGCCGCAGCAGTATCTGGGCACGCTCTATCCCGATGTCGATCGGCTGGTGTTTCTCGGCACGCTGCGGCTGGCCGGCGAGATGGGCCGGCTGCGTTATGGCGAGGATGGTGAACGCGACCAGCTGGGTGTCTTGCAGGCGGTCGGGCCCGGCCACTGGCGCATCGCGCTGCCGTGGCCGCGCTGGACGGCACGGTTGGTGCTGATCGAACTGCGCGCCGCCTGATCGTGCCCGCAGGCATTGCCGAATTGCTCAGCGCGCAGGGCTGGGCCTTCTGGGTCGCAGCGCTGGTGGGCGTGACCATCCTGGGCCTCGCCAAGGGCGGCTTTGCCGGGCTGGGCGTGCTGGGTGTGCCGATCATGGCACTTGGCATGAGCCCGGTGCTGGCCGCGGCCATATTGCTGCCGATCCTGTTGGTGCAGGACGTGTTTTCGGTGAAGGCCTTTGGTGCCCACCGCGACGTTGCCATCTTGAAAATCATGGTGCCGGGCGCGTGCGTGGGCATCTTCGCCGGCTGGGCGCTGGCGCGTTTCGTATCGGTATCGGTGGTAGAAGCGGCGGTGGGCCTGATTGCCATCGTGTTTGCCATCCAGCGTATCCGCGCCGAACATCGCGGGGTGCCGGCGCGACTGGGGAGAGCGTGGGAGGGTGTGGCGATGGGCGCGACGGCCGGCTTCACCAGCCAGATCGCCCATGCTGGTGGGCCGCCTTTCCAGATGCATGTGCTGCCGAAGAAGTTGCCGCGCGACATGTTCATCGGCACCAGCAGCGTGTTTTTCGCACTGATCAACTGGCTGAAAGTGCCCGCCTATTATGCGCTGGGTGCCTTCACGCCGGAAAATCTGTGGTTGGCCGCGGCACTGATGCCGGCGGCGCTTGCGTCCACGTGGGCCGGCACCGTGCTGGTGCGGCGTATTGATGGCCCGCGTTTCTATGCCATCATGCACGCGCTGATGATCCTGGTGGGCGGCAAGCTGGCGTGGGATGGCTTGTCGGCTCTGGTTTGAGGGGGAAGAAGATGAAGACGATCCTGCTGGCGGCTGCCCTGCTGGCCACCTCCGCGGACGCCGGGCCGGTCGATCTGGTCGCGCTCTATAAGGATCTCCACGCCCATCCCGAACTGGGCTTCCAGGAAACCCGCTCGGCCGGCATCCTCGCCGCGGAAGCCCGCGCTGCCGGCTGGCAGGTGACCGAGAAAGTGGGCGGCACCGGTGTCGTGGCCGTGATGAAGAGCGGCCCCGGCCCCACCGTGCTGGTGCGCGCCGACATGGATGCGCTGCCGGTCAAGGAAATCACCGGCCTGCCCTATGCCAGCCAGGCCACCGGCCATTATGCAGGCGGCCCCGAAACCCCGGTGATGCATGCCTGCGGCCACGACATCCACATGACGGTGTGGGCCGGCGTGGTGCGGGCGTTGGCGGTGAAGAAGACCGCTTGGCGCGGCACGGTGATCATGGTCGCGCAACCAGCCGAAGAGATTATCCAGGGTGCGCGCGCCATGCTGGCCGACGGGCTCTACGCCCGTTTCGGCCGCCCCGATTATGCCCTGGCGCTTCACGATGGCACCGGCCCTGCCGGTACGGTTCAGGTCAATCTGGCCGCCAATGCCTCGGCGGCCGACACCGTGGACATCGAGGTGAAGGGCGTTGGCGGCCACGGCGCCTACCCGGCCGACACCAAGGATCCGGTGGTGCTGGCTAGCCGCATCGTGCTGGCGCTGCAAACGTTGGTGAGCCGCGAGAATGATCCGTTCCGCCCGGCGGTGGTAACGGTGGGCAGCATCCATGGCGGCACCAAGCACAATATCATCGGCGAAAGCGTGCACCTGCAACTCACGGTGCGGAGCTTTGATTCTGCGGTTCAGGCCAAGCTGATCGAGGGCATCAAGCGCATCGCCCGTGGTGAAGCGATCGCCGCCGGCCTGCCGGAGAGCCTCTATCTCGAGGTGACGGTGGACCCTAATGGCACCCAACCCACGATCAACACCAGCGCGCTTGCCACCCGCATCAAGGCGCTGTTCCAGAAGACGCTGGGGCCAGACAAGGTTCTGGAAGGCAACCCGTCGATGGCGTCGGAAGATTATAATCAGTTCGGCCTTGCCGATCCGCGCATCCAGACGGTGATGTACAGTCTGGGCGCGGTGAATGCCGAACTTTGGGCCAAGGCGCAGAAGGATGGCACCAAACTGCCCGGCCCTCACAACCCGCGCTGGGCGCCCGATCCTGCCCCCACCATCGCCACTGGCGTCGCCACCATGACCGACGCAGTGATGATGTTGCTGCCTACCAAGCGCTGAAACAGGGAATCATGACCATGAAGTGTGTCCTCGCTGGCCTGGTGCTTGCTGCTGCTGCCCCCGCCCTTGCTGCTCCGGTTGATCTGGTCACGCTCTACAAGGATCTGCACGCTCACCCCGAACTGGCCTTTCACGAGCTCCGCTCGGCCGGCATCATGGCGGCCGAAGCGCGGGCAGCCGGCTTCGAGGTAACCGAAAAGGTGGGCCGCACTGGCGTGGTGGCAGTGCTGAAGAACGGCAAGGGCCCAATCGTGCTGATCCGCGCCGACATGGATGCGCTGCCGGTGAAGGAAGCTACCGGCCTGCCTTACGCCAGTGTCGCGCTGGGCCAGTATGATGATGGCCCGATGACACCGGTGATGCATGCCTGCGGCCACGATATCCACATGGCGGTGTGGATCGGCACGGCGCGCTGGCTCGCGGAGCATCGCAAGGTCTGGCGCGGCACCGTGGTGATGATCGGGCAGCCCGCCGAAGAAGCCAGCGGCGGCGCGCGGGCGATGCTGGCCGATGGCCTGCTCACGCGCTTTCCCAAGCCCGATTTTGCTTTGGCCTTGCACGACAACAGCACACTGCCTGCCGGCCAGGTGAGCGTGCCGCTGTTCCGGGCGCTGTCGATCAGCAGTTCGATGGATATCGTTGTGAAGGGCGTTGGCGGCCACGGCGCCTATCCGGCGACGACGAAAGACCCGGTGGCCCTGGCCGGGCGAATCATCACGGCACTGCAAACCATCATTTCCCGTGAAAACGATCCGTTCCAACCGGCGGTGATCACCGTGGGCAGCATCCACGGCGGCACCAAGCACAACATCATCCCCGATGAGGTGGCGCTGCAATTGACCATTCGCAGCTATGACAGCGTCCAGCAGCAGCGGTTGATCGACAGCATCAAACGGGTGGTGAACGGCGAAGCTATCGCCGCCGGCATCCCCGAACGCCTGATGCCGAGCTTCCGTGGCGGCACGTTCGGCCAGCCCACGTTGAACGACACGCCGATGGCCACCCGCCTGAAGGCCCAGTTCGAAGCCAAATTGGGCAAGGACCGGGTGGTGGACCTCGATCCGTCGATGGCGTCGGAAGATTTCCAGTATTTCGGGCTGGAAGCAAAAATCCCGTCGGTGATCTATTGGCTGGGTGGCGTCGGCAAGGCGCAGTGGGAGGCCGCGAACGCTGGCGGTCCGGCGATCCCGTCGCTGCACAACAGCGGCTGGGCCCCTGATCCGGCACCGACCATCGCGACGGGTGTGGAAAGCATGACAGCAGCCGTGGAGATGCTGCTGCCGGCCAAATAGCCTTATCAAAAGCGCCAAGCGCCGAATCGCCCCATCGGCGTGCTACAACTCTCCCAACCACACAGCTGGGGAGGCTGAGCTATGCGCGACTACACCAAATTCTATATCGACGGCCAATGGGTAGATCCGGCGGTGCCCAAGCAGCTCGACGTGATCAACCCGGCGACCGAAGCCGTGGCTGGCGTGATCTCGATGGGCAGCGCTGCCGATGCTGACCGCGCGGTGATGGCCGCCCGCAAGGCGTTTTCGGGCTATTCACAAACCAGCCGCGCCGACCGCGTTGAATTGCTGCAGAACATCCTGGCGAAATATCAGGAGCGTTTTGCCGAAATCGCCGCAGCCATCACCGAGGAAATGGGTGCACCGGGCTGGCT
>NZ_CAMCWT010000041.1:0-25445 GCF_945882885.1 Sandarakinorhabdus limnophila DSM 17366
GTGCCTCAATTTGTCTCACATCGTAACTGCGCCGCGGTGAGAGAACAAGAGACACTTAGAATGGCAATCCTTTCAATTCCCTTGGATTATGAGGCAGCCTGAGAGGGTCAGATTGGCTGAGAAACGTGGAGTTGGTGCGCCGGACAGAACGAAGCGGATAACATCTATGTAATTGATTTATTTATATTTTAATAAAACCTCCTCGTGTGGCCCTGCAGCTGATTGCAGTCATCACTGCCCGCAAATGAACTTATCTCCATGGATAGCCACTTATATCACCGCCTATCGGGGTCGCAGGCATAACCCACTCTCCACAGCGGCATGCTAACCATCAGCTATCAATGTAAAGCACTATGCTTTTCAACGGCATCAACCTCGCGTGCACGTCAAACTTGACGTGACATCCCGTTCGTCATCCAGCCTAAACTGGAATTCTCCAGCTCGAAACGGTCCAGAAAACAGGCGCAGGAAAGGTAGGCCATAGCATATTCATCTTGGTCAGGGGTCGAGCGGATCGGAGGGATCGACATGAAACGCTGCTCGGTCGGGGCGGAACTCAAAGGCGAAAGGCGTGGATGCTGGCGCCACCACCCCCGGCAGCACACCAGTCTCCGCCCGCGTCCGCTCCTGCAGCACCTTACTGCCGATATATGGGGCCGTCGAAGGGTCGGTGACGATCAGCGAGGGCTGATTGGTGGGGAACCTGGCAGCAAGCAGCAGGCGCGCGCTGTTGCGCAGATTGGTGGTAGTGTGGCGGGCATGAGGCTCGATCAGGATGCGGTCGGCCGGAATAGCGTATTGCGCGATCAACAGCCGCTTCATCTCGATGGCTTCATTGAACGGCGTACGATTAGGATGAACATTGCCGCCGCTGACGATTATGAAAGGAGCGAGGCGCCGGGCGAACAGATCGGCGGCCCGCGCCATGCGGATATGGCCGAGCACGCCGGTGCGCGATTTAGCGTCTTCGGGGCCATGGCCGAACACCAGAAGCGCGGGATACCGATAGTCGCTCCAGCGCGTGCGCCGAACCTGCGCCAAAGCCGCTGTATTCTCGCCGGCCAGCAAAGGGCGAAAGGCGGCGGCGTCGGTGCGCTCATTCAGGCGAAGCAGCCCGATGCCAAAGCGCAGCGACGGGTCGAACACCAGATCATCGGGGCGCGCCGCGGCTTCGGTCACCCGGGCATGGGCATCCAGCACAGCGGCAAATTCCGGCCTTTTCACATCGAAGATGATGGCATCGATTGCCGGATAACGCGGCGGCTCACCAGCTCCATACACTGCAACCAGATGATTGAGGCCAGCTGCGGTATCGGCCCACGCCGCTGCCAACAGTTCGGCATCAGCAAGTGCCGCATGGCGCGCAAAACGTCCGGAGGCCCGCAAATGGGTGGCCACCAGCCCGTCGGCTATGCCAGGGCGCGCCGCCACCATGCGCAATGCGGCGGTGACGGCGGCAATATCAGCCGGTGTCCATGCCCAAGCCTGTGCCAGACACTCGGGCCGCGGGGTGCACGCAGAAGCTACGGCCACACGCTGCGCCCGCGCCGCTGCCAGTGCCTGCAAGGCGGGATAGGCGCGCAGGGCCGGCGTCCAACCGGGCGCACGCCTTATCATCGCTAGCAGCGGAAAGGTCAGCGTTTCCAACGAGTCCACAAATGGCGCCGCATAACCCGGCGGGTCCATCGCCATTGCCGGGTATGGCCATGCCACCGATGAAGACATCGCCAGCACTCCCGCGGCCACACCGATCATGGATGTACTTTGCATGCGATGCTCTCCCCGGGCGGCAGGTTGCAATGCACACCGCTTGACTATGCGCTTTACCACGCCTTGATCAGCACGAAGCGGACATTTTGGCCGAACAGTGGCCAGCGGCAAGCCGCGACGGGGTTTACCAGCAAGAATACGCTGGAAGCCGAGCTGATGCGCGATGCCGCCATTATTTGAAAAGCGATGGGCAAGTTTTCAGGATTTTGGGCGAAGAACGAACGACCGGCGTGCCGATCCTTGTGAACTTCCCACATGCAGAAGTGAGCTTTAAAAGCGCCGACAGCGCGGTCTAGCCTCTCTGACTTATTGCCGAGGTGCAGCGGCAGAGGTATTCATTAGGGCTTGCAGAAACGTGTTTTACACCCCCCTATTTCCGTACGAATGCAGTACGTTTTAAGAAAAAGTAAATCTACTTGATTTATTAAATAATGCGCCAGACAGAATTTTATCGATAGCGTCTTTATGGTTGATTTATTAATATTTTTATTAAGTTGCATCGTCTGTTTTCATTCCGGATTGCGGTTATTAATAACCGCTCAGCGAATTATGTAGCCCGATCTGTGCAGAGACTTCCGCCCATCGGCTTCCACATGCGGCGTAAGCGCGGCAGCCTGCGGGCCGTTTGGAAAGGCTCTAAACGGCCAACTGTGTTTCCATCCCCAATTCGACAAGACGGCGATACTGGCCGGCGGATTGGCTGATGAGGCTGCTGTGGGTTCCCGTTTCGACAATGCCACCTTCGCCAAACACCAGGATAAGATCAGCATCGCGGATCGTGGACAGACGATGTGCGATTGTGATGGTGGTGCGGCCGGTCACCAATTCAGCCAGTGCCTGCTGCACCAGCACCTCAGTTTCGTTATCAAGGCTGGATGTCGCTTCGTCGAGCAGCAGGATCGGCCGATCAGCCAGCAAAGCCCGGGCGATGGCGACGCGCTGGCGTTCCCCGCCCGAAAGCTTGGCGCCGCGTTCACCAACAACCGTGTCATAGCCGTTCGGCAGTATCTCGATGAACAGATCCGCGCGGGCGCGCCGCGCGGCATCGCGCACCTGTGCGTTGGTGGCATCAGGCCGTCCGTAACGGATATTGTCGGCCAGACTGCGGTGAAACAGGATGGGATCTTGCGGCACGATGGCAATCATCGATCGCAGTTCTGCGATCGCCAAATCGGAAATGTCGTGACCATCAATGCTGATGCAACCGGAATCGATCTCGTACAGCCGCTGAACCAACTTGGTCACTGTCGATTTGCCGGAACCCGATGGGCCCACGAGGGCAACATGTGATCCGGCTGGCACCACAAAGCTGAGACAATCGAAAACTTGTCGGCCCGATGGATAGCTGAAGCTGACGTGGTCAAACTCTATCCGTCCGGCGACTGCGCCAGCCGGCAGGCGCCGCTGGGCATGTTCGGCCCGGTGGCTGGCGATCAGGAACTCAGCTGCATCTTCAAGCTCGGCATAGGCGCGCTGGGTGGTGCGGATATCCTGCCCCAGATTGCGCAAGCTGCCCGACAGCAGCGCAATGGCCGACATGACAAATGCGATGTCGGCCACGCCGGCCTGCCCCTGCATCGCTTGCAATGCCACCAGCGCCAGCACGCCCAGTTGAGTTGCCATCCACAGCAATTGCTGGACCGCGTTTGTATCGGTCGCACGGTCGAAGGAGACCACGGCAACCTGCGCCCAATGGTCCGAAATGCCGCGCAGGCGTTCATCCTCACGCGGTTCGGCACCGAAGGCCTTGACTGTGCTGTTGCCGGCAACGGCGTCGGCTAACGCCCCAGTCAGTTGGCTGTCGCGCGTGGCGGCGGAAACGCTTATCGGGCGCACCCACCGCGTGGCCAGCATCCAGCTGGCTAAGAAATAGACGGTGGCGCCAGCGGTGAACGTCAAACCGGCAAGCGGGTAACGCCAGCACAGGATGGCCCCGACGATCAGCAGGGTCAGCACCGGCTGAAACAATCGCAACACGATGATGTTGCTCAGCATGTCCAGCGCCCAGCGCGCCCGGGAAATGCGATGCACGGTGGCGCCGGCAAAGCTGTTGGCGTGCCAGTCCGCAGGCAGCCGCTGCACCCGCGCGAACAGATCCAGCTGCAAACGCTGCATGGCGCGGGTGGTCAGGCCGTTCCACAGTCGGTCCAGCCATTGGCGCAGCAGGATGGCCGCCGCCATGGCGCTGGCCACGGCGAGCAGCGACTGC
This sequence comes from Sandarakinorhabdus limnophila DSM 17366, assembly GCF_945882885.1. Classification (GTDB taxonomy): domain Bacteria; phylum Pseudomonadota; class Alphaproteobacteria; order Sphingomonadales; family Sphingomonadaceae; genus Sandarakinorhabdus; species Sandarakinorhabdus limnophila_A. Next base: position 3,980 of record NZ_CAMCWT010000041.1, read on the forward strand.
AAAATTATCGCCGTGGCAACCCCCGGCCCAATCTGGGCCACCGCACCGGCCAACTGGCCAAGTGCCAGCGGTGTCGCCGTTTCGGCAGCAACCACCAGCAGCAGCAGTGCGATGATGGCCGCGATCCGGCCACGCTCGGTCAACCAGTAACGGGCAAAGGCCGCCAGCGTTTGTTGCCAGCTCAAGGTGGTGGTGCGCCGTGGCACATGTGAAATGCCTGCAGTGCCGCTCATGACAGTCGTTCCAGGTTGCAAAGGATGGCAGGATGGTCGCTCGGGCCTCCTGGCAAGTCTTCCGGGTCGGGCGGCAGCATGATCTGGCGATCATAACGCCAGCATTCGCCCAGCGCCGGGAACAACAGCACATGATCGATGGCGCCGCCAACCCGGCCGCCGCTTGCAGCCGTTTGTGCCTGTGCAACACATTCTGGGTGCAACCGTGGATGTTGAAACAGGCAGGCCAGTTCCGGGGCGGCGGCCGTCCCATTGAGATCACCCATAAACAGCGTGGTGCAGCCGGGATCGGACAGCAGCGCGGACACGGCCGCATCAGCTTGCGCGCGGCGCAAGGACTGACCGTCGGCAAGGTGCGTGAAGTGGGTGCAGCCAATGCGCAGTGGCCGGCCTTCCCAGATTAGGTTGGCGATCAGCAGGCGACGCTCACCGTCCCTAGGGTCTTCGGGCAGGGCAATGCACGTAGCAACGGAGTGATGCTCTTTGGTCAACAGGGCAAGATCAGAGCGGCTGTCGAGCAGTCCGGTACCGTGCAATCGCGGCTTCCCACGCTGTGCAGCCCTCGCCAACTGGAGGTTGCAGCGATGAGCAATCTGACTTGCAACATCGATGTCGGCTGCCGGCGCAAAAAAACACTCCTGCAGGGCAATGATGTCGGCATTCAAGGCCACCAGTCCGGACAGGATGCGCCGCATGCGATCAGCAAAGCGGCCGTCGTTCTTCCAAAGGTTGAACGACACCGCGCGCAGCACGGCCATCCTCAGGCCTGCCGGGTGCCGGCGACCCACACCCCGCGCACGACGGGCAGGTGGCCGTGCAGGCTGACCCATAGCAGATCGGCACGTTGGCCCGATGCAATCTCGCCGCGGTCCACCAGCCCCAACGCATGGGCCGGCACCTTGGAAACGGTTGCCACTGCGGCGGGCAGCGACCAGCCATGCGGCGGTTCGGCCAGGCGAAACGCACATTCGATCAGGCTGCGCGGCACATAATCGGATGCAAAGCCATCAAGCAGGCCTTCCTCGGCCAATTCGGCCGCGCCGACATTGCCCGAATAGGAGCCACCGCGCACCAGATTGGGCCCGCCCATGATGTTGATCATGCCCCGGCGGCGCGCTTCGGCTGCCGCTTCGTGCGTCACTGGAAACTCGGCGATCACCGCACCGGCGTCTTGTGCGGCCGCCACATGCTCCGCTGTCTCGTCGTCGTGGCTGGCGAGCACGATGCCGTGGCTCGCGGCCGACGCCCCAACATGGCCCCGGTGGGCGTCAGCATAAGCTGCCTGGTTCTCGCGCCGCTGGGCCAATCGCTCGGCCACTTCACCTTCGTCTAGTTCGCTGCGCCAATTGCGATTCAGGAAAAATTCGAGATCGCGATATTGGCGCTGGCCGGGCGTGTGATCCATCAGCGAGGCCAACCGGGTCATCGGATGAGCCATGAATTCGTCGACCAACTCCGGCAGATGCGGGGCGGGCAGCTCGCAGCGCCAATGCACGAAATGGTCGGCACGCAGCGCGCCAGACGCCCGTGCCGTGTCCACGCCGCCCAACAGTCGGCGCAGATTGGTCAACCCGCGCGCTTCACTCTTGTTCCACGACCCCAGGGAAAAGCTGTCGAACACGGTGGTGACGCCGCTGGCGATGCAGACGCCATCGTGAGCGATGGCGGCGGACACCGGATCCCAGTCAATATTCGGGCGCGGAAAGAAATGGCGCTCCAGATTGTCGGTATGCATATCGACAATACCAGGCGTTACAAAGTCACCATCAACATCAAGGCCTACACTTGAAAAATCACCTTCTTTTATTTCTTGAATGATGCCGTTTTCGATGATGACCGAGCCATGGACGACGGCTTCCGCTGTAACGATACGCGCATTGGTGATGATCTGCATACTCATGAACCTGAAGCTCCGTTGGGTTCGGGTGTGGGGGGCGACTGCATGACCAGTTCAACGCGGTCAGCTGCCAGACGCGCCTCGCCGTATTCGAGGATGGCGCCATCCAGGTCCACATTGGTAGCGCGGGTAATGATCAATGGGACATGCTGCGGCATGCCCAGCAGTTGGGCTTCGCCTGGTGTCGGCAACCGGGCATGGATCCGGGTGCGCAGCCGCACATAGTCATGAATGCCAATTGTAATGAGCGTTGCCGTGATCGAGCCGCACTGTTCGTAGACCTCGGCAAAGCCCGGCACACGGACGGCAACGAAGTAATGGTCGCTGATCCCGGTTGCCTGCCCATCCACTACAGAAAGCCGCTGAAGGCGCAGCATTGCCGTGCCTGCCTTTACCTCGAGTTCCCGGGCGACGTCGGCCGGCCCGGGGATCACTTCCAAACGCAGTGTTTGGCTCGAATGAACTGCACCGGCCGCTCGCACCGACTGGCTGAACCGGGTCCTCTGGGTGATCGGCATCTGAAACGTTGATCGGGAAACATAGCTGCCGCGGCCCTGGTGGCTGATGATCAAGCCCTTTTGCACAAGCCGGGACAGTGCACGCCTTACCATGTGCCGGTTGACGTAGTATTTTCGGACAAGCTGCTGTTCGCTCGGCAGTTTGTCGCCTGGTGCCAGCCGGCGCTCAGTGATGGCCCGCTCTAGATCGGTCGCTATCGTGTCCCACATCCCCGTTCGCCCTCCAGCGCCCGGATTAATAAGGAATCATGACAGTAACATTTAAGCGCCAACAAGTTTTAAATTGGTCATATTTCTGCAATGTTGATTTGTATTGAGCTGAATATTTTCTTTTCTATAAAAGGCTTCGGTGTTCCTTGGGATATATTCGTTATGGCTGAGAGCGAAATGCAACAAGGGCAGGAGGTTGTTGAGGCGCGGCAGCGGACCCATGCGCTTGTGGCCCGTAATCCTCAGGAGACGGTGCGCGCATTGTTCGAATCGTTGCCCGATTTGCCGGCTACCCAGCGGCTGCGGCCCAGCGAAACCGGGCTGATCATGGTGCGCGGACGTATCGGTGGTGATGGTGCCCGTTTCAACCTGGGCGAAATGCCTGTCGCCCGCGCGACCATGCAGATTGCCAATGGCACTGTTGGTGTCGGCTATGTGATTGGCCGGGATCACGACCACGCCGAATTGGCGGCGCTTGCCGATGCCATGGTGCAGGATCCGGCGTGGCGCGATGTTCTTGAACAACACATTCTGGTGCCGCTGGCCGAACAACAGGCCGCCCGCGAAGCGCTGGAGGCGCGCAAGGCGGCAGCGACCAAGGTGGAGTTCTTCACGATGGTACGCAACCGGGGGCCGAAATGATTGCTGCGCAAGCGCTTGCCGATATGGCGCCGGGTTTTGCCGATCTGGCGCTTGATGCGCAGCGAACCTTTCGCCGCCTGATGGATTCCATGGCCAAGCCCGGACGCGTAACGGATCTAGATGTACTGGTCTCACCGCCCGTGCTTGGTTTTGAAGCGGCCGGAGCCATTGCGCTGGCGCTGCTGGATTTTGAAACGCCAGTTTGGTTCCCGGATGACGCTGACGGCCGCCGTCTGGCAAACTGGGTGCGGTTCCATTGCGGTTGCCCCGTCACCACTGATCCTGCTGCCGCCGCCTTTGCTCTGGCTGGGCCGCACAACGTGCCGCAGATTGATCATTTCAACGCCGGCGATGCCAAATACCCGGAAAGGTCGACGACACTGCTGATCGTCTGTCCGGCCCTCGTGGGCGGAGCGGCAATCGATATGACCGGGCCCGGTATTGCCGAACCGTTGTCCATTGCGCCGGCGGGCCTGTCTGCGGCGTTCTGGGGCGCGGTGGCGCAGGATCGTGCCCGGTTCCAGCTCGGTGTCGATCTCGTGTTGACCTGTGGCACTCAGATCATCGGTTTGCCGCGATCAACGCGGATTTCACCGTCTTCAGCCAAAGGGGAATGAACCATGGCCTATGTCTCCGTAAAAGGCGGTGAGCGGGCGATCGACAACGCCCATCGCTGGCTCGACGAAAAGCGCCGCGGCGATCCCGGTGTGGCCGAGATCGGAGTTGCCCAGATCCGCGAACAACTGTCGCTGGCGGTTGACCGGGTCATGGCCGAAGGCAGCTGTTACGATCCCGAACTGGCCGCCCTGGCGCTGAAGCAGGCGCGCGGCGATGTGACCGAAGCGATCTTCCTGCTGCGCGCCTACCGCACGACCTTGCCGCGATTTGGCATGTCGCAAGCCGTCAGCACCAAGGACATGGCTGTCCAGCGGCGGGTTTCGGCTGCCTTCAAGGATATTCCCGGCGGCCAGATTCTCGGCCCGACCTTTGATTATACCCACCGGCTGATCAACTTTGATCTGGCCGACACCGGCCCCGACACCAAGGCCACCCTCGCCAGCAAGCCGCTGGCTGACCAGATGCCCACGATCGCTTCCGTGTTTGCGCACGAAGCGCTGCTGGAAACACCGGAAGCCGATCCAGCGGACGGAAGCGAACCCTATGACCTGACTCGCGAGCCCATGGCGTTCCCGGCCGGACGTGACCAGCGGCTTCAGGCGCTGGCCCGCGGTGACGAGGGCTTTCTGCTCAGCCTCGCTTATGCGTCGCAGCGCGGGTGGGGCAACACCCACCCCTTGTGCGGCGAAATCCGCATGGGCAACGTCGTGGTGGAATTTCAGCCCGAAGAGTTGGGATTTCCGATCGAAGTGGGCGAAATCACTGTCACCGAATGCCAGATGATCTCGAATTTCGAGGGTTCGGCAGAACGCCCGCCGCAATTCACGTTCGGTTATGGACTGGTGTTTGGCCACAATGAACGCAAGGCCATGAGCATGGCGATCGTTGACCGCGCATTGCGTCATGCTGAAGTGGGCGAAGCGCCCGCTCACGCCGTACAAGACGAGGAATTTGTCCTGTATCACAGCGACAATGTCGAAGCGTCGGGCTTCGTGCAGCATCTCAAGCTGCCACATTATGTGGACTTCCAGGCTGAGCTTCAGTTCATCCGGCGCCTGCGCCGGGAATGGCAGGCTGCGCGCGCGCCGGGCGATGGCCTTTCGGAGGCAGCAGAATGACCATTGCAAATCAGAGCAACCGGCGCGCCTATAACTATGCCTATCTTGATGAGCAGACCAAGCGGATGGTGCGCCGCGCCATTCTCAAAGCCATCGCCATCCCCGGCTATCAGGTGCCATTTGGTTCGCGCGAGATGCCGGTACCTTATGGCTGGGGCACGGGCGGCATCCAGTTGACGGCCGCGATCATCGGGCCCGACGATGTGTACAAATGCATCGACCAGGGTGCCGACGACACCACCAATGCCGTTTCCATCCGCCGCTTCTTTGCGCGGGTTGCCGATGTAGCCACCACCGAACGCACGCAGGACGCCAGCATCATACAGACCCGGCACCGCATCCCTGAGGCGCCGCTGGGACCGGGCCAGATCATGGTCTACCAGGTGCCTCAGCCCGAACCGCTGCGCGGCCTTGAACCGCGCGAAACTGAAACACGGGCCATGCATGCCTATGAGGAGTATGGACTGCAGTATCTGTCACTCTATGAAAGCGTGGCAGCTTTTGGTCGCATTGCCGGCGGGGCAGGCTACCCGGTGCTGGTAGACGAACGCTACTTGATGTCGCCGTCGCCAATCCCAAAGTTCGACAATCCCAAACTGCATCAGAGCGAGGCACTGCACCTGTTTGGCGCTGGGCGCGAAAAGCGGGTTTATGCGGTGCCGCCTCACACCGATGTGCGCAGCCTGGATTTCGAAGATTATCCTTTCGAAGTGCAGAGCTGGGATGAAGTCTGCGGGCTGTGCGGCTGCGGTGAAAGCTACAAGGACGAGGTCATTCTGGATGATGCGGGCAACCGCATGTTCGTTTGTTCCGACAGCGCATATTGCGGCGATCGCCGCGTCGCCGGCCATGCCGGACCTATGGCTGGGCACGCGCTGGACGGCCTGGCAACCGGCGACGACAACACAGATGATGACGCCGCCGCTGTGGGGATCGAGGCATGACCGTCATGACACAGGTTCAATCGGACGGGCCGCTGCTGTCCGTAAAAGGTCTGCATCATTACTTCGGTCCGCTTGCCGCGTGCCGCAATGTATCGTTCGAACTTCGCCGTGGTGAGATTCTCGGCATTGTCGGTGAAAGCGGGTCGGGCAAGACCACGCTGCTGCGTTGCCTTTCGGGCCAGTTGGCACCCGCCAGTGGGGAGGTGCTTTTTGCCAGCCGCCGTCACGGACTGACCGATATCTTTGCACTTTCGGAGCAGGATCGCCGCAGAATCAGCCGGGAAGAGTGGGGCTACGTCCACCAGAATCCGCGGGACGGTCTGCGCATGCGGGTGTCGGGCGGTGCCAATGTTGCTGAACCGATGATGATGAATGGCACCCGCCATTATGGCCAGATGCGGGCGCTTTCGCTGGATTGGTTCGCACGGGTGGAACTCGACACCGCCCGCATCGACAACAAGCCGCGCACCTTTTCGGGGGGCATGCAGCAGCGGCTGCAGATCGCCCGCAATCTGATACATGGTCCCAGTTTGGTGTTCATGGATGAACCCACCGGCGGGCTGGATGTGTCGGTGCAGGCCCGCCTGCTTGATCTAATGCGCGCGCTGGTGCGCGACATGGGCCTAGCAGCGATCATTGTAACCCATGACATCGGCGTGGCGCGGCTGCTGGCCGACAGGCTACTGGTGATGAAATCGGGCGACGTCGTGGAACAGGGTCTGACCGATCAGGTGCTCGATGATCCCCAGCATGGTTACACCCAGTTGCTGGTGTCTTCCGTTCTGCAGATTTGAAGGGGCAAACGATGCACCAGACCGATCAGCCCGCCATCCGCATCACCGGTCTTGGCAAAAGCTTCACGCTTCACAACCAGGGCGCTGCCGTGGTTCCGGTGTTCGCCGATGTCTCGCTGGAAGTTCGCAGCGGCGAGTGTGTCGTGCTTGCCGGCGCTTCGGGCATGGGAAAATCCACCTTGTTGCGTTCGATCTATGCCAATTATCTGCCGTGCGCGGGCAGCGTCGAGATCAGCCACGACAGCCAGTTCGTGGACATCACGCGCGCCCCACCGCATCTTGTGCTCGACATACGGCGGCGCACGATGGGCTATGTCAGCCAGTTCTTGCGCGTGATCCCGCGCATCCCAACCCTGGCTCTGGTCATGGAGCCCTTGCTGGAAAATGGCGTGGACGCAGCCGAAGCCAGGGAACGCGCCGAAACCATTCTTACCAAACTGAACCTGCCGCCCACGCTTTGGCAGCTGCCGCCGGCGACATTTTCCGGCGGCGAGCAGCAGCGGGTGAACATCGCCCGCGTGATGGTGCGCGAGTATCCCGTGCTGCTTCTCGATGAACCCACGGCGTCCCTTGATGCGGCCAACCGGTGCACGGTCGTGGCGTTGATGAACGAAGCCCGCGCACGGGGCACCGCGATGGTTGGGATCTTCCACGACGAAATTGTGCGCGAACAGGTGGCAACCCGCTTGTTCGACGTAGCGCGTCACCGCGCGGCCGCATGATGACCGCAATCGCCGCCGCGACCACGATGCACCAGCAGGTTATGTTCAGTCGTCGGATCGTCCTTGCCGATCGCTGCATCAGCGGTGAAGTTGTTGTTCGCGGCGGTTTCATCGCCGAAGTCGTGGAGACCGCAGATCCGTCAGGGACGGCTGTCGATCTGGGAGATGACCTGCTGATCCCCGGACTGGTGGACATCCATACCGACAATCTGGAAAAACATTATCAGCCGCGTCCCGGTGCCAATTGGGATGATCTGGGCGCGGTAATAGCGCACGATGGGCAGTGTGCAGCCGCCGGCATTACCACTGTGCTCGATTCCCTCGCCCTGCATGGCGAACGCAACGGGCTCGACCGAGCTGCCGCTTTTCCCAAGTTGGTTGCTGCGATTGACCAGTGCACGCGCGACGGCCTGCTACGTATCGATCATGGCCTGCATTTGCGTTTCGAGGTGACCAAGTCAGCGATCCTGGATATTGCCGCGCCTTACCTCGATCATCCTCGGCTGCGGCTGTTGTCGCTGATGGATCACCGCCCCGGCCAGCGCCAATTGCACCTGAAAGCGCCGTCTGATCAGGCGGCGGACGACATCGAAATCGCCGATATGTGCCGCCGTAATCGACGCCACCTAGCCGACATCTGTCATACGCAGGGCGTTGCCCTGGCCGGTCATGACGACGCCACGCTTGAACATATTGCCGAAGCAGTGTCATTTGGCTGCACCATGGCCGAATTTCCTGTGACCCAAGTGGCCGCTCAGGCTGCCCGCCACGCCGGTATGACGATCGCCATGGGGGCGCCCAATCTGGTGCGCGGCGGTTCCCATTCCGGCAATCTTTCGGCCAAGGCTGCCGCGCAGGCCGGCCTACTCGACATTCTGGCTTCAGACTATATTCCGCTTTCCATGATCCGGGCGGCATTCTTGTTGGTCGAACCAGACCAAGGCTTTTCGTTGCCCGATGCGATCGCAACAGTAACTGACAATCCGGCGCGCGCTACCGGCCTGACAGACCGCGGGCGAATTGCGCCGGGCCTGCGTGCCGATCTTGTGCAGGTGCGTTGGCAGCCGGGCCGTTGGCCGCTGGCACTTTGCGTGTGGTTGGCCGGCAACCGGGTGGCCTGATGCCGATGCCCGAACGTTTTGCCATTTATTACGCCCCCGATCCCGAAAGCGCATTCTGGCAGCGCGCGGCTGCCTGGCTGGGACGCGACGCGGCCACCGGTGTTGTGCTGCCACAGCCGGTGTTACCAGGGTTCGATGGCCAACGTTTCGAGGCCTTCACTGCCGATCCGCGTCACTATGGCTTTCATGCAACACTGAAGGCCCCCTTTGCCCTCGCAGAAACGGCGACACAGGCTGATCTGATCGCTGCAGTGGCCATGCTTGCGAGCACACATCCCGCCTTTAACGCAATCATCGAGCCTCAAGCGATGGGCAGTTTCATCGCATTCAGGCTCGCCGCGCCGTCAACATCCATGCAGGCGTTGCATGAATCAAGTGTTCGCCTGATTGATCCGTTTCGGGCTCTGCTCACCCCGGCAGATATGGCCAGGCGCCTGCGTGCGCCCTTGACCGATCGCCAGCACGAACAACTTGCTGCTTGGGGTTACCCTTATGTCTTTAACGATTTCCGCTTTCACATGACGTTGACTGGCCGGATCGAGAATAGTGGAGACCGGCAGCAGTTGCTCGATGCCGCCATCCAATATTTTGCGGACGATTGCGGACAGCATCAGGTGACTTCGATCAGCCTGTTTCATCAGCCCGACGCCAAAAGTCCATTCACGATATTGGCGCGTTTCACGCTGCCGCAGCCCTGACCGCCGACACGAATTTTGCGGCTGCAGCCTCAAGTGTTCCGTCATTGTCGATGATCGTCACATCTGATCCTGTGGGCTCGGCTGGTGGCAAACGCGCCAAACGGGCAGCGATTTCGTCAGCTGTTTCGCGACCGCGACCGGCAATGCGTCTGGCCAGAACCTCCAGCGGTGCCGTTACCCAGATAACCGCTACGCGCGCAAAGCGCTGTCGGGCCAGCTCGATCGCGCCGCGCGAGACATTGCACACTACGGTCTGCCCGCTTGCCAGCGCTGCACCGATGGCCGTTGGAATGCCATAGCCATGACCATTGGCTTCCCACCACAGCGCGTAGGCCCCGTCATTGCAGCGCAGTCGAAATTCGTCGGTGGTCACCGGGTTATGGGCTTCACCGCCCGAGCCTGCCGGACGGGTGACATCCCGGGTTGGAAAGACAAAGCCGGTATTGCCAGCCAACACATGTTGCGCCGCGGCCAGCAGACTGTCCTTGCCGGCGCCTGAAGGCCCCACCACCAACACCAGCACCCCAGGGCGGACCGCTTCAGCCATGGCGGGCGATGAAATCAGCAGCATTCAGCCGGCGGAAATCCTCCAAAGCCGCTGCCAGCCGCGCATCATCCCAATCCCACCAGGCCAACGCCAGCAGCGCTTCGCGCAGCGGTTCTTCAAAGCGGAAGCGCAGGATGCGGGCCGGCACACCGACCACGATCGCAAAGGGCGGCACGTCCGTCGACACAACCGCGCCAGCGCCTACAACGGCGCCAGTACCGATGGTCACGCCAGCCAGCACGGTGGCGCCGTGGCCAATCCAGATGTCGTGGCCCATGACAACACGATCGGCACGGCGCCATTCGAAGAAATCGGCGTCATCATTATCGGCCAGATCGTATGAAATGGCCCGGTAGCTGAAATGATGCTGAGCTGCACGCCATGTCGGATGGTTGCCTGGATTGATCCTGACATCGCGGGCAATCGAGCAGAATTTGCCAATATCGGCATAGGTAGCGCTGGAGTCGCTGACGATATAGGAATAATCGCCGAACGCGACTTCATTCAGCTGGGTTCGCGCTCCCACCCGGGTCCAACGCCCAAGGGCGCAGTCGACCACGGAGGCCTCCGCATCAATCTGCGGTTCTGGCCCCCGGTTGACGGAATGGGGCCGAGCGGGAACTTGGCGTGCAACATAGGCCATGCCGCGTTCTGCGGCTGTACCAGCAAGGCGGCTGTTCATCGCGCCACCACCCTCTGTGCGGGCGTCGCCAAGAGCGGCTCCATGATCGGCAAGGCCTCTCTTCTCTCAGGCGAGCATGCATCTTCAGGATCGACCGTAACGCCATAAATTGCCGCGACGGCCCGATCAGTAAGGCTGCTGACAGGGCCGTCAAATACGATGCGTCCCTGGTTCATGCCGATGATGCGCTGGCAATAGCGGCGGGCGATGTCGATGGAATGCAGGTTGATCAAAACGGTCAGCCCGCGCGATCGGTTGATATCGACAATGCTTTGCATGACGATTTCGCTGTTGACCGGATCAAGCGACGCGACGGGTTCGTCGGCGAGCAGAATTTCCGGATCCTGCACCATAGCGCGCGCGATAGCCACGCGCTGTTGTTGACCGCCTGAAAGATATTGCGTCCGCTTAAAGGCGGCTTCGGCCATACCCAGTCGGTCCAGCTCAATGACGGCACGCGCTCGCAGTTCCGGTGTGAAATAATTGGCCAGCGACGGCAGCACCGGCCGGGTAGCCAAAGTGCCCAACAAAACGTTGGTGAGCACATCAAGGCGCGGAATGAGATTATAATCCTGAAAGATCATTGCGGCCCGGCGGCGCCAGTTCCGCAAGTCGCGGCCCGTGTAGGCAGACACGCAAGCGCCCTGCCAATGGATGCTGCCCGCTTGCGGCGTATACAACCGGTTGATCAAGCGTAACAAACTGCTCTTTCCAGAGCCAGACCGACCGATAACGCCAACCATTTCGCCGCCGGCAATCGACAGCCGCGCGTTGTCAACCGCCACCACGTCGCCAAAGCGGCAGACCAGACCATTAACTTCGAGCATGGAGACCCTTCCCCGTTCAGATCAGCCGCGCCCGCAGACGCTGCGAAACCTCGTCCAGCAAACCGACGATCACGATGTACAAGATCGTGATCAACGCCACTTCGTCGAAGGCGAAGATGCGGATCCGCTCGTTGAGTTCAAAACCGATGCCGCCGGCACCAACAACACCTACCACTGCGGCGGCGCGGAAATTCTGTTCGAGGTAATAAAGGCACTGGCTAAGGCAGACTGGCAGGACCTGCGGCAGCATACCAAAACGGATCACCAACGACCCACTCGCACCCGTCGCCTGCAAGGATTCGCGCTGGCGGCGATCGACACTCTCGATGGCTTCGGCAAACAGCTTGCCCAGCCGCGGTATGTCGGCAAACGCCAGCGCCAGCACACCCGGCAATGGCCCCAGCCCAAACGCTGCGACCAGGATCAGGGCCCACACCAGTGCAGGGATGCCCCGGAACACATCCATCATCCGCCGCACGATGAAGTGGATGGCCGCATTGGATACCAGATTGCGTGCACCCAACAGCCCCAGCGGCAGAGCGCCCAAAATGCCCAACAATGTCCCCAGCACGGCCAGGCCCAGCGTCTGTGCGATCGCGAGCAGTAACCGCGACCATTGCCCACCGGCGCTTGGTGGCCACATGGCAGCCAGTATGCCGCCCAGCTTGCCAATGCCATTGGCCAGCACGTCGGGCCCCAGATCAAGATCGATGCAGCAAGCGATAAACAGCGCGAAGATGGCCGTCGCAATCGCCCATGGTCGCAGCCGCTCGCTCAATGGTTTGTCGATTGCGCGCGGCACGCGGGCGCGGGCGCGGGCGATCATATCGGCAGGCGACAGAGCCACTGTGTCGTTCACGCCATCGCCCCGATCAAGCGGTGGCGCAGCCGTTCCGACACAAGATCAATGACCGTTATGCAGGCAATGATCAGCAGCAGGATGGCAAGATAGGTATCGAATTCGGTGAAGCTGATGGCGCGCTGCAACTCCACACCGATGCCGCCGGCACCGACGATGCCCAGCGCCGCTGCCGCTGACAGATTCAGCTCCAGCCGCAGCAGCCAATAGGATACCAGTTGCGGCAACAATTGTGGAATGACGCCAAAGCGCATCTGCAACAGCCAGTTGCCACCCGTGGCAACAATTGCTTCCACTTCGCGAATCCGGGCGTTTTCCATGCACTCGCTGAACAGCTTGCCAAGCGAGCCCGTGGTGCTGACGATCAGGGTCAGGACGCCGGCCACCGGCCCCAGGCTGAAGGCCGACGCAAAGATCAACGCCAAGATCACATCCGGGATCGTTCGGGCCGCATCGAGGCTGCGGCGTATCAGCACCCGCAGCGGCCGGTTTGCGTTGAGATTGCTCGCAGCCAGAAACGACAACGACAGTGCAAACACGCCTCCAACCAGCGTGCCGACGATGGCCATGGCGACGGTTTCGCGTATGGCCGCCAGCCACAGCGGCAGATCATAGAACCAGCTGGCCAGTGAACCATCTGTGTTGCGGCTGGCAAACAGCTCATCGGCTCGCAGGTGCGGGGTCATCCGATCGACGAAGGTCGCCACGCGTTCGCCCCAACCAAGACCGACAGAACTGTTGCGCAGCTCGCTCAATTCCAGCGAGACCGCCAGCAAGGCAGAAACCAGCAACAGCCACCCGAGATTTTGCAGGCGATGCGCAAGCCGGCGTTTTCGCCAATCCTGTTCGAACACGGCAGCACGGCGGCGATCCTCTGCATCAAACAGGGCTGAAACGCTCATTGCCCTGCCGGTTCCAGCGCCGTTGCCTCAACAGGTGTGATCTCGCGCCCGCCCGGGGCCAGCCAGGCAGCAATGGCGGGCTGTTCCAGAAACAGTGCGATGTGAATGCCCACCAATCGCGCCCAGCTTTCCGGAGCGATGTTCCGGCTGACGCTCCATGCCACTGCCACCGGTTCCCGACCGCGCCACACTTCGCGCAGGCCAGCACAGGGCGTTTCGTCCTTCTTGGTGCCGCGGCAGTAACGGTACCATTCGGCCCCGCCAACAGCAGCCGCATCGCCAGCGCCGCTGCGCAGTGCGGCGGCAGCGGTTTCCGCATCGGGCTGGGCGCTTGCTGCCGCAAGACTGGCGGCGGGAAAACCAGCGCTTGTGAGGATCCGGCGCACACCATCCAGAATATCGCTATTCTCCCGCGACAGGATCAGCCGCGCCCCCACGCGGCCGGCCGCGGGCGCCAGATCAGCCAAGGTCCGGGCCGGCGCTGCTTCGGGTACCACCACCACGGCAATGGCCCGGCCTGGCGCCGTGTCGGGACGCACGGCGAGGATCGGACGGATCTTTTCCGTCACCGGCGCCAGGCCGGCCCTGTCCACAGGGCCCATCTCGATGCGGCCATCGGCAATGGCCGCAGCAATGGCACTATACTCCGCCATCGGGCACAGCGAGACCGGAACTTCCATGCGCGATGCCAGGTGCTGCACATATTTGCGCTGCGCTGCGGGCCATTCCGGCGCATCCGATCGGCACGGCGATGCGGCCGGCGCCAGTATGCCGATGCGCAGCTGTTGCAGTGTCGGCGGACGAGCTGCCCCGGCTTCGGTATCCTTGCTGCTGCCACCGCACGCGACCAGCATCAGCGCAGCAACAGTGCCTACGACAAGACGAGCCATCATTCGCCGGATCCTGATCGCCGCTGGCTGATGTCCTCGGCCCGAATGGCCATGATATCAGCGTAGTCGGCCCGGCTAACGGGGTGGAAATCATTGCCGGGTGCCTGCCCCATGCTGGCCCAGACATCGGGCTTTTCATACGGCAGCATGGCAAGCGCGCCGCGCAGCACATCGGCAAACGCCTGCGGCCGATCGGTGCGCATTACGTAAGGTGAGTTGGGCATCGGGCCTGCTGTCCAGATGATCCGCATCTCATCAAGATTAATCAGCCCCCGGCGGGCCAGACTGACATGGTTGCCCGTTGCAAAGCCGGTTTCCGGCGTTCCGGCGCTGACCGTGATCATCGCCGCATCCACCCGGCCGTTCATCATGGCAAGCAGGGCTTGCGTGCCGCCGCCAGCCATGATCGATTTTGCAAAAAAACGTTCGGGATCGAGCCCTTGCTTGATCAACTCACGGCGCGGATAAATATAGCCAGAGGTCGAGTTGAAATCGATGTAGGCAATCGTCTTGCCCTTCAGATCGGCCAAGGTGCGAAACGGAGAAGCCGCCCGTACGGCGAGAGCGGAATAATAGCCGGTGTTGCCTTCGGCTTGCCGGATCAACAGGAAAGGCAGCACCTTGCCGCCCACTTGGGTATCGACGTTGGCATAGGAACCGGCGCCCATGTTGGCGAAATCCACCTGGCCCGATGCAATAGCTTGTATCACGCCATTGTAATCCGACGCTTCGAACGTTTCTACCGGAAGCCCGGTGATAGCCTGCAGATGGCTGCGGTAACCGGACCAGGTGGCAGCAAAGGCCGGATCGGCCTCATCGCCCTTTACGGCAGCCCGAATCTTGCCAACGCGCTGCTGCCAGCTTCCTTTGGGAAAGGCTGGCGGCTCGTCCTTGGCGCAGGCGGCCAGCAACACCGATCCCACGCAAAGCACGGCAAGGGCAACCAAATATTTGGGCAGTCTGATCCCCAGTTCCATGAGTTTCCTTGTTACCGAACTCCATGTTGTTTTTATTACCTCGACAAGATTGGAGTTTCCCAAAACAACGAAATTATTAGTTTATTTTCAAGTGCTTGCATGGAACACCGAGTGCGTGGGCAGGAACAAGTTCCGCGATTGTCACGAATTGTTCATTCGGACAGCGGCTCCATATTGCGGCGTCAGATAAGGCTTGCCGTGGTTGGCAGCGCCAATCCCTGTTCGCCATCCGCTGCAACAAACCCCTTGAGAATGCTGACCGCGAGGCTCCGGCCGGGCATTTCAAACCGCAGATCACGGCCGGCCGTCAGCGCAAAGCGTGTACCAGGCAACGGATTGTAACCGGGCTGCGATGGCCCAAGGCCATACTTGAGATGGTGCGAGACATCCCAATATTGTGCAGACCCATCCACCTGTACCGCGATCCAGCAATGGCCCGGGCGCGAAAGGCTTTGCCCGGCCTTGAAAAACACGCCGCTAATATACGCGGCGTCCATTTTGCCCGCCCGCATGGCCGCAACGGCATAGCTGTGCGTGTCGACACAGGTTCCTGCGTGCGTGTCACAAACCAGCGCCGGCATCGCAGCTTCGCCATCGCCCAGCCCGCGTTCGCGGCGACCATAAACGAAGCGCGCGTCGATATGTTCGATGATCCTGTTCACACGGGCCTGCCCGTCTGTGGTGCCGGCCAAACCGTCGATCAATTCTGCCAAGGCCACTGATGGTTGTTCGTGGGCGCCACCGGTCGACCCGAACAGCCATGCCGGCGCCATCCCGGCCGCATCGCTGAAGTCCACGTCAACAACGGCACAGCCACCCTCCGGTTCGATCAGCAAGGCGCTCTGCCCGCTGTTGCTCGCGGTCACCCGATCAAGGCAATTTCCCGCCACAACATCGATCGCGATCACCGATTGTTCGGGCGTGTTGAATGGCACGCCGAACAGCAAGGGGGCACTGTTGGTTGCTGGCTCGGTGAGGGAGAAACGGACCCGCGTCGGCATGGCTGTTTTGCAAACCTCCGTCATCTCGGTTCAGATCAACACAGAAAACGGGCGCTGGCGTCAGCGGTGACAAGCAGGACGGGCATCGAAGCCAGTTCCAGCCAAGAATCGCCTTTGGCATCTGATCCGAGATGATGCTGACAGGCCACCACGTCCACCCTCGATCGCAGTTTGTGAGACCTGGCTACCGTTTGGTGGAGTCAGAGCCGTTGCGGAGGCATGAAATGAAAATGAACTGACAAAAACTTGGCGTGATCTGCACCTGATTTGCGGCATTTTTGGGGGTTTGGGCCGATAGCGGTTTGGTCGGTTTGTGAATGCCGCGGGTGAAGCGCTCGAAGGGACGGCCACCTTTGAATGGCTGATTCTTAGCCACTTAAAAGGGAGCAACGTCCAGCGTAGCCAGTCTTGGGCGTGCAACATTTCGGACGCCACGGCGTCACAAACTGCCACTACGCCGCCGCCAATATCAACAGGCGTCGGGGGCTGCATGCGTGTTTTGATGACGGCGATAACCGCCATGGCTTTGGCTATGCCGGCTTTTGCGCATGATGGTGACCATGGACCGCCGCCTTGGCAGGGTGCCACGGCCTGGCCGGATCGCATCGTGGCGACCTTCGAAGGTGATCCGTCGCAAGCCTTTGCGGTGGCGTGGCGCACGGCTGCAAACGTCACCGCCACCCGCGCCGAAATCACGCTGGCCACGCCGGATGCGCGAATCGATCTGACCGGGCGCAGCGTCGCCGCCGTCACCGAACGCGTCGATCTCGATACGGTGATCGCCAATGGCCGCGCGCTGGCCGTGCAGGCCAACGACACGCTGCACGCCGCGGCCTATCACAGCGTGCGCTTTGATGGGCTGAAGCCGGACACGCTCTACGCCTATCGTGTGCAGGGCAGTGACGGCCACTGGAGCGAGTGGTTCCAGACCCGCACGGCGCCCAAATCCGGGCCGATCCGCTTCATCTACATGGGCGATGCGCAAAATGGCGTGCTGTCCCTGTGGTCGCGCACCATTCGCGCGGCCTTCCAGGCCGCGCCCGATGCGCGCTTTATGCTGCACGCCGGCGATCTGGTGAACCGCGGCAGCCGCGACATCGAATGGGCGGATTGGTTCAAGGCCGGCGGCTTCCTGCATGCCATGATCCCGGCGATCCCGGTGGCCGGCAATCATGAATATGACATGGCCGATCCCGCCGATGCCGCGCGCCGCCGCCTGCTCAGCCATTTGTGGCGGCCGCAGTTCCGCCTGCCAGTCGAAGCGGCGCTGCCGGCCGCTGTGCAGGAAACCGCCTATGCCGTGCATTATTCGGCCGATCTTGATGTGTTCGTGCTGGATACCAACCAGCCCGATCTGCAGCCACAGGCCGATTGGCTGGACGCGCAACTGAAAGCCTCCAAGGCGCGCTGGCGCATCGTCACCATGCACCATCCGATCTTCAGCTCGGCCGGGGAGCGGGACAGCCCTGCCGGCCGGGCTCTGCTACTGCCGATCCTGACGGCCAATAGCGTCGATCTGGTGCTGCAGGGCCATGATCACACCTATGCGCGTGGGCTGCTCAATGCGGGTGCCCAAGCGCCGCGTCGCGCCGGCTTCAAGGTGGGCGACACCATGACCACGATGTTCGTGAACAGCGTTTCCGGCCCCAAGCAATATCAGTTTCGCAAGCAAGGCTGGGATGATTACGCACCGACCGGTGTGAAACTGGAGCGGCAGGGCGAGAATGGCCAGTTCTTCCAGGTCATCGGCATAGATGGCAACCGCCTGAGCTACACCGCCTACACCACCGATGGCGTGCAGTATGACGCCGCGGTGATCGAAAAGCGTGGGGCCACAAAGCGCCTGATCAAGAACGACAAGACCGAACCGCCGACCCGCCGGTTCGACAACACGCTGCCTTACAAGAGCCCGAATTTCTGAAGCTTCACCGCTGCGCACCCGCGCGGCTGCACGACAACACCCCACACTGGAGAAACCAATGATACCGACCCGTTCCATTCTGCTGGCCAGCGCCGCGCTGAGCCTTGTCGCGTCCCTGCCCGCCGCTGCCCAAATGGCTGAAACTGCTGCCGCTGCTGATGCCGGCTCTGCTGCCAGCACCGGTCAGGTGAGCGGTGTCGTCACTGATGCAAGTGGCAACTTTGTTGCTGGTGCCACCGTGCGCATCGAAGGTTCCTCGGTTGTCGAAAGCACCACGGCGCAAGGCCGCTTCACGCTGCGCGGCGCACCCGCCGGCCAGCAGAAGATCACCGTTCGCTATTTCGGCGGTGCCGACGTGACTCAGACGATCACCGTCGTCGCCGGCCAGGATACCGAAATCAACGTGTCCCTGGCGGCTGCGGCCGGCACTGATGGCGAAATCACCGTCACCGCCTCGCGCCCGATCGCCGAATCGCTGGCTGCCGCCTTGCAGGTGCAGCGCGCCTCGACCGCGCTGGTCAGCGTGCTCGCCGCCGACAGCGTCGGCCGCTTCCCGGATCAGAACATCGCCGCCGCCATCGCCCGCCTGCCCGGCGTCGCCGTGCAGCGCGACCAAGGCCAGGATCGCTTCATCAGCCTTCGCGGCGCCCGCACCAGTTGGACCACGGTGTCGTTTGACGGCATCAACGTGATCAGCCCGGCCGGCCGCGAAACCCGCTTCGATACCATCCCGGCCGGCATCGCCAGCCAGGTGGCGGTGCGCAAGGCCGTCACCGCCGATCTGACCGGCGAAGCCGTCGCCGGTCAGGTTGACATCCGCACCCGCAGTGCCTTCGATTATCCCGGCTTCAAGGTTGCCCTCGATGTCGGTGCCGGTTTCTCGGCACTGGGCGGTGGCCGCCAATACAACTTTGCTGGGCACATCTCAGAACGTTTCTTCAATGACACCGTCGGCATCCTCTTGTCGGCCTCGCGCTTTGAAGTCGACATGGTCACCGACAATTTCGAAGCCGATCCTTGGGAAATTGCGCCGGAAGATCGCCTGCCGGGCTTCACCGACCGCGTGTGGGCGCGCGAGTTTGAAAACAAGCTCTACCGCCTTACCCGTTCCAACACCGCCTTCAGCGGCAAGATCGATTGGCGCCCAGACAACAACAATGAAATCTTCCTGAGTTCGGTGCTCACCGAATTCCGCGACGACGAACTGCGCACCCAGTTTCTGTTCGATTTCGATCAGAATGCGGTCAGCACCGACAGCACGGCAGCCCAGGCGACCGCCCGCCGCACCGGCTATGCCGATATTCGCACCGGCAACACGCCGCTGCAGGGTACGCTGTTCGGCATCGAAATCGACAGCACATTGAACAGCCTGTCGTCACGCCAGCGCATCTTCACCAACACGCTGGGCGGCAATCACATCTTCGGCGAATGGAAGGCCAACTGGCGGTTGAACTACACCCGCGCCCAGGACGATGCCCGGCACCCGTACACCTCGACCTGGGTCAGCCCGTCAGATCGCACGCGGCGTCCCAGCATCATCTATGATTTCAACGACCCAAGCGATAACAAGG
This sequence comes from Sandarakinorhabdus limnophila DSM 17366, assembly GCF_945882885.1. Classification (GTDB taxonomy): domain Bacteria; phylum Pseudomonadota; class Alphaproteobacteria; order Sphingomonadales; family Sphingomonadaceae; genus Sandarakinorhabdus; species Sandarakinorhabdus limnophila_A. Next base: position 23,672 of record NZ_CAMCWT010000041.1, read on the forward strand.
TCACACTGTTCAACACGCTGGCCGATGCCAACCAGAATTATTCGCTGGGGGCCCGCCGCGATGTCGTCACCACCACCGAGCTTGATTTCGTCACCATGAACCGGGCCAACAATCGGGCGCAGACCGATGCCTACACGGCGCGGCTTGATTTCGATCGCACGATTTCGCTGTTCGGTCAGGACACCAAGATCCAGTTCGGCGGCCAGTACAACAAGCGCACCAAGGAAAACAATGTTTCGGTCATCGAAGCCCGCGCCGCTGATCTGACCGCCAAGGGCATTGCGCTGCCGCGGCAGGACGCGATCTCGACCAACGCACCACTCAAGGTCAACATTCCGATGGGCTACGGCTTCCGGTATCATGACAGCCAGCTGGGCAGCGACCTGCTGGACAGCTACATTGCCGCTGGCGCCTCACGCATCCAGCCCAACACCACCGAGAACAACTTCTACGAAGTCACCGAAGAAATCTTCGCCGGCTATCTGATGGGCACGATGTTCTTCGAAAACGGCAATATCGTTGCCGGGGTTCGTGCCGAGCGGGTGAACAATACCGGGCGGGCGAACGGCACGATCAACGGCGTTCGCCAGGAACTGAACACCAGCTCCGGCAACACGCTGCTCTTCCCCAGCCTGCATTTGAACTATGATGCCACGGACGAAATCAAGCTGCGCCTGTCGCTCAACACCGGTGCGGCCCGGCCGGACTATACGCTGCTGCGTCCGAACTTGACAATCAACGACCCGCTGCTGACGATTTCGGGCGGCAACCCGTTTGCCGTGCCTGAAAAGGCGGTTGGCGTGGACGCCTATCTCGAATGGTACATGGGCAACCAGGGCTTCCTGTCGGTTGGCGTCTACTACAAGAAGGTCCGCGACGTCCTGTTCGACTTCACCCAGCCGTTCGGCAACACGGAGTTCGACATCCCCGGCTTCGAGCGTTCGACCTACCAGTTCAGCACGGAGCTCAACGGCGGCAGCGGCAATATCAAGGGCATTGAAATCGCCTATGTGCAGCCCTTTGGCGGCCTGCTAAGCAGCATGGGTGCACCGGAATGGCTGCAAGGCCTCGGCTTCCAGGGCAACATCACCCTCAATCGCTCCAACGCCATTACCCCGGATGGCCGCAAGGTCCGGTTGCCTGATGCGTCCAACACCAATTACAACGCTTCGCTCTATTACGAACAATATGGTCTGTCTTTGCGCGCCAGCTGGCAGTATCGCAGCGATTATCTGTTCGAAATCGGTACTGCCGAACAGGGCGGCGATGGCTTCTGGCAGAGCGTCGGTCGCCTCGATCTTTCGGCGCGCTATTCCGTCAGCCCGCGGGTCGAGTTCTTCGTAGATGCCACCAACCTGCTCGACGAACCGGGTCGTCGTTACCGCGGTATCCCGATCCGCGTGCTCGAGTTCGAAAAGTTCGGTGCCCGCTTCATGGGCGGCGTGCGCATCAACCTGGGCGGCAGCGGCAAGCGCTGACGGTCCTCAGGCAGGAAATTGGGCGGGGTGGCAGCAATGCCGCCCCGCCTTTTTTGTGCACCAGTTTACGGCGCAGCCAAGCCAACCCCGCTGACCTGACCCCCTGATTTTCCTCCACGATGGATTAGAGTTCGGCCCTTGGAGAGGACAGAGGTGGCTCGGTTTATCTGCACAGCCCCGCGCGATTGCTAAGTGTAGCGGCTGCCGGTTTCATGCCGCGGCGAGAAGCGGTTGGTTGAAGTAGACGTGATCGGGGGTCTTGCGGTCAAGCGATGAGTGCGGGCGCCTGCCGTTGT
>NZ_CAMCWT010000042.1:0-22605 GCF_945882885.1 Sandarakinorhabdus limnophila DSM 17366
GCCGAAACCAATGTGCGGGACATTTTGACAACGCTGACCAGCCTGAAGGCACCGCCGGGGCTGCTGGTGATCGATTCGATCCAGACGATGCACAGCGACACGCTGGAAGGCGCGCCGGGTACGGTTTCTCAGGTGCGGGCATCGGCGCAGGAACTGATCCGCTATGCAAAATTGTCGGGCTGCGCGCTGATATTGGTCGGCCATGTGACCAAGGACGGGCAACTCGCCGGGCCACGCGTGCTCGAGCATATGGTCGATACCGTGCTCTATTTTGAAGGGGAGCGCAGCCACCAGTATCGCATCTTGCGCGCTGTGAAGAACCGCTTTGGCGGAACGGACGAGATCGGCGTTTTTGCGATGGGCGCTGATGGCTTGGAGGAAGTCGCCAACCCATCCAGCCTGTTCCTGACCAGCCGGGCCGAAGGCGCCAGCGTCACAGGCGCCGTGGTGTTTCCGGCGCTGGAAGGCACAAGGCCGGTGCTGTGCGAGATCCAGGCGCTGGTGGTGCGGGTGCCATCGGGCGCGACGCCACGCCGGGCCGTGGTGGGCTGGGATTCCGGCCGGCTGGCGATGCTGCTGGCGGTGCTGGAAGCGCGCTGCGGTTTGGCGTTCGGCGGGCATGAAGTCTATTTGAACGTGGCCGGCGGCCTCAGGATTGCCGATCCGGCGGCCGATCTGGCGGTGGCTTGTGCGCTGGTTTCGGCGCTTACCGATCGGCCGTTGCCGGCGGATGCGGTGGCCTTTGGTGAAGTTGCCTTGTCGGGCGAATTGCGGGCGGCCGGATTGGCGAGCCTGCGCCTGAAAGAGGCGGCGAAGCTGGGTTTCGGCCGGGCTTTCGTGCCGGATGGCACCACTGGCGGCGGGCCCATGCTGGTCAGTGGATTTCGGACAATGAATGGCTTGGTGGATCATCTTGGCCGGCCGGAATAGGCTTTTGCGGCGCTGCCAAATCGGATAGGCGCTGCTGTATGGACACTGTAATGCAGCTTGCCGGCTTTGACTGGATCGTGGTGCTGATTGTCGGCATCACGGCCGCCTTTGGACTGATGCGCGGCTTCATTGCCGAGGTCGCCAGCCTTGCGGCTTGGGTGGCCGGCTTCATCGCCGTGCGCCTCTTCTACACGCCGGCCCGCGCCATTTTCGAAACCGCCAGCGGCAGCGAACTGATCGCCGCGGCCGCCGCCGTGATGGGGCCGTTCCTGATCGCCGTTCTGCTGGTCAAGCTCATCGGCAGTTTCCTGTCGAACAGTGCCAAGGGTAGCGTGATTGGCCCGGTGGACCGCTTGCTCGGCCTTGGCTTTGGCCTGGTGAAGGGCTTTTTGGCCGCTAGCCTGATTTTCCTGCTGATCACGCTGGGCATAAAGATCGTGCCGGGTGACGATAGCCGGCCCGATTGGCTGGCCAGGGCGAAGACGACGCCGACGCTGGCGCTGGTGGCGAGCGCCATGGTCTCTTACGTTGGCGATGCGTGGAACCAGCAGCAGAAGCTGATAAACCCGGAGCGTGACCCTCATGCCGGCCTGCCAGGCTTTGGCGATGACGAGGAGGCTGACGGTTACGGCAAGCAGGAGCGCAACTCGTTCGACAAGCTGCTCGATCAGCAATAAAAATCCAGCCCCGGAACCCCCATCTGATGATCCGTCTGTATAACACCGCTGCCCGCGCCAGGCAGGAACTGGTGCCGATCAATCCGGATCGGGTGACGATGTATGTCTGCGGCCCTACCGTTTATGGCCGGGCGCATATCGGCAATTTCCGTCCCGCCGTGGTGTTCGACGTGCTGCAGCGCCTGCTGCGCCACACCTATGGCCCGGACAAGGTGATTTACGCCCGCAACATTACCGATATCGACGACAAGATCATGGACAAGGCCCGTGCCGAGGGCGTGAGCATCGACGTGATCACCGAGCGGTACGAGTCCCTCTATCTGGAAGACGCGGCCACCCTTGGCGTGGAACGTCCTGATCTGCACCCGCACGCTACCACCAGCATCCCGGCCATGGTGGCGATGATCGATCTGCTGATCGCCAAGGGCCATGCCTATGCGGCGGAAGGCCATGTGCTGTTCGATGTGGCCAGCCATGGCGATTATGGCAGCCTGTCGCGCCGGCCGCTGGACGAGATGATCGCCGGCGCCCGCGTGGAAGTGGCGCCGTACAAGAAGAACGCCGCCGATTTCGTGCTGTGGAAGCCGTCGAGCAAGGACCAGGCCGGCTGGCCCAGCCCATGGGGCCGCGGCCGGCCAGGTTGGCACATCGAATGCTCGGCGATGATTGCCGAAAGCCTGGGGCAAACCATCGATATCCACTGCGGTGGCATCGATCTCACCTTCCCGCACCACGAGAATGAGTGCGCGCAGAGCGCCTGCGCCCATGATGGTGCGCCGCTGGCCAACATCTGGATGCACAACGGTTTCCTGAACTTCGGCGGCGGTGAGAAGATGTCCAAGTCGCTCGGCAATGTGCTCAGCGTCGGGGAGCTGGTGGAGGCCGGCTGGACGGGTGACGAGCTGCGCCTGGGCCTGCTGTCCGCCCAGTATCGCCAGCCGCTCACGTGGGACCAAGCGCTGCTGACCCAGGTCCGCAGCCGGCTGGGCAAGTGGTTGCGCAAGCTGGGCGATGTGCCGAAGGGCGTGCGCCCGCCGCCGCCAGCTGCGGTAGTGGAAGCGCTTTCCGAAGATCTCAACACGCCCGCCGCGCTGGCCGCCATCGCCGGCATCGAGCAGGACCGCGAGGCGCTTTTGGGCGCGCTGGCGTTCCTCGGCCTGCCCTCGCTGGGGCCGGAAAGGAGCCGTCATGCCAGCGACGCCCGCAACGCCGATCCGGACGCGGCCCGCATCGACGCGCTGGTGGCGGAGCGCGTGGCGGCGCGGAAGGCCAGGAACTGGGCCGAATCCGATCGCCTTCGTGATGCGCTGGTGGCCGAAGGGGTGCTGCTGGAGGATAGGCCGGGCGGCACGAATTGGCGCCGCACCTGAAGGGCGGCATTTTCCCGTCTATCCACAACAGGGGCGGGGAGGGTAAGAAGTACACATGTCCGAAGCCCTCTACAATGCGGTGATTTTGCGCCTGAAACTGGCGGGTGAGGTCGCGCACCGGTTGGCGGCGGCGGATGGCAGCGCCACCCGGGTCTCCCCCGTGTGTGGCAGCAAGATCATCGCCGATGTGGCGCTGGGGCCGGATGGCCGCATCGCCGCCGTGGGGCTGGATGCGACCAGGGCCTGCACGCTGGGCCAGGCCAGTGCTGCCGTGGTGATGGAACGCGTGCCGGGCATGGACGCCGCTGCGCTCACCGCCACCCGTTCTGCCCTCGCCGATTTCCTCGCCAGCCGCGCCGAAGCTGCGCCGGAAGGCTGGGACATCTTCGTGCCGGCCCGCGCCCACCGCGCCCGCTATCCTTCGATCCTGCTCGCGCTTGATGCCGTGCTGGCCGCGCTCGCCGAAGCCGGGCAGGTCGCCGCCTGATGGAGCATGGCTCCACCCTGCTGCGCGATATCGTCATCTACCTGGCGGCCGCCGTTGTGCTGGTGCCATTGTTCATCCGCTTCAAGCTGGGGGCGGTGCTGGGCTATCTCGCCACCGGCATATTGATCGGGCCAGCGGTGCTTGGCCTGGTGGGCAATGCCGAACAGACCCTCCAGTTCGCCGAGTTCGGTATCGTGCTGCTGCTGTTCGTGATTGGCCTGGAACTGCAGCCGTCGCGGCTGTGGGCCCTTCGGCGCGATATTTTCGGGCTGGGGCTGGCACAGGTACTGCTGTGCGGGCTTGGGCTCACCGGGCTTCTGCTGGCGCTCACCAGTTTCACCTGGGAGGCGGCGCTGGTCGTCGGCCTGCCGCTGGGCCTGTCCTCCACCGCACTGGTGATGCAACTGTTGAACGAGCGCCAGATGGCCGCCACCCCGTTTGGCGAGCGCAGCTTTGCCATGCTGCTGTTCCAGGATCTGGCCATCGTGCCGATGCTCACCATCGTCGGCGCCCTCAGCCGCGCGGCGCGCGCCGATCCGGTGCCGGGCTGGCAAACAGCGCTGATTACGGCGGGCGCGCTGGTCTTTCTCGTGCTGGTCGGCCGCTATGCCCTGCCGCGCCTGTTCCGCATCATCGGATCGCTGGGCGCCCGCGAAGCCTTCGTGGCCGCCGCCCTGCTTTGCGTGATGGGAAGCGCGTTGCTGATGGCCAGCTTGGGGCTTTCGATGGCGTTGGGCGCGTTCGTCGCCGGTGTCATGTTGGCCGAATCCCCCTATCGCCACGCTCTGGAGGCCGACATCGAGCCGTTTCGCGGCCTGATGCTCGGCCTGTTCTTCATCGCCATCGGCATGAGCCTTGATCTCAATATCGTCGCCGCCAATTGGGCACTGGTGCTGGCACTGGTGGTGGGCGTGATGGCCGTGAAAACCACCGTGATCGCCGTGCTGGCGCGCAGTTTCGGCACCGAATGGCCGCGTGCCTTCAAGATGGGGCTGCTGTTGGCCCAAGGCGGCGAATTCGGCTTCGTGCTGTTTGCCGAAGCCGAACGCGGCCTGTTGATCAGCCATTCGGCGGCACAACTGTTCGGCGCAGTCGTCACCTGCTCGATGGCGCTCACGCCGCTGCTGTTCCGGCTGGCCGGGCGGATGATCGCCGGCAAGGACGATCCCGGCAGCCGCGACGGGCCGGAAAGCGCCGGCACCGCTGGCCACGGCGGCCATGTCGTGCTGGTCGGCAGCGGCCGCGTGGGGCAGGTAATCGCCCAGATGCTGCGGGCCCGCGGGCAGGCCATCACCGCCATCGATCTGGATGCCGAACTCATCGATATCACCGCCCGCTTTGGCAACACCGTGTTCTGGGGTGACGGCACCCGCCTCGATATCCTGCGCACCGCCGGCATCGAAACCGCCAGCGCCCTGGTGTTCGCCATCGATGGCCGCTGGGACCCAAAGGCGGTGCTGCAACCAATCCAGACCGAATGGCCCGATCTGCCCATCATCGCCCGCGCCTTTGATCGCAGCCACAATATCGCCCTGCGCCAGGCCGGCGTCGAACAGGTGGTGCGCGAAATGCTGGATGGCGCCGTTGCCATGGGCCGCGAAGTGCTCGCCTCGCTGGGCACGCCCGAAACGATGATCGACGCCATCGAAGCCGAATATCGCCGCCGCGATCTGGAACGGCTCGATCTGCAATTGTGCAGCGGCGACATCATGTCCGGCGCGGACACGATCATCCGCGGCGCCCTCGATTTGGACGAAGCACCCGATCCGGCGTCCCTGGGCGAAATCCCGCCGGCGTGAGTGAGCCGCTCCGCTAAGCCAGATACGCCAGCAACGCAGCAGGAATGTCCTCCACGGGCAACACAAGATCGACGAAGCCGCTGTCTGCCGCGCTCTGCGGCATACCCAGCTTTGAGTGATGATCAAACGCAGCCTCGCACATCGTCAGCCCCCCGCGTTCCTTGATGGCCGCAATGCCGGCCGTGCCATCTCTGCCATAGCCGGAAAGGATGATCCCCACCGCATTCGGGCCCTGATCGTCGGCGAGAGAAACAAGAAACAGATCCACCACCATGCGCCGCGCCTTTACTGGAGGGGCCATTATTAGGCGAAGGCGGCCCTCGTGGATGGTGAGGACGGCGCAAGGCGGGATGATCGTGATCGTATTGGGCGCCGGGATCATCCTATCACGGGCGAAATCGACGGGCATCGCGGTGTAGCCGGCGAGGATTTCGGCCAACGCACTGTCATGTTCCGGATCAAGATGCTGCACGAGCACAAAGACCATGCCGCTATCGGCCGGCATCGCGGCGAAAAACGCCTCATACGCAGTCAGGCCACCGGCAGAGGCAGCAATCCCGACAACTAACCGGCCGCTCTGGGCAATCACTGATGCGCCGCGATCCGCTGCCACGTCCAGTCCTCCCCTCTCTGCCAGAATGCGACGCCCACGCTATCACGGGCCAATCCTTGCGAATCACACCCTCCTTCTACCCCGTCCACTATTGACGGTTTTTCCGATTCTTGCGGGTTTCAGGACTTTTTTACCACCCACCGCCATCCCGCGCCCAAACGCCGGGCAGCGCCATGATGACAGGCTTTGCCCGTGCAGGACAGACGGGCGGCTGTTCGCGATATCAAGACAGAATGAAGCCGCCAGCAGCTCTGCTTTTTCTTGTATTTTTTCGGCGAACTATGTTCCCGCGTACCACTCGTAGCCGCGGTCCGGCCAGTAGCCGCCCTTGCCGCCGCCGAAGGGGGCCAGGCTGTCGGCGACGACGATTTGCATCAGAAATTTGGCCTGTTTGTAGCCCAACTGGCGTTCGACGCGCAGGCGCAGAGGGGCGCCGTTGCCGGTGGAGAGCGGCTGGTTGTTGAGGCTGTGGGCCAGGATGGTTTGGGGGTGGAAGGCGTCGACGAGGTCGATGCTCTCGTAATAGCGGCTGGCGGATTGCAGGCCGCCCTTGCTGGCCTCGCCGCCATAATCGTCGGCGCACAGGAACACGATGTAGCGGGCGCCGTCACGCAGGCCGGCGGCTTTCAGGATGTGCGCAAGTTGCGGGCCGGTCCATTGGCCGATGGCGCTCCAGCCTTCCACGCAGTCGTGGCGGGTGATCTGGGTGCGCTGGGGCAGGGCGCGCAACTGGGGGAGGGTGAGGGAGAGCTCGCGGTGGACAAGGCCGGTCACCTTGAGGCGCCAATTGGCGAAGTTGCCGGACGCAAGCCGCTGCCATTCGGGGTTGGTGGGTTCGTGGGTGCCGTTGACCTTGAAGGTGGGGGAGATGTCGGACGCGGCGAATTCGCGGGCCAGGCCGTCGCGGCCGACCAGGTGTTGCCAGCGATAGGTCGCCTGTTCGCCGGCGCCGATCACCGCCTTGGCGGTGGGGTTGCGGGTGAGCGCGTCGCAGCCGGTAAGCAGCAGGCCTGCGGGCAGGGCGGTGAGGAGGTGGCGGCGATGAAGGATCATTTGTCGCCTCCGATGGTCATGCGGCCGGTGATCATCGCGCCTATCTGGCGGATCGGGCCGGAAAGGAAGACGAGCACGAGGTGGAGGAGGAGGAAGCCGGCGATGCCGCTCATGGCGAGGAAATGCACCGATCGCGCCGATTGGCGGCCGCCCCACAGTTGATCGAGCCATGGCCAGGCGGCGTCCATGCCCGGCGACATGGCGAGGCCGGTGAGGATGACAGTGGGGATGAGGACGAGGGTGACGCCGGCATAGGCGAAGCGTTGCAGCACTTCGTAGGAGAGCGCGGCCTCGCCCTTGGGGAAGTTCAACTTCGCGTGTTCCACGATGTCGTTCCACAGATGGGCGCGGGTAAGTTGGCGGCGCTTGGGCAGGATTTCGCGCCACAGCCGGCCGGAGAGCAGGCCGTGGAGCAGCCAGGCCAGGCCGTTGAGGATGATCACCCAGGCGAAGAAGAAATGCCACGTGCGGGCAGTGGCAAGATCGCGGCCCGACGGCAGCGTAGCCCAGTGCGGGAAGGCAACGAAGCTGGTGGTGCCTTTCGGCGATTGCGACACGCCGATGAGGCCGGTGGTATCGAAGCGTGTGCCCGCGATCTCGAGCCAGCCTTTCGGCGCCGACCAAGGCGGCGACGCACCCGTTTCCAGCCACAGTCGTTCCCGCTGGTCCACTGATCCGGCATCGCCCCAATAGAGCCGCGGATGTGCGCCGAAGATGTTGAGGCCCGTCATCAGCAGCACGATGATGGCGGCCGCGTTCAGCCAATGGGTGAGGCGCACCAGCCAGTGGTGGCGCAGCACGCGGCAAGGGTGGGGAACGGAAGGGGCGTCGGTGGCCATGGCTGTTATTGGCCTGTTCGCAGCCAAAGGCCAATTGGTTACAGGCGCCGCAGGCAAGGGGTGCAAACCGTTCGATGTTGCGCCATGGTGGGCCCGATGCTGCGGATCTTCTCTGCCACGGGCCACCAACTGATAGGCACGGGTGATGCCCTGCCCGACGATGCGGTGTGGATCGACCTGTGCAACCCCACGCCGGAGGAAGAAAAGCAGGTCGAAGCTGCGATGGGCTTTGAAGTGCCGACCGCCGACGAGATGGCGGAGATCGAGACGTCCAGCCGGCTCTATGTCGACAATGGCGCCATCGTGATGACGGCGACCCTGGCCACAGGGCTGATCACCGAAACGCCGGAAACCGTGCCGGTGAGCTTCGTTCTGGGCAAAAGCCACCTCGTTACGGTGCGCTATGCCGAAATCCGCAGTTTTGATCGTTTTGTGGCGCAACTGGAACGGGCACCGGGCCAGTGCGGCAGCGCGCCGATGGCGCTGATGGGGCTGATCGATGCCATCGTCGATCGGCTGGCCGATGGGCTGGAGCATGTGGGCCGCGAAGTGGACCAGATCAGCCGCGCCGCCTTTCGCCGCGCCGAAGCCGGTGCCCGTGGCCGCCAACAGCAGCGCCGGTCAAATCTCGCCCTGCAGGCGTTGCTGACCCGGCTGGGCGCAGCGCAGGACGGGCTGAGCAAGGCGCGCGAATCGGTGGTTTCGCTGACCCGGGCACTGTCGTTCCTGCAGTTCGCCGCGCCGAAAGACGCTGGTCTTTCCGCCCAGATCAAGACCCAGGTGCGCGATCTGGCCAGTCTGGCGGATCAGGCCAGTTTCATCGGCGGCAATCTCACCTTCCTGCTCGATGCAACGCTGGGCCTGATCTCAATCGAGCAGACTGCGGTGCAGAAGATCTTCTCTGTGGCCAGCATTGTGTTTCTGCCGCCAACGCTGGTGGCCGGGGTTTATGACATGAACTTCGCGCACATGCCGGAACTGCAATGGGTGGCGGGCTATCCGATGGCGCTGGGCATCATGCTGGCCGCCGCCGTGCTGCCTTATGCGATCTTCCGTTGGCGGGGGTGGCTTTAAGGCGCGTCCAGCATGCAGCCATATTCCGGATCGAAGCGCGAGATGCGTGTGGAGAGCAGCGGCACTTTGGCCGTGATCGTGCGGTTGGCGCTGTCTTCCTCCACCTGCACCACGTCCGTGCCGGGTTCGCGATCGGTGTCGCAGCTGGCCATGTCCCGCCCGCTGACGAAACGGCAACTGCAGGTGACCTGGGCGATATAGCCGGTGGCCAGCGCCGCCTGCCGACCCGTGGTGGAATATTTGAGGCCCAGCCAACCGCCCGCCACCAGGCAGAGCAGCAACAGCGGCACCCAGATCAGCCAGCGCCGCCAGAATGCCTTGGGGCGCGAAGGTGCAGCGGGGGGTGATGTGTCACTTGCCAGCATGGGGGCAGGGCCTTTAGCGTAAAATTTATGACAAGGTGGAGAAACATCGGGGCAGCCGCAAGCCTGTTGCTGACCGCAGGGGGTGCCTTGGCGCAGCCCGTGCGCTCGCCAGTGGCGATTCTGTCCACCGTGCCGGCCTCGGCCCTGCCCGCCGCCGATGCACTATTCACCGATCCGGCGCTGAAGGAAACGCGCGCGGTGATCGTGCTGAAGGATGGCAAGCCGATCTATGAACGCTATGCCCCGGGCTATGGCCCTGGGACGCGGTTGATCAGCTGGTCGATGGCGAAATCCATCACATCGACGTTGATTGGCTTTCTGGTGGCCGACGGCAAGTTGGAGCTGGATACGCCCGCCCCGGTGCCGGAATGGCGGAACGACGCGCGCGCCAAGATCACGCTGCGCCAATTGCTGCACATGGCATCGGGCGTGAAGCATATCGAGGCCGGGCCTGAGCCGGAGCGGGCCGACACCAACCGCGCGCTGTTCGCCGATACCTCGGCCGATATCGTCAAGGCTGCCGTTGCCGAGCCGGCGGAAGTCCCGCCCGGCACGCGCTTTGAATACAATACTCTGACCACGCATATACTGGCGCGAATCGTTTCCGATGTGGTTGCGCCGGGCGCGACGCCGGCCGAACGAAAGCGCAAGGTGCGCGCCTTCATCAACGATCGGCTGGCCGGGCCGGCGGGCATGGCCAGCCTGCTGTGCGAGTTTGATCCGCAGGGAAATTTTTATGGCGGCTCGCTGTGCTTTGCCACCGCGCGGGATTGGGCGGCGTTCGGGCAGTTGTATCTGGATGGCGGCGTGGTGGCCGGGGTGCAGGTGGTGCGGCCGGATTGGGTGCGCTTCGTGACGACGCCGTCGCCGACCAATCCCGGCTATGGCGGGCAATTCTGGCTGAACCGCAAGCCGGCCAATGGCAAGGATGAAGCGCTGTTCTGGCGTACCGGACCGCCCGACGCCTTTGCCGCGATCGGGCACTTAGGCCAATATGTGATCGTGGTGCCATCGAAGCGGATCGTGGTGGTGCGGCTGGGCAAGACGCAGGACGACGTGCTGCAACCGGTGCGCGACGGTCTGGCCAAGCTGGTGAACAGCGTGCCGGCCAAGGGGGCGAAATGAGCAACCCCGATTATCGCCTGACCGACATCAAGCTGGACGAACGCACCATCCTGTGGCGCAACGCCGATATCGAGCAAGAGCGCCGCGTCGCCATCTTCGATCTGCTTGAGGGCAATGAATTCAAGCCCATCGCCGCCGCCGATGCCGGCCATCACGGGCCGTATAAGTTGCTGCTGGGTGTGGAGGATGGCCGGCTCGACGTGACGGTAAGCAATGGCGACGACATCCAGATCGATGCGTTTCAGGTCGCGCTGAGCCCGTTCCGGCGCACGATCCGCGAATATTTCGCCATCTGCGACAGCTATTACCAGGCCATACGCCAGGCCAGCCCCGGCCAGATCGAAACCATCGACATGGCGCGGCGCGGCATTCACAATGATGCTGCCGGACTGTTGAAGGAACGGCTGAAAACCCGCGCTATCGTCGATTTCGACACAGCGCGCCGCCTGTTCACCCTGATCTGCGTCCTCCACATCAAAGGCCACTGATGTCCGTATTGTCCGACCGCTGGATTCGCGAAACCGCCCTGAACGAGGGCATGATCGAACCGTTCGTGGAGCGCCAGACGCGCGGCGGCTGCATTAGCTATGGCCTGTCGAGCTATGGCTATGATGCGCGCGTGGCCGACGAGTTCAAGATCTTCACCAATGTCGACTCTGCAGTGGTGGACCCCAAGGATTTCAATCCGAACAGCTTCGTCGATCGCAAGACCGACGTGTGCGTGATCCCGCCCAACAGCTTCGCGCTGGCCCGCACGGTAGAGTATTTCCGCATTCCCCGCGATGTGCTGGTGATCTGCCTGGGCAAATCCACCTATGCCCGCTGCGGCATCATCGTGAACGTGACGCCGCTGGAACCGGGCTGGGAAGGCCATGTCACGCTGGAATTCTCCAACACTACGCCGCTGCCGGCGCGCATCTATGCCAACGAAGGTGCCTGCCAGTTCCTGTTCCTCAAGGGCAATGAACCCTGCGAAGTGAGCTATGCTGACAGAGCTGGCAAATACATGGGCCAGCGCGGGGTGACGCTGCCCAAGCTTTAGGGCCGAAATTGTGGCGCCGTCGGGGGTGGCGCGCATCGTCAATGCCGGCTAACGCCGCCGGGTGAGCGCGTCCTATACTTCCGAAGTCCGCCTTGGCTTTTTCGCCGGCATGGGCGCCTATCTGATCTGGGGCGTGCTGCCCATTTACCTGCGGCTGTTGCAAGGCGTGCCGGCGGCCGATGTGCTGGCGCACCGTATCTTGTGGACCGTGCTGCTGGTGGTGCTGCTGATTTCTGGCCTGAAGGGCTGGGAACGGGTGCGCGCCGCCCTGCGTCAGCCGCGCCTGCTGTTGATGCTGCTGGCATCGGCGGTGTGCATCAGCCTCAATTGGGGCGTCTACACCTGGGCAATCCTCGCTGGCCACGCCATCGATACGTCGTTGGGCTATTTCATCAATCCGCTGGTTTCCGTGCTGTTCGGTGTCGCGCTGCTGGGTGAGCGGCTGGGTCGGCTGCAATGGGTTGCGGTCGGGCTTGCGGCGCTGGGCGTTGCGGTGCTCACCATCGAGCGTGGTTCGCTGCCGCTGGTTTCCCTCGCGCTGGCGCTGTCGTTCGGCGTCTATGGCCTGATCCGCAAGCAGGCGGCGGTGGATACCGCGACCGGCCTGTTTGTTGAAACGCTGCTATTGGCGCCGATGGCGGCATTGTGGGTGGCCCAGACGCAGCAAGGCTTTGTCGGTTGGCCGCCGGTCACGACGATGACTCTGGCACTGGGCGGGCTGGCCACGGCGATCCCGTTACTTTTGTTCGGCGTGGCGGCGCGGCGGCTGCCGCTCTCCATCCTGGGCCTGATGCAATATGTGGCGCCCACCATGGTGCTGCTGGAGGCGGTGCTGCTGTTCGGCGAAGTGCTGGATCCGGCGCGGCTGGCGGCGTTCTGCTGCATCTGGGCGGGCCTGGCGGTCTATACGTTTTCCCTGCGCCGGCCAGTGGCGCGCGCCACGCCAACGCGCTAAGGCGGATTCATGGACAAGATCGTCATCCGCGGGGGCCGCCGCTTGAAGGGCCGCATCCAGATTTCTGGCGCCAAGAACGCCGCGCTCACGCTGATGCCGTGCGCGCTGCTCACTGATGAGCCGTTGACGCTGCGGAACCTGCCGCGGCTGGCCGATATCGATACGTTCGGTCACCTGCTCAACAATCACGGCCTGTCGACCACCATTGAAGGCACCAGCCCCGATGAATTCGGCCGCGTGATGACAGTGCGCGCCAACCGCATCACCTCCACGCTCGCCCCCTATGACATCGTGCGCAAGATGCGCGCGTCCATCCTCGTCCTCGGTCCGCTGCTGGCCCGCGCCGGTGAAGCCACCGTGTCGCTGCCCGGCGGTTGCGCCATCGGCAACCGCCCGATCGATCTGCACCTGAAAGCGCTGGAGCATCTGGGCGCCAACATCGAACTGGCGGCCGGCTATGTGAAGGCGACGGCCCCGATGGGCGGCCTGCCGGGCGGACGTTACGTGTTTCCCATCGTTTCTGTGGGCGCGACCGAAAATGCGGTTATGACTGCCGTGCTGTGCAAGGGCACGTCCGTTCTGGAGAACGTCGCGCGTGAGCCGGAGATTGTCGATCTGTGCAACTGCCTGGTTGCCATGGGTGCCAAGATCCAGGGCATCGGCACAGAGAAGCTGACCATCACCGGCGTGAAGGAACTGCACGGCGCCACTTATGAGGTGATGCCGGATCGTATCGAGGCGGGTTCCTATGCCTGCGCCGCGGCCATTGCCGGGGGCGAGGTCGAACTGGTCGGCGCGTCCGCCGAGGATCTGGGTGTGACGCTGGACATGCTGCACGAAGCTGGCGTTGAAACCGAAGAAACCACCGATGGCATCATCGTGCGCCGCCACGGCGCGATGAAGGGCATCAATGTTTCAACATCGCCCTATCCGGGCTTTGCCACCGATATGCAGGCGCAGTTCATGGCGATGCTCACCGTAGCCGACGGCGCGTCGCTGTTGACCGAAACCATATTTGAAAACCGCTTCATGCACGTGCCGGAACTGGCGCGCATGGGAGCGGACATCACCGTGCGCGGCCGCAGCGCCATCGTGCGCGGCGTGCCGAAACTGAACGGTGCCGAGGTGATGGCCACCGATTTGCGCGCTTCCATGAGCCTGGTGTTGGCCGGGCTAGCAGCAGAAGGTGAAACCACGGTCAGCCGCGTCTATCACCTTGATCGCGGTTACGAGCGGTTGGAAGAAAAACTCCAGGCCGTGGGCGCCGATATCGAGCGCGTCGGTGATGGCTGAGAAGCTCGCCCTCCTCGGCCGGGAGCCGGGGGATATTGAAACCTTCTCGGCGTTGCTGCAGGATGCAACGCTGCGGCTGGCCGATGTCGGCTTTGATCGCAAGGCGCGGCGGCTGGCGCTGCTGATCAACCGCTACCGCCGTGAGGCCGACGCGCCGAGCCGCATCCGCAGCGCCCTGCGGGTGGAGACGGTTGACGCCGTGCAGCGCGCCGGCTGGCCCAATGATCCAGAAGCGGTGACAGTTATCCTCTTGTTGGCCCAGGATGGCGACTGGCTGGTCATTACTTGCGCCGCCGGCATTGCTATCCGTGCACGCATCGAAGTGATTGACTTGGTGCTGGAAGACATGGGCGACGCATGGGTCACAACGCGGGTGCCGCAGCACGACTAGGCAGTACGCCGCCCCACCATCACCAGCACCAAAGTTGCCACTGCCGCCTTTACCCCTGCGCCCGGCAGCAGCACGGCCAGTGCGGTCACGTCGCCGCCGCGCAGGGTAATCACCGCTCCGCCCAGTGCCAGCAGCAGCGCATGGGCGGCCAGCATCAGCAATAACGTCTGCCGCCAATTCCAGCCCGGCTGCCGGCTCATCGCCAGGCGGGCGGCCAGTGGCAGCGCCACGATGAAGCCGGCGCTGAAGCCGCCCATCGCAAGCAAGCCGCCCTTCATGCCGGCCAGTACCGGCAGGCCCAGCGCCGCCAACAGCAACCAGCTCAGAACTCCGAGCACGCCAGCGCCGCCTGCCAGCGCGCAAGCCAGACAGACGATCAGCGATTGCAGGGTGACCGGCACCGGCCCGAAGTTCAGCGACAACGGCGCGGCGAGGCACAGGGCAGCGGTGGTGAACAGGCCGCCCCACAGCGGCGAAACGGGACGCGCCATCAGCCGCCGGTCGAAACCGCGCCGGTCTTCTTCATGGCGCCGGCCACTTCGGGCGGCATATATTTCTCATCGTGCTTGGCCAGAATGGTTTCGGCGGTGAAGGTGCCGGTGGCGGGATCGATCCTGCCTTCCGCGATCACGCCCTGGCCCTCGCGGAACAGATCGGGGAGGATGCCGGTGTAGGTGACGGGAACCGTCTTGGCCATGTCGGTCACCACGAAGCGGATGGTTTCGCCATCTCGCACGATCGAGCCGTTTTCGACCATGCCGCCCAGCCGAATCGTATCGGTGGGCGCCGGCCCTTTCGCGAGATCGGAGGGCGCGTAGAAATAGGTCGCGTTTTCGCCCAGCGTCGAAAACGCCAGCACGCCAGCGCCGCCCAGCGCGGTGAGCGCGCCGACAACCAGCCACAGGCGTTGATGTTTGGCTTTCATCGGCGTTTCACCTCATCGGCCTTTTTCTCGGCCGTTCGCATCGAGATGTAGGCCCACGCCAGCAGGCCAACAAGGCCGACCAGCGTGATGGCATAGGCCGGCCAGATGAAATTGGCCCACAGATCGGGGCGTGTGACGATGCCATCCATTACGCCAAAGCCTCCGCCATGCGCCGGCTGCGCGCGTCAACGCGCTGCTGCGCCAGCATCGCCCGCATCCGCATCAAGACGATGGCCGCAAACAGGAAGCTGAAACCCGCCACCGACAGCAGCAGCGGCGTCAGCAACGCGGGCGCGATCTTGGACGAGGCGTTGACCACCGAAATGCTGCTGCCCTGGTGCAGCGTGTTCCACCATTCCACCGAATATTTGATGATCGGCAAGTTGATCACGCCAACCAGCGCCAGAATGGACGAGGCGCGGGCTTCGCCGCCCTTCTCCGCTTCGCTTGCCGACAGCGCCAGATAGCCGAGATACAGGAAGAGCAGAATCAGCATGGAGGTGAGCCGTGCGTCCCACACCCAGTATGTGCCCCAGGTCGGCTTGCCCCACAGCGATCCGGAGATCAGGCAGATGGCCGTGAACGCCGCGCCCGCCGGCGCAATGGCGCGCGCCGCGATGGTGGCGAGCGGGTGGCGCCAGATCAGCGCGGTGGCCGATGCGATGGCCAGACTCATGTAACCGCCGGCGCCCAGCCAGGCGGCGGGCACATGCACATACATGATGCGCACGCTTTCCCCCTGTTGGTAATCCGGCGGACTGGCGAACAGGCCAATCCAAAGGCCGGCCGCGGTCAGAGCCATGCCAAGAATTGCCACAATCGGCGTGACGACACGGGCGATCTTCAGGAATCGCGTGGGATTTGCGTAACGGTGCACGCCGGCCTTCTAGCAGATGGCGTGAGCGGGGAAAGGGGGCGCGTCAGTCGTTGTTGACGCGCTCGCTCCAGCCGTCGCCCATGTACATGCGGGTCACCTTGCCGTCCTTTTCCTCGAACCATACGGTTTCGCCCACCGGGCCACCGCCGGTGGGGGCCATCAGCTTGAAGCGGCCATCGCCAAGCGGTTCCAGCATGACCTTGGTTTCGGCCGCAGGGCCATTGTCAGACAGCAGCACCAATTGCTTGTTGAGCAGCACCACCTGCTCCACGCCATCATCATAGGGGCTGCGATAACGCCCGGCAAAGCGCGCCCACGTATCGTCCCACAGCGGCGTCAGCTTGGGCTTGGCGGCCTTGGCCACGGCGTCGCCGACAGTGGCGAGCAGCTGGTTGGCGATGTCACCGGGGTTGCTGTCGTTGGTGTTGGTCAGCACCACCACGCCCACCTTGTCGTTCAATTGCACGCGCGTCATCGTCGTGTTGGCGGGATAACCGCCGCCGTGGCCCACGAACGTCCGGCCCTTCACGCGGGCATGGTCAAAACCCAGGCCGGAGCCGCTTTCCCACGTTTCATCAACGCTGCGCACCCGCAGCGCCTCGCGCCATGATCCTGCCGTGAGCACGTTCGGCCCGCTGGTGCGCAACTGGGCGGAGATGAACTTGGCCAGATCATTGACATTGCTTGTCATCCCCGTGGCCGCTGCCATGCCGCGTGCATCCATGAACGGCAGGATCCGGCGTGTGCCGTTCGGCGTGCGGCTGGCATAGGGCGTGGCGAGGCCGGGATCCTGTTTGTCGATGCTGGTGGCGGTCATGCCCAGCGGGGTGGTGATGTTGGCGGTCACGTAATCCGCCCAGCGCTTGCCAGTGACTTTCTCGACCACCAACCCGGCGACGGCGAAGGCGAGGTTGCTGTATTTCCAGCGCGTCTGCGGCGGGAAGGCGGCCTGGCGGTCGGGCATCAGCTTGATGAGTTCGGCTTCGGTAGGGAAATCGAAGCTGGCCCAGTGATCGCCGGCCTCGCGCTGCAGGCCGGACGAGTGAGACAGCAATTGCTCGATGGTGATCGGGCCGTCGTCCGGCCCGGCGGGCTTCATGGTGAACCAGGGTAGATATTTGCTCACCGGATCATCCAGACGCAGCTTGCCGGCCTCACGCAGTTGCAGAATGGCGATAGCGGCGAACAATTTGGAGTTGGACGCGATGCGGAAGGGCGTGTCGGCGGTCATCGGCTTTTTCGACGCGATGTCGGCAAAGCCGAAGCCCTTTGACCACAGCAATTGCTGATCATGCACCACGCCGACGGCGACACCGGGCAGGCCACGATAGGCGATCTGGCCTTCCAGCCAGGCGCTGAACAGGCGCTGCGCGGCCAGGACGTCGGGGTTTTCGGCGATGGCGGTGGCAGGTGCTGCAGCAGGCTGCGCCAGCGCCGGCGTGGCAAGCAGCAGTGCGAGTGCGATGGTGCGGTGAAGCATGTGGCGTTCCCCCTCGGTCAGTGGCCGCAGCCTATCAGGCTGGCCGCTGCCGCCAAGGGGAAAGGCGTCACCCCAACCGCGACAGCGCCGCCTGCAACCGCTCCGCCTCGGCGCTGCGGGCAGCGTGGTCTTCACGCGCCTTTTCCACCGCTTCGGGCTTGGCCTTGTCTGTAAAGCCGGGGTTGCCCAGACGGCCCGCCAGCGCGTCGCGTTCCTTGATCGCGGCGGCCAATGCCTTGTCGAGCCGGGACTTTTCGGCAGCGATATCAACCACGTCGCCGATCGGGATCAGGATGGTCGCCTCGCTGTGCACCACCTGCAGGCAGCCACCCTCGGCCACCTCGCCGGGCAGGATGCGCGCGAGGCGTTCGATCACGGCGGCGTTGGCGGCCAGCCGCGCCTGCGTTTCGGGCGAAGCGCCTTCCACGGCATAGGTGAGCTTGGCCGACGGCGGCACGTTCACTTCGGTGCGGGCCGAGCGGACTTCGGAGATCAGCCCGATCAACCAATCGATATCCGCACTGGCGGCAGCATCTTCGGGAATGGCGTCGCTGGCCACCCATTGCGCCAGAATCAGGTCATCGCGCTCCGCCAGCCGGTGCCACAATTCCTCGGTGAGGAACGGCATCACCGGGTGGAGCATGACGAGGATTTGATCGAGCGCCCAGCCGGCAACGGCGCGGGTTTCGGCGGCGATGGCTTCATCGGCGCCTTCGCTGAGCAGCGGCTTGATGAGTTCCAGATACCAGTCGCAGAAACGGCTCCACACCAGTTTGTAGATGGCGTCGGCATAGGCATCGAAGCGGAAATCGGCGATTGCCTGTTCCAGCGCGCGCGCCGTGGCGCGCACCTCGCCGATGATCCAGCGGTTGACCGGCTGACTGGCAGCGGGCGGCAACGGCGAAGCACTGCCGCCAATGCCGTTGGATTGGGCAAAGCGCGCCGCGTTCCACAGCTTGGTGGCGAAGTTGCGATAGCCTTCGATGCGGCTTTCGCTCAATTTGATGTCGCGGCCCTGCGTTTCCATCGCGGTGAGCGTGAAGCGCAGCGCATCGGCGCCATATTTGTCGATGAGGAGCAGGGGGTCGACAGTGTTCCCCTTGGATTTGCTCATCTTCTGGCCCTTGGCGTCGCGCACCAGGCCGTGGCAATACACCGTGCGGAACGGCACATCCTCCATGAAGTGCAGGCCCTGCATCATCATGCGGGCCACCCAGAAGAAGATGATGTCGAAGCCGGTGACCAGCACATCGCCGGGATAATGGCGGGCAAGGTCGGGGGTCTGCTCCGGCCAGCCGAGCGTGCCGAACGGCCACAGCGCCGACGAGAACCACGTGTCGAGCACGTCTTCGTCGCGGGTCAGGACCGCATCGCCGGCCTGAGCCTGTGCTTCCGCTTCGGTTTCGGCAACGAACACGCTGCCCTCGGGCGTATACCACGCCGGAATCCGGTGCCCCCACCACAACTGGCGCGACACGCACCAGGGCTGGATATTCTCCATCCAATTGAAATAGGTCTTTTCCCAGGTCTTCGGCACGAACTGAGTGCGGCCGTCATGCACGGCGGCGAGCGCGTCCTTGGCCAGCTCGGCAGCGTTCACATACCATTGGTCGGTCAGCCACGGCTCGATCACCACGCCGGAGCGGTCGCCATAGGGCATCTGGATGGTCTTCTGCTCGATACGCTCGATCAGTTCGAGGGCTTCGAGATCGGCCACCACTTTTTTCCGCGCGTCTTCGCGGGCAAGGCCCACATAATCGGCGGGCACACCTTCGGCGGCGCAGATGCGGGCTTCGGCGTCGAGGATGTTGATCCAGCCGGTGGCCTTGTTGCGTTCATACACCTGCCAGTCGTTGAAATCATGGGCCGGCGTGATCTTCACCGCACCCGAACCCAGTTCCGGATCGGCATGTTCATCGGCGATGATCGGAATGCGGCGGCCGGTGATCGGCAGCAGCACATGCTTGCCGATGACGGAGGCATAGCGCGGATCATCGGCGCCCACGGCGACGGCGGTATCGCCCAGCATGGTTTCGGGCCGGGTGGTGGCAACGATGATATGATCGGCGCCATTGGGAAGGCGCGCGCCATCAGCCAGCGGATAGCGGATGCGGGTGAAGCTGCCGGTGACTTCGCGGGTTTCCACTTCCAGATCGGAAATCGCGGTCTTCAGCTTCGGGTCCCAGTTCACCAGCCGCTTGTCGCGATAGAGCAATTTCTGGTTGTAGAGCTCAACGAACACCTTTATCACGGCCTTGTTGAAGCCGTCGTCCATGGTGAAACGCTCGTTCTCCCAATCGCACGACGCGCCCAGCCGCCTGAGTTGGCGGGTGATGGTGCCGCCGGATTCGGCCTTCCATTCCCACACCTTGGCTTCGAACGCCTCGCGGCCCATGGCGGTACGGCCGGGTTGCTGGGCTTCGGCCAGCTGGCGTTCCACCACCATCTGCGTGGCGATGCCGGCGTGATCAGTGCCGACAATCCAGCGCGCATCGCGGCCATTCAGCCGGTGCCAGCGGATCAGCAGATCCTGCAGCGTGTTGTCGAGCGCGTGGCCGATGTGGAGCGAGCCCGTCACATTCGGCGGCGGGATGACAATAGTGAACGGCTTGGCATCCGGGCGCGAGGGCCGGAAGCGGGCGTTGTGTTCCCAATGGGCATACCAACGCTGTTCAAAGCTGGCGGGGTCGAAAATCTTGTCGATCATAGCCCACGGCGCATAGCCGCTGGGTGCGATGCGGGAAAGCCCTACAGCTTGCCGGTGAGGCGCTTGATTTCCTCGCGCGCCAGTTTCTCGACGATTTCGGGCATGTTGGCGTCCAGCCAGGCCTTGATCTGCGGCGCCAGCATCGAACGCATTAGTTCGTCCAGCGTCATCCCGGTGCTGCTCGCTGGCAGAGTCACATTGGCCAGCGAAACCGGTGCCGGCGCCGGGGCCAGGCTGGGCGCGGCCGTCGGCGCATCTTCATAGTCATCATTACCGGGTTCCATCACCCGGGCGCGGATGGAGGCAAGAATGACGTCAAGGGCAGGCGGCGGCTCGCTCATGCGAAATAATTACGACATCGTGAAGAAAAGCGCCACTGCCGCCGTGCAGGCAGAACGAGAAAATCTCGGTTCAAAAGGCGAATTCGCGCGGCTGGGCAAAGCCGGGCAGATCTGGCGCCGCCATCTCGATGAACGGCAGACCCGCCGGGCGGCCGGCAGCCGTGAGCGGCCCGGCATAGCCGCGGCCAACGCCTGACTGGCGCAGCACGGCAGCGATGCGGCCGCCGGGCGCCAGTTGGGCGGCGATGGCCGGCGGCACGGCGGCAATGGCGCCTTCGAACAGGATCAGATCATAAGGGGCGGCGGCCGCCCAGCCTTCGGCGAGAGGCCCGGACACGCTGGGCACGCCGGCGGCTTCGGCCATGGCGATCAGTGCCGAATCGCTTTCCAGTGCCGTCACCGTCGCGCCCAGTTGCGCAAGCACGGCCGCCGAATAGCCCGAAGCGCTGCCCACCACCAGCACACGCCCCCCGGCGCGCACGCCGCCGTGCTGCAGCAACAGCGCCAGCGCCAGCGGTGCCAGCAGATAACGGCCAGGCGCCACTTCATGGGCGGCATCGGCCTGGGCCAGCGCCGCCAGGGCCGGTGGCAGAAAGGCTTCGCGCGGAATTTCGGCAAAGGCCGCCAGTACGCCAGCATCAGTGACCCCAACGGTTTTCAGTTGGGAATCCACCATGGTCTGGCGCTGGGTGGCAAAAGAGCTCGTCGTCATAGGGATGGCTTTTGCCCTGCGGCGGCGTGTGGCGCAATGGCCGAATCGCCGGGCATGATTGCGGTGCAGCACACCTCGCCAGGTGCAACATAGGCCATTGCCCCCACGCCCCTGCCTTGCTAGTGCAACGCTCCACTTGCGAGGCCCGATGGCGGAGTGGTGACGTAACGGACTGCAAATCCGTGCACCCGGGTTCGATTCCCGGTCGGGCCTCCACTTGTTCCCCGCGGGGAACAAGGCGATACCGCCTCACTATGCTTATCCGAATACCATAAAATCAAAGCCAAGTGCAGTGACTGCACTTTGATTGTTGAATATGAACGCAGATTTTCCGACAAGAACGTCGTCAAGAACGATGCTATTAACGGCATTGGTCTGCGTGTTGGCGAAAGAGATGATCAGATCCCGTCCATTGTCGCCGGTCCCGAAGTTGTAGTTCGTTGATGACGCACCAGAAACGCTGATGCGATCGTTACTGGTAAAATTTGTAATGACAACGTTGGTCTCTCTGGTCGCATTGTCGGTGAAGTTTATAGCACCGGTAGTGGCATTAAATGTCGTCAGGGTCGAGCCGTTATCGATACTTATCGACGTTAGAGCGGTTTTCGATCATGTTGCATCGTATCCGCAGGCTGTGAAGTAATTGGCGCATTCCTGGGGAGAGTAGAGGTCGAGGATGCGTCCGATGGCGTCCCACAGGCCGTGGATTGTGCGCTCGGCAGCTTTACGCAGGTGCGCCTTGAGCTTGGAGAACGCCTTCTCGATCGGGTTGAAGTCGGGGCTGTAGGGCGGCAGGAACAACAGGTCGGCGCCAGCGGCCTCGATGACATCGCGAATGGCCTGCCCTTTGTGGCTGGACAGATTATCCATGATGACGATGTCGCCGGGCGAGAGTTCGGGCACCAGGACCTGGGTCACATAGGCAGTAAAAGCGTCCCGGTTGATGGGACCATCGATCACCATGGGCGCCACCATCCCGGTATTGCGCAGGCCGGCAACGAACGTTGTTGTTTTCCAATGGCCATGGGGGACGCTGGCCCGAAGTCGCTCGCCCCGCAGGCAGCGACCATGGCGGCGTGCCATGTTGGTGCTGGCCCAGGTCTCGTCGATGAACACCAGGCGGTCGGGATCGAGGTCGAGCTGACCCTCGAACCAGGCCCAGCGCTGGCTCAGGATGTCGGGCCGCTCTTGCTCGGTGGTGTGCGCGGTCTTTTTTTACGCGTGATGTTGTGGCGATCAAAGAACCGCCAGACCGCTGCCACGCTGACTGACGCGCCACGCGCAGCCAGCGCCTCGCGAATCTCGTCCAGCGTAAGATCCGGGTTCGCCTCGATCAGCGTGCGGATAAAATTGTGGTGCGCCTCGATGCGGCCAGACCGGGAGTCTCCACCTGGACAGGCAGGCATTACCTTTCCGGTACGCAGCGCAAGCTGCCGCCAGCGGATCGCGCTTGCAGCGCTCACCCCGAAGCGTGTCGCCGCTGCCCGGCAGGACAGCCCGCCGTCGATCGCTGCAATCACTCGTTCCCGCAAATCCACCGATAAGGCCCG
>NZ_CAMCWT010000043.1:0-21344 GCF_945882885.1 Sandarakinorhabdus limnophila DSM 17366
CCACGCCAACGTCCACAATCACTTCAATCTCGAACGCCACATCGTCGATCGCCAAACCTTCAAAGAACGCCGCTCAGCCGCACTGGCCGAGTGGCAATCGCTTGCCAGCTAAGCGTCGCACGCAAAGCCCGAGCTGCATCTTCGAGAGACGAGTTCGCACAAGACTGACAGCACCCATCGCCGCCATCGCCGATTGGCCGTGGCCGGGCAATGTGCGTGAGCTGGAAAACCGCATGAAGCGCGCCGTCATCATGGCCGAAGGCAGCCGCCTCACCGCGGCCGATCTTGATCTGGTCAACAGCAGCGACGAAGCCGCCCTCACCTTGAAGGTTGCGCGCGAGACTGCCGATCGCCAGGCCATTCGCCGGGCGATGCTGCGTGCCGATGGCAATGTCAGCACAGCGGCCAAGTTCCTGGGGGTGAGCCGGCCGACGCTCTATGACCTGCTCAAGCAATATGGGCTCGAGAACGCCGCCTGAGGGGCCAGAGAATGGGGTTGCATCACGCTGCGATAGCCCCTAAGTCCGCCCTCGGCTCGGAGCGTAGCGCAGCCTGGTAGCGCATCAGACTGGGGGTCTGGAGGTCGCAGGTTCGAATCCTGTCGCTCCGACCATTTTCTTCAGACATTCAGTCAAGCGGTTGCTCCCCACTCAGGGGAAGCAGCGGCGGCATGCTTGCGCCTGTCCTACACGAACCATATTGGTTAAAATTTGGCCTCCCTCCAACGGGAAAGGCCCATCCCATGTCCATCCCCATGCCCTGATCGCGCCGGTTGCCGGCTTGCTCGACAAGATCATCCCCGATCCCAAGGCGCGGGACGCGGCCAAGATCGAACTGATGAAGCTGCAGAACAGCCAGGAGCTTGAGCTGCTCTCCACCCAGCTTTCCGCCATCGTGGCCGAATCCGCCAGCAACGATCCCTGGACCAGCCGCGCCCGGCCCAGCTTCCTCTATGTGATGTATGCGCTGCTGATGTGGTCCATCCCGATGGGGCTCATTGCAGCCGTGCAGCCGCAGACGGCCCATGATATCGCCGCTGGCATGACCCGTTATCTGAACGGCCTGCCCGAACCGCTCTATGCCTTGTTCGGCACTGGCTATCTTGGCTACGCCGCCGCTCGCCAGTGGGGCAAGGTAAAGGGTGTTGACAAATAACGCTTATTCACCGGCCCGATAGACCTCCGCCAGCCTGGCATAGCCGGCCGCTCCGGCCCGGTTGCCGGCAGTTTCAGCCGCTGTTAGGCTGCGCAGGAATTTCGCTGGCCGCCCGGCCCACAATTCCCCGCCCTTCACGACCTTCCCCGGCGTCAGCAGCGCGCCGGCGGCCAGCATGGCGTCAGGTTCCACCACCGCCCCATCCAGCACGATGGCGCCCATGCCAACGAAGGCGTGGTTCTCCAGCCGGCAGCCGTGGATGATGCAGCCATGGCCGATCAGCACGTCATCGCCTATATGGGTATCGAACCGGCCGCCGGTCACATGCACGATCGTACCATCCTGGATGTTGGTCCGCTCACCCACCTTGATCCGGCCCACGTCGCCGCGCAGAACGCAGTTGAACCAGATCGAACTGCCGGCACCGATGCTCACCTTGCCGATCACGTGAGCGCCCGGCGCGATGAACACGTCATCGGCAATCTGTGGCATGTCAGAACCAAATGGGTGAACCGTCATGCCGCCGCCTCGTACACGATGTGGCGCTTCAGCGGGCTGCCGTCGGCCACACGCGGATGATCAAAATCCAGATCGCCACGTCGCACCAGGCCAAGCCGCTCCATCAGCCCCCAACTGCGCACATTGGCCCGCACGGTGAAGCTGACGATGCGGGTCATGCCGTGGCCAAAGCCCCAGTCCAGGCAGGCCTGCGCCGCCTCGCGGGCAAAGCCCTGACCCCAGGCATTGCGGGCCAGCCGCCAGCCGATCTCCACTTCGCCTTCGACTGGGCAAGGGAAACTCACCCGGTTCAGCCCGCAAAAGCCGATGAAGCCGCCGCTGTCGCGTCGCTCCACCGCCCAAAAACCAAAGCTCTGATCGGCCATCATCAGCCCGATGCGATCCACCATCGCATCGCTTTCGGCGCGGCTGAGCAGCGCCGGGAAATGCGCCATCACCTCAGGGTCTGCGCCCATCGCGGTGAAGGCTGCGCGATCATGGTCCCGCCAGGGCCTGAGGATCAGGCGGGCCGTTTCGATCACGGGAAGAGCGGCGCCTGTTCCAGCCCCATGGTTTCGGGCAGGCCGAACATCACGTTGAAATTCTGGATGGCCTGGCCCGAAGAGCCCTTCACCAGATTGTCGATCGCGGCGATCACGATGGCGCGGCCGGGCACGCGATCGGCGAACACGTTGATCACCGCGTGGTTGGAGCCGCGCACCATGCGGGTGGCGGGGGCAATGCCTTCGGGCAACAGGTGCACGAACGGTTCATCGGTATAGGCATCGGCCAGCACTTCGCGCAGATAATCCGGGCCGTGCGGGGTTTCGACGATGCAGGTGACGAGCTCGCCGCGGTTCATCGGGATCAGGTGCGGCGTGAAGCTGATGGTGACCGGCTTGCCCGCGCGTGAGCTCAGCTCCTGCTCCATTTCCGGCATGTGGCGGTGACGGCCGATGCCATAGGGGTGAACGGCTTCTGCCACTTCGGGAAACAGGTTCGCTTCCTTCAGGCTGCGCCCGGCCCCCGATACGCCCGACAGCGCGTTGACGGTGATATTGTCCGCCCCAATTGCATGGGCCGCCACCAAGGGCAGCAGTGCGAGCAGCACGGCGGTGGGATAACAGCCGGGGCAGGCGGCAATCCGCGCCGTGGGCAGGGCGTCGCGCGCAAATTCGGTCAGGCCATAAATCGCCTCTGGCAACAAGCCCGAAGAGGGGTGCGCGCCGCCATACCACTCGGCATAGGTGGCGGCATCCTTCAGGCGGAAATCGGCCGAAAGATCGATGATGCGCGTGTCCGTGATGGTGGATAGCAGCTCTGCCGACGCCGCGTGCGGCAGGCAGCCGAACACCGCGTCGATGCTGCCAAAATCAATCGCGTCCGCCTTCACCAGCCGCGGCAGGTTCGGATAGGGCGCGAAGTGCGGCCAGATCTGCGCCATCGTCTGCCCGGCCTTGGCATTGGCGGCCAGTGCCGCAATCTCGATGCGCGGGTGGGTGAGCGCCAGGCGCACAAGGTCTGCCCCCGTGTAACCCGAAGCCCCCAAGACCGCGATGCGCACGCGTTCGCCCATCACGCCCCCATCAGCCGCGCCGCCAGCGGCGCGTGATAGGTGAGCACGCCCGAACAACCCGCGCGGCGGAAGCTCATCAATGCTTCCAGCACGCCCTTGTTGCGATCCAGAACGCCAGCGGCAATCGCGGCTTCCAGCATCGCATATTCGCCGCTCACCTGATAGGCGAACACCGGCACGTCGAAGGCGTCGCGGATGGCGCGGATGATGTCCAGATAGGGCATCCCCGGCTTCACCATCACCGAATCCGCGCCCTCGGCGATGTCCAGCGCCACTTCGCGAAGCGCTTCGCGGGCATTGGCCGGATCCATCTGATAGGTTTTCTTGTCGCCCTTCAGCACGCCGCCGCTGCCCACCGCATCGCGATAGGGGCCATAGAAGGCCGAGGCATATTTGGCCGAATAGGCCATGATCTGGGTGTTGTGGAACCCGTCTGCCTCCAGCCCGGCGCGGATGGCGGCGACGCGGCCATCCATCATGTCGGACGGGGCAATGATATCGCAGCCGGCGCGGGCCTGGTTTAATGACTGGCCAACCAGCATCTCCACCGTGGCGTCGTTCAAGATCTCGCCAGCGTCGCTCAACAGACCATCATGGCCATGGCTGGTGTAGAGATCGAGCGCTACATCGGTGAGCACACCCACCTCCGGTGCCGCCTCCTTGATGGCGCGGATGGCGCGGCAGATCAGATTGTCCGGGTTGAGCGCTTCCTTTGCATCCTCGCTGCGCCGATCCGGGCTGGTGTGCGGGAATAGCGCCACCGCCGGAATGCCCAGACTTGCCGCCTCTTTTGCCGCCTTGGCCAACCGGTCGACGCTCAGCCGCGACACGCCGGGCATGGTACTCACCGGCGTTTCCACGTCGTGGCCTTCGGTGGGGAACAGCGGCCAGATCAGATTGGCCGGGCTGAGCGACGTTTCGCGATGCAGATCGCGGCTCCAGGCGGTCATCCGGGTGCGGCGGAGGCGGGCGGCGGGGTAGGCAGCGTGAGTCATGATGGTGGATTAGCCGGCCAAAGCGGCGCTGTCACCAGTGCCGCCAATCCCACAAGTGCACTCACGCTTTGGCGACGGTCTTCAGTCTCAGCGAATTGAGCAGGACAACACTCACCACCGCGCCCGCCGCGATGGCGGCGATGCCGGCGTTGTAACTGCCGGTGGCATCGCGGGCGACGCCGAAGCCGCTGGTGGCCAAAAAGCTGCCGAACTGGCCGAAGGTGTTGACCGCGGCGATGCTGACCGCGCGGTGGCGTTCGTGCAATCCTTCGGTGAGGGCGGCGTAGAACACGGAATGGACCGGCAAAATTGTTGCGGCGATCAGCAGGGCAGCGATGATGGCAACCACTGGCAGATCGGCCATGGCAAGCGCGATGAAGGCGCCGGCGCCCACGGACCAAGGCAGGATCACGTGCCAGAAACGTTCCTGCCGTTGGTCGCTGCGCGCGCTGACGCCGAGCAGCATGATGACGCCGACGATGCCGCACACCGCCGTCAACTGCCCGACGCTGTTGGCCGAAAAGCCGGTCTTTTCGGCCAGGATCAACTGCATCGTCACCAGATAGGCATTCAGGCCGCCGGTGCACAGAAACCAAATGATGCCGAACATCAGTAGGCGCGGGTCGGAAATGGCCTTGAACACGCTTTCATGCGCGGTGCTGGTACTGGCTTCGGCGGCCAGCGTGGCCGTCAGCCAGCGGCGTTCCTCAGGGGCGAGCCAGCCAACGCGATCGGGCGCATCCGGCAGATAGCGCCAGATGATGAAGCCCATCGCGATGGCCGGGCAGGCTTCCAGCAGGAACAGCCATTGCCAGCCGTGCAGGCCCGACAGGCCTTCCATTGCCAGGATCGGCCCCGATATCAGGCCCATCACGATCTGGGTGACGGGCTGGGCCACATAAAAGCGGCTGATCACCCGGCCGCGCCACTGCGCCGGAAACCACAGGCTGGCGTAGTAGAGGATGGCCGGGAAAAAGCCGGCTTCGGCCGCGCCGAGCAGGAAACGCAGCGCATAGAATTGCAGGGGCGTGGTCACGAACATCTGGGCGGCGGAAATCACGCCCCAGCTGATCATGATCCGCGTCACCCACAGCCGTGTGCCAAAACGCATCATCAGCATGTTCGACGGCACTTCCAGCAGGGCATAGCTGACGAAGAAGATGCCGCCGGCAAAGCCGAAGACGCTGGCCGAAAAGCCGAGATCAGCATTCATTGTCTGGGCGGCAAAGCTGATGTTGGCGCGATCGATGATCGCGATCATGTAGGCGAAGAACAGCAGGGGCAGCAGCCGCAGCTGCGCCTTCCAAATCACCCGTTCGGGCAGGCCGGGCGCAAAGCCCTCAGCCGATGCCGCAGACGTTCCTGCTGTCATGTCTGCTGCCCCCGCCCCATCGACGTGAGCATGGCCGCTCGCAGGGTCGCCGTCCAGTCAGCGGCCGGTAAAGCGCGCCGGCCGCTTTTCGAGGAAATGCGCGACGCCTTCCTTGAAGTCCTCCGAAGCGAAGCTGCCGGCCATGTCGGCATCTGCAGCGGCAATCGCTTCGCCCAGCGATTCAAACTGCGCGTTCCACAGCTCGCGCTTCATCTCGCGCAGCGAACGCGGGGACACGTCGTTGGCCAGCATCTTCGCATAGGCCATCACGCCGGCTTCGAACTCGGCAGCCGGGAAAACGCGCGTCACCAGCCCCAGCGTCAATGCTTCGGCGGCATCGACCTTGCGCGACGAAAACAGCAGATCGGCGGCCGCAGCAAAGCCGATCAGGCGCGGCAACAGCCAGGAAATGCCGTGTTCGGCGATCAGCCCGCGCTTGGAAAAGGCGGTGGTGAACATCGCCGCATCGGAGGCGAAGCGGATATCGGTGTAGAGCGCATAGACCATGCCGAGCCCGGCGCAGGCACCGTTGATGGCGCCGATGATGGGTTTGGGCACGGCGGGAAACCAGCTGTTCTGCATGCGGAAATCGGCGCGGGCATTGGCATCGAAATCGGCCGGGCCAGCGGCGCCGCGGGCCGAGGCGCCGTCGCTCTGGATGGCCTGCAGCATATTCATGTCGGCCCCGGCGCAAAAGCCGCGGCCGGCGCCGGTGAGCACGATCACCCGCACCGCATCATCGTCGCTGGCGGCGCGCATGGCCGCCTTCACATCGCGGGCCATCTCGCCGCGCCAGGCGTTGAGCCGGTCCGGGCGATTTAGGGTGATGACGGCAACGCCATCGCTGACGCTGTACAGAATGTCTTCGTAGACCATGGCCATTTCTCCTCCCCGTGCTGTTGTGTGGTGCGGAGTGAACAGGCAATCAGTGCCGCATGTCGATGCCCAAACATGGGAGGGAGGCGAGTGCTGGCGGTTTCGGCTCCCGGCGGTTTCGGCTCAATGTTTCCGCTTGTCGAGGAAGGCGCGGAAGCTGGCTTGTGCGGCCGCACCCAGGGCGTTCTCGGCCATGACATCGCCCGCGTGGCCATAGGCGGCAGGCTGAGGCATCTCCATCTGGCGATAATAGGCCTGCTTGCCCACCGCCTTGGACTCCGCCGCGCCGCGCGTGGCGCGGCTGATGAGGTCGAGCGTGGCGGCTTCCAGCTGGTCATCAGGCACCACGCGGTTGACCAGGCCCCAATCGGCCGCGGTTCGCGCATCGATGGGGTCGCCGGTCATCGCCAGTTCCAGCGCCCGCTTGCGGCCCAGGTTGCGCGCCACAGCGACCAATGGCGTGTGGCAGAACAGGGCGCCCTTGCCGCCGGGCAGGGCAAAGCTGGCGCTGGCTGCCGCCACGGCCAGATCGCAGGTGGCGACCAGTTGGCAACCGGCCGCGGTGGCGAGGCCGTGCACGCGGGCCACCACTGGCTGTGGCAGGGC
Organism: Sandarakinorhabdus limnophila DSM 17366; assembly: GCF_945882885.1. Classification (GTDB taxonomy): domain Bacteria; phylum Pseudomonadota; class Alphaproteobacteria; order Sphingomonadales; family Sphingomonadaceae; genus Sandarakinorhabdus; species Sandarakinorhabdus limnophila_A. Next base: position 7,079 of record NZ_CAMCWT010000043.1, read on the forward strand.
CTGCAACAGGTCCATCATGTCGGTGCAGATGCGGAACAGCTCGCGCACCTCGTCATGGCTGTGGCCGGCCATGTCGGCGAAATGATGCCCGGCCGAAAACACCGGCCCATTGGCGGCAAGGATGACGCCGCGCGCATCGCTGTTGCCGATCTGCTGCAATACCTCTGTGAGTTCCAGCATCAGCGGCAACGACAACGCATTGCGCTGTTCGGGGCGGTTAAGCTTCACCGTAACGATGTGGCCCTCACGGTCAACCAGCAGATGCTTTGTGTCGGTCATGCCCGCATCTTTGCAGAAGCGGGACGGGCTGTCACCGGGTGGCGGCCTCCGGGTTGCCCTGGGTCCAGGCGCCCAGGCGGATGGCGCTGGCCGTAACCAGCGCATGGGTGACCATGCCGGCAGCGATGATCATGAAATACTGCGCTGGCTGCGCGCCGGGGTTGCCGGCCAGAACGGCACTGCCACCCACGATGACCACCACGCGCACCACGGCGGCAATCACCGGCCACAATACCCGCCCGGCGCCTTGTGAGGCAAAGAACAGGCACGTCGCCACGCCGAAGAAGGCATAGAAGGGCGCGACAATCTGCAGATAGCTGCGGCAGGCAGCCCGCACCGCTTCATCGGCGGTGAACAGATTGGCCCACAGCCCCGGAAACAGCGACGCCACCAGCCCGATCGCGCCGGCCAGGATCGCGCTGAAGCCGGCAGCCGTCCAGGCCACCGTGTGGGCGCGGGCGATCTCCCGCGCGCCGAAATGCACGCCCACCATGGCGGTGGAGGCGGCGCCAAGGCCGAAAATCATCGGCACCACCAGAAATTCCAGACGCGCGCCAATGCCATAGCCGGCCAGCACATCGGTGCCGAAACGCGCCATGGATGCAGTGATGACCAGCACGGAGGCCAGCGTGCAGAAGGGGTTGATCGCCGCCAGCCCGCCAATGCGCAGGATGGCGATGATCGGCGCCCAGTGCAGTTTCACGCCGGTAAAGTGCAGGCGCAGTTCGCGGCAGCGGGTGGTGAGGAAGATCAGCATCAGGATGGTGGCAATCGTGCTGCTGATGACGATGCCGGCCGGTGCCCCGGCGATGCCCAGCCGCGGAAACGGCCCCAGCCCGAACACCAGCACGCCAGCGATGCTGACCTGCAATACCGAGCCCATGACGCCGATCCGGGCCGCCACACCCATATTGCCGGTGGCGCGCACGATGCCGGCCAACGCGTTGGACAACCACAGGCTGACACAGCCGAGGAACAGCGTATCGGAATAGGCCAGCGCCTGTTCCAGCACCGCGCCAGTGCCGCCCAGTGCGCCGTAGATGAACCGGCCGCCAGCCAAGAACACCGCCGCGCAAAGACTGGCCAGCACCACCATCAGCAGCACGGCATGCACAGCCAGTTCTTCGGCGCCGGCCCGATCACCCGCGCCCAGCCGGCGGGACACCGCGCCGGTGATGGTGCCGCCGAATGCGCCGGCGGACAGCATCCCCATCAGCATCATCATCGGAAAGGCCAGCGCCAGCCCGGCCAGCGGCGCGGTGCCGAGCTGGCCGACGTAGAAAGCCTCGGTCATCATGGTGAGCGACGACATCACCATCGAAACGATGTTGGGCGCGGCGAGGCGCAGCAGGGTGGGGCCGATCGGCGCTGTCAGCAATGGCGATGGTGGTGCATTCGCCACATCATGTCCTTCCGGCGCGATCTTTTCGAGCAGTGTTCGCAACGTCTAGCGGGGGGACAGAGCGCGCACCACGGTCAGGAATGCCAGTCTCTCGATCAAGCCACCGGTCGGCCACCCAGCGTTTCCGACAATTTCTCCGCGATGGCGGTGCGGGCGCGGCCCGAAAGCGCCTTGCGATCGGGCGTGTCGGCGGGGCTGAAGGGTTCAAGGAAATGCACGCGGGCTTCCCAGGTGCCGGGGCGGGACAGCAGCCGCCACGCATTGGCAGCGCCGGTTTCCATGCCGACCCAGGCGAGATTGCGCCCGGCTTCGTCGCAATCGATCACCACGGGTTGCAGCGTGGCGCCCGGCGGGGGCGGGATCAGCATGGCAAACAGCGGCGCCTTGAACGGCAGCAGGCGGCGGCCATCGGAACAGGTGGCTTCCGGGAACATGGCGATGCGGCTGTGACGCGTGAACTGCGTGCGCATGGCGGCGATCTGGGCCGGCACGCCCATGCGGTCGCTGCGGTTAACGAAGATGGTGTCGTTAAGGCGGCAGATGAAGGCGAGGCCGGGCCAGATCGCGATGCCGTCCTGCGCCACGAACACGGTGCCCGTTTGCCCGCCGAGGATGAGCGCGTCAGTCCAGCTGAGATGATTGGAGATGTAGAAGACGTCGCGGGCCACCGGCTGGCCGATGCTGCGCACCCGGATGCCGCAGGCGCGTGCGCTCCAGCCCAGGAAGCGGCGGGCCCATGGCGAGGGCAGGCCGAGGCGTCGGCAGGCCATGTGCAGTGGCACGCACAGCGCCGCGACTGCCAATAGCCACAAACCGCGCGCCGCCACCCGCCGGCCACCGCCGGGATCCGCCGCCAGCGCGCGGGCAAGGCGCGCCAGCGCCCCACCAACACCCGGCACCGGTGGCGCCACGAAACCATTGGCATCGGGCAGCGGCGGCGGCCAATCCGTGTCAGCAAAGATGGTGGGTTCGGCCATGCGCTGGGCATAGCCGCAGGCAGTGGGCGCAGGTCAAGCCCTCAGTGCACGCCGACGGCGGGCGGCAGCGCCGGCAAAGCCGAAACCGGTCAGCATCTGCGCCCATCTGGTCGGCTCCGGCACCGGGTCGCCACTGCTGTCCATGAACTCAGCCAGCGACTGGCCAACGGTGATGGTGCCACCGAGGCTGCGACCGTCGAGCAGATAATTGCTGAAACTGATGCCGATCGCGTTGGTGATCAGCACCCGCGTGTTGTCGAAGTTGCTGGCAAACTGCTGATTCAACGTCACTTTCAGGCCATTTTGGTTAAAGGCGACGAAGTTGGGGGCGACCTGGGCATTGCTGCCAAAGCTGAACACTGAACTGCCATTGACGCTGAGCGCAAGGTTGGAGAACAGCGAGCCGCCGGCCAGGAACGTTGTGCCGCCAAGCTTGTCTAACATGCTGACCGATTGCACCTGGCCGGCAGTGAGCGAGAGGATCGATGTCGGCACGCCCAGCAGGCTGGTGACCAGCCCGATTTCGAGGTTGTTCACCGTGGCGCTGGCACTGCCGCTGGTGATGTCGAGCGGGGTGGTGCCATTGGCGCTGGCCGCGGTGGCGATGGCGCCGCTGTTGAGGCCAAGCGTGGCGGTGACGCCGGAGACCGTGCCCAGCCCGACGCTGGTGGCCAGCGAGGCGGCGCTGTTGTTCAGCGAATAGCCGGGCGAGGTGCGGCCGCTGATCGGAGCAACCGGCCCGATCAGGGTGAGCGCTTGACCCACCACGCGCACGTTGCTCACCAAGCCGCGGGCTGTGGTGGAAATCTCCACCGTGGCCTGGGCGGTGCTGGCCAGGCCGAGAACGGCGGCGGCACCGGTGATGATCTGCCTGAACATCGCGCTTTTTCCCTGTTGTTGCACTCGCCGGCAGCTCCCGAAACCGGATGCTGGTCACCGATGTTGACGGCGGATGCTGGAAAATTTTCAGGGCTGAAAAAGCCAATTCATGCTTTGTTGAGCACGATTTTGCGGCGCGTTTTGCCTTTTGCCGCCAGCCATGACATGAGCCGGGCAAAGCTTGCATGGAGGCGGCCATCACGCATGTTCTGATGCTGGATTCCGGCGTGGGCGGCTTGTCCGTTCTCGATGACGTACGCGCGGCGCTGCCGGCGATCGATATCAGCTATATTGCTGATAATGCAGGTTTTCCTTACGGCGCAAAGACCGAGATGGAGGTCGCCACCAGGGTGTGCGCGTTGCTCGGTCGGCTCACCGAACGGTTGCAGCCGCATCTGATCGTGATTGCCTGCAACACCGCCTCCACGATCGCGCTGGTGCACGCCCGGGCGGTGCTGGATGTGCCGGTGGTTGGCACGGTGCCGGCGATCAAGCCGGCGGCGGAAATGTCGAAATCGCGGGTAATCGGCGTGCTCGGCACGATGGCGACGGTGCGCCAGCCCTATGTGGCGCGGCTTTCCGCCGATCATGCCGCCGATTGCACGGTTCTGCTGCACGGATCGGCGCGGCTGGTGGAACTGGCCGAGGCGCATTTGCGGGGCGAACCGGTGACAGCGGCGGACGTTGCGCCGGAACTGGCGGGGCTGACCAGCCAGAACGGTGGCGAGCGCATCGATCAGATCGTGCTGGCCTGTACCCACTTCCCGCTGCTGCTGCCGCAGTTGCAGGCGGCAGCGCCGGGGATGGGCTTTGTCGACGGCGGGCCCGGCATCGCCCGGCGGGTGGCCCATTTGCTTGGCGACCGCGGGCGCAAGGGTGAAGGGCGCGGTCGTGCGCTGTTCACTCGGCATCACGAACAGGTTGACGCGCTGGCACCGGCGCTGCACCGCTATGGCCTCGAGATTAGCAGGTGAGACCGTAATGGCCCTGAACGAAGACGATCTGAAAGCGCGCATGAACCGCTTCGTGCCGCCCACGGCTGCGATCCTGGGGCAGGAGATTCTCGAGATCGACAGCGCCGCCGGCCGGGTGAAGATGAAGTTTCAGCCGATCGATGCCTGCCGCAACCCGATGGGTAATGTGCAGGGCGGGATCGTGGTTGCCATGCTGGATGATGCAGCGGCATTTGCGGCCATCATCAAGAGCGGCAAGCGCATCGGCATCCCGACGATCGAGCTGAAAACCAGCTTCTTTGCGCCTGCCAAGGCCGGTGTGCCGCTCTATGCCGAAGGCCGCTGCCTGAAGCTGGGCAAACGCATCGCCTTCATGGAAGCAGATCTGTTCGACGAGGAGGGCACTTTGCTCGCCCGCCTCACCACGTCGGCCATCCCGATCGAACTGGATGGCCCCAGCAAGCTGGTGGACCGCCAATGACCGAAACCGCCCCCGAGGTCCTGGTTGAACGCCGTGGCCATGCGTTGTGGATCACGCTCAATCGGCCGCAGGCGCTCAATGCGCTCAATCACCCGATGGCGGTGACCATCCACCGCGCCGTGATCAATGCGATGGGCGACCATGAGGTGCAGCATATCGTGATCGATGGCGCCGGTGAGCGGGCGTTTTGCGCTGGCGGCGATGTTGCGCTGCTCGGCCGCGAAGGCCGGCAGAACCGGGCGCTGTGGGAGACGTTCTTCCACGACGAATATCGCATGAACCAGGCCATCGCCCGTTGCGGCAAGCCGTGGGTGGCGCTGATCTACGGTATCACCATGGGCGGCGGCGTGGGCCTCTCGATCCACGGCCCCTACAGCATCGCCACCGAACGCACGCTGTTTGCCATGCCCGAAACCGGCATTGGCCTGATCCCCGATGTGGGCGGCACCCATGCACTGGCGAAGTTGCCTGGCGAGATCGGTACCTGGCTGGCATTGACCGGGGCGCGGCTGAAGGCGGCAGACCTGCGCTATTGCGGGATCGCCACGCACTATGTGCCGTCACAGCATCTGCCGACTCTGTGCGACCTGCTGGCGACCAGCCATGAACCTCTGGCCGAAGTGCTGGCCGCGTTCGACGAAGATGCTGGCGAACCGCCACTGGCCGCCTATCGCGATGCCATCGATTATCATTTTGGCCATGATCGCATGGAAGATATCATGGCCAGCCTGGATGCCGGCGATGATTGGGCACAGGAACAGGCCGCCATCATCCGCCGCATGTCGCCGATCAGCTGCAAGCTTAGCCTCGCCGGCCTGCGCGCCGCACGCGGGGTGGAGATCGAGGACGCGCTGATCAACGAATATCGCATGGTGTGCGAAATCCGGAACGGCCATGATTTCTTCGAAGGCATCCGCGCCCAGCTGATCGACAAGGATCGCAATCCCAAGTGGCAGCCCGCCACGCTCGAGGCGATCAGCGACGACGATGTGGCGCGGCATTTCGAAGTGCCGGAGACGGGTGATCTGACGTTCGAATGAACAGGGACGAATAAGCGGGCAGCAGGCCAATCCTGCCGCCCGCCAGTTCGATCACAGTCCGTCGACAGCCTTGCTTACCAACACGTTGACGGCAACGCGGCGGTTCTGGGCCTTGCCTTCATCGGTGCTGTTGTCGGCCACCGGATCGGATTCGGCCATGCCGCTGGGCGTGAGGGTGCGGAATTGTTTCCAGCGGCACACCTGCTGCAGATGTGCCAACACTCGGCTGGCCCGTTTTTCGCTCAGTTCCTGGTTGTAATCCTCGTCGCCCACGGAATCAGTGTAGCCGACCACCAGCAGCAGCGCGTTGGGTGTCTTTTCGGCTGTGGCCGCAGCATTGCACAATTCGGCCTTGGCCTGATCTGACAGGATCCATTTGCCGGTGTCGAAATAGACGTTTGTGGTGGCCTTCACGTTGTAATTGTCGATATCGGCAACGCGGCCGCGCAGCGCGGCAGTGGCGGCGGACTGTTCTTCAAAGCCTTGCGCCGTGCCCTGTCGGATCATGGCGGCGGTCTTGAAATCATTGCCGCGGAAGGTAACGATACTGGCCACCAGCGCGTCGCCGGCCTGCAGTGTCTTCACCGTCACTGGCAGGCCGTTCATCAGCGAGGCGGCGCTGAACTTGCCTTTGCCGCCGAACAGGCCGGTCCTGCCCTTCACCTGGGTGGCGTCGTCGATGCTGATGATGGTCTTGGTGCCATCTTCGGCGGTCACCGCCATGCGATCACCGCTGCGCGCCGAAATGATGCCCTTGATTTCGGGGCCAGGCTGCGGACGTTCGCCGGTCACGGTCTGAGTGTTGGGGGCGTCGGGCACGGTGGGTGCATTCTGGGCGGCGACTGGTGCGGCTACGGCCATAGCGAGCATGATCGCTGTCGTACTGGCTGTTCTGGTCATGATGTTCATCGGCTTCATCCCTTGCAGTTCGGTTGCGGCGCGGCTGCCGGTGCCCCTGATGGCATGCCAAACCCTGTAATCGGGCAACCTCGTCGCCCTTGGCCATTGCTGCCGTTGTGCACTTCCGTCCTGTCGCCATTGCTGCCGAATGAACATGGTTGGCACAGCAGGCCAAAGCGCGGTTGAACGGTGCACAGGGCGCGACAAGCCGTGCCGCCAGGGCGGGGGTGTCGTGACGTTCAGGCTTAGTGGGGAAAACGCCCGTGGGGGCGATTCCCGCCTGCCCCGGTCAGCCCCCGGTCTAAAAACAGGCCTTCCACTGCACCATGTCGACAAACCAGCGTTCTTCGCTGATCTTGTCACCCACAAAGCGGAACAGCACGGCAAGCTGGCTGCCGCCGGCACATTTGGTGCTGGCCCAGTTCAGGATGGAGACGACCTCATCGCCATCCGAAATCTGCCGCAGACCGGTGATTTCAAAGCCCGGCGGCAGGGCCGCGCCCAGGTTTTCCAGCGCGCCGCGAAATGCCGCCGTGCCGTGCAGCATGTCAGTCTGGCCGGGCATCACGAACAGCATGTCGGGCAGATAGTCCGCGATCAGCGTGTCCCAATCGCCGCGGCCCAACGCCTCCCATCCGCGTTGCACGATATTGGCGTGGCTGGTGGTGCTGGCCATGGCTGGTTCGATCCATATCTGTTGGGCCCGCGTCATGCGCGCCGTTGGCAGAATATGCCTCAATCTCACCCGCAGTCGCCATTGGGCAAATGGCCCGGTCAGGCCTGTCAACCCGGCAGCACCCCCGATTGCGTAGCTGGACGCGGTGACCGATAAACACAGGCCACAACGCCGGAGGATCCATGCGCAGCCACCGCGAGACCCATCTTGTTGCCCGTGCCGGCTGGCTGCGGGCAGCCGTGCTGGGGGCGAACGACGGGATTGTCTCCACTGCCAGCCTGATCCTGGGTGTCGCCGCCTCGGGGGCGGAGCGGCCGGCGCTGCTGGTGGCGGGCATTGCCGGGCTGGTGGCTGGCGCTATGTCGATGGCGGCGGGGGAATATGTCTCGGTCAGCAGCCAGGCCGATACCGAAGGCGCGGACCTGGCGCGTGAACAGGCGGAATTGGCCGCCAGTCCCGAACATGAACATGAAGAGCTTGCGGCCATTTACGTGACACGCGGCGTCGATGCCGAAACCGCCCACAAGGTGGCCAGCCAGATGATGGCGCATGATGCGTTGGCGGCGCACGCTCGCGACGAACTGAACATCACCGATATCACCACCGCCCGCCCCGTGGTTGCCGCGCTTGCATCGGCAGGCGCCTTCACCGTGGGGGCGGCGCTGCCGCTGCTGCTCGCCGTGCTGCTGCCGATGAACATGATGGCGCTGGGGCAGGGGGGCGGTTCGATCCTGTTCCTTGCGCTGCTGGGTTATGTCGGCGCCAAGGCCGGTGGCGCGCCGCCGCTGCGGCCGGTGGTGCGCGTGGTGTTCTGGGGCGCGCTGGCGATGGCGCTGACGGCAGGAATCGGCAGGCTGGTTGGCACGGCGGTGTGATGCGTCTAGAGAGAGGGCGCAGCCAAGGAGTCACCCCCCGTGTCGCGCATTGCACTTGCTTCCGATCACGCCGGATACGCCCTGAAGGCGCTGCTGGCCGATGAACTGCGTGCCGCCGGGCACGATGTGCTCGATCTGGGGCCCGGCAGCGAGGCCAGTGTCGATTATCCCGATTTCGGCCATGCGCTGGGGGAGGCGGTGGCGCATGGCCGCGCCGCAAAGGGCATTGCCGTTTGTGGCAGCGGCATCGGCATTTCCATCGCCGTCAACCGCATTGCCGGCGCCCGTTGTGCGTTGGTGACCAGCGGCTTGATGGCGCGGTTGGCCCGTCAGCATAATGATGCCAATTGCATCGCGCTGGGCAGCCGGATAAGCGGCATCGAGACCGCCCGTGATTGTGTGGCCGAATTTCTGAACACGCCGTTCGAAGGTGGCCGCCATGCCGGGCGCGTCGCCAAATTGGGTTGAGGAGAAGCGGAATGAGCGCCCGTCCCGTTACGGAAATCCGCCCCAATGGCTTCTTCGAAACGCCGGCTGCGGTAAGTGATCCTGCTGTGGCCGCTGCGATTGCCGCCGAGCTTGACCGCCAGCAGAACCAGATCGAACTGATCGCGTCTGAGAACATCGTTTCTCGTGCGATGCTAGAAGCGCAAGGATCGGTGTTCACCAACAAATATGCCGAAGGTTATCCCGGCAAGCGTTACTATCAGGGCTGCCATCCCTCTGATGTCGTGGAACAGCTGGCCATCGACCGCGCCAAGGAGCTTTTCGGCGCTGCCTACGCCAACGTGCAGCCGCATTCCGGCGCGCAGGCCAATGGCGCCGTGATGTTGGCGCTCACCAAGCCCGGCGACACCATTCTGGGCATGAGCCTGGATGCAGGCGGCCACCTTACCCACGGTGCCAAGGCGGCGATGAGTGGCAAGTGGTTCAACGCCATTCAATATGGCGTGCGCCGTGAAGACCATCTGATCGATTATGACGAGGTCGAGCGCCTGGCCGTGGAGCACAAGCCGGTGCTGATCATTGCCGGTGGTTCCGCCTATCCGCGCATCATCGATTTTGCCCGTTTCCGTGCCATTGCCGACAAGGTGGGCGCCCGTCTGCTGGTGGACATGGCGCATTTTTCCGGCCTCGTGGCCGCGGGTATCCATCCGTCGCCGATCCCGCATGCCGACGTGGTGACGACCACCACCCACAAGACGCTGCGTGGGCCCCGGGGCGGCATGATCCTTTCCCGCGATGCCGAACTGGGCAAGAAGTTCAACAGCGCGGTGTTCCCCGGGCTGCAAGGCGGTCCACTGATGCACGTTATCGCCGCCAAGGCGGTCGCCTTTGGCGAAGCGCTGCAGCCGGGCTTCAAGGATTATTCGAAGGCCGTGATCGCCAACGCGCAGGCGCTGGCGGCGCGGCTTGTGGAGCGCGGCTGCGCCGTGGTGGCTGGCGGCACCGATACCCACCTGGCGCTGATCGACCTGACGCCCAAGGGCATTACCGGCAAGCAGGCCGATGAAGCGTTGGAGCGCGCCGGCATTACCTGCAACAAAAATGGCGTGCCCTTCGATCCGCTGCCGCCCACCCAGACCAGCGGCATCCGCGTCGGCTCGCCGGCCGGCACCACCCGCGGTTTCGGCATTGCCGAGTTTCAGGCCATTGGCGACATGATCGCCGATGTGCTGGACGGGCTGGCTGCCAATGGGCATGATGGCAATGCCGAAGTGGAAAAGGCGGTGAACCAGCGGGTGCGGGCGCTGTGCGCGCGTTTCCCGATTTATCCGGTCTAATCCGCTTCGCCATTTCGGGGGAGAAACGCGGATGCAGGGGGATGAAGCAGGCGGCCCAAAGCGAGAGCCTGACAAGCTGACCCAAGCCGCCGAGGATGCAGTGGCTTCGGCCAAGCGCGCGCTCGACAACGATACCGGCAAGCAGATAGCCGATATTGCCGATGCCGGCTTCACCAAGGCGGGCCAGGTGGTGGACGATCTGCTCGACAGTCCCACTGGCGCGAAATTCAAGCAGGGCGCTGACGATCTGTTTGCCAAGGCTGGCCCGGTGGGCGGCACCGATGTGGGCCGCAATGTGATGGCGGGCGCTGCGGTGGGCTTTTTCGTCGGGCTGATTTTCTCCTTCATCGGCCTGTTCTGGGGCACGCTGATCGGCGCCGCGCTCGGCTTCCTGCGCACCATCACCAAGAGGCCCTGATGCGCTGTCCCTTTTGCGGCAATGACGACACCCAAGTGAAGGACAGCCGTCCCACCGATGATGGCGCGTCGATCCGGCGGCGGCGGCAGTGCCCGGCCTGTGCTGGACGCTTTACCACCTTCGAACGCGTGCAACTGCGCGAACTCACCTTGGTCAAGAAGAGCGGCAAGCGCGAGCCGTTCGACCGTGACAAGCTGGCGCGATCGATCGAGATCGCCTGCCGCAAGCGCCCGGTGGAGCCCGAACGCATCGAGCGGCTGGTCAACGGCGTCGTGCGCCAGCTGGAATCGCTGGGCGAGGCCGAGATCGAAGCCGATACGGTGGGTGAACTGGTGATGGCAGCGCTGAAAGCGCTCGATCCGGTGGCCTATATCCGTTTTGCGTCTGTCTATCGCGATTTCCGTGAAGCCAAGGATTTCGAGACGTTCGTGGGCGGGCTAAGCGGGGCCGTGAACGGCGTGAAGGGCAAGCCCGACTGACAAGCGCAGACAAACCGGCTAGGGCGACCTCATGAGCCTGCCCCTCAATCCGCCCGCGATCATCCTCGTGCGCCCGCAACTGGGCATGAACATCGGCGCCGTGGCCCGCGCCATGCTGAATTTCGGCCTGACCGAATTGCGATTGGTGCAACCACGTGACGGCTGGCCCAATCCTGACGCCGGCCCCTCTGCGGCTGGTGCGGACAAGGTGATTGAGAACGCGCGCGTGTTTGATAGCGTGGCCGAGGCGATTGCCGATTGCCATCTGACCATCGGCACCGCGCAAACCACGCGCGACATGGTTCGCCGCGTGACGTCGCCCGCTGGCTGTGTGGCGGAACTGCAGGCGCTGCCCGGCAAATCCGCGCTGTTGTTCGGGCCGGAGCGCACCGGACTGGTGCGCGAGGATCTGCTGAAGTGCCACGCCATCTGTACCATTCCCAGCAATCCCGATTTCGGCAGTCTCAACCTGGCGCAGGCCGTCGCCGTGCTGGGCTATGCCTGGGTGATGGGCCATGACGCGCCGCCACCCACCTGGCTGGTCAATAGCGACGGCCCGGCGGCCCAGCATGAACTAGCCGGGCTGATCGCGACGATCGACTCGCGGTTGGAAACCAATGGCTTTTTCAATCCCGCGCCCGGCAAAACCGAAACCGCACGGTGGATGCTGCGTAATGTGCTGACGCGCCCGGGATTTACCGGCGCGGAAGTGCAGTTCCTGCGCGGCGTCGTGCGCCATTTGGTGCAGGCACGCCGGCCATCCTGACAACCAAAAAGGCCGCTGGTTGCCCAGCGGCCTTCGTGGAAGAAGCGTGCCGTGACCTGATCAGGCCACGGCAGGATATTCATTGGGTTCCGGGTCGCGTAGCGCATAGCCGCGGCCCCAAACGGTTTCGATGCAGCCGGACGACGGCGCACCGGCCTGGTGCAACTTCTTGCGCAGCTTGCACACAAACACGTCGATGATCTTCAGTTCAGGCTCGTCGCGGCCACCATAAAGATGGGTCAGGAACATTTCCTTGGTCAGCGTCATTCCCTTGCGGAGCGACAGCATCTCGAGGATCGCATATTCCTTGCCGGTCAGAGCCACGCGCTTGCCGTCCACCGACACGCTTCGGGCCGCCAGATCAACCGCGACCGGACCGGTGACAATGAGCGACTGGCCATGACCCTGGCTGCGCCGCACGAGGGCGTGCAGGCGGGCCATGAGTTCCTGGCGGTCGAAGGGCTTGGTGACATAATCGTCGGCGCCCGCGCCGAAGCCGGTCACCTTGCTGGTGGTGTCGGCGTCACCCGACAGGATCAGCACCGGCGTATTGATGCGCAGTTGGCGCAGTTGGCGCAGCACTTCGTGACCGCTGATATCGGGCAGCGTGAGGTCCAGCATGACCACATCGAATTCATAGGTTCGAGCAAATTCGAGCGCGAGCTCCCCTGTGCCCGCAGTTTCGTGCTCGATGCTCGCTTCGTCGAGCATGCGCTCAACGCTGCTAGACATTGCACGGTCGTCTTCAATCAAAAGAACGCGCATGCATACGTCTCCGAGTTCGGATTGGCCGCCGGGCGCAACAAGCCCGGCACACACCCCTGCGTATTCTTAACCTGATTTATAAGCATACGTAAACAACTCTTTAGAAAATTCTCCAAATTATTCCAAAAGTTGACTTATAATTTGCCACATGTTTCATCCGATTCGAACAGTGGACGATAGATCTGCACCCGAGTCACCCGCAGGCCAGGTGTGCCCACCTTGTCCACGGCGCGCTGCCAAAGTTGAATCTCTTCAATGCTTAAGCGCCAACGCTTGCAAGCGTCTTCTAGGCTGACGTGGCCTTCTCGGATCGCCTTGAGCACGGCGGCCTTGCGGCTGGGCACCCAACGCACCGTATCATTGGGAGGCAACGAATCGTCAGCGAATCCGGGTGGGGGTGGAGACATGAAAGACACGGATTTGCCTCCTGTCGGCGCGCGGGGCCGATGAAACGGGATGAACCATTCATCATGACGGCGGCGCGCCGCCCGGCTTTACCGGGCGCGCCCCTTGACGACAACCGGCCGCATGCCCATTGCGCCGCCTGAGCCCATGAACATGCCCGCCGCCTTTCTCCTCGATCTTGACGCGCTGCCCGCCAGCGCGCGCGACGTGCTGGCGCCTTTGGCTGGCCGGCGAGTGGCCGTCGCCATGTCGGGCGGGGTCGATTCGTCGGTGGTGGCGGCACTGGCAGCCACTGCCGGCTGCCACACGGTGGGCATCACGCTGCAGCTCTATGATCAGGGTGCCGCCGCACGCCGGCCAGGCGCCTGCTGCGCCGGGGCCGATATTCGCGACGCGCGTACTGTGGCCGAGCGGCTGGGCATCGCCCATTATGTCATCGATATGGAAAGCCGCTTCCGCGAAGCGGTGATCGACAATTTCGTCGACTCCTATGCCAAAGGCCTGACTCCGGTGCCGTGCGTTGAATGTAACCGAACGGTGAAGTTCACCGATCTGATCTCGCTTGCCCGCGATCTGGGGGCCGAGGCGTTGCTGACCGGCCATTATGTGCAGCGCATCGATGGCCCGGATGGCGCCGAACTGCATCGCGGAGCTGATCCCACGAAAGACCAGAGCTATTTCCTGTGGACCACCACACAGGATCAGCTCGATTATCTGCGTTTCCCGCTGGGCGGGCTGGCCAAGACCGAAACCCGCGCGTTGGCTGAAGCCTTTGGCCTGGTCGTGGCGGCCAAGCCCGACAGCCAGGATATCTGCTTCGTGCCTGGCGGCGATTATGCGGCTGTGGTGGAGAAGATCCGGCCGGAACTGGCTCGGCCCGGCGAGATCGTCGATATTGCTGGCCGGGTGCTTGGCGGCCACAATGGCATCCACCGTTTCACCGTTGGCCAGCGCCGCGGTCTTGAACTGGGTGGCCAGGCCGAGCCGCTGTATGTGATCGGCATCGATGCCGCGCAGAACCGTGTCATCGCCGGGCCGCGCCGGGCGCTGGCGGTGCGCGCGGTGCAACTGGATGGCGCCAATCTTCTCGGCCCGATTGATGGCCCGCTGATGGTGAAGGTGCGATCGATGGCACCGCTGGCGCAGGGCTGGATCGAAGGCGACATGCTGCGCTTTGCCGAACCGCA